>CAYSJH010000052.1:0-33942 GCA_964431315.1 uncultured Bacteroides sp. | reverse complement strand
CCCAGCGAATTCATCCGGACCATCCGCCTGAAACGTGCAGCCCAGCTGATCAGGAAAAAATTCGGCAACGTTGCGGAAATAACCTACGAGGTCGGTTTCAATAATCTCTCCTACTTCGCGAAGTGTTTCAGGGAGCTCTACGGCGTTTCCCCTTCCGAATATGCCAGATCATGATTCAGATGGACAGGTGCAGCTTTGACTAACACATTGCTGGATCTCCTTCATGTTGATCCAGCCTCCCCCGAGCGCATCCTCAACCTCCAGGAAGGATTGCAGGACGGTCACCTCGTAGGCAAGTTGTAATCATTCCGGAAAGCAATGAACAGGCACCGCAACCGGAGGACCTGACCTGCTTGTTACATTCGTGATGTATATTGTTACAAAAGTGGTAGATTCAATGCCCTTTGATATCGTATGTTTGCACCGGTTAGTCTAACATTGAATTACACTTTCCATGCCGGCAAGGTGTAATTCTTGAAGTAGCGCCGGGAGGCAGCCAGATTAGTGCAGTGATCTGCTGCCCCCGGTTTTTTTTAAGCATCATCCTGAGGGCGGGTTTTCTGAACCTGGTAGAATACTCCCCTTTCCCGGAGATAATCGAGCACTTTTTCAAAATTCCCCGGCTCCATGCCTACGTATTCGCAGGGCGAGATGCCTTTGCGGGAGAAATGTCCCTTCAGTATGAGATCCGCTACTGCCGTGCAGGTATAGCCCGTTGTCCGGGCCATGGAGATGGTATCGGTCTCCAGGTCGTATTCATCGTAGAGGTCGTAAATGTATTCCACCCGTTTACCGTTTTCAGTGCCCCGGAGGATGATCTTCATAACCGTCAGGTCTCCTTCCCCTTCCTTCAGTTTCCACTTCGGAAACAGGAGCTTTGAGGTGAAATCAATGGGACGGATCTTCATGTCCCCCAGCGTGACGGGATCGTAGGAGAAGAAACCGGTTTCCCGGAGGACCTTGATGTACTGGGTCGTTCCCGGATACCGGAGTGTTTTTTCGATCATGCTGGGGACATCCATGGTAGTGAGCAGGGAGCGCAATCCATCGGAGTTCCATGCTTCCAGGGTACCGACGGCCGGGAAATTCATGAGCTCCAGCTCAGACAGGGCCTCCCGGGTAACCAGGTGCCCGTTTTCCACGTAACGGGCCGGCCGGGTATATTCTTCAATCACGTCGATGGGAGAGAAGACGGCACGGTATTCATAAGGCCATTCCCTGATCAGGGGCAATCCGCCTATATAACAGCGGAAGCTGTCCACTTTCATCATCCGGCTGTGGTGTCCGAGGATCAGGTTCCCCATCCCGGGCGCAACACCGCAATCCACAACTGCCGTAATCCCGTTTTTTTCCGCAAGGCCGTGAAGTTTCAGGTAATCTTCGGGCATGAATGATATGTCGATCATATTTTTGCCGGCCTCAGTGACATCATGAAGGGCTTTGAATCCCATGAAACCCGGCAGGGCCCCGATCACCAGGTCCGCATCCGCCACCTGGTCGCTGATCTCACAGGGCACACTGAGATCCGCCTGCCGGGTATGCACTCCTTTTTCATTCAGGCGGGCAAAGGCATCCGTGTTGACATCGACCGCCGTGGTTTCATGCTGGGGCGCAAGATCGATGGCGACAGCGCTGCCTACGAGTCCCGCTCCAAGTACAACTATTTTACCCATGATGCTTTAATCTATCTTCCGGTCTGTCCGGGTAGCATCAAAACTAAAAAATTTGATCCATTCGGGCACCCGGATCAGACGAAAATATTCACCCGAGGAGCCGGATGAATGGTTATTTAAACTTTTTTTCCCATCTTTCGTTTCCAAACCATTAACTAAACAACACTTATCATGGAAGGTTTTCATTGGCTTGACTGGGCCGTTCTGGGATTGTTTGTCCTGGGACTGGTAGCAATCATCGTTTGGGTGAGCCGGATGAAGGAGGATACTTCATCGGATTATTTCCTGGCGGGAAGGGATGCCGGATGGATCGCCATCGGGGCTTCCATTTTTGCCTCCAACATCGGGTCGGAACACCTGGTGGGACTGGCAGGCGCCGGGGCTTCCAGCGGAATGGCCATGGCACACTGGGAAATGCATGGCTGGCTGATTCTGGTGCTCGGCTGGCTGTTTGTCCCCTTTTACGCCCGGAGCGGTGTATTCACCATGCCGGAATTTCTTGAACGAAGGTATAATTCGGCCTCCCGGTCGCTTCTCTCGATCATATCCCTGGTTTCCTACATCCTGACCAAGGTGGCCGTAACGGTTTATGCAGGCGGCATCGTATTCAAGGAAGTATTCGGGATCGAGTCTGTCTGGGGGATCGATTTCTTCTGGATCGGTGCAATCGGACTCGTGGTGATCACCGGGATCTACACAACCATCGGCGGGATGAAATCCGTCCTGTATACTTCCGTACTCCAGACTCCCGTCCTGCTGATCGGGTCCATTACCATCGTTATAGTGGGACTTGTCAAAGTCGGTGGCTGGGGAGAGCTTCAGTCCATTTGCGGGGCACACCTTACCGCAAACGGGGATTCCATGATGAGCCTGATCCGTTCGCCCAGGGACCCGGAGTTCCCGTGGACAGGGGTTATACTCGGTTCTGCCATCATCGGTTTCTGGTACTGGTGCACGGACCAGTACATCGTGCAACGTGTACTCTCAGGAAGAAATGAGACCCAGTCAAGGAGGGGGGCAATTTTCGGGGCCTACCTAAAGCTGACGCCGGTGTTTATTTTCCTGGTGCCCGGACTGATCGCCTATGCCCTCGACCAGAAAGGCATGATCGACCTGACCTCGTCGGATTCGGCCTTTCCGCTGCTGGTCAGAGAACTTCTGCCGATCGGATTGAAGGGTGTGGTTGTAGGGGGACTTCTGGCCGCCCTCATGAGTTCGCTGGCCTCCCTTTTCAACTCTTCTGCGACCCTGTTCACAGTTGATTTTTACAAGAAATTCAAACCCGAAGCCACTGAAAAACATCTTGTTTTCGTTGGAAGGATGGCCACCGTGGTGGTGGTCGTCCTCGGGATCGCATGGATACCGGTAATGAAAGGGATCGGGAAAGTCCTTTATGCGTACCTGCAGGACGTTCAGTCGCTTCTTGCTCCGGGTATTGCCTCGGTCTTCCTTCTGGGCGTGTTCTGGAAAAGAGCCACCCCGGCAGCGGGATTCGCTGGACTCGTAACCGGATTTGTGCTGGGAATGATCAGGCTTGCTTTCAACATCTTTGGCGACAAACTGCCCGAGGGTACCTGGTACCATTCCATCTGGGTCAAGCCCAACTGGCTGCATTACGAGATCTTCCTTTTCGGGCTGTGCCTCCTGGTTATTTTCGTAGTGAGTTATTTCACGAAGATGGCTGATGAGAAAAAACTGGTGGGACTGACCTATTTTTCTTCAACCGCGGAGCAGCGGGCAGCAACAAAGTCAAGCTACAGCAAATGGGATGTGATCAATTCCCTGATCATCATCGGGATCATCATCGCATTTTACATTTATTTCTGGAGATAAAACCGGGGAGGACTGCTAAAAGTATCTCTGAGATTATCCCTGAGAGAATCCCGGCAAAATACCGGAGTCGGACAGGACTGTAATTGTGGATCCGGTCAGATTAATGTTTCTTTTTGCCCTTCTGCTGTTTTCTCCTGAATTTTGAATGCCCGCTGCGGTAGCCAGGATTCCACTCGGGACTCTTCCCGAGTTCCTCGGGTATGGAAAGCTTGTGGATCTCATCCCCGATGAGTTCCTCTATACGTTTCAGGCGGTACATATCCTCGCTGTTCACCAGTGTCAGGGCAACCCCGGTGGATTCCGCCCGGGCGGTCCGGCCAACCCGGTGCACATAATCTTCAGCATCCGCCGGCACGTTGTAATTGATCACCAGGCTGATGTCCTTGATGTCGATCCCCCTGCTGAGCACATCGGTGGCTACCAGGACCCGGATCTGACGGGCTTTGAACCTCCCGAGCACTGCCTCCCGTTCCCTCTGTTCCAGGTCTGAAGAGATCTTTTCCACCATAAACTCACTCTTTTTCAGTGATTTTGCTATGTCCGAAACGCTTTTTTTCGTCGCGCTGAAGATCAGGATGCTCTGGTATTCGGGTTTATCGGCAATCAGGGTATGGATCAGGGGGATCTTCTGTGCATCATGGGCGAGGTAAGCAGCCTGTAGAACCCCTTCGGCCGGTTTCGACATGGCAATGTTGATCTCACTGGGATTGACCAGGGCCTGCCTGGCGAGTTCCCGTATCTTCGGGGGCATGGTTGCGCCGAACATCAGGGTCTGGCGCTTTTCAGGCAGATAGGATATGATCTTCTGGATGTCGTCGTAAAAGCCCATATCGAGCATCCTGTCCGCCTCATCCAGTATCAGGTGCCGGATCGTGTCAAATTTTACATAACCCATCCTGAGGTGGGCAATGAGTTTTCCAGGGGTGGCCACGATGATGCTGTTGCCGAGGGTAAGGGCGATCTTTTCCTGTTCCCATTCGCTTCCGTCGCCTCCCCCGTATATGGCGAGGGATCCTACGGACACGAAATAGGAAAATCCCTGTATCTGCTGGTGGATCTGGACGGCCAGTTCCCTGGTGGGTACGATGACCAGGGTATCGGTGCCCTGGTAGGGTTCGACCGCCAGCCTGTTGAGGATAGGAAGAATGAAAGCGGCGGTCTTGCCGGTGCCTGTCTGGGCACAGCAGATCATGTCTTTTCCCTTCATGATTTCCGGGATGGCCTGCTCCTGGACGGGGGTGGCCTTTTCAAAGCCCATGTAATCTATGGCTTCCTCAAGCCTCTCATCCAGGTTGAATTCTTTGAATGTCATTTATTATCTTATAAAAAAACAACCATCCGGTTATCACCGCATGGTTATCCGTGAACCCGAAGGGACTCGAACCCCCAACCTCCTGATCCGTAGTCAGGTGCACTATCCAATTATGCTACGGGTCCTTTTTCCGATGCAAAGATATTCAATCTGTAATGATCTGCAAAAGCTTTCCTTGATAAACAGGCAGCCCTGGGGTCGGAATATGAGGTTTTCTGCACGGGAAGTGTGCCGGCGCCCCAGGAAAAAAGGAGGCCGCCTTTGCAGGCAACCTCCCTATGTGAGAAATATTGAAAGACTTACCTTAATTGCTGAGAGCTTCAAGGGTATTGGTCAGCAGCGCTACCGAGTATTTGGGATTGTGAACCCCGTGGCTCAGGTCTTCCTCGACAAACAGGTAGTTGAAGATGTATCCGACCATCTCGGATGATACTGTCAGGGGAGTGTTGTCCACCAACCCGTCAGCATCCAGGATTCCCATGCCCATCAGAACACTGTGGAGGCTGTCCAGAAGTTCTGTGACCTCGGTCTGAAGGCCGTCGTAATCGAAATCCTCGATGTCTTCATGGCAGAGTGTGCATCCTGCAGTATAGTCCTCATCGGCTCCATGGAATTGATAAGTCATCTTTAAAGTATGGCCTCCGGCCTGAATGCCGAATGCCGGTGGCATGTGGCATTGCGTGCAACCCGCACCGGCATGCGGATGTCCGCCTGGCGTGGGATAACTCTTGCTGCCTGCCACCTCAAAGGCACCGGTTCCCCAGACCATGGCTGATTGGGGACCGTGATGCGGACCGAAGCGGTTGTTGGTGATCACCTTGTCACCCAGGCCGGTTCCGAACATCGGGTCCGGAATGCGTGGCTGGTGGCAGTTGGCGCAGATGTTCCCTGCCCCGAGATCAACCGTGACGTCGTTGATCCAGAGCGATACCGGATCCGGATAGCGGAGTTCAAGGTCCGCCGAGGTGTAGGTTTCATGGATCTTGTGGCATGTGCGGCAGTTGGGTGGAGAAGGATTTTCGATAACTGCAGATGCTTCCATTTCTCCCGCGTCCATGCGTTCGACGAATCCTTCATGCGTATGGCAGGCGGCACAATCCGCATCATTTCTCTCGAAATTGCCCCCGATCATATGCTTGGAGACAGACGCCTGAAGGGACTTGACGAAAATATCGGTGTTTTCATTATGGCACTGCGTGCAGGTAGCATTGGCATCCACGCCATCCGCCCCGGGAGGCCCGGCCGGCCCTTCGCAACCCGTCAATGCTATGAATGCGAGAAATACAGCAACGGTGGTCAAGCTTAACAAATAGGCAAATCTTTTCATGATCATTAAAGAGTTTAAGTGAGATGTCGTAAAAATATAATTGCCTTTCTGATTAGGCAACTGGGAGGAGAAGATATAAGTTTGAGAGGATCATGAGTTATCAAGTCCCAAATTAAGTAAAATATCGATTATAAACCGACATTTGTCTTTAAAATCATCGACAAATGTCAACATTCTTTGTGATTATGCTGATTACCAGTGAAAAAGGATGTCTGTCCCGTATTCCCCTCCTTGCATCAAATAATCAAAAGAGAACTTACAAGGCATTTACAGGAAATTCCTAATTTTATCGTAAAATTCTAAATCGTATGAAAAAGATCCTCCGCATACTCCTGATCCTGGTACTCGTGATCCTCGCCGCCCTGGTCCTTACCCCCTTGCTCTTCAAGAAACAGCTGCTTAACAAGGCAAAGGAAGTGGCAAATACGAGCGTAAACGCCAGGATTGATTTTACTGATCTGAAACTCAGCTTTTTCAAGGACTTTCCACACCTGACCGCTTCACTGTACGATGTGTCGGTAGTGGGACTTGAACCCTTTGAGGGGGATACCCTGGTGGCTTTCGACCAGTTCAGTGCGACGGTCAACCTTATGAGCCTCATTAAAAAGGAGGCCATCCAGGTGAGAGGCATCCTGCTCGACCGCCCGCGGATATCCGCCATTGTCCTGGAAGACGGCAGGGCCAACTGGGACATCGCGAAGGAAACGGGAACGGCGGAGGAAGAAGAGGCGGACACCACCGGAAGCGGGACAATGGACCTTAAGGCCGAACTGAAGAAATTCGAGATCCGCAATGCCAAGGTGTCGTATGACGACAGGAGCTCCGCCATGAAGGCCTCCCTGGCCGGTTTTAATTTATTGCTGTCGGGTGACCTGGGACTGGAACATACCACTCTTGAGTTGTCCTCGCGCACCGAAAGCGTCAACCTCTACATTGAAGGCGTACGCCTCATCCGAAATGCGGTGCTCGCCATCCTGATGAATGTGGATGCGGACCTTGTGAACTCGGTGTTCACACTCCGGGACAATTCTTTTGCAGTGAATGACCTGGTATTGCTGCTGGAGGGAATGGTGAGCATGCCGCCGGATGAAGACATGTCGGTGGACCTGTCATTTGCAACGCGCGAAACCAGCTTTAAAAGCCTGCTCTCCATGGTACCGGCCATCTATATGAAGGACTTTGAAACGGTGGAGACGGACGGAGAGCTTAGCCTGACGGGGACGGTTAAAGGCAAGCTGACGGAAGAACACACCCCTTCAGCGGATGTTTCACTGAAAGTCAGGGATGCCCGCTTTCGTTACCCGGACCTGCCGAAATCGGCCGAAAACATCGGGATCGACCTGGATGTCCATTACGACGGGGTACAGAACGATAATTCAAGGCTGGATGTGAATTCCTTCCACGTTGAACTGGGAGAGAATCCCGTGGATCTCGAGATGCATGTAATCACCCCCGTAAGCGATCCGCAGGTGAACGCGAACCTTACCGCGAGCATTGATTTCGCCACCCTTTCGGATGTCATACCCATGGAGGATGTCAGCCTGACCGGAAAACTTGACGCCAACCTGGATCTCATGGGAAGGATGTCAAGCCTTGAGAACGAGAAATACCAGGAATTCAAGGCGGACGGAACCCTCAGGCTCAGCGGATTCGAGCTGAATTCTCCCGACATCCCCCGGCCGGTATTCATCAACAGTACACTGATGAAATTTTCACCCCAATTTGTTGAGCTTTCCGAGTTCGATGCCCGGATCGGGAGCAGCGATGTCAGGCTAAACGGGAGACTGGAGAATTACCTGCCGTATATTTTCGATGAAGAAGGCATCCTTTCCGGGAAACTGGATCTCAACAGCGACCTCATCGATCTGAATGAATTGCTAACGGATTCAGGGGAGGAAACCGTGGATGAAACCGAAGATTCGGTTGTACTATCGGTCGTCGAGATTCCGGCAAACGTGGATTTTGTTTTCCAGTCCAACATTAAGAAAATCAAGTACGACAAGCTGGACATCGATAACCTTTACGGTCTGATCACCGTGCGGGACCAGCGGGTCATCCTGAAAAACCTGAACCTGGACGTATTGCAGGGGAGTGTGGTGCTCAGCGGAGAATACAACACGAAGGACATCAAATCCCCCATGGTCGACCTCTCTCTTGACGTCCGGAAAATAGATATCCCGGATGCATTCAAAGCCTTCGTAACGGTCCAGAAACTGGCGCCGATCGCCGAGCGCACATCGGGGAAAGTCTCTACCAGGCTGGAATTTACCTCCTTCCTGGACTCGACCATGATGCCGGTGATGAATTCGATCGTCGGGAAGGGGAACCTTGCCTCCGAGATCATCCAGATCGATAATTCGAAGACCTTCGAGCAGATCGGGGATATCCTCAAAACGGACAAATACAAAGTAATCACCCTGGAGGACCTCGACATCGAGTATTCCATCCGGAACGGCCGGATCTACATACAGCCCTATAAGACAAAGATCTTTAACAGCGAACTGATCATGAAGGGTGACCAGGGAATAGACCGGACCATGAACTACGAGATGCAGATGAAGATCCCCCGTTCGGAGCTTGGCAGTACGGCCCAATCCGCCATCAGCGAACTGTCATCCATTGCCGCCGGCCAGGGCATCAAACTGAACCCCGGAGAGACCATTGACGTGAAATTCATGGTCACCGGGACCTTCGATGATCCCAAGGTCCGGCCCATGTTCGAGGAAGGGGCGCGCAAGATGACCCAGGAAGTCAGGGAACAGGTGCAGCAGGTCGTGGAACAGAAAGTGGAGGAGGTAAAGCAGGAAGCAAAGGAAGAGATCAACAAGGAAGCGGAAAAGATTATGGCCGATGCGCGGGAACAAGCCGAACGGGTCAAATACGAAGCCGAGCTGGCGGGACAGGAACTGATCAAGGCTGCAGAGGAGGAAGGCCAAAAGAGGATCAAGGAGGCCGGAACCAATCCGATCAAGAAGGTGGCTGCCGAGACCTATGCCAGTACCCTGAAGTCAGAAGCGGAAAAGAAAGCAAAACAGCTGGAGGATGAGGCCGGCATCAAGGCCGATAACATCATTAAGGCCGCACAGGAGCAGGCCGATAAGCTGAAGTAGATAGCCCGGGAACCTGGGTAACCGCGGACCGGTGAGCGCCGCAGAAAATAAAAAACCCCGGGGTTGCCGGGGTTTCCTGAATTATACGTTGACGGCCGGAAGCGGCCGGTCGAAAAGATTGCTATTCTTCTGTGTTCTCCTGCGGGGCAAGATCCGCTTTCCCGTTGGGTCCCTGCATTGAGACCCTTTTTTCCTGGATACGGGCTTTCTTTCCAGTCCTGCCGCGAAGGTAGAATATGCGGGACCTGCGCACATGGCCTACTTTGTTCACATCAATTTTTTCAATGAAGGGTGATGCAATGGGAAAGATCCTTTCCACACCGATGTTGCCGGATAATTTGCGAACGGTAAAGGTTTCACTGTTGCCGGATCCCCTGCGCTGGAGCACAACCCCGCGGAACTGCTGGATCCTTTCCTTGTTCCCTTCCCTGATCTTGTAATGAACCGTGATGGTGTCACCTGCCTTGAAGGCCGGGTAATCGGCCCCCTTCATGAATTCCTTTTCTGCTGCTTTTATTAAGTCCATCTCTATAGATTTTCGTATCCCTCAAATTTACAGAGCGCGAATATACAAATTTTTTTAATGAGCCTCTCCGATTACTTTCAATTTTTGGCCATCCTTTTCTACAATTTTTTCATACCACCATTCCGGGTACCCGGGGTGTTCGGGCTCGGGGGGAATGTTCCCGCCGTATTCGTTGTAAATTAACTTCCCGTCAACCTCTTTCTTGATATTCCCGTCCATGTATTTCACCAGCAGGTAATGACCCAGTTCCTTCCAGCGCCTGAATGTCTGTTCCCCGGCACTGACCGAATAATCCGTCAGGAATTCCCTGGCCAGTTCCGGGTCCTTTTTGTACAGTTCGAGTGCGGCCTGGTCGACCCCTTCCTTGTTATTCAGGTATTTCGTTTCAAGTTCGGACTGCACCTTCTTAACATCCGGGGTCATCAGGTCGTACCTCAGGTAGCAGAAATTGGAGACATAGTTAAAGGCCCAGAAGGCAGAGGTTTCGGAATAGGTGATCATGTCCCCGTTGCCTTCCCTGAATGGTTCCGGGACCCGGTCGATGCCGCAGTACATGGGATTGTACACGGTAGTGGCAGCGTCGTCCACACCAAACCAGAAAATGCCCCCGATCCAGTCCGGCAGCCAGTTCCTGGATTCCGTGACAAACGAGTAACCGGTCTGCTGGGTTGCGACCGCTCTTTCGTTGCAGTAGGTTACCCCGTTCACTTCCCAGGTCAGGGGACGCCAGCGGTAGGGCAGGCGGAAGGGTCCCGCACCAATATCCTGTGTCATGTCGAAAGGCGTGCCTTCAAAATGGTCGCGCATAAAATGCATGAGGTCCCCGGCAGAAAGCCTGCGGTTTGGTTTTACCCACAGGGGCATCCTGTTTTCGAGGTTTTCCCCTTTTACATAGTCGAGGTATTGATCCATACCGTCGGTGATCTTGCTGAAGAAGGACCAGACCCTGGCTTCACAAAACCTTGCACCTTCAAAATCAACCGGGGCATAGGTATCGGAGAAGCTGAAGTCTTTGTCCTTGCCCTGGTAATATCCCTGTTCCCTGGCAAAAGAGATCACATCAGGAGCATACAGGCAGTTCTCCGGATCATTCAGCGGGAAGGTCCTTATCCTGGCCTGGTTGGCGTGGGCGGAAACATAGCCGTCCGGGATCATGCGGGCTACCCATACGGCGCCGGTATTGCCCGGTCCCTTGCCGATTATATCCATGATCCAGGCCTCGTTTTTATCCACAATTGAAAAGGATTCCCCGGAACTGAAGTAGCCGTATTCACTGACCAGTCCCGCTATCACGAGAATGGCTTCGCGGGCGCTGCTTGCCCTCTCGAGCGCCAGGAACATAAGGCTTCCGTAATCGATGATCGCCGTGGTATCCACGAGTTCGGGCCTGCCGCCGTACGTCGTTTCGCCCATGGCCACCTGGTGTTCGTTCATGAGTCCCACTACGGAATAGGTATGGGGTACCTGCCTGATTTTCCCGAGGTACCTGCCCGAATCCCATTCGTATATATCGAACAGGCTGCCTTCGGGGTGATCCTGTGCTGGCCGGTAATACAGATCACCGTAAAGAAAATGAGCGTCGGCCGCATAGGTGATCATGGTCGCTCCGTTCACGGAGGCTCCGCGTGTGACCAGAAAGTTGGTGCATGGACTGGCATTCCGGCTCAGGATTAATGACAGGGCCAACATTAGGGTAAGCTTGAATAATTTCTGCATGAGATTATGAATTTTAAAATGACAAAAATAGGGGATTTATATTAACAGATATTTTAATTATTGTCTTAAATATATGTTAAACATGAATTTAGGTGATATAATTTCGTGAGAACGGCAGTAATTTCGAACCGTTAATGTTATTTATTCTTTTTAAACATTATTTAACATTTTTTCGCCAACAAATGGACAATATTTGCGTTATTAAATTACAAGCAACAATATAGGTTTAGGTTAATAGGTTTAGTGGTTAGTGTTTTTAGTTAGTAATTAGGGTGAGAAGGCGCAGTTTAGGCTGCGCCTTTTTTCTTTCAATCAGCGAGCATCCGGTCCACGATGGCCGCCCGGTCTTCATTGTTCAGCAGGTTGTCCGGGTTCTTGCCGTTGCTTTCATTCCGGTTCATCAATTCAATTATTTCTTGCCTGTTCGATTCATCCAGGCCTATGTCTTTCAGGCGGACGGGACAACCCACCGTCCTGAAGAAATCTTCCAGCCGGCTGATTGTCTTATCCGGGTCAGGATCCCCGAAGAGTCGTGATCCAAGCTTTTCGATCCGGTGTGCGATCCTTGGCCTCATATGTTTCATCCACGCGGGGATCACGATGGACAGCGAGGCTCCGTGCGGGGTATCGTAGAGGAGGGAGAGCTGGTGTCCCAGAGCATGACTGGCCCAGTCCCCGTTCGCCCTTCCGTATGAAGTCAGCCCGTTCAGTGCATTGGTTGCCGCCCACATGATGCGGGCCCTCAGGTCGTAGTCCCCCGGGTTTTTCATCAGCGGGGGACCGAATTCCATCGCTTCCAGGATGATGCCCTCCACGAAACGGTCGGACAGGCTTGCATCCCCCTGGCCGAAATAGACTTCCAGGACATGGGCCACCAGGTCTGCGATGCCGTACCCGGTCTGGTTTGCCGGAACCGTGCAGGTATAAGACGGATCAAGAAAGGAGTGTACGGGGAACATGCTTGGATGGCGGTACCCGAATTTTTCCATGGTCCGGTTATTCTGGATAACCCCGACCGAATTCATTTCGGTGCCCGTTGCCGCCAGCGTCAGGACGGCAATCAGGGGAAGTGTCCTTTTGATGCTCAACTTACCGGTCATGACGTCCCATCCGGGGCAATTTTCTGCTATGCAGACGGCAATGATCTTGGCGGAATCGATGGCCGAACCACCGCCGACCCCTACCACCAGGTCCACGTTCTCCCTCCTGCCCAGCACAGCTGCCGCGTCCACATCCTCGACAATGGGATTGGGTCTGATCCCGCTGTATTCAACGATCTCAATACCCGCCTTATTCAATTGTCCCACGGTATCCTGGTAGGACCCGTTGCGCATGACGGAACCTTTCCCGTATACCAGCAGGGCCCGTTTCCCCAGTTTTCCGGCGGCTTCACCGAGTTCATCCACGGCTCCCTTACCGAAATGCAGCTGGGTGGGATTGTATGCAATAAAATTCTCCATGGTCATACGGTTTTTCAGGGCAGATAGACCACGCCGCTGCAGCTGTCCCGCTTTGCCCCCGTAACGCTGGCATAGCAGTTGATCTCGCCCCTCAGCCGCAGGAGTCCCAGGAAAGCAAAGACCAGTGCTTCCTTGAATTCGACCAGCCGGGATGCCGGGATGACGACATCCGCCCTGCTGTGGTCGATGATCCGCTCGATGAGGAATTTGTTATAGGCGCCACCGCCGGTTACGAGAACCCTTGAATGCGGACGGATCTGCCTGGCAACCTGGTATGCGATATGTTCGGTCAGGGTCCTCAGGACATCCGTAACCGGGAGGCGGAATTCGTTTACCAGGGGTAAAAAACCGGCTTCGAGCCATTCGCGGGACAGGGATCCGGGGCCTTCACCGGTATAATAGGGGATGGCGTTCAGTTTCTCCAACAGGGATTCGCTCAGGTTCCCCGAGCGTCCGGCTTTCCCCTCGTCGTCGAAGGGAAGTTCCAGTTCCCCGGCGAAACGGTTGAGGATGGTATTTGCGGGACAGATGTCACGGGCGAGACGTTTTCCCCTGCGTTTGAAAGAGATGTTCGCAAAACCGCCGAGGTTGAGACACTGGTCAAATTCCCCGAAAAGGTATTCGTCCCCTACAGGCACCAGCGGGGCCCCCTGTCCCCCGTTCAGGATATCCAGCTGCCTGAAGTCCCCCACCGTCCGGATCCCGGTCAGGGAGGCGATGACCTGCGGATTGCCAAGCTGAAAGGTAAATGAAGCATCGGGCTGGTGGAAAATGGTATGCCCGTGTGAGGCGATCCCTTCGACTTCGGTCCCCCCGGCGCGGATTGCCTCAATGGCATGTGCGGCGATGAACTGCCCGAATTCCCGGTCCAGTAGAAGAAGATCCAGTCCCGACAGATACGGCGCGGAACCAAGTTTTACCTTCCAGTGCCGCTCATAGAGCACGGTTTCGGTATACAGTATCCGGTAAGACCAGAGACCATCCTTCTCCGTGAAGGAACAAACGGCCAGGTCCAGCCCGTCCATCGAGGTTCCCGACATGATCCCCAGCATGTTCATGGCATCACCAGAAAAATTCTGCGTAAAAATACGCGATATTCTCTTTATTATCGGTTATGTACAACTCCAGTTCGTGGGCTTTCCCGGAGGAAAGGCGTTTCGGGTCAATGCGGTAATAGACCAGGTCGTTTTTGGTGTCGTATTCGAAAAGGGCCCAGTGGTTGTCGATGTATCCTTCGTAGGACTTAATGCCGGAGAGATCATCGGTCACCCTGAACCGGATGGTCTTTCCGTCGAAACGGTCACCCGGGCCGCCGAGATCCAGCGAGCTTATGACGGGTTCGGTGGTATCGACGAGTACGGCATAGCGTCCGAACTCCCGGATCTGCGTGGTTACCATGCCGTCTTGCCACTGGCCGCCGGCCGCGGTGAACCCGTTCTCATCGTCCAAGAGGGCGATGAGGGACTTATCCTGCAGTTCCTCCGGCAGTCCGTCGGGACGTATGTTCAGGTCGCAGGCCAGGTGCAAGGGTGTATACGGATCCTGCAGGGCATGGACGGGGGAGAAGGTGCCTGCAACCCGTGGGGAGGCCGCGTAATGGAATTTCAGGTCCGTGTACAGGGCACCTTCGGGTATCTTAAGGGAGATTCCATCGCGGCTGAATTCGTTGTCCGCGGACCATGAAAATACAGCGTCCGGCTGGCTTTCCGCTTCCCGTTCCGGAAGAACAGCGGGTGTGCCTCCCCGTACCACGAAACCGAGCTCCGACGAATTTTCCGCGGCATCCTCCAGGATGAATTTCACAGGGTAGGAGCGGGGCTCGCTGAAATCAATCATCCCTGAATTCTCAACGTGCTCGTACAGGTCAAGCCTGTTGTTCGGGTCAACAAAGGTTTTCTGGACCGTGATGTTGTTACGGACTTTCTCCCCGAAGTCCATGTAACTGTTAACATAACGGTCCTCGCTGAAGGAATAGCGGTCCATCTTCCACTCGTATTTCAGCTGCCCGTCCACCATCATTCTTATCCGGTAAAGCCCGCAGCGGTTGGCCGCTCCATTGAGGAAATCAAAGGCCTCGATGCCGAACCCGATGCTCCCGGTGGCCGTTACGGTATCCCCGTCCCTGAGCCTGTATTTCCCGTTCTCACCGCTCACTTCCAGCCTTGTTTTTGAATAGGATTGGTTGGCCATGCTCCCGGAATTCCCGGGATACAGGTAAAGTGAAAATATCTTCGGGGGGACCAGGTCCTCGATGTCAAACCCGAACCGCAATACATTCATGGGTTCCTGGGTGGCGGCATCCCGGATCTCGAAATGCAGGTGGGGACCGAAGGAGTAACCCGATGTTCCCGAAAACGCGACCAGTTCACCCTTTTTTACCGGCCATTCATCCCTTTCAGGATAAATGTTCAGGGCATGCTGCTCCAGGCTGTATTGCCGGTCCTTGACATACCGGGCAATGTCGCTGCGGAACCTGTCCAGGTGGGCATAGACGGTGGTAAACCCACCGGGATGGGTAATGTAAAGGGTGTTCCCGTATCCGGCAGCTTCGATCTTGATCCTCGAAATGTAGCCGTCCGCGGCAGCGTATACCCGTTGGCCCGATACCCCCTGGGTCTTGATGTCGATCCCGGAATGAAAATGGTTCGGACGCAGTTCACCGAAGTTGCCGGAAAGGACCATCCGGATATCCAGGGGGGCCCTGAAATAATCCTCCGGGAATCCGGACTGGGTCCATCCGGCACATACCAGGCAGGAATATATTATGGAAAGTGCTGATATTCTGTACCTCATCGTTGCATTCTGATTGAAATCGCCGGAGACGCTGCTGATTGCCATCCCGGCAGAAATAAATTCAGGATTTAAATATTTTAATTTTTCCCCAACAATCTTATCTTTGTAATAAGATTTTATTAACATGGGTTCAGCTCAGGGGGATACGTTCGATCAGTTGCAATCAAGGATCCGGCAGCTTATCGAAAGGTTCGAGGAAGAAAAAAAGACAAATGAGCTGCTCAGCAGGGAAAGGTCGGAACTTAAGGAACAGGTCCGGCTCGAAGAGGAAAGGCTAAGGGATTTACAGGAAAAATACAATAAACTAAAAATTTCAAAAGCGCTGATAGAATCGAGCGAAGACGTACACGATGCAAAAATGAAGGTGAACAGAATGGTGCGGGAAATCGATAAATGCATTGCTCTTTTGAACAGGTAGGGCCCGGATGGATGAGAAACTGTCAATTCGAATAAATATTGCCGACCGGTACTATCCGCTGAGGATAGACCTTAAGGATGAAGAGAAGATCAGGAAGGCGGCCAGGGCAATAAATGAGAAGGTTTTACTGTACAAACAGAAATACACCGACAAGGACACACAGGATTTTCTGGCAATGGCGGCCCTGCAGTTTGTGATCAAGGTGATTGACGTGGAGGAAACTCAGAGGGACGACGAGATATACGAAAGGATCCGGGCGATGAGTGATGAGCTTGAGGGTGTTTTAGGCAAAGAGTAATATACGTTCTTTAACATACAAGGATTTAACCCGCATTGCTTCTTCAATTATTTTTGAAACTCAACACTAACTAAATTGGAGCGACGCTCAAATTGATCTAGATCAGGCCTCAGTCTTTCCGGTCCGCCGGGAAGAATCCCGGTTTACCGGGACAGTGGAAGAACGAAATCGAATGGCAGCTCCACCCATGTTTACAGGGGTTTTTTAGAATCTTGGGGAAGCGTGCGGGTTTTTTTATTCATAATTTTAAATACAAGCATATGGAAGGCAATATCGTTACCATAGTGATTGCCCTTGCCGCACTGGTTGCGGGTGCGGTTCTGACCTACCTCATATACCAGGCCCTGATGCGTAAGAAAAGCACGAACATCATCAAGGAAGCGGAGGCGGAAGCCGAGGTAATCAAAAAGGACAAAATACTGCAGGCAAAGGAGAAGTTCCTCCAGTTGAAGTCTGAACATGAAAAGGTGATCAATGAGAAAAACCAGCGCGTACTTGCTGCTGAGAACAGGCTGAAACAGAGGGAAGTGATGATTTCCCAGAAGATTGAGGAAGTCCAGCGCAAAAGCAAGGAGGTGGATGCGATCAGGGAAAACCTTTCCCACCAGGTGGAGATCATCGAACGGAAAAGGGAAGAGCTGGAAAAAGCACACCGGCAGCAGGTGGAGCATCTGGAGACCATTTCCGGGTTTTCGGCCGAAGAGGCCAAACAGCAGCTGGTTGAATCGCTGAAGGAAGATGCGAAGGCTGCAGCCATGTCATCCGTCAACGAGATCGTCGATGAGGCAAAGATGACCGCCAACCGGGAGGCAAAGAAGATCGTGATCGAAACGATTCAGCGTGTGGCGACGGAGACCGCTATCGAGAACTCGGTGACCGTTTTCAACATCGACAACGATGAGATCAAGGGCCGCATCATCGGGCGGGAGGGAAGGAACATCCGGGCCCTGGAAGCGGCCACCGGGATCGAGATCATCGTGGACGATACCCCCGAGGCCATCATCCTTTCGGGGTTTGACCCCGTCCGCAGGGAAATTGCCCGGCTGGCCCTGCATCAGCTGGTCACCGACGGAAGGATCCATCCGGCCAGGATCGAAGAGGTGGTCAACAAGACCCGGAAACAGATCGAAGAGGAGATCGTGGAGGTTGGCAAAAGGACCGTGATCGACATTGGTATCCACGGGATTCACCCTGAACTGATACGGCTTGTCGGAAAAATGAAATACCGGTCCTCTTACGGGCAGAACCTGCTTCAGCATTCGAGGGAAGTGGCCAATCTGTGCGCCATCATGGCTTCTGAACTGGGATTGAATGCCAAGCTGGCCAAGAGGGCGGGACTGCTTCATGACATCGGCAAGGTGCCCGATGACGAGCCGGAAATCCCGCATGCCGTCCTCGGGATGAAGCTTGCCGAAAAATACAAGGAGAAACCGGAGGTGTGCAATGCCATTGGCTCCCACCATGATGAGGTTGAAATGACGACCCTCCTTGCACCCATTGTCCAGGTCTGCGATGCCATATCCGGAGCCCGGCCGGGGGCGCGCAGGGAGATCGTGGAATCCTACATCAAGCGGCTGAAGGAACTCGAGGCCCTGGCACTTTCCTACCCGGGTGTTTCCAAAACCTATGCCATTCAGGCGGGACGGGAACTGAGGGTCATTGTGGGAAGCGACAAGGTCTCGGACAAGGAAGCCGAGAGCCTGTCCTACGACATTGCCAAGAAGATACAGGATGAGATGACCTATCCGGGACAGGTGAAGATAACCGTGATCAGGGAAACAAGAGCCGTAAGCTATGCCAAGTAAACTCAGCGGGAAGAAAATCCTCGTGACCGGCACAGCCGGCTTCATAGGGTTTCACCTTGTCCGTAGACTGATTGATACCGGGGCCGGGATCGTTGGCATTGATAACATCAATGATTATTACGATCAGGGACTGAAATATGCCCGCCTTGCTGAAACGGGCATCCCGGAGGAGGCGATCGAGTATAACCGGCCGGTTCAGGGCAGCCTGTCGGACCGGTACAGGTTCATAAAGCTCGACCTGGAGGACAGGGAGAACCTGCTTTCGCTTTTCTCCCGGGAAAAATTCGATATCGTAGTGAATCTTGCGGCACAGGCCGGGGTGCGCTACAGTTTCACCAATCCGGATGCCTACATCGTGAGCAACATCAGCGGATTTCTCAATATCCTCGAGGCATGCCGGCACCATCCCGTGGAGCACCTGGTGTATGCCAGCAGCTCCAGCGTTTACGGGCTGAACCGGGAGATGCCTTTTTCCGTGCGGCAGAACGTAGACCACCCTGCCAGCCTTTACGCGGCAAGCAAAAAGAGCAACGAGCTGATGGCCCATTCCTACAGCCATCTTTTTAACCTGCCCTCCACCGGCCTGCGCTTCTTCACGGTTTACGGTCCCTGGGGCCGCCCGGACATGGCCCTGTTCATTTTTACAAAATCCATCCTCGCGGGACAGCCGGTCAACGTCCACAACGAAGGAAGGATGGAGCGGGATTTCACCTATGTGGACGATATTACCGAAGGCGTGCTCAGGGTCATGCAGTCCCCCGCCAGGCCACTGCCAGGACCGGAAACTGCCGCGGACCCGAAACATCCAGCGGCTTCTGCGGACCAGGAAAATCCCGCCCTATCCACGGCCCCTTACCGGATCTATAACATCGGGAACAGCCAGCCGGTAAAACTGATGGATTTCATATATGCCATCGAAGATGAACTCGGGTTGAAGGCGAAGACCAAGCTGATCCCCATCCAGCCGGGTGAAGTGGAAAAAACCTGGGCGGATGTGTCGGACCTGGCCGCAGAGTTCGGGTATTCACCCGCCACCCCCATCCGCGAGGGCGTAAGAAGGTTCGTGAGCTGGTACAGGGACTTTTACGGGGTGTAAAGATTCTTCAGGATCCGCTCATATTGCTCCGCCTTTTCCCGGTAGCCGGATTTATGGTAGGAATTGACCAGGTTGTGCAGGATCCGGATGATGATATCAAGGTTGCTGCAGGGCAGGAAATGTGAAGGCTGGGATTCAATGCCCTGCTGCTTCAGGAAGTATTCAATTTCTCTCCGGCCCAGGACATCGCCCTTGTTAAAGGGATTGATGTAAAACAGGATGTCTTCACTTGTATTTCCCGGGCCGTCGCCGCTGACCACCTCATCCTTGTAGGCCAGGATGAAATTCTTGGGAAGGTTAACCCCGTAAACCGGCAGTCCCAGTCTCTGTGCTATCGCCGAATAGATCACGGCAAGGGAAATGGGATTTCCCTTGTGTGTTTCGAGGACCTGGTTGATGAAGGAATTACGGGGACTGTAAAAGTCCTTCGTGTTCCTCCTGAAGCCGTTCACCTCGAAAAATATATGATTCAGGATCCTGATCTTTTCCAGGGCGGTCAGGTTATTGTTGAGCTCCAGCCAGACATCCCTGATGATCTTATCAAGCGGCTTTTCAATGTCCTCCAGCCTGAGATCGGGGTACTGGAACCGGGCAATGAGATAGGCCCCGGTCAGCAGATCGCCGGCTCCGCCCGCTAACCATTTGGAAAGCATGGCGGTGGTGGACCTGGACTGGATCTCCTGGATCAGGTTGATAAGCCTTTCCTGGTGGTCCGCGTCCATTGAGCCTTCCCATGCCGCTTCAAGGTCAGGCAGGACATCCAGTCCCTGATCCAGCAGGTTCCGGGTAACTTCCCGGTTCACCTCCTCGTTGGGATCATCCAGCAGATGGATCAGTGCCTGTATCTCATCTTTGCTTATGGGCATACCAGTGCTTAAGAACAGATGTGTTCGAGGGTGAATTTAATCAAATTATTGACACTTTGACTGTAGTCCTCCGTGAACTCGAGCAAGGCGCGGCTGGCGATCATCGTGCAAAGGGTCACGGCCCGGTGCCCCAGGAGCCGCGACAGTCCGAAAAGGGCCGAGCTTTCCATTTCGTAATTCAGGATCCTCATCCCCTCGTAACGGAAGCTTTCAAGCTTATCGTTCAGGCCGGGATCGAGGGGGGCCAGGCGGATTTTCCTGCCCTGGGGACCGTAAAAGCCTGGTGCGGAAATGGTGATCCCGGAATACAGGTCATCCGGGAAAAGGCCGAACAGTTCATCCGAGGAACGGACGAAGTACGGATCGGACAGGGAGGGATGCCATCCGGTATGTTCCATGAAGGCCTTCTCCATGGCAGCATCTGCCACACGGTTCCGGTCCGCATAGAAATTCAGGACCGAGTCGAATCCACCCGCATATCTGCTCAGGATAATGCTGTTGAGGGGAATGTCCTTCTGGAGTCCCCCCGTGGTGCCGATCCTGAACAGCGCCAGGCTTCGCCTTTCCGGCTTCAAAGCCCGCCTGTCCAGGTCAATGTTCACCAGGGCATCCAGTTCATTCAGGACAATATCGATGTTATCCGTACCGATGCCCGTAGAAATTACCGTTATCCGTTTCCCCCTGAAGGTCCCCGTATGGGTAACAAACTCCCGGTTGGATGCCCGGAGCTCAACCGAGTCGAAAAATGCCGAGACCATCCCTACCCGGTTGGGATCACCTACAAGTATGACGGTGTCGGCCACCTGCCCGGAAAAAAGTTTCAGGTGGAAGATGCTTCCGTCAGGGTTCAGTATGAGTTCGGATGGCCTGAATTCCATACCGTAAAAAAACATCATTATTTCAGTCCCCGGCAATTAAAGTAGTATATTTATGCACACCTATATGTTAAATAAAACATTTCTTATTATGAAAAGCAGACAAGTAACATTGATTATTGGCCTGGTGGTTGTGGTTCTCTTTTTACTGTTCAGCAGCCGGATGTTCTATGTGATCAGGCCGGGAGAACGAGGGGTGGTATTCCATTTCTTTACCGGGGTCCTGGACAAGGATAACATACGCGGTACGGGCGTGCATATGATTGCACCCTGGGATAAAGTATATAAATACAATGTAAGGGAACAGTCGCGGGAAGAAACCATGGATGTACTGGATAAGAGCGGCCTGTCAGTGAATGTGGATGTAACGGTACGGTTTAATCCGCTTTACGACCGGATCGGAAACCTGTACGAGGTATTCGGCACCGAATACGCTAATACCCTTGTTATCCCCGAGGTAAGGTCTTCTGTCCGGCAGGTAATGGGCCGGTATACCGCAGAGGAGATATATTCCACCAAACGGAACGAGGTGGAAACTTCCATTAAAAGTGAAACGGAACTTATCCTGAGGGAAAGATACATCGATATGAGGGCATTGCTGATCCGTTCCATCAATCTTCCACCCGATATCAAGGCAGCCATCGAGAATAAACTGACCCGGGAGCAGGAAGCCCTGGCCATGAGGTATATCAATGAACGCGAGACCCTGGAGGCGGACCGGAAACTGATCGAAGCCAAGGGTATTGCAAATTACAACCTCACGGTAAATGCCAGTCTTACCTCCAACATCATCAAATTAAGGGGGATAGAGGCCACCCTGAAGCTGGCCGAATCGCCGAATACCAAGGTTGTCGTGGTGGGAAGCGGTAAAGATGGACTGCCGCTCATTCTCGGGGGCAGCAACTAAAAACCTTGACCGATGGTCCAGAGAATCCAGACCCTGTTCCTGCTGGCCGCGGCCGCCCTTCTGACCTCGATGCTTTTTCTTCCCCTTGCGGAGATCCGGACCGATGCAGGCGAGCTTTATACCGGGTGGGTCAGGGGACTGCAGGATCAGAACGGGGGACTACTGGTTGCGACCTGGCCCCTGTTTATCCTGGTGCTTGTTACGGCTGTCCTGCTGTTGCTGAATATTTTCCTTTACAGGAGGCGCAAGCTGCAGATACGGATCTGTGTATACGCAATTATCCTCGGGTTCGGGCTGGTCGGGCTGCTGTACTATTTCTGGGTGGTCATTTTCCGCCAGCTGGATGTTGACAGCTACTGGTTCAGGATTTCCGTGGTGTTCCCGGTTCTTGCAATAATCCTTACTTACCTGGCATTCAGAGGGATACGAAAGGACGAGTTCCTCATCCGGTCAATCGACAGGATCCGCTGACCGGGTCAGCGGGAAGAAATGATCACCATATTGTTGGCACCGGTGATCTTTTCACAGTAGTGGCATCTCAAACCGACCGGGTGCCTGCTGACCAGGTCGAATTTTGTCCGGACCCCCTCCTGGTTGGTAATGCACATGGGATTTACGCATTTGACCAGGCCCTGTATCTTCTCAGGGATCTCAACGACCTTTTTATCAACCACTTCGTAATCCTTGATGATGTTTACTTTTACATCGGGGGCTACCAGGGCGATCCGGTCGAGGTCCTCCTGCCTGAAGAACACCCCGCTCAGCTTGATGATCCCCTTTTTACCGAGTTTCTTGCTATCGAGGTTGGTCCCGAAGGTGATCTGATTCTCGATGTGATCCAGTCCCAGGATATCGATCACCTTGAAAAGGGCCTTTGCCGGGATATGGTCTATCACCGTGCCATCTTTAATGGCACTGACAACAAGTTGTTTGCGATCCTTCATGAATGTATTTTTAATTCAAACCGAGTATGGAAGTTATGATTGCCTGCCTGGTGTACACCCCGTTCCGGGCCTGCGTGAAATAATAGGCTTTTGCATTGTCGTCCACATCCGGGGTTATCTCGTTCACCCTGGGAAGGGGATGAAGGACCTTCAGGTTCTCCTTGGTATTCTCAAGCATCTGGTTCTTCAGGATGTAGACATTTTTAACCCTTTCGTATTCAATGGGATCGGAGAAACGTTCCTTCTGCACCCGGGTCATGTACAGGATGTCGGCCTCGTCGATGATATCGGTAAAATCCTTGTGCTCATGATAGGCCAGTCCCAGTTTATCCAGGTGCTGCTTGTATTCATCGGGCATCTTGAGTTCATCCGGGGAAATGAAGTGGAAGGTCGTACTGAATTTAGACATGGCCATCAGGAGGCTGTGCACGGTCCTGCCGTATTTCAGGTCCCCGACCATAAAAATGCTCAGGCCATCGAGGGTGCCCTGGGTTTTCTTGATGGAGTACATGTCGAGCAGGGTCTGGGTGGGATGCTGGTTGGCTCCGTCCCCGGCGTTGACAATGGGGACGCTGGCCATCTCGCTTGCCCAGCGGGCGCTTCCTTCAACCGGGTGGCGCATGACGATGAGATCGCTGTAATTGCTGACGATCTTGATTGTGTCTCGCAGGGTTTCCCCCTTTGAGGCACTGGTGGTGCCTGAATCGGAGAACCCAATGATGCGCCCGCCGAGCTGGTTAACGGCGGATTCGAAGCTCAGCCGGGTCCGGGTGGAGGGTTCGAAGAACAGGGTGGCTATCACGTAGCCCTGAAGGATCCCCTGCCTGGGCTGCTCTTCATATCTGGCAGCCAGCTCAAGGATCTTCAGGTACTCATCTTTTGTATAGTCATCAATGGATACAAGGCTTTTACCAACCATAGGACGGATGTTTAATTATCAATGAACAATGAAGTGGAATTCATGAAACGGAATGTCTGGCTAAATTAACCATGAAGGCAGTTCCTTCAAACCCATTGTTAATAAGAATTTAAAACTTTAGGTTGGAGGGCAGGTTCACGACCCGGCCGGTTCTGCTGTCGCACCTGGAAGTTTATTGATCCTCTCAAGTAACCCGTGCAGCCTGCTTTTCCTTACCCGGCCCAGAAGGCTGCAATCCCCTGTAAAAACCTGTTCCACTATCCTGATTTTTTCCTCCTCCACGATTTTCATGATCTCGTTTGTGAGCGGGTAGGGATACCGGATATGGACGGGGTCTGTTTCCTCGGCTTCTATTATCCTGGCCTTCCGAAGCGCATCGGCCGCCGCGGAGCGGTAAGCCTGTATGAGTCCCCCTACTCCCAGCAGGGTCCCCCCGAAGTACCGCACCACCACGACCAGGACATTGCTGAGGTCAAAAGCCCGGATCTGTCCCAGTATCGGTTTCCCCGCCGATCCGGAGGGTTCACCGTCGTCGCTGGAACGGAATTCATTTTTTGCGGCTCCGAGCCGGTAGGCATAGCAGTGGTGCCGTGCATCGTGGTACTGCTTTCTCAGTGTAGCAAGGATTGATTTGATTTCGTCGGTGGACTGGACCGGATAGGCGAAGGCGAGGAATCTGCTGCCGCGGTCCCTGTATATCCCGTCGGACTTTTGTTCAATGGTCCGGTATGTGTCGGGAGCAGGCATATCAGGCGGATGAATGGGACAGGATCAGGGTAGCCAGGATGCAGATGGCCATTCCAGCAGCATTGATCCTGGAAAGCCGTTCTCTGAAAAGCATCACCCCGAGCAAGACCGACAGGATCACGATGCCGATGTTGTTGATCCCGAAGACCACCGAGCTGTCTATGGATCCCCGCACGGGATGATGGTAGTTAAGGGCCCTGACGAGAAAGTAGATGGATCCGAAATTTACGAGTCCAAGCAGCATTCCCCAGGCCACGACCCGGGGATTGAAAAGCGAACGGAAACGTTCCCTCGAAACCAGGCTGATCAGGATGCCGCAGGTGGCTGAAATCGCGAACAGGAGTGTCGTGAAAAACGAAAGATTGCTGTCCGGGACAAATTTATACTGGGCCAGCTTGACCAGGGAATCCACCACTCCCAGTCCAACGAAAAGGATAAGCGGCAGGTAAAGCAGGGAAAGATCCGGCAGCCTGTCCCTTTTTTTATATACGGTAAGCAGTACTCCCGGCAGTGCCACCAGGATGCCGGTGGCTTTAAGGGGACTGATGGCATCACCGGGGTCATAAAGGATGGAGAAGGCAATGGGGAAGATCACCGACATCTTGCCGGCGATGGTCGTTACGGCCATGCCTGCTTTTTGTGAGGACCTGGCCACGATGAAAAACATGCCGATGAAAAGGATCCCGATGAGCGCGGCCAGCAGGTAGAACGGCAGCGGGAGCTCCCGGGCAATGCCTGTTACGGTCCCCCTGCATAGAATGAAACCGGTACCAGTTGCCGTAATGTAATTGAAAACGATGACCGGGAAGGTTTTTACCTCCCTTTTTTCAATTAATCTGAATATCAGGAAAATGCCTGTTGAACTCAGGATGCTGAGCAGGAGATTGATCATAGGCATCAGGATACTCGGTTCGCTGTGGAAAGATAGCTTAAATTTTAAGCTTTTTCTCGATCTCGTCGATCTGGATCCGGAACCGTTTATCGGTTTCGATCAGGTTATTGACCGTTTTGCAGGCGTGAAGCACGGTGGCATGGTCCTTTCCGCCGATCTGGGAACCTATGGTGGCAAGGGAGGCCTTGGTCAGGTTTTTGGAAAAGAACATGGCCACCTGCCTTGCCTGCACGATCTCGCGTTTCCGGGTCCTGGACTGGATCTGCTCGACGGGGATGTTGAAATAATTGCAAACCACCTTCTGGATGTAATCGATGCTGATCTCGCGCTTGGTATTCTTTATGAGCTTATCGATCATATCCTTGGCAAGATCCAGGGTGATCTCCTTTTTGTTGAGGGTGGACTGGGCCAGCAGGGAAATAAGCGCCCCTTCGAGTTCCCGGATGTTGTCCGTGATGTGGGTGGCAATGTACTCCATGACGTCATCCGGCAGGTCAATCCCGTCCTTGTAGGTCTTCTTTTTCAGGATGGCCATCCGGGTTTCGAAATCGGGGACCTGGAGGTCGGCTGACAAGCCCCATTTAAAGCGCGACAGCAGTCTCTGTTCGAGTCCCTGCAGCTCCACGGGGGGTTTGTCGGAGGTCAGGATCAGCTGCTTGCCGGACTGGTGCAGGTGGTTGAAGATGTGAAAAAATGCATCCTGGGTCTTTTCCTTTCCTGCGAATTCGTGAACGTCATCAATGACCAGGACATCGATCATCTGGTAAAAGTGAATGAAATCATTCTTGTTATTGTTCCGTATGGAATCGACAAACTGGGTCTGGAATTTATTCGCGTTCACGTAGAGAACGGTCTTATCCGGGTATTTTTCCTTTACCTGGATGCCGATGGCCTGTGCCAGGTGTGTCTTCCCGAGTCCCGATTCACCATAGATCAGCAGGGGATTGAACGCAGTGCCTCCGGGATTGTTCGCCACGGCATAGCCGGCGGAGCGCGCCAGCCGGTTACAGTCCCCCTCCACAAAATTCGTAAAAGAATTTTCCGGGTTGAGCATCGGATCGATGTTCAGCTTTTTCAGTCCCGGTATAATGAAGGGATTCTTGATGGTGGTCCCCTCCGGATCGATCGGCACGGATACGGGCTTGTTCTTCAGTTCCTTCTGGTTCCTGGCGGGCAGTTTTACGGTATAGGGTTTGCTGTTGGCATACCCGTTGTTCTCCATGACCACACTGTACTCCAGTTTGGCATCGAACCCAAGCTCCTTTCGCAGCACCTTCCTGAGGATATCGATGTACTGCTCTTCCAGGTACTCGTAAAAGAATGGGCTGGGCACCTGGATCGTAAGAATATTCTTTTCGAGCTTCAGGGGTATGATGGGTTCAAACCAGGTTCGGTAACTAATCGAGGGCACATTGTCTTTAATGATTTTCAGACATCTGTTCCAAACCGCTTCGTGCATTAGAGAGAAAAAATTTATTTGATTAACATGAGATTCAATTACCCCTTATTAAGGACAAGCTAAGTTTGTGAAAAAAAAAATAAAAAAAAAGCGCCTTAAGACTTGACTTTTAGCAAAACAGTATATTAGGTTTATTATCAGGATTTTAAAAAGTAAAAAAATTAGAAAAAACTATAATCTACAGATTATCAGATATTTACAGGAATGTAATCTTAATAAATTGTTAGTTAATTATTTAGAAATTATTAATTGAAGCGTAAGGTATGGTGGCTTTCCGGGCCTTAAAATATTAATCAAAAAAAAGTCCTGTTTGGTCAAATCGCAACACCTGTTAAAATCAGATTTTTGATTCGGCGTTATTGTTTTTCATCCTTTTTATCTTTTTTATCCGATTTCCCGAAGACCGAAACGTTCACATACTTTTTTGGATTTTCCTGCAGGTCTTTGAGCAGCAGATCCAGTTCCCCTGCCAGGGCAGTCAGGTTCTGATAGAGCGAATCGTTGTTAACCAGCATACCTAGTGTTCCTTCTCCCTGGTTGATCTTTTCCATGATCTGCCTGGTCTGTTCAAGGGTCCGGTTTGCATTGTTAATGGTCTCTTTCAGTTCCGAGCGGGCGATGGAATCCGTAATGGCTTCGATGTTGTCCATGGCGGAAGCCAGTTTTTCATTATGCTGTTTCAGGTTGAGGGTTATGGATTCCAGGTTGGCGATCAGCAGGCTCAGTTTGCCGTTTTCCTCCAGAAGGCTCTCCACGCCATCGGCGCTGTTTTCAATCTTGCGCACGGAAGATTTAAGCAGTTCCGCACTTTCCCGGTCAAAGGCATAGGCCATGGCTGCCATAAAGGAATCAACGGTAACGATCAGGTGTTCCGCTTTTTCCTTGACCGGTGAAAGCTGTTGTTCGAGCTGGCCTGTAATTCCCATTTTGATCGTGGTTGCCAGAGTATCACCCGGCTCGAGGTACCGTTCCGAGCCCCCCAGCCTGATCTGGATCGCCTTGGTGCCCATGAAGTCGGCATCGTAAAGAACGGCTGTGGAGGCTTCAGGCAGCTTGTAATCCTTGTCCATCCTCAGGGCAACTTTAAGGCTGTTGCTCCCGTCGGTATTGAACACGATGTTCCCAACCTGTCCCACCTTATAACCGTTGATGTAAATCTTGTTGTTCTTTTCGAGTCCCCCTATGTTCTGAAAAATGGCATAGTAGGTATCCGTCCGTTCGAGGATGTTTCTTCCCTTTAGGAAGTTCAGTCCCCAGATGGTCACAGCTATGGCGATGGTTATGATGATTCCGATTTTGGCTTCACTGGAGAGTTTCATACGGATTGTTCAATGAGGATTTTAAAGTTAAGGATTTAATTTTATTTGCGAGCTTCCGCAAGGGGAATAATTTTCCCTGCCCTGACCGCGATTACAAAGGCTCCAGGAAAGGTTTCCTGGACGGCGGGGACCATCCCCGATATCTGTTCGAAGGAGGTGGATCTGCCGACTGCATATTTGTACAGGTTATTGGTCTTGAACTCGGCAACATGGCCGTATCCTGAAAAAGTGGCATCGTCGAGCGACCTGCTCCGGGTGGTGGTCAGCACCTGTATCATATAATAGATCTGGTCGTCTTCAACCGGTTCGGGATCCGTGGCGTCCGTGAGGATGGTTTCGGGCCGCTCCTCTATGGGCCTGCTGGCCGAAATCCCGCCCGAGCTTTTGCTTTCGATGCTCCGCTTGTAGTCCCTGAATGCCCGGTAGATGGCTGAGGCCAGGTATTCCTGTCCCTCATCCGACATCAGGTATTTTTCTTCGTTTGCATTGGTGATGAAACCGGTTTCAATGAGGACCGATGGCATGGTGGTCCTCCATAATACTATAAATCTCTCCTGTTTCACCCCGCGGTCGTTCCGTTGTGCCCTTTCCCGGAACTGCCTCTGCACCATGTCGGCGAATTCAATACTCTGGTGGCTGTAGGTCTTCTGGATCAGGTTGAAGATGATGTAGGATTCGGCAGAGTTGGGATCGAAGCCTTCGTAATTCGTGGTATAATCCTCCTCCAGGGTGATAACCGAGTTTTCCTTCATGGCCACCTGCAGGTTGCGCTCATCTCCGGAGGTTCCCAGGGTATAGGTTTCGGCCCCGCAGGTACGGGGATTGGCAAACCAGTTGGCATGGATCGAGATGAACAGGTCTGCATGGTTCCGGTTGGCAATGTCGGCCCGTTCGTAGAGCTCGATGAACTCATCCTTTGAACGGGTATAGATGACCTTTACATCCGGAATGTTCTTTTCAATGTATTCCCCGAGCTTCAATGTAATGGCAAGGGTGATGTCCTTTTCCCTTGTTTTTGATCCGAGAGCACCCGGGTCATGTCCCCCGTGCCCGGCATCCAGCACCACGACATCCAGTTTCTCGCCGGGTTCGTCCGTGGCGTGTAAAGTCACAGGGAAAAATATGCCGGAGGCGAATATAAGAATCGGGCATAAAAACCGTTTATTCAACAGTGTTTTCAGGCTTTGACTTCCCATCAAGTCTCGATTAAATTGATTAGTTTTAGAGGTTTTAGTAAAAACAAGACCTGTACAAAATTAGCATATATAAGTTGTCTGCAAAACGGCTGCATTTTCTTTTATTCCACCTCGTTCTTTCTGTAGCAGGAGCAGGGGTATTCGCCAAAACCCCGGCACCCCGACCGGATTCTGCCCGGCTGGTGGCGGACACAACCGCCCGGATGATCCCGGACACGATTGCACGGATGGCAGCGTACCCGGAAGGCCGGGAGTCGGCTGACACGGCGGTCCCGGTAAGGACCGCAGCATTCCCCCTGGTCAGCATTGATTCCATTCCGCAGGAGGTAATCGATTCCATGCTCGGCCGCGCCTCCGTTCCCCCCGACACTCTGTCAAAGAAGCCGAAGAAACAGGCCGTCGATGCCCCGGTGACCTATTCTGCAAGCGATTCCATCGTATACTTGATCAGGCAGCAAAAAGTATACCTGTACGATGCGGGGCACATTGAGTACAAAACCATAACCCTGGATGCGGCATACATCGATTTCGACATGGGAAGTGAGACGGTTTATGCCATAGGGGTTACCGACAGCCTGGGGGAAGAGGTGGGCAAGCCCCAGTTCACGGAGGGATCACAGAGTTTCCAGGCAAGAAAGATGTCGTATAATTTCCGGTCGAAAAAAGGGATTATTACCGACATTTTTACCGAGCAGGAGGGAGGTTACCTGCACAGTGCCATAACCAAGCGGCAGCCGGACGACCACATCCACATGAAGAACGGCAAGTACACCACCTGCGATGCTTCCCACCCGCATTACTACATTGCTCTGACCAAGGCCATTTCCATACCAGGCGACAAGATCGTTTCGGGTCCCGCTTACATCGTGCTGGAGGATGTTCCCCTTCCGATCGGCATTCCATTCGGTTTTTTCCCTTCCAACCAGATCAACCAGTCCGGTTTCCTGCTTCCGACCTATGGGGAGGAGGAGCGTCGGGGATTTTACCTGCGGAACGGAGGATTTTACTTTGCCCTTAACCAGTATTTCGACCTGGCGGTGACCGGCGATGTTTACACCAACGGCACCTGGGGGATACGGACCCGCTCGAATTACCGGAAGAATTATAAATTCTCTGGTAATTTCGGGATCAATTATTTTGAGAACATAGAGGGGGAAAAGGGACTGGAGAACTACCGGAAAACAAAGGACTTTGCCATCCGCTGGTCGCATGCCCAGGACAACCGGGCGAATCCCAACCAGAACTTCCGGGCAAGCGTGGATTACAGCACTACGGCCTACGACCAGAACCACCAGCAGAACATCAACAACGTGCTGAGGAGCACCAAGCGTTCGAGCATCTCCTATTCCAGGGTTTGGCCGAATTCCCCATTTAACCTTTCGGCCGGTGTGGATGCCACCCAGAACAGCCAGACCGGGATCGTTGACTTCAATCTGCCCACCATGAATTTCAACATGAACCGGATCTATCCCCTGAAAAGAAGGCATGCGGGCGGCAGCTCAAAGTGGTATGAGAAGCTCACCGTCAGTTATTCGGCCACCCTGGCCAACAAACTCAGCGCTCAGGAGGATTCACTGTTACAGAAGCTGTCGTATTCTGACTTTGACAACGGGTACCAACATTCCATCCCGGTCAGCCTTCCCCTGAACTTCCTGAATTATTTCACCCTGTCCCCCAGCATCCGTTACAACGGGGTGGTTTTTACCAAGTCCATTCACCCGCGGTATTTTGACGGCCCCTCGAATCCCAGCGGAAGCATGTCCGATACCCTGATCATCGACACCATACCGGGTTTCCATTATGCCCATGCGATTGTACCGAGTGTGGGACTCAGTTTTACCCCGAAGATATACGGGATGTACCAGTTCAGGGAGAAGTCCCGCATCGAAGCCATCCGGCACGTAATGTCACCCAGCGCAAGTGTGAGCTTTACCCCCGACATGAAGGGGGCTATGCCGGATTATTACCAGGAGGTGGTGATCGATTCGACGGACAAAACGAGGATATATCCCAAGTACGACGAATCCATTAACCGGACACCCGTCCCTTCCGGCCGGCAGGGATCGGTGAGCCTTAGCCTCAAGAACAACATCGAGATGAAGCTTAAGTCCCGCTCCGATACCACGGACGAGACCACCAAGGTCAAGCTCCTGGACAACCTGAATTTTACGACGAACTATAATATTTTCAAGGACAGCCTGAAATGGTCGCCGATCCGGATGTCCGGGAACACTGCATTTTTCAAGCGTAAAGTGAGTTTCAGGTTCGGGGGGACCTTGGATCCCTATGCGTATTATACGACGGAATCCGGCCGGTCATATGTCATCAACAAGGCATACCTGGTGACCAGCAAAAGACTTTTCCGGATTACGAGCCTGGATTTTTCCGTGGGAATGAATTTCAGTTCCAAACAGGGGAAGAAGCAAGGGGAGGAGGACCAGATGGCCCTGGCCAATGACGCTACGGCCAACCTGGTCAACCCGACGGGCTTCGACCAGATCGCCCCGGCCTCTTATGTTGATTTTGAGATACCGTGGACCTTCGGGATGGACTACAACTTCCGCTATACAAAACCATACGGGGATTACAATATCATCCAGTCCCTCCGCGTCCGGGGGGACTTCAGCCTGACGCCGAAATGGAAGATCGGCTTCAATTCGGGCTATGATTTCAAGACCAAAAAGGTCACCACCACCAACGTCAGCATCCACCGCGATCTGCATTGCTGGGAGATGCAGGTCAGCATGGTGCCCTTTGGCAAATACCGGAGTTATTCCTTCCAGATCAACATCAAATCCGCCATACTGCATGACCTGATGTATGAGAAGGGGGATACCTGGTATGATAATTTTTAACATCCGAACCCATGAAAAAAGTCATCCGCACTGAAAATGCTCCCGGGGCCGTAGGGCCCTATAGCCAGGCCATTGAAAGCCAGGGTTTCCTGTTTGTATCGGGACAGATCTGCCTGGACCCGGAAACCGGGAAACTCGTTCCCGGGGGTATCGTTGAGCAAACCCGGCAGGTCCTGCAGAACATCGATGCCATCCTTTCGGCTGCCGGCTATTCTAAACGGAATGTGGTCAAATGTACCTGTCTTCTGAAAGACATGGGACATTTCCGGGAGATGAATGCCGTTTATGCAGATTATTTTGATAAGGATCCGCCTGCAAGGGCAGCGTACCAGGTAGCCGGACTGCCCCTGGATGTCCTCGTGGAAATCGAGGCCATCGCGATGAAATAAAAAAGTCCGGCGCTGCCTGAGGCCGGACTTTCACGATCTTTTCCAGGCAGGCTTCTATTCCGCAACGATCTCGAAGGGGATCTCGACCGATACTTCCCTGTGAAGCCTGACGGTCGCGGTATAATTGCCGACCTCCTTTATCAGTTCCTCCTTGATGGTAATGTCCTTGCGGTCAACGTCGAATCCTTCCTGCTGAAGGGACTCGGCGATCTGTATGGTATTGACCGAACCGAAGATCTTGCCCTTGGTACTTGTCTTTGCTCCGATGGTAAGCTTGAGGCCTTGCATTTTTCCGGCAAGTGCCCGGGCTTCCTCCCTGATCTGCTCTTCCTTGTGGGCTCGCTGTTTCAGGATCTCACTGTGCATCTTTTTCATGGAAGGCGTTGCATTCACGGCAAGTCCCTTCGGGATCAGGTAATTCCTTGCATAGCCGTCCTTAACCGCTATGATGTCATCCTTGTGGCCGAGGCTGGGGATGTCCTGTTTTAAGATAATGTCCATGACGACTCCTCCTGTTTCTTATTTCAACAAATCCGTGACATAGGGCAGCAGCGCGAGATTGCGGGCCCGCTTGATGGCCCTGGATATTTTGCGCTGGTACTTCAGGGATGTCCCCGTGAGCCTTCTCGGCAGGATCTTGCCCTGCTCGTTTAAAAACTTCTTGAGGAACTCGGGATCCTTGTAATCGATGTACTTGATCCGGCTTTTCCTGAACCGGCAATACTTTTTCTTTTTGATCTCTACCGTTGGGGGTGTGAGATACCTGATTTCCGACTGGTTCTGTGCCATGGTCTATTCCTCCGTTGCTTTTTGTGATTCAGCCTTCCTGGCTCTTTTCTTTTCTGCATACTCGACGGCATATTTGTCCAGACCAACGGTCTGGAAGCGGATGATCCGCTCGTCCCTTTTGAATTCGGTCTCGAGTTTCCTGATAAGGTCCCCTTCGGCCTTGAACTCAATCAGGTAATAAAATCCGGTCGACTTTTTCTGGATCGGGTACGCAAGCTTGCGGAGACCCCAGTTCTCTTCGTGAACGATCTCTGAGCCGCTGCCGGTCAGGATCTGTTTGAACTTGTCGACCGTTTCCTTCATCTGGCTTTCAGACAAAACGGGAGTTGTAATGAAAACGGTTTCGTACTGGTTCAACATTTTTAAAGATTTGATTATTAATAATGAGCGCACAAAAATAGAAACTTTTATGAAATGC
>CAYSJH010000051.1:28133-34018 GCA_964431315.1 uncultured Bacteroides sp. | reverse complement strand
TGAACAGCGGCACCAAGCTGAACCTGGATTATTACATCAACGAGATCATGGATGAGGATCACCAGGACGAAGTCTTTGAGTATTTCCGGGAGGCAGAAACGGAATCCGTCACCGAGGCACTGAATGAGCTCGGGGAGGATGAATACACCGAAGAGGACATACGCCTGATGCGTATTAAGTTCCTGGCGGAACTGGGACACTGATCACCAATTAATACATGGATCATTGACATTTTCTATAATATCATTGACAATTTTTTAATATCATTTGACACATCTGTAATATTGCCCCTGCCCAATCGTCATAATTTAAAATCCTTTCTTTGGAAAAAGTTCTCGAAACCTTAAATCTGTCGAAGAGTTACGGCCGGATAAGGGCTGTGAAGGATCTTTCGCTTGAAGTGGGACCCGGACATGTTTATGGTATCCTGGGACCGAACGGAAGCGGGAAGACCACGACCCTGTCAATCATCACCGGCATCATTGCCGCCGATTCAGGTTCCTATCGCTGGTTTGACCGGGAACCCAGGGCCACGATGAGAAAGAACATCGGTTCCCTGATCGAGGTGCCTAATTTCTATCCTTACCTGGACCTGGTCAGGAACCTGGTAATTGTGGCCAGGATAAAGGACAAGCCCCTGGATGACATAGACAGGGTGCTGAAACTGGTCAACCTCTGGGAAAGGAGGAAGTCAAGATTCGATACCCTCTCGCTTGGCATGAAACAGAGGCTTGCTCTGGCCGCGGTCCTCCTGGGCAATCCTTCCGTGCTGGTGCTGGATGAACCTGCCAACGGGCTCGATCCCGAGGGAATAGCGGAAGTCAGGGAAATCATCCTGCAGGAAAGGCAGAATCAGAAAACCATCATAATTGCCAGCCACATTCTCGATGAGGTTGAAAAGGTCTGCACCCATGTGGCTGTATTGAAAAACGGGGAAGCCATTGCCCGGGGCCGCGTTCATGAATTGCTGGCGGTCGATGATCCCGTGATCGTTTCCTGCGGGGAAGCGGACCGGCTGAAGGAGGAAATCGTGCGTGCGGGACTGAGTGAAAGCATTGAAAAACAGGGAGAGAAACTGGTCATCATCCTCAGGAAGGGAAAAACGGCGGGGGACATTAACCAATTCGCTTTTTCAAAGGGGATTGTCCTTGATCACCTGGAGACCCGCAAAAAAAGCCTTGAATCACAGTTCCTGGAACTGATAAAATAATCCGCCACCATGCGTTCCATTCTCCTTAACGAAATCACAAAAATCTGGTCATACACGGCGTTCCGGACCATCATCCTCCTGCATTTCATCCTTTTCCTGCTGGTTGTCCTGGTCACCTCACGCCTCGACATCACCGTCCCGGGCTTCAGCACGGATTACCTTTACCAGTTCCCCAACATCTGGGAATTCTTCCCCTGGGTGGCCAGCTGGTTCAACCTGCTGCTTGCCATCCTGATCATTGTCATGACGGGGAATGAATATTCCTTCCGCACTTTCCGCCAGCATGTGGTGGACGGTTTCAGCCGCAGCCAGCTGCTGAGCGGCAAAGCCTTCCTGATGCTGATGATCGGGATATACAGCCTGCTGATGGTCCTGCTGTTCTCCATGATTTTCGGGTTCATTTTCACTTCGGATTATTCCGGCGGGGCATTCATCCGGAAGACCTACATCCTGCTGGTCTATTTTGTGCAGGCAATTGCCTTTATGTCGGCCGGTTTCTTCCTGGCGGTGCTGTTCAGGAATACCGCCCTGGCCATAATCCTGTTCATCCTGTACCGCCTGATCATCGAACCGGTCATGCGCCTGTTTTTCCCTCCCGAAGCACGACTGTATTTCCCGATGAAGGTGATCGCGAACCTAACCCCCATGCCCGAGTTCCTGTCCATTTCCTCCGGGAAACGGCCCTCAGGAGGAGGGGTTGATACCCTGAGTTTCCGGGAAATGGGATTGATGGCGGAAGACCTTCCGGTCCTGGTGAACCTCATGCTGGCAATCGGGTATACGGCCATTTTCATTACCCTGGCCTGGTGGCTTTTGCGAAAGCGTAATCTTTAATATTGTTCGGGATCAGCGTTCTCTCCTTACGTCGAAGGCATCCCTGAGCCCGTTTCCCACCAGGTTAAACGAAAGGACCATGAGCATAATCGCCAGTCCAGGTAAAAAGGCCAGGTAGGCCTTGTCCACGATGATAAACCCGTAATGATCCTTGATCATGGTCCCCCAGGAAGGCACCGGTGGCTGGACCCCGATGCCCAGGAAACTCAGTCCCGCTTCAATCAGGATAGCCGATGCAAAGTTGGCAGCCGAGATGATGATCACCGGGGCCATGACATTCGGGATCACATGCCTGAATAAAATCCGGATATCTGAGAATCCCAGCGCCCTGGCGGCCTGGATGTATTCCTTTTCGCGTATCCCCAGCACCTGTCCCCTTACCACACGTGCCACTTCGACCCACATGGTGAGTCCCACCGCAACAAACACCTGCCAGAAACCTTTCCCCAGAACGAGTGTAATGGCGATCACGAGCAGCAGGGTGGGAATGGACCAGACAACGTTTATGAACCACATGATCACATCGTCCGTGGTCCCCCTGAAATAACCTGCGACAGCCCCCAGGACGAGTCCGATGATCAGCGATATGGCCACCGAGATAAAACCGACGCTGAGTGAAACCCGGGTGCCCAGTATCAGGCGGCTCAGGAGATCCCTTCCGAAACGATCCGTACCCAGTAAAAACCGCCTGCTGATCAGGTGCTGGTGCAGGATCTCCTGCTGCAGGATCTCTTTATCTACCCGGTGGATGGTCCCCTCAATATCCTGAAAAACATATTCATCCCCGTTGGCTGTTACGTTCTTCCGGCCCGGATTGAGCGGATAGACAACATCCACCAGGTGGAACCGCCGTATGCCGGCCGGATCTGCTTCATCATCCCCGAATTCCTCCATCAGAAGGCTGTCCCCCGAAAAGCGTATCTCCTTATACGGGTAATAGCTGTAAAGCGATCTCTGCCCGAACAGCATCCTGCCGAACCAGGACCGGATGGGTACCTGATCATTTTTCCTGACTTTCAGCATGGATACCCGGAACCCGGGCTTCCGGGCGGCAATCTCAAGGTGTTGCTCGTTGGCATTGGGACTCTTATCGGGAACGATGAGATACCCTGAAATGCCGGCCAAAAGGGCGGCAAGGATCAAAATCAATCCTCCCGCTGACAGCGGGTTCCGGAGGAAACGCCCGCCCGGTCCCATACGATCCCTGTGTTTACGATTTGTTTTCAACTGTTTTATTTCGTCTGTGCACCCTTACATTCCTTCCTTTCCAGGACAGGGTAAGGAATTGTCCCAGCACTCCGGCCAGGCTAACATACATAAAATATATCATTTGCAGGGGAAGAAAATAGAGGAGAAGCCGCGTTTTTCTGTAATGCCGGAGGACCGGGAACAGGAGCAAAAGGTCCGCGAGGGATTTGCCCAGGAGGATTACCCCGAAAAGCCCGAGTAATCCGGGCTGCCAGGTACCACCCGGGGTCAGACCGTGCCCTGAGGTAAAGATCAGGTTTGCGAGCAGGGCGAGGAGCAGGGCCAGCAGGAGGAGGTTCAGGGCCAGCACCAGCATCGCTGTGCCGGCAGCACCTGCATCGCGGAAATGTCGGGTTTTGGAGGACCATCTCATCCGTTGCCTGAAAAACGATGGCAGGTCAGAGGCAGGCCGGGTCCGGACGGCCGATCCCGGGGAAGATGAGAAACGAATGGACCCGGGATACTTCCTTTTCAGCCAGAGCATAAGGAATACGTCGTCCCCGCTTTCGGACACCTTTTTATGTTCCCCGATAAACCGGAGGTAGTCCTCCCGGTAATAGGCCAGGTTTGCGGCACTGCAGAGGACCGGGTCGTTGAGTCCTGCAGAGCTGCTGCTGACCGCCGTAAGGGAGAAGGACTCAAGCGATTGCATGGCATGGAATATACCCCGGTCCGGTTCATAAATAACCGTACCGGCCACCATTCTGACTTCGGGACCGGAGAAACCTTCAACCATTTGCCTGACCCAACCGGAGGGGACCCTGCAATCGCCGTCGGTATTCAGGACCAGCCGGTGACCAGCAGCCCGTATGCCTTTCTCAAGGGCAGCTTTCTTGCCGGATTCGGAAGGGTTCAGGGCCATGAACCGGAAGCCCGGGTGGTCCCTGCAGAAGGACCGGATGATTTCCGGGGTCCTGTCGCCGGAATGGTCATCCACCAGGATGAACTCAAGGCGGTCTTCCGGGTAATCCTGCCCGGCCAGGTCCCCGAGAAGAAGGCCGATGTTCCCTTCTTCATCGCGCACGGGTACCACCAGGGTAACGCCCGGGCATTCCTTTCCCTTGTCCGGATTCCCGGTAACTCGTCTCCAGCCGTAACGGAACGAAAGGATACGCAGGATGTACGCCAGTAGAAGTCCCAGGGATATGATCCAGAGCAGGTTCATCATAACCGTTATCCGGTTAAGCGGCACCCGGGCAGCTAGCCCAGTAATATGCCTATTATGGTGGCGGATAAAAGCGATGCAAGGGTGCCGGCCAGGAGCGCCCTGATCCCGTACCGGGAAAGCAGCACCCGCTGTCCCGGTGCCAGGGAACCTATTCCCCCGATCTGGATGCCAATGGAAGCAAAATTTGCAAAGCCACACAGGATATAGGTCGCCATGATGATCGATTTGGTATGTGCGAAGGCACCTGCCGATTTAAGGTCTGCCAGGCTCAGGTATCCCACGAACTCGGTAAGGATGACTTTTTCCCCCAGCAGCCTCCCGACCAGGGTAATATCCTCTTTTGCTATCCCGACCAGCCACATCAGGGGAGCAAACGTGTAGCCGAGGATGAATTCCAGCGAGAGTCTATCGTACTGGCCATGGGTGATGTTTCCGATCCATACATTCAGGCTGGTCCAGTCCCCTATCTTGAGAAAAATAAAATTCACCATCTCGATGAAGGCCAGGAATACGAGCAGCATCGCCGCCACGTTCACCGCCAGGCGGAGTCCCTCGCCCGTCCCTTTCGATATGGCATCAAGGACATTGCTGCCGATGTTTTCCCTGGGGATATTCAGGACCTTGCTGACATCTTTTGTCTGGGGGACCAGGATCTTGGATATTACCACCACACCTGGTGCTGCCATGACGGAGGCGGCAAGGAGGTGCTTGGCAAAAAGCAGCCTTTGAACGGGGTCCGTTCCGCCGAGTACGCTGATGTAAACCGCAAGTACTCCCCCTGCCAGTGTGGCCATTCCACCCGACATGACCAGCATGATCTCGGATTTATTCATCTTCTCGAGATAGGCCTTGATCATGAAGGGAGATTCGGTCTGGCCCAGGAAGATGTTCCCCGCCACGGAAAGGCTCTCGGGTCCAGACAGCCGGAGGGCCTTGCTGAGCGCCCACGCCAGTCCATAAACGATGGTCTGTATGATGCCGAAATAAAACAGTACGCTGGTCAGAGCCGAAAAGAAGATGATGGTGGGCAGGATGGTAATGGCAAAATTCAGCAGCGGGGGCTCAATCACCCGGGCGCGGTTCGAACGGAACAGGAATTCGGTGCCGGCATAGGTGAAATCCAGTATCTTGACAAACAGCTTTCCGACGAATTCAAAGAAGACCTGAACGGCGGGGATCCACAAAATTCCGACGGCAAGCAAAATCTGTATGGCCAGTCCCACCCCGACAATCTGCCAGTTAATGGCCTTGCGGTCGGCACTGAAGACCCATGCGATAAGGATCAGGACCAGCATCCCCAGTAACCCCCTGAGGATCTTCACCAGGCTGAAATTGAATTTTTCTTCCCGCGGGACGATCCGGTTTGATTCATCCACGATGCTCGGGACAGTTGTTTCAACCGCATTGCCGGGAGCGATGGTTTCA
>CAYSJH010000051.1:0-28033 GCA_964431315.1 uncultured Bacteroides sp. | reverse complement strand
GTTTCAACCGCATTGCCGGGAGCGATGGTTTCATGTGCGGTCTTCTGAACGGTTTTTTCATCCGCCTGTTCCCGGGTGGGAAGCAGGGTATCCGCGACAGACTCCAGGGCTTGTGCCGCTAACAATCCAGGTCGCGTTGCATGGACGGTTCCGGCTGAAGCCCGATTGATCAATGAAAATGCAAGGCTTATGGACAGGGAGAGGATAAGCAGACTTCTCATAAGCCGGTGTGCGTTAGCTGTCGGTTCTTTTTTTCAGTTCGTCCCGGATCATGGAGGCCCTTTCATAATCTTCCTTGCCGACGGCCTCCTTGAGCATCTCGTTCAGTTCCTGGGTGGAGAACTCCTTGAATTCCTCGGAGGTATCCTTGCCCGTTCCCGGGGAGGTATCGGTAAGGGTACTGTCGTGTGTTATCCCCGAAGATTTTTCTTCGCCTCCGAATTCGAGTACAATCCCCGCCCGTTCCATGATCTCCTCCGTTGTGTAAATGGGACATTTGAACCGCAGTGCAAGGGCAATGGCATCGGAAGTCCGGGTATCGATGGATATCTTCTGGTCCCCGTTGTCACAGAGAAGCTTGGAGTAAAACACGCCCTCCTCAAGTTTGTAAATATTGACTTCCAGCAGGTCGATGTGAAAAGACCGGGCGAAATTCATGAAAAGATCATGGGTCAGGGGCCGCGGAGGTTTCAGACCCTCCAGCTGTATGGCGATGGACTGGGCTTCGAAACCACCAACGATGATCGGTATCCTCCTGTCTCCTTCTTCCTCTGTAAGTACCAGCGCATAGGCACCGGACTGAGTCTGGCTGTAAGATATGCCGAGAACGTTCAGCTTGATTTTACTCATTACACGATACTCTCCTCACAAATATAATGAAATCCTTCATTCTCCCCGGAAAATTTTGGGCCACGCAGGTTTTTCTGAAAGTAGCAATTAAATTCTTTGCAGATATATAAATCTTTAATATTTTTGCACTCCCGAGATTTTATCATTCGGGGCCAGAAAAAATTTTAAGAATGTACGCGATAGTTAATATTTCCGGTCAGCAATACAAGGTTGAGAAGGACCAGAAACTTTTTGTCCACCGGCTGGAGGACAAGGAAGGCCAGACCGTTCAGTTTGATGAAGTCCTTCTGATCGACAACGATAAGGATGTGGTGGTGGGTGATCCAACCATCAAGGGAGCGATGATCACCGGGAAAGTGCTTTCCCATCCGAAGGGGGACAAAGTCCATATCTTCAAAAAGAAAAAACGCAAGGGTTACAGGGTACATCGCGGACACCGGCAGTACCTGACCGAGATTCAGATCCAGGACATCGTTGAAAAGGGAGCTCCCGCGAAAGCCATGGCCGGCGCAGAGACCAAATCCGAGGCCAAGGCCAAACCCGGCGCGAAGGCCGGATCCGGCATTAAAGCCGCAGCAGCAACGGAGAAGAAAGCCACCGCCAAGCCCGCAGCAAAGCCTGCAGCGAAACCCGCAGCAAAACCCGCTGCAAAATCCCCGGCAAAACCGGCTTCAAAAACCACTGCAAAGCCTGCTGCCAAAAAAAACACCGGAACGGGTCAGAAGAAACCCGGAGCTGACAAAAAATAAAAAGGAATAAAACTCAAAAAACTATAAGCCATGGCACACAAGAAAGGAGCTGGAAGCTCAAGAAATGGCAGGGAATCACATAGTAAACGGCTGGGTGTTAAGCTTTACGGGGGACAATTAGCCAAAGCAGGCAACATCCTCGTGCGCCAGCGTGGGACGGTTCATTTCCCGGGTGAAAATGTCGGGATGGGCAAGGATCATACCCTGTTCGCCCTGATTGACGGAACGGTCAGTTTCAGAAAAAAGAGGAACAACAAATCCTATGTTTCCGTGACTCCTGCCGAGAAGTAAGGATTACCGTTACAAGCGAAGCGATCTCCTGCAACTGCCTTTTCATGATGGTATGTTACAGGGGATTTTTTTATATTTATAAATCTCACAAATTTTGAAAAAATGCTTTCCATTTCCTTTATCAGGGAGAACCGCGATGTTCTCATCGAACGATTAAAAATTAAAAACTTCCAGGGAGAAGAGCTGATCGATGAGATCATAGAAGCGGACAATAAAAGGAGATCGCTGCAGCTCAGGCAGGATACGCTTCAGGCCAGTCTCAACGCGAAATCCAGGGAAATCGGAGCCCTTTTCCAGGCAGGCAGGCAGAAGGAGGCCAATGAGGCCAGGGAAGCCACCACAAGCCTGAAGGAAGAGATCAGGAAACTGCAACAGGCACAGTCCGAATCACTGGCCAGGCTCCAGGAGCTGCTGGTGCAGGTTCCGAACATCCCCCATGAGAGCGTACCTCCCGGCAAAGGGGAAAAGGACAATATGATCATGCGGGAAGGAGGCAGGATGCCTGAACTTGATGATGAGTGCCTGCCTCACTGGGACCTGGTCACACGGTATGACATCATCGATTTCGAACTGGGAAACAAACTGACCGGTGCCGGTTTCCCGGTATACCTGGGAAAAGGGGCAAAGCTCCAGCGGGCCCTGATCAGCTTTTTTCTCGACGAAAATATTAAGGCCGGATACCGGGAGGTAATGCCCCCCCTGTTGGTTAACGAGGATTCCGGATTCGGGACCGGACAGCTGCCAGATAAGGAGGGACAGATGTACCACCTGGAGGAGGATAATTTTTACCTGATCCCGACGGCCGAGGTACCTGTGACAAACCTTTACAGGGACGTGATCCTCAATGCCTCCGACCTTCCCCTCAGGCTGACCGCCTATACGCCCTGTTTCCGAAGAGAGGCCGGATCCTGGGGAAAGGAGGTAAGGGGACTGAACCGCCTGCACCAGTTCGACAAGGTTGAGATCGTGCAGATCCAGCATCCCGACCGCTCTTACGAAACACTCGAGAAAATGGCATCGCATATAGAGTCGCTCATCCAAAAGCTCGAACTGCCCTACCGGGTCATGAAATTATGCGGCGGGGACCTGAGTTTTACCTCCGCGCTAACCTATGATTTCGAAGTCTTTGCCGCAGCCCAGAAAAAATGGCTGGAGGTCAGCTCGGTATCTAATTTTGAATCCTACCAGGCCAACCGCCTGAAACTCCGTTACAGGGAAGAGGGTGATAAAAAGAACCGTCCCGCGCATACACTGAACGGAAGCGCCCTTGCCCTGCCAAGGATCCTGGCAGCCCTGCTGGAGAATTGCCAGTCCCCCGCGGGAATAAGGATTCCGGAGGTCCTCATTCCCTATACCGGGTTTGACCTGATACCCTGATCATGAGATCGCTTTTCCTCACCGGCGCATTTCTTGCCACCCTGCTGTGCTTTTACCAGTGCAGGCAAAAAGAGGTGAGCAATGAGGTTTATATCCGGGCGGACAGCCTGCTTGGCCTTACCCTTGCGCTTCAGTTGAAAATCGGATCACCGGAGATACAGCGGATGCATGATTTCCAGGAGGAGATCGACAGCGACCTGGCTTTCCTGGACTCTTATCCGGATGAGGATACCTCGGTCAACCGTTACAGGGAATTATACAACGGACTGGGCCAGTGCATGAAGGCCTGCAGCCAGTACCACGAAGAAGCATACATGCTGGAGAGTTCCCTGCGTGAGATCATGGAACAGGCAGGGTTGAAAAAATCAGGCCCCGGTGCCCTGGAGAAGCGGCTTGAATTTGAGACCGATAATTACAGGGATCTTTCCACAAGGATCGACAGCAGCCTGAACCAGGCCATCCGGCAGGCGGAGATCTTTTACAGCCTGAAACCCGGTATCGACAGGATCAGGGAACAATTCCGGCTGCCGTGAAAGCGCAACAAAGGGCATACCTGTACGCCGGAATCGCCATATTCTGCTGGTCAACCGTACCCACTGCATTCAAGATCGGCCTGCGGGAGATCGGGGTTGTCCAGTTCCTTTTTATCGCCGCCCTGACCTCATTTCTTATCCTCCTTATGATCAACCTGTTTAGCGGAAACCTGGCAAGGCTCGCCAAACTCGGTACAGCCGAGATCGGTTTTACAGCCCTTCTCGGATTGATGAATCCTTTCCTGTACTATCTTGTACTGTTCAAGGCCTACAAGATCCTTCCCGCACAGGTTGCCCAGCCCCTGAACATGATCTGGCCCATAATTCTTGTATTTATGTCCGTCTTGTTCCTGGGACAGAAAATCAGGACGATCAGTTTCATTTCCCTTTTCATCTGTTTTACGGGAGTTTACTTTATCTCCTCCCAGGGTGACCCCTGGGCTTTCCGTCTTCGGGATCCGCTTGGCGTGGCCCTCGGGGTCGGGAGCTCCCTGATCTGGTCGTCTTACTGGATCCTGAATGTTAAAAAAGGCGGGGATGAGACTTTGCAGCTTGCCCTGAGTTTCTTTTTCGCCTCTGTCTACATCAGCGTAGCCATGCTGATAACGGGCGGTTTCAGGGGATTTTCACCACTTCCGGCGGGACTTGCCGTCTATTCCGGGGCATTTGAGATGGCCATCCCCTTCCTGCTCTGGATAAAAGCCATGAAACTCAGCAGCAGCAATGACCGGATCAGCAGCCTGGTGTATATCGCCCCCTTTATCTCCCTGATTTTTATCCATTTCCTCGTTGGTGAGAAAATATATGTAACCTCGCTGGCCGGTTTATCGTTAATTGTATCAGGAATAATTCTGGAAAAAATACGTTTGTCTTAATAAGTTCCCATGATTCCTTGAAGCGGTTTGAAGATAAAGTCCCAAATTTAAACATTAATGCGGGAAAAAATGAAGAAAATCAAGAGTTACCCGTGGCTGAGATACATCCTGATCCTGATCCTGGCTGCAGGGATGTTTTCCTGCGAGCAGAACATTCTCAATCCCGAAAAGACCAAGCTTACCAGGGAAGTTCTGTATGATGTGATGAAGGAGTGGTACCTCTGGTACGATTCCATCCCGGAGGTGAATCCCAATGAGTATCCATCACTTGAGGCGCTGCTCGATGCCATTGTCCTGAAACCGGTCGATCGCTGGAGCCAGGTCATGGGAACGGAGGATTATAAACGTCTGTATAACAGGGGAGAATACATCGGGCATGGATTCGGCCTGGTTGAAGACCCTGAGGGAAAGCTCTGGGTGGGTTTCGTGTATGATGGCACCTCTGCCCAGTCCAGCGGTGTTTCCAGGGGATGGCAGGTTCTCAGCATTAACGGGATAAGTCCCTCTCCGGAGATCGACCTTGACACCCTGCTGGGGGATGATGAGGTCGGCATGGAAAACACCTTCCAGTTCAGGGACAAGCAGGGCGGCACCCATACGCTGACGCTGGCAAAGGAAATTGTGGAAATCAACTCCGTGCTTTACTCTGCCGTTATCGATGTGGAAGGCGGTAAGGCCGGATACCTGGTTTACCAGCATTTTCTGTACACCTCCCTGGAGGAGCTGGATGCGGTCTTTGAGGAATTCCAGCAGAGCAATGTCAGGGAAGTGATCGTGGACCTGAGGTATAATCCGGGGGGACAGGTGGATGTTGCCCAGTACCTGGCCAGCCTGATTGCAGGGACAAAGGCCATCAAGGGTACCTTTGTCAAATTCGTGTATAACGATAAAAAAATGGACCGGAACATTTCCAAATCCTATCTTGATCTGGAGCACATGCTGACAACCACCCCGGAGAGGGTTTTTTTCATCACCACGCGGCGTTCTGCATCCTCCAGTGAAGCCCTGATTAACGGAATGACCCCGTATCTTGACGTTTTCCTGGTCGGGGACGATACCTATGGAAAACCCGTGGGTTCCATTGCCGCCACCTATACGGATTCAACCCTTATCCCCATAACCTTCAGCCTTTATAACCGCTGGGATGAGGGGGAGTATTTTGATGGCCTCCCTGCCAGTTCATACGTTGAGGAAGACATTACCATTGACTTCGGGAACCCGGAGGAGAAAATGCTCAAGGAAGTATTGAACTATATTTCAACAGGGGAATGGACCGGTTCGGGCGTAAAAAAATCTGACCGGGCATACTGGTTGCGAATGAGGGGAATACGTTCCCTGACCGGGGCGATTTAAACATTGATTCTGAAGGAAGGAAAGATCATACTCGGGATCGATCCCGGGACAACCATCATGGGTTACGGGATTATCAGGGGACTGAAAAAAACACCCCTGCTGGTCGCCCTGGGGGTTGTCGAACTCGGTAAATACAAGGATCATTACGTCAGGATCCGGGAGATTTTCGAGCGGACCCTGCACCTTATTGACCAGTATCATCCGGATGAACTTGCCATCGAGGCCCCTTTCTACGGCAAGAATGTTCAGAGTATGCTCAAACTCGGCCGGGCCCAGGGTGCCGCCATATCCGCGGCCCTGTACAGGGATATGCCCATATTCGAATATGCCCCCAGGAAGATCAAAATGGCCATAACGGGGCAGGGCAATGCATCGAAGGAACAGGTGGCAGCCATGCTCCAGGGGATGCTTTCAATCCGGGAACTTCCCAAAAACCTGGACGCCACAGACGGACTGGCCGCAGCAGTCTGTCATTTCCACCAGCATACCCCTCCGGATACCGGCGCCTCCTTTAAAAGCTGGAAGGATTTCATTGCAAAGAATCCGAAGCGGATCGTTTGACAGCCGGAATTCCAAGCGGATCGTTTGATCGCCATCGTTCATCTGCCCGGGAGGATGCCTCCCCGGTATAAAAATCATCGGTGGCCGGTTCAGGACTACAGATTTGATGCCCGGGTTCCTGCATCCGGATGTTAAAGGGCGGAACGGATCCTTGAGGCGATGTCTTCGAATTCCTCCTTTGAAAGTCTGAGCTTGGGCCTGGAAAACTCGATGTCGAAAAGGCTGTTAATTGGGATCAGGTGGATGTGCGCATGGGGCACTTCCAGTCCCAGTACAACCACCCCTACCCTTTTGCAATCCATGACCTTGTCAATCGCCCTGGCCACTTTTTTGCTGAATACTTGCATGGAGGCCAGCAGATCATCCTCCAGATCGAAATAATAATCGGTTTCCTGTTTCGGGATGACGAGTGTGTGTCCCCTTGCCAGCGGATTGATATCCAGGAACGCAAGGAAATCTTCACTTTCAGCAATCTTGTAACAGGGGATCTCCCCCCTTACTATACGGGTAAATATTGATGCCATACCAGTAAAATTAACAAAATATCCTGTAACGAAATATCAGAGGGATATTTCAAGGATTTCAAAACCGATCTCACCGGAGGGTACCTTGACGCGTACGAAGTCCCCCACCTTCTTGCCAAGGAGTCCCTGGGCAATGGGAGTACTGACGGACATCTTTCCGGCCTTGAGGTCCGCTTCGGATTCCGGCACGATGTGGTATTTCATCACGGCATTGTTTCCCGTGTTCCGGATCTTCACCCGGTTCAGGATCTGCACCTTCTCCGTACTGACCTGTGATTCGTCCAGCACTCTTGCATTGGCTACGATGTCCTGCAGTTTGGAAATTCTGAGCTCAAGGAGGCCCTGGGCTTCCTTTGCAGCATGGTATTCGGCATTTTCGGAAAGATCGCCCTTATCCCTTGCGTCGGCAATTTGTTTGGACATGGCAGGCCTTTCCACATTAATCAGTTGCTCAAGCTCCTGTCTGAGCTTCTCCAGACCATCCTGCGTTATAAAGGTAATCTTCGACATAAATGCTATACGCTTGATTCTAATAAAAAGAAAAAAAGAATCCCGGAAGCGGAACTCTTCATGGGTACAAAGATACAAATTTTTCCAATTCCCGGCAAACCAGGCAAATAATTCCCCTGGATTATTCGTACCTGCGTTTCAGGATCTCACTGTAAATGATCGCTTTTTTAATTTTATCCTTACCCTCAAACAATCCGGTGAGATCGATGGTCTCGGGTTTGGTTATTTGCATGGGTTCTTCATCAACCGTACCGGAGGGAGGTTGGATTGGGGTCTCCTCCCTGCTTTTGTGGATTTCCTCCATGATCATTTCCTCTTCATCAACGATGGTTTCAAGGGATTCCCCTTCCATGCTTTCAATTACCGGCTGCTGCCCGGTGATGAACTGTTCCAGCCTTTGAAACGGATCCATAGCCGTCTGCCGCGAGGGGGAGGTCCCCGGTTTCGGGGTACTTTGGGGACCGGTTGCAAAACGGGAACGGAACTGGTCGAAGGCATCCCGAGAGGCTGGTCCCGTCTTCTCCGGCTGGGTGTCATCTCCAGTGGAGCCGGGCGAGGCCGGTGGCTGCATCTGAAGCAACTTTTTCTTGCGCCTGCTTCCCAGGCCGCTGATCACCAGTATTGCGATCATGATCACAACGTAAAGTATCGTATCAACGTTTATTTTCATCTTCGTTTCCTTTTTTTCTTTTTGCAGTTGAAAATGTCTTTATAAAACGGCTCCTTCTGGTTCCTGCCGTAACGGCTCGATCTTTTCTCCGTTTCCTTCATTCTGTCCTGCACCCCGGGAGTCTGGATCTCATAGCGGTGCTTCAGGGTCTCCTTCCTCTTTTTATCATAATCCCTCTGTTCCCGTTCTTCAAGTTTTTTATAGCGGCGCTCTGCCTGCTTTACCTTTCTTGACTGGGCCTGGACCCCCGCGCAGGGGATTTGCAATAACAGGAACAAGAGAACAAGCGCCGGGAACAATTTAATTATCTTTGTTTCGTTTTTACCCATGCCATGAGCAGGTTGTTCAGCATATCAAAATTAGGCCTTTTTTTTGGAATTCTATTATTTTTATTCCCCCTTGACAGTTGCGTGAAAGACAACGGGGACGTTGTTCCCTACGTGTACCTGAACCTTTCACTGGGACTTTCATCCGACCTGGCCCATCTCGGGATCATGGAAACGGCCACGATCATTCCCGATAAGAACGGGATCGGCGTGATCCGCTTCAGCAATCCGCAGTACCCGGAGATCTCCATCGGGATCGGGCAGGAAATTCACGGGAACGGACTGATCATATACCGCAGCGATATTTACGAATACGAAGTCTATGACATCACCTGCACTTTCCAGGCACAGACAGACTATTGCCGCCTGGAGCGGCATCCCGATTACGAAGGGGTGTTTGACTGTCCCTGCTGCCACTCCAGGTTCATTTACAATTCCGATGGCTTTTATGCAATCGAGGGACCGGCAGCATTGCCTCTTAAGCGATACGCCGCATTTATCCAGGCCGGTAACCTGGTGATAAGGAATTAACCGCGATCATTCCCGCAGGGCAGGGCTCTTAGACGGTGGGTTGATCCCGCAGGGCTCTTCAACGGTGGGTTGATCCCGCAGGGTGGGTAATTATTCCCGCAGGTTCATGGCAGGGGACCTAATACCTGTAATGATCGGGTTTATAGGGGCCTTCAACGGGCACTCCTATGTAATCTGCCTGTTCCCGGGTCAGGCGGGTCAGTTTCACACCCAGCTTTTCCAGGTGCAGCCGTGCGACCTCCTCATCGAGCTTCTTTGAGAGCCGGTAAACGCCCAGTTCATAATCATTCTGCCAGAGGTCAAGCTGGGCGAGGGACTGGTTGCTGAACGAGTTGCTCATAACGAAAGAGGGGTGCCCGGTGGCACAACCCAGGTTTACCAGCCGGCCTTCTGCCAGCAGGAATATCGCATGCCCATCCCCGAAAATGTACTTGTCCACCTGGGGCTTTATGTTCAGCTTCTGCACATCTTTCAGATCGTTCAGCAGGTCGACCTGTATCTCGTTATCAAAATGCCCGATGTTGCAGACGATGGCCTGGTCCTTCATCTTAAGCATGTGTTCGCGGGTGATCACATCCTTGTTCCCCGTAGCGGTGACAAAAATATTCCCTTCTTCCAGGGCATCTTCCATGGTGCAGACCTGGAAGCCTTCCATCGCAGCCTGCAGGGCACAGATCGGATCGATCTCGGTCACCAGGACCCTGGCGCCGTAATTTCTCATGGATTTTGCGCATCCTTTTCCCACATCACCGTACCCGAGCACGACCACCACCTTACCGGCGATCATCACATCGGTGGCCCGCTTGATCCCGTCGGCGAGGGACTCGCGGCATCCGTAAAGGTTGTCGAATTTCGACTTGGTGACGGAATCGTTTACGTTGATGGCAGGGAACAATAATTCACCTTTCTCCATCATCTGGTAAAGCCGGTGCACGCCGGTGGTGGTTTCCTCCGATACTCCCCTGATCTCCCTGGCCATGCGATGCCATTTCTGCGGATCCTGCGCGAGGGTTTCCTTCAGCTTTGAAAAAATGACCGCTTCCTCCCGGCTGGAGGGTTTGCCATCGAGCACGGAGGCATTCTCCTCTGCCTTGTACCCCAGGTGTACAAGCAGGGTTGCATCCCCCCCGTCGTCGACGATCAGGTTCGGTCCCACGTTCCCCGGAAAAGTCAGCGCCTGCTCGGTGCACCACCAGTACTCCTCCAGGGTTTCCCCCTTCCATGCGAATACCGGTATGCCTTCAGCTGCGATGGCTGCCGCTGCATGGTCCTGCGTGGAGAAGATGTTGCAGGAAGCCCATCTTACATCGGCTCCGAGGGCAACCAGGGTTTCGATCAGCACGGCCGTCTGAACGGTCATGTGCAGCGATCCGGTAATGCGTGCCCCCTTGAGCGGTTTCCCCGGGGCATAGCGCTCCCTGATGGCCATAAGTCCGGGCATTTCCTTTTCGGCAATTTCAATTTCCTTCCTGCCGAACCCGGCCAGGCTGATATCCTTAATCTTATAGGGGATTATTTCAACGGTTTCATCAATGGTTTTCACAGGTAATTTAATTTTAATTTTATACAATCCGGACCGTGCCTTTCACAGGGTATGATTCATGCGGGATTCGATCCTTTTTTTCAGCGCATACAAAGTTAATCCTTTACACTGAATTTTCTTCCCCGGTCCGCCGGAAAACCTCCAGGGTATTCTCCCTGTCCCTGACCAGCTGATCCTTCAGGGCCCCGATGTCCCTGAATTTCTGCTCATCACGGAGCCTTTCCAAGAATTGGATACGGATCGGTTCACTGTAAATATTTCCGTCAAAATCGAGCAGGTGGACCTCAATGGTTTTTTTCAGGGGATCGTCGTTTACCGTAGGCCTCGAGCCAATGTTCAGCATTCCCCTGTAAGTCTTTTCCTTCATGCGGGCCAGCACAACGTAAACCCCGTCAGCGGGTATCAGTTTGTAGGCATGGTCAGGGGTGATGTTTGCCGTGGGAAAGCCGATTGAGGTACCCAGCCTGCTTCCCCCGGTCACCTCCCCTGAAAAGGCATAGTCCCATCCAAGAAGCCGGTTTGCCCGCGCAACATCTCCAGACTGCAGGTAATTCCTGATACTGGAAGAACTTACCTCCCCTGCATCCGATTCCAGGGGAGGGACTTTCTCGATCCCGAACCCGAATTCACCGGCGCATTCTTTCAGCTTATCGTAATTACCTTCGCGGTCCCTCCCGAACCTGTGATTGTATCCGACGACCAGGTGCCGCATGCCGATCTTTCCGACCAGGTATTCCCGGATGAAATCACAGGAGGAGAGCCGGCTGAAAGACCGGGTGAAGGGAATGATCACCATATGCTGAAGTCCCTCTTCCTCCAGGATCCCGGTTTTTTCCTCCATGGTGTTGAGCAGTTTGAAGTCGCCGTCGACCTGGTTCAGGATGGTCCTCGGGTGGGGCCAGAGTGTCACAAGGGTGGATTCCCCGTGCAGCCGGGCAGCGGCCTCCCTCAGCCTCTGCAGTATGAACCGGTGTCCCATGTGAACCCCGTCAAATATGCCTACCGTAACCACCGGGTTCCTTGCAGAAAATCGTTCTATGTCGAGATGCTGGATCATGATCCGGTTGAGAACTGCAAAAATAACAATAAATGTGAACCGGGATAAGGAAGAATTACCTGAATTGTTTATATTACATGTTCAATACAATTTCCATGGAAAAACCCGGAATTGTCAGGAACGATCCCTGGCTCGAACCCTTTGAATCCGTGATCCGTTCACGCATGATCCGCGCTTCGGAAAAGGAAAAGGAGCTCAGCGGTGAATACGGATCGCTGAAGGAATTTGCCTCAGGCCATCTTTATTTCGGTCTTCACCGGCAGAAGGACCACTGGGTATTCAGGGAATGGGCCCCGAATGCCAGCAGGATATTCATGGTCGGGGATTTTTCCGGCTGGAAGGAACATCCCGACTGGGAATTAAGTTCCCTTCCAAACGGGAACTGGGAGCTGGAACTATCCGATACAGCCATTAAGCAAGGAGACCTGTACCGGCTTTCCATACATTGGCCCGGAGGGAAGGGGGACCGGATACCGGCGTGGACCAACCGGGTTGTCCAGGATCCGGAAACACTCATTTTCAATGCCCAGGCATGGGCCCCGGAGGAGCCTTATCAATGGAAAACGGACTGGAAAAATGCGAAAGGGTCCCCGCCGCTCATCTACGAAGCCCACATAGGCATGGCATCCGAGGAAGGAAGGGTGGCCGGCTACCGGGAATTCAGGGAGAATGTCCTTCCCAGGATCTCGGAGGCGGGCTATAACGTGATCCAGCTGATGGCGATCCAGGAACATCCGTACTATGGTTCCTTCGGATACCACGTTTCCAGTTTTTTTGCTGCATCCTCCCGGTTCGGAACGCCTGAAGAACTGAAGGAACTCGTCGATGAAGCCCATTCCATGGAAATTGCGGTGATCATGGACATGGTCCATTCCCATGCGGTCCGCAATGAGGTAGAGGGACTCGGGCGGTTTGACGGGACCCCATGGCAGTACTTTCATGACGGTCCCCGCCGGGAGCACGTTGCCTGGGATTCACTCTGTTTCAACTACGGCAAGAACGAAGTCCTCCATTTCCTGCTGTCAAACTGCCGCTACTGGCTCGAGGAATACAGGTTCGACGGCTTTCGTTTCGACGGCATCACCAGCATGCTCTATTACGATCATGGACTTTCACGAGATTTCACCAGTTACGAGATGTATTTTGACGGTCAGCAGGATGAGGACGCGATCGTTTACCTGACCCTGGTTAATAAAATAATCAAGGAAGTTCATCCTCAATCTCTTACAGTGGCTGAAGAAATGAGCGGAATGCCGGGACTGGGAGCTGGCATCAAAAACGGGGGCATGGGGTTTGATTACCGGATGGCCATGGGAACCCCCGATTACTGGATCAAGATCCTGAAGGAAAAATCGGATGAGAACTGGAATGTCAGCCAGATCTATTATGAACTGGTCCGGAGGCGGACGGACGAAAAGACCATTTCCTATGCGGAATCACACGACCAGGCGCTGGTTGGGGATAAGACCATCATATTCAGGCTGATGGACAAGGAAATGTATACCAGCATGAACCTGAGCAGCCAGTCCCTCATCATCGACCGCGGCATGTCCCTTCACAAAATGATCCGGCTGGTCACAATTGCCACTGCGGGGGGAGGCTATCTTAATTTCATGGGAAATGAATTCGGCCATCCCGAATGGATTGATTTCCCGCGTTCAGGGAACAACTGGTCCTATCACTATGCACGCCGGCAATGGTCCCTGGTGGACAACAGGGACCTGCGCTATGTCCTTCTGAACCGCTTTGACAGGGATATGATCCACCTGATCCGGAAAGAGAAAACCCTCGAATACGAGTGGCCCTACCTGTTGCTGGAAAACACGGGGGACCAGGTTCTAGCTTTCGGGCGGGGGAACCTGGTCTTTGTCTTCAATTTTAATCCCACAAGGTCCTTCTCCGATTATGGCATCAGCATCGGGGCCGGTAAATTCAGGATCGTACTCGATTCAGATCACCCGGATTACGGGGGACAGGGACTGGTGGATGTGGGCCTGACGTATTATACCGTTGCGGACATGCAGAAAAGGCAATGGCTCAAGGTCTACATCCCTGCACGTACAGCACTGGTATTCAGGCGGATCCCTGTCAGGAGTGTCCACGGTTAAAACCGGGGTGGCCGTAGCTCAGCGGGACCATGCCCTTCTCAAGCCCATTTTACCAGCGCAAAATCCTGCCGGTGGGGCAGGTCCTCATGCCGGGGATAGATGCGGATCCCATACTCAAATACTCCCGAGCGGTCAGGGGTCATTTCAACCTGGTATATGGTATGGCCATTCTCCTGGTTTACCAGTTCAAACTGTTTGGTATAGGTATAGGTCCCGTTTTCGGAAGGATAATCGGGAATGACCAGTTCCACCCCAATATCTGCCGATGAAAGGTTTCCGAGCTCAAGTTTTATTTCCGCCAGGTAGGATTCACCAAGATTGACTGAATCCCTTGATATATCAGGGTGTTTAAATTCGACCACTTCGATTTCGTCCCAGAGCTTAAGAATGATCCGCTTCCAGGCGGCCAGATCCCTTGCCAGGCTGAAATCGTTGGCTTTCATTTTCCGGGATCTGGCATACAGCTTGCTGTAAAACCTTTCCTCGTAATCGTTGAGCATGCGTTTCATGGTGAACCGCGGAGCCACCCGGGCAATCGAATTTTTTATGTATTCGACCCATCCCTTCGGCACCCCGTGATCGTCACGGTCATAGAAGAGCTGGGTGATCCCGTTCTCCAGCATGGAATAGATAATCTCCGCATCCAGTTCATCCTGGTAACTCTGGTTATCGTAGGCACGTTCTTCCTGAAGCGCCCAGCCGGCCCCCTCCTCATAACCTTCCGCCCACCATCCGTCCAGGACGCTGAAATGCAGGCAGCCGTTCATGACCGCTTTTTCACCGCTGGTGCCGGAGGCTTCCAGGGGCCTGGTTGGTGTATTCATCCAGATGTCCACGCCCTGCACCAGTTTTTGTGCCAGGGAAATATCATAATTCTGCAGGAAAATGACCTTCCCTATGAACTGAGGCCTTTTGGATACTTCCACGATCATTTTGATCAGGTCCTGGCCGGCTTTATCATTCGGATGGGCCTTTCCTGCGAACAGGAACTGCACGGGCCTGTCGGGATGGTTAATGATCCTTTCCAGCCTGTCAAGGTCGCTGAACAGGAGGTTGGCCCTTTTGTAGGTCGCAAACCGGCGGGCAAATCCAATGGTCAGAACGTCATCCCTCAGGTTTTCCTCGACCTCCTTAATGAACCGTGGATCTTCCGATTTTCTCAGTATGGCTAACTTCAGCCTCTCCTTGACATGCTGGATTGCCTTTATACGAAGGGCATTTCGCATGGCCCATATTTTTTTGTCCTCCACCTTGTAGATCCTTTGCCAGCGCTTTATATCGGACTGATGATGGAGAAAATCATCTCCGAAGGCCTCAGTGTACAGATCAAGGGCTTCAGGGGCAACCCAGGTCGGAAAATGGACACCGTTGGTCACATAGCCGATGTGCAGTTCATCCGGGGTATATCCCCTCCAGAGTTCGGAAAACATTTCCTGCGTGACGCGTCCGTGCAGCCGGCTGACGCCGTTCACTTCCTGGGAAAGGTTTATTGCCAGGTAGCTCATGGAAAAGCGTTCGTTAGGATCCTTGGGGTGAAGCCTGCCCAGTCCGATAAACTGGTCCCACGATATTTTTAGCCGGTCCGGGTAGTGGGACATATACATACGTACCAGTCCCTCTTCAAAACTATCGTGTCCCGCCGGAACCGATGTATGGGTGGTATAGAGGGAGGTTGCCCTTACCCATTCGATGGCTTCCGGAAAGCTCAACCTGAGCTCCTGGATCATGATCCTCAGTCTTTCAAGTCCGATGAACGCTGCGTGGCCCTCGTTGCAATGGAATAATTCAGGCTCGATCCCCAGGGTCTGGAGCGCACGTATTCCCCCGACGCCAAGCAGCAGTTCCTGTTTGAAACGGTTTTCCTGGTCACCCCCGTAAAGGTGATGGGTTACGCTCCGGTCCTGTTCAATATTCTCTTCAAAATCCGTATCGAGAAGATAGAGTTCGATCCTGCCGACATCAACCTTCCATATCCTGGCATTCATGGTCCGGCCCGGAAGAGCTATGCTGACTGTCTTCCAGTTCCCCTCTTCATCCCTTACGGGTTCGGTGGGCAGATCCGAAAAATGCTGAGGATCATTGGCGGAGATCTGTTCGCCGCTGGCGGAGACGATCTGCGTGAAATAGCCATAACGGTAAAGAAGTCCGATGGCCACGATATTTCTGTTTGAATCGCTTGCTTCCTTCAGGTAATCCCCCGCCAGCAATCCGAGTCCCCCGCTGAATATCTTCAGGGAATCATGGATCCCGTACTCCATGCTGAAATAAGCAACTTTTGGTCCCTCCGAATCCTTTTTGGCACCCAGGTATTCCGTATATTCATCGTACGCCGCATCCATTCTTTCCAGGAAATCCCTGTCGTTTTCAAGTTCCTTGAAACCACTGAGCGGAAATTTTTTGGCCAGAACAATGGGATTATGATGTGATTCTTCCCAGAGCCCGGGATCCATCGAACGGAAAAATTCGGTTGCACTCCTGTTCCATGACCAGTAGAGATTATCGGCCATGAGTTCGAGTTTATGCAATTTCGGGGGAATGTTTTCATTCACCATGAATTTTTTCCAGTCCGGTTTATCTGCCCGGATCAGCTCGGCAGAGATTTCCGGCCGTTCATAGTCGAAATAAAGGTGGGTCCTTCGGAGCGCTTTTGCCAGGGCAAGGTCGTAGGCCTGATAATAATAATCAATGAGGTTTTTCCACTGGGCGATCCTGGAGATCTCCCATGCCTCCTCGCGTGCTTTCTGCAGCTCCTCCGGATCAAGTTCCGTAAATTTCATCATGGCCCCGGCAATCCCATCAACGGTTTCCTGGTAATTATCATCCGTCCTTTCCACAATGGTAATCCCGTTTTTTACCTCCCCGTATTCGTCCCTGACCCATAAGCCAAATCCGGCGAGTGTCGTGGTAACGGTCGGTATGTGAAATGCCAGGCTTTCCAGGGGGGTATATCCCCATGGTTCATAGTAGGAAGCGAAAACCGTAAGGTCCAACCCGATCAGCAGGTCAAAATAACTCAGGTTAAAAATCCCGTCGTTCCCCTGCAGGTATGAGGGGACAAATACGATCCTGACACGGTTGCCGGGTTTATTCTGGAGATTATTCTCCTTGATTTTCTTAAGGATCGGATCATATTCGGGACTGTGAAGATTGTGCGTAAGGCAGCAATTCGCAGAATCGTTGAGGGGCTTGTCCTCTTTTAGTGCTTCGAGTATGTCTTTCCTGGGACCGTAATGATTGGCCGGGATGAGGAAAAAAGCAACCACATCGCGGTTCAGTTCCCCGGAGGCGTTTATCTTGCCTAGTGCATCGGTGTAAACATCGAGTCCCTTGTTCCTGAACTCATACCGCCCGCTGGTGGCGAACAGCAGGGTATCATCATCCAGATCTTCACCGCTAAGCTTGCGGGCTACCCTAAGAAGTGCTTCCCTGGCCTCTTTACGTTTCAGATCAAAATCTTTTCCCTGGGGAACGAAGGAATCCTCGAACCCGTTGGGTGTTACTACATCCACCTCCTTTTTGAGGAATTGGGCACATTCCCTTGAAGTAATCCGGCTGACGGTTGTAAAAACATCGGTATTCTGTGCGGAAAGCTTTTCAAGGGATTGTTTGGACCGGACATTGAAATCGTTGGATTTATCATCGCCGTCGTATTCATTCAGCTTTGAATAGAGCGGCAGCTGGTTCCCGGCAATGGATCTTCCGATCACGGTTGCATGGGTAGTGAATGCGGTTGCCACCTGGGGGAATCCATCATTCAGGTACAGCAGTCCGCCCCCGCACATCCACTCATGGAACTGGGCCACCACCTTTACCCTGGCATTCAACTGGAACCTGGTGAAACTTTCAATTAGCCGTCCAGCCGCATATCCGAAAAGGGCGGGTTCAATATAATCCCACTGTCCCGAGATGGAATCCAGTTTGAAGCTTTCCCACAGCTGTCTGAATATCTCATCCTTCCTGGACATGAAGGGAGTAAAATCAAGGATCATGGCAATGGGTTTTCCAACGATCCTCCACCTGCCGATCTTGATCCGCAGTCCCTCATTCACAGCATGCTGTTTCCAGGCCGTGAAAAGCATTTTATCCTCCTCGAACTCGGGATTTTCCCCGGCATCCCGCCATACATCGGGACCGATGAGGATATGCCTGTCATGAAAATGCTCCTGCAGCGATTTTGCTTTTGTGGAAATTACCGTGTGGATCCCTCCGACCTTGTTGCATACTTCCCAGCTAACTTCAAACAGGTAATCGGGGGACAGATATTTCTTTGCCATTTGATTGAAGTGAAAAATTTACTTAAACATAATCCCTGAACCCGGCCGGCTGATTCATGCCTTCTTTCCGGAAGAGGATTTCTTTACCGGACCTTTCTTCTTCGCAGTATTCGTCTTTTTGGATTCTGAAACTCTGACCGCCTTTTTGACCGGGGCTGAACCGCCTGTCTTCCTTTTACCGGGCAATCCTGGAGATTTCACAGCAGAGCCTGTAGCGTCGTCCGACTTCCGGGTGGATGAGGGCCCGGCAGCTTTCCTTATGGAGGCGCCAGACGACGATTTCTTTACGGAAGTACTCCCGGATGAAGTTTTGGAACCGGCACGGGCTGAAGCCGGAGCAGCTTTCACCGTGGGGGTCTTTTCAGATAATAATTGCTTGTTCAGTTCGTACAGTTCCTGTTCATATTTCTGAATTATGGCCTCCTTCTCTTCAAGTATGCCGGTCAGGTTGGCTATCTCCTTCTCAACACTGGTCTTGGGCACCGCGGCATTCACACGCAGGGTGAAATCGCTGAGAATATTCATGTAATTTATGAACGCATCGTAAGGCGTGTCGTAAGGATTGAAATAGGAATGCACCGCCCCGTCAGAAAAAAATTTTGTGCACATATAATAGAAGTGGTCGCTGACCTGCAGATAATTCCAGTCCTTTTCAAGCACCGGATCATCGACCATCTTCAGCTTGTCACCCAGTTCATACAGGCGGTTAAAGGCTTCCTTCTGCAATTCGTTCCCCAGCCAGGCGGTAAGGTCCCGCTCCTCATCCGCCCAGGAAATCGGGTAAGGCACCTGGATGGACGATACGGGTTGCAGGTTACGGGCAGCCTCCGACGGCGTGCTGAAGGTGAATTTCGACCTGGCAAAGACCGTTTTCGGCAGGCTTTTCAGGAATTCAAATATGCCGGTCTCTTCCCATTGATGCTCGCCAAAGGTCTCATAATCCATAAAAAGGTTGACGATTTCTTCTTTTTTCCCGATCTGGTTCAGCCAGCTGACATACTTTTCGGCAGTCAGGGGATATTCCGACCATCCCTGGTCGGAGAACCTGAAGGCGATGTCATCGCTCAGCTTGAAATTCTTGAGCAGGACCTTCAGTTTCGGATCGATTGCATTACAGTAAAGGTAATTCGGGCTCTTCCACCCCAGGATATGTTTGGCTCCTTCCGTAAGCATGGCCTCGTATCCCATCCTCGATACCATGGCACCGATCTGATCGGAGTAAACGAGTTCGGTATTCCTGAAAACGACGGGAACCTGGTTGAAATGCCTCTTAACCTTTTCAACATGTTCCTCCACCTGTTTCAGGAACCCTACTTCATCTCTCAGGGATACCAGCGAATGGGAGTTCGTTTCGGCAAGGAATTCCACATGGCCTGTTTCCGCCAGGGCTTTAAAGCTGTCCAGCACATCCGGTGCGTAAAGCTCCATCTGATCGAGGGCAATTCCTGAAATCGAAAATGCAATCCTGAACCTGCCCTGGTGTTTGTCGAGCAGTTCAAGCATCAGCCGGTTTGCCGGTAAATAGCATTTATCGGCCACTTTCCGGAAAATGCTTTCGTTGCTGTAATCGTCGTAGTAATAATGTTCATTACCAATATCGAAAAACCTGTATCGCCTGAATCGGAATGGCTGATGAACCTGAAAATAGAGACAAATTGTACTCATTATCTGCCGGTTAAATTTATTTTACATGACTGAGAGATAGATATCCCTTACCTGACGTGCAGAATTCTCCCACTTCAGATTTTCCACTTCTTCTCTGCCGTATTTCTTGAACATCTCGGACAGGGCTCCATAGTTCAGTATGCCGTAAATGGCATCCGCTATGGCATCAATATCCCAGAAATTAACCTTCAGGGCATGTTTCAGAATCTCCGAGACGCCGCTCTGGTGGGATATTATCACTGGAACGTTCGACTGCATGGCTTCGAGTGGAGAAATGCCAAAAGGTTCGGAGACAGAAGGCATGACATAAACATCGGTTATCGAAAACATGCGGTATACATCATCACCCCTGAGGAAACCTGTGAAATGGAATTTATCCATGATCCTCAGGGAAGCGGCGTGCCAGATCATTTTTACCATCATATCCCCGCTTCCGGCCATTACAAACCGGACATTGTCCATTTTACGCAACACCTTCCTGGCCACTTCGATGAAGTATTCGGGTCCCTTCTGAAGGGTTATCCTCCCCAGAAAGGTGACGATCTTTTCGTCGTATCCTTTGTTTACGGATATGTTCTCTTTCTGAACAACCGGATCAACGGCATTATACACGGTAACCACTTTTTCGGGGTCAACACCGTAATTATTAATCACTGTATTGCGTGTGAGATTGCTTACGGTTATGATCTTGTCCGCAGCATGCATCCCCGCTCTTTCCATATCATACACGCCCGGGTTGACATTGCCTCCGCTCCGGTCAAAATCCGTTGCATGAACGTGCACGACCAGCGGCTTTCCTGAAACCTGTTTGGCCGCCATACCGGCCGGATAAGTGAGCCAGTCATGAGAATGGATCACATCGAAGTCGCAGGTTGCGGCTATTTCTGAGGCTATGACGGCATAATTTACGATCTCCTGGAACAGGTTGTTCCCGTATCCTCCCGTAAATTCAAGCTTACCACTGAAATTGGTATGGATGTACTGCTTATTTCCTTCCTTCTCCTGCGAAACCAGGTTGAAGAATTCCTCCGGATCGGTATAGGGTACGAGGTTGGAATTCACCTCCAGGAACTGGATTTTTTCAAGCGTCTTCATGTAATGGGAGGTGCGATTGCCTAGCGCTATTTCATTGGCGCCCAGGAGTCTGATTTTGGACTGGTCCTCATTCCCGAAGGCCTTTGGCACCACGAAAATGATTTCCATATCCTGCAGGTGGGACATCCCGTTGGTAAGACCGTAACATGCCGTCCCCAGTCCCCCTGAAATATGGGGTGGAAATTCCCATCCAAACATCAGCACTTTCATATCCTGTATACCGTTTTACTGTGTTGCACTATAGTTCTTGATCATCCTCCGGATCCTGAGGAGTGCTGCCACGCTCCAGGCCTGTGAGATGGTACCCTTGCCTTCATGCGGTGGATCTCCGTCATAGATCTCGGATATTGAACCGATCCCGTGAGTGTTCATTTCCTCTTCGAAACCATAGTATAATTTCTTAACCAGCGAAAGTCCGGTTTGCTTATGGATCTGAAGGTATGCCTCACAGAAATGTTCCAGCAGCCATGGCCATACCGTACCCTGGTGATAGGCTTCATCGCGGCTTTCCTGGTTGCCTTCGTAGATTCCCTTATAGCCAGGATTTTTTGGAGAAAGCGTTCGAAGTCCCCTTGGCGTCAGCAGTTCATTTTCCACTACATCCAGGACCGATTTTTTCATCTCTGCACTCAGTGGGGAATATTTCATGGCAGCCGCTATGACCTGGTTGGGCCGCACGGAGATGTCCTGCTGTCCGTCCTTGAAACAATCGGCGAGATACTCTCCTTCGGCGAACCAGAAGGTGGGGACGAAGGACTGCTCGATCAGGGCCGGAATATCCTCCCATTGTTTTAAAAAGGCATTGTCACCGGCAATTTCGGCAAGTTCCAGGGCAAACCGGATCCCGTTGTACCAGAGGGCTGATATCTCGACCGGGTTCCCGTCTCTCTGGGTTACCGGGGTGTCGTACACCACGGCATCCATCCAGGTAAGCGCCTTGAATTCCTCTCCCGCATAGATCAGGCCGTTTTCCTGCATATGGATATTGAAAAGTGTGCCTTGCCTGAAATGGTCGAGGATGTGCCTGATATGCCTGCCGTATCGTTTCCAGATATCGAATTCAGGGTCACAAATATGGAATTGCTGAAGGGCCCAGATGAACCACAGGGGTGCATCTACGGAGTTATAGGCAGGATCATGCTCGCTTCCCACGTTCGGGAACAGGCCATACTTCAGCCTTTTTACCATGGTATCCATGACCGAAAGGAAAGACTCCCTGTCCCGTATGGCGATGGTCAGTCCGGGCAGGGCAATGAAGGTGTCCCTTCCCCAGGTCCCGAACCATGGAAAACCTGCAATAACCTCCGTTTTCCTGTCCTTCCTAACAATGAATTGCTGGGCGGAATTGACCAGGCAGTGGTAAAAACTTGTGCGCGGAGTCCGCCTGGCCAGTTCATTCTCATACTTCCTTTTCAGGCTGGCCGTGGCGGCAGTTTTCGTACTGGCCGAAAAGATGATGGTTTCACCCGGTTTCATGGTGAGCTCGAAATATCCGGGCACGAACAGGTCTTCCTTGTAGGCATACCCCCGATCCATCTCCTTCATGTACTCAATGTTGTAATACCAGTCCGGAACATGAACGTATTCGGGCTTTTTGGAAAACTGCATGAACAATTCCGGGTATCCATCGTACATGCGGGAGGCAACTCCGTTGTCGACCTTCCTGACCTTGGTGTTGGCGAAGAGGTTGGACTTGCTGAGCGCATGCATGCTGCGGAAGGCAAGGAAGGGTTTGAACCGGATTTTTATCGTATCCTGGCTTTCGACCAGCTGGTACTTCATCAGGATCTGCTGTTCCCTTTCCACCAGCAGGCTCTCCTTGACCAGGATGACGCTGCCGACACGAAAAGTCGTCCGAGTGATAGTCTCGGCCTCGAAATCCCTGACGTATTTATGTCCCTTTGGAATGAACCTGTCCCCCTCATATTTACGGACCCCCAGGTTGAATTCCTTGTCCTTCTCGATGATGGTTTCATCCAGCGACGAGAGCAGTACATGCTCGTCCCCTCCGAACTGGTCCAGCGGGCAAACCAGCAGGCCGTGGTACTTGCGTGTGTTGCATCCTATAATGGTCATGCAGGCATAGGAACCTGCCCGGTTTGACCGTAAGATCTCCTTATCAAGGGAGTACTCGAGATTGATCAGCTGGTTTTTATCAAACTGTATGTAGCTCATCCTGTTTTATAATTCTGCCGGATTAACAAAAAAAGTCTGTAAATATCAGTAAAATGAATTAAATATTCAATTTTTCTGGAAGCCAAATATTTAAATTTTAGTTAAAAATAGTTACATAGAGCTGTTTTTATTCCGTTCTCCTTGTCTGGCAAAAATACGTATATTCGCAAACGTAGAAAATACCATCCGGTTTCGTGCAATCATCAGGTATATACCAGGCGGTAATCGGTCTCGAGGTGCATGCCCAGCTGAACACCAGGAGCAAGGCGTTTTCGGCCGATCCCAATGCATTCGGGACCGAACCCAACCAGAATGTGTCGGTCATTTCACTGGGACATCCGGGCAGCCTGCCGCGGCTGAACGAAAGGGTCATTGACTTTGCCATAAGGCTTGGCCTGGCGACGCATTCCAGGATTGCTCCCGTCCTATCCTTTGCCAGAAAAAACTATTTCTATACGGATCTTCCCAAGGGATATCAGATTTCCCAGTATGAATCTCCCGTTTGCGAAGGGGGACATATCATGATCCGCATGCCCTCGGGCTCAAAGAAAATACGGCTGATCCGCATCCACATCGAGGAGGATGCCGGCAAAAGCCTGCATGACCGGCAACCGGATGCCAGCCTGATCGACCTGAACCGTGCCGGGGTCCCCCTTCTTGAGATCGTCACCGAACCGGACCTGGGGAGCGGAGAAGAAGCTCAGGCCTGCCTGGGGGAGATCCGCCGCCTGGTGCGTTACCTGGAAGTCTGCGACGGGAACATGGAGGAGGGCAGCCTGCGCTGCGATGCAAATGTATCGGTAAAAAAGAAGACGGATACCGTTCTGGGGACGCGGACCGAGATCAAGAACCTGAATTCCATCAGCAATGTCCGCAAGGCCATTGAATACGAAATAAAACGGCAAACCGGCATCCTGGAAGGAGGGGGGAAAGTGATCCAGCAAACGATGAGCTTCGATGACCAGAGGAACCTGACCTTTCCCCTTCGCAGCAAGGAGGAAGCGGAAGATTACCGTTATTTCCCCGAACCGGACCTGAATCCCTTTGAAATCCCGGAAGAAATGATCTCACGGATCCTTTCCGAACTGCCCGCGCTTCCGAATGAGCTGTTCAGCAAATTCACCGAGCAGCTTAAACTGGGACCACAGGATGCAGAGGCATTGATCGAATCTCCCGACTTGGCTTTGTATTTTGAAGGCCTTGCCGCCGCCTCGGATCCGAAGTCCGCCGCCAACTGGGTACTGGGACCCGTAAAATCCTGGATGAATGAGAACCATGCGGACATAAGGGATTTCCCTGTTGGTGCAGACCGGCTGGGCAAACTGCTCCGGATCATTACAGGGGGACTCGTCAGCTACACGGCGGCACAGCAGAACCTGTTCCCGGCTATGATAACCCACCCGGAACTCGATCCTGAAAACCTGGCGGTGGAAATGAACCTCCTGATTGAAACTGGCGAGGGAACCATAATGAAACAGGTAAAGGAAGCGTTAGATAAGTACCCTGAAAAGATCGTGGAATACCACCGGGGAAAAAAAGGCCTGCTCGGCCTGTTCATGGGTGAAGTCATGAAATCCACCAAAGGCAGGGCCGATCCAGCACTTGCCAACAGGATAATACTCGAGGAACTTCAAAAAAGAAAAACATGAAGATCAGATTGCTTTTGATCGCATCGCTACCTCTCCTGCCCTGGGGATGCCAGAAAGCGGAGAAAGGATTTACCGTAAGCGGAAAACTGGAGCATAACACCGCGGAGCTGATCTATCTTAAGGAGATGACCAGCCGCGAGCTGATTTCGGTGGATTCATGCAAAACAGACAGCACCGGGACCTTTCTGCTGCATGGCGTATCGCCTGAGTCAAGGTTCTTTGCCGTTTATACCCGGCCCGGCAGCTATGTTTACCTGCTGGCCAGGACGGGGGACAGGATCATCCTGAACGGGGATGAGGGGGACCTGCCGGGGAGCTACCGGGTGGAAGGATCCGAAGATTCCAGGCTGATCCGGGAACTTACCCTCGAGCAAAACCGCACGATGGAACGGATCCGCCGGCTGAGCAAGATATTTAACGATAACCTGGAAAGTCCCGATTTTATGAAAATTAAAGAGCAACTGGACTCTGCCTACCAGGAGATCATCGACGCGCAGAGGGAGTTCACCTTCCGGTTCATCGAAGGAAACCTCGGGTCACAGGCCAGCCTGATGGCCCTCTACCAGCAGATCGGTCCCCGGTATTACGTGCTTGACCCCGACAGGGATTTCACGTATTTTGCCATGGTCGATTCCTCCCTGAATATCCTTTACCCGGAATCGGATGCTGTCAGGGACCTTCACCGGCAGGTCGAAGAACTGAGGCAGAAAAAGAAGATGGAGGCGATGTCTGCCGCCCGGTTCGGGATAGGAAAGGAAGCCCCTGAAATTGCCCTGCCCTCACCTTCAGGGGATACCATTGTCCTGTCTTCCCTCAGGGGAAAAATTGTACTCCTGGATTTCTGGGCCTCCTGGTGTGCGCCCTGCCGCAGCGAAAATCCAAACCTGGTCAAAATCTATAAAAAGTACCGGGATAAAGGCTTCGAGATCTACCAGGTCTCGCTTGACCGCACCAAGACCGCCTGGCTCAAAGGCATAGAGGATGATAAACTCGACTGGATCCACGTCAGTGATCTGCAGTACTGGAACTCAATCGTGGTGCCGGTTTACAATATCCAGGGAATTCCGATGAACTACCTCCTTGACAGGGAGGGAAGGATCCTGGACCAGAACCTGCGGGGTGAACAGCTCAGCCAGAAACTGGAAGAAATTTTTAATTCCAAGAAATGAAAAAAATTTATCCGCTGTTTTTTGTCCTTCTCCTGCTTTCCTGTTCAAAGGAGGAACCTGTCCGGGTCAGGGGCACGGTTGAAAACGGGACGGGAATGATCTACCTCGATGAACAGGGACTGGGCAGGGTGATGAAAGTCGATTCCACAAAGCTCCGGCGTGACGGCCGCTTTGAATTGAAGGACAGGGTCGGGATCCCGACATTTTACAATCTTTATATAGGGGACCGGAAGATCATTCCACTTTTGCTGCAGCCCGGAGAAACGGCCGAGGTCAGAACGGACGCACAAGGATTTGCCAGTGATTATGAAGTGAGCGGCAGCGAAGAATCCCTCAACCTTCAGAAGCTGAATCAAAGGCTGGTAAGCACCCGGAAAAGCATGGATTCGCTGGCTTATGTGTTTGAGGCAAATAAAGATGCGGGCGAGGAGGTGCTGGACGGGATACGGGATGCCTATACGGATGTGGTTAACGCCCAGCGGCGGTTCAGCATTGAATTCGTGCTCGAGCATATGAATTCACTTTCAGCAATCTATGCACTCTACCAGAAATTCAACGAGAACAGCTTTGTTTTCAGCACAAACAGGGATATCCAGCTTTTCAAGATCACCAGCATCGCACTGGATACTCTGTACCCGGAATCCGAATATGTAAAATCGCTTAAAAGGGATGCCGCGAACCTCGAGAATGAACTGCAATCCCGCAACTGGAAAAGGATCATGGAATCACTTCCTTCCAATACCCCGGATATCCGGCTCCCAAATCCCCGGGGGGACACTGTCGCCCTCTCCTCGTTCAGGCATAAGGTGGTCCTGCTTTCCTTCTGGGCCTCCTGGAACCAGGAAAGCGCTGACCTTAACCAGGATTTTAAAAGGTTGTACAAGAAGTACCATGGAGGGGGACTTGAAATCTACCAGGTTTCGTTCGACAGTGAACTGAGACGATGGATGGAAGCCATCCGGTACGATGAGCTTCCCTGGACCAATGTCAGCGAATTAAGTTATCCTGAGTCTGCCGTGGCAGGCCTTTACAACATCACCGGGATCCCCTCCTACTTTCTCATTGACCGGCAGGGACAAATCATCGGGAGAGACCTTGACCGGATTGCACTGGAGAAAAAAATATCCGAACTTGTCAATCAAAACTGAGCACCTTGGGCGATTCCAAAAAAATCTTCTTCCTGTCTGACCTCCACCTGGGAATGCATCCCAGGGAAGAAAGCCTGAAGCGTGAGAAAAAGGTCGTGGAGTGGCTGGACAGGATCCGTCACGAAGCCTCAGAGATCTATCTCCTGGGAGATGTTTTCGATTACTGGTTCGAATACCGGCGGGTCGTACCCAGGGGATTTACCCGGTTCCTGGGGAAAATTGCCCAGATCACGGATTCGGGGATCAGGGTGAATTATTTTACAGGCAATCACGACGTATGGGTATTCGATTACCTGCCCCAGGAAATCGGGGTCGAGGTATTCAGGCATCCCGTCGTACGGGAATATGGGGGCAAAAAATTTTTCATTGCCCACGGGGACGGACTGGGACCCGGGCAGACCGGCTACAAACTGTTAAAGTGGCTTTTCACCAACCGTCCCGCACAATGGCTGTACGCCCGCCTGCATCCCAACTTTGCCACCGGTTTTGCCCATCGCTGGTCAAAGAAAAGCCGTTACGAAAAGGGCGTGTCGGTCGAGTTCCTGGGGGATGACAAGGAATACCTGATCCTCTATGCACGGGAAAAACTGAAGGAAGAGCATTTTGATTATTTCATTTTCGGCCACCGCCACCTGCCCCTTGAATTCGACCTGGGCGGCAGCAAATTGTTTTACCTGGGGGACTGGATCGAAAACTTCTCCTATGCCGTATTCGACGGCAATACCCTTGCACTGAAAACCCTGGATGACTGAACCGCTTCCGGGATTTGCATTTCACCGCAGGCATTGTTAAAAAAGTCGCCTACTCAAATTTGGGATGCCTTCGGCAATGTCAATTCGTCTCGGCTTTCTGCCTGTGGCAGAAAAAGGTTCCTCATTTGACATTGCCTCAGGCAGGGTTCCCAAATTTGGAAGCGACGTTTTAATTATGCCGGAGGTTTGCAAATCCCGGAAGCGGTCGCGATCATCAAGAAAAAAGCCGTATCGGGGGGGATACGGCTT
>CAYSJH010000050.1:20271-34370 GCA_964431315.1 uncultured Bacteroides sp. | reverse complement strand
CAAAAGTACGAAAATTGTGCCAGATTCTATCTGTATACGGCCATTTTTCTGGATTCCACCCTGGAGATGCTTCATGGACTGGCGGAAGAAATTGTCATAGCTGTAAGGCATGCAACCTATTGCACCGGGGACTTATTCCACCAGGATTTTCTGTACGCTTACCCGGTTCTGTTCGGAAACGCTGCGGACAAAATACAGGCCGGGGCGAAGGCCGGCCATATCCACGGTTCCCCCGACAGGGGATTTAAAAAGGACCTCCCTTCCCAGGATATCGTAAATGCCCAGGGAAAGCAGGTTTTCACCGTTAAGGGGGATCAGCCGGTTGTCCGTCTTCCTGTAATATAGCCGGGTTTTTTCCACGGTGACGTCATTCCCGTATGAAATGGGAAGCTCGTAATTGTATACCACGTTGGAAGAATCGGATTCCCCTTCCGGTAAGGAGTAAACGGCCGTTACATAGAGTTTCCCGATGAATCCGCCGATGGTGTGATAAAAAGTGTCCGCCAGGGATACCAGGGGGAAATCGTCATGGTAAATCCGGTAATATTCGAGCTTCGCGGAGGTCTGGGTTGTATCGGGAGGGGACCAGCTGAAGTGGGAACAGTAGGCGGGACCGAAAATGGTCGAGTCCCTGCAAAAGCCCCACTCGTCGATCATGAAGTACTCATAGGTGAACTGAAACGACCGGGGAGCGGGGAACTGGCCGTAAAGGCTGGAAAGCATCAGGGTGCACAATATCAGGTGCAGGGCTTTCAGGACGGCTGTTTTACTATAAAGTTAAGCATTAAGATGCCTCGGGTCAATACATGACGGTCTTTTTGCGGTCACGTGTCCGGGGCGGTGTTCCGGTCAGGTTTGTTTTGGATGCCGGAAAGTCATAAATTTATTTCTGCTCCACCCTAATAACCCCGGTCATGAAAAAATTGCAGTTTGCATGGATCCTTTTCGCCCTTCCCCTGCTCCTCCAGGGATGCGAAAAATCAAAGGAACAGGAGGAACCGAATAACCCGCCCCTGGTGAACATTTCTGCCAGTCCCGGTTCAGGGATCGTTCCGCTGGAAGTTGAATTCGATGCCAGCGGGTCGACCGATCCGGACGGGGATGCACTGACCTATAGCTGGAACCTGGGAGACGGTTCCAGTTCCACGATGGTGAAGTTCACCAAGACCTACACCAAGACCGGCACCTACCACGTGACGGCAACGGTAACCGACGAGCACGGGCTTTCGGACGACGGATCCCTTACGATCGAGGTAAAGGAGCCCCCTCCCCCTCTTTTCCCCCTTTCAGGCAATGCACAGTGGGTGTACAGGGTGACGGCGACAAGTACCGAGAACGGAGTGGTATCGGAATATGAACAGGGGATCACCTACCTGGTTGTCAGCGATATCCGAAAGGATTTCTTCGACTATATCAACCTGAGGGTAACCGGGAAGAGGTACTACAACGGGTCCGCACTGACGGGCGAATACATATACCTGTCCCATTACGCCGGGTCGGGGCTCAGGGTCCGACACAGCGAGGATGAATCGTACAACTACATGATCGATCTAAGCAAATCTTCATGGAGCAATTATTCGATGTTTTTCTCGGCGAACTCAAGCCAGAGCGTGACCCTGTCGACTTCCAATGTGACCATTGGACTGGGGACTTACCTGGCTTACAGGGTCAGGCACCACACGGATAACTGGGGACAGAGTTATGTAACCGAACGTTACGATCTGACGGAGGAGGAGTTCCTGGATCCTGAAGTGGGACTGGTCTACAGGGAGACTTCCCGGTTGGTGGATATGCTCGATTGCTTCTACTGTCCCGTTTACGGCGGAAGCAGCAGCGTCGAGCTGATCGGTTACTACATACCGCAGGAGGACGGGGCGCCGCTGACCGATGGTACAGGGTACAACCCGGATAATCCTTACGGGGGTGACCTGGGACTGAAAACCGTCTGGGCGGAAGTGGACATCGGTTATACATATGTTTACCTGGACGGTGAATCAGTGGGTTACATCAATAATTACTGGTCGGGAGGGGTCGACTGCGATACGAAGGGTGCGCTGAACGTCTTCAGGCCTGCCGGCAATTATACCCTGACCGCGGAATCATCCCTGGGATACAAATGGGAAGGGACGATTACCTTCACCGAAGCAGCCTGTACCAAAGTAAAGCTGAACGTGTTGAAGAAGTCCGCCGGGGGCGACATTTGTTTCGGGATCACCGATGAATAGCATTTGCCGGGGGACCGTTACCGCGGGAATAAACAGGCCGTGTGCCCGTGTTAACAGACACTGAACGGGCCATCCTTGCCCTTCCCTGTGCGACTTCCGTTTGTGGCCGGGTAGCCCCTGACGGGATCTCCGGGATCATTTCATCCGGAACGTGCTTTTTCGTATATTTCAACCGGAAATCCTAACCTTAACCTTTTCTGAGATGAAACCACTGCCTTTCTTTCTCCGTCCCGTGCCTGTGTTGTGTCTTATCATGGCTGCGAGCCTGACGGCCCGGGCCCAGCAGAGCCTTACCGGGAATTACACCCTGCAGTCCGCCGAGGTTACCCTCAGCCTCCAGCTTACCCAGCAGGGGAACGTCGTACAGGGTACCCTGAGCGGGAGTACCGGGGCATCCTTCCAGCTGAGCGGACAGGTGGATAACGGGATTGGTTACGGGACCTGCACGGGCGCCGAGGGATCGGTTTTTTTCGAGGCCTATGCGGACGGTGAGGACCTGACCCTGTCGCTGATCGAACCGGACCAGTATGGTGCTCCGAATTACGACCAGGCCCGGTACCTTCCGTTTAAGAAAACCGGAACGGGACAGTCCGGCGGCCCGGGAACTGCGACGGGAGCCGTTACAGGTGCACCTGGACTCGGAGCTACCGGCTCGGGCGGTACCGGTTCGGGCGGACCTGGTTCCGCTGGACCCGCACAGGGAGGGACCGGCCAGGGCGGAACGGGCTACCAGAACCAGGCGGCCACCGGGTACCAGAACAATCCTTCGGGCTACCAGAGCCAGGCAGGGGGACCTGCCACCGGGTCGGCGGGGTCTTCAAGCATCGGGGCCAACGAAGTGGGTGATCCTGCATGGGGATTAAAATTCAAACTGCCGCAGGGATGGATCAAACAGCAATCAGCCAGTGGAGCCGTGGTGGGCCATAACACCATCGCCGGGATGATCCTGGTGATCCCCCATATGTCGCAGAACCTGCAGGAAATGCAGGCAGAAATGATGAAGGGGATACAGGAGGAGGGGAGCTACCTTACTCCGGCAGGGGGACTCCAGACGGTTTCCCAGAATGTGCTGGCGGGGGACTACTCCGGGATGGCCAACGGGACCCAGGTGAAGGCACGGGGATTCGGGGTCCTTTCACCAAACGGCGGGGGCGCTTACCTGATCGCGTTGAGTACGCCGGATAAACTGGGACAGGACCTGGTCGGTGCCGCCCAGGCCATGGTACAGAGCGTTCAATATTTCAAGGTGGATGTCGGCGACCTGGTTCAGCATTTCGCCGGGAACTGGTCGAATTTCACCTCCAATACCTCGACCTGGATCTGCTTCTGCCCGGACGGGACCTACTCGGAGCAGTACGAATCTTCCTATTCAGGTAATTTTAACGATGGTTCGGGGAATAATACAGGATACTGGGGGACTGCGGGACAGGACAGCGACCGGGGACGGTGGACGGTCCGGGGGAACAAGGATGCCGGCACGATCATCGTCAGGCTCGCCAACGGGAAGGAGATCTATTACGAGTACCAGGTGTTTGTGGAAAGAGGGGAGAAATTCTACAGTGAGTACCTGTTCAACGGGAACCATTACGCCAAATCGAAGTAGGGTCATCACTTAAAGTCCACTCCGGCAGCGCTTAACCATACGGATCATCCGCTGTGCCCGGATGGCAGTTCCGCGATCTCGAAGATCTCGAACCGGCTGAGCTCAAGCCAGTATTTCAGGGCCAGTTCACGGATGTACTCCCAGTATTCCGGGGTTTCAAACCCGTACGTCCGGACCCCCTGGCTGACGTCTTCGCGGATCCTGTCGCGGATCTCCTGCCTGAGGCTTACTTGGATGGTCCTTCCCTTGAAATAGAAGCGGGCTGCCGGGGTAAAGGTATCCCAGGGCAGATCCTTTTCCGGGGTTAACCGTATGGTGCCGTGACCCAGCGTGGCACCGGTCGAAACCTGTAACCCGTCATTCAGGCAGCTGAGCGGGGGCTGATTGCCGGCGTCGGAGGTAACCATGAGCTCATCGATACCGACATGGAAATATTCCCGGGCCCGGAGCCCCATCTTGGCGCCGATGATGGAATAAGCGCCCAGGTGTTCGTGGAACTCGTTGGTCAGGACCACGATCTTCCATTCCTTCAGCCCGTGTTTTTTAATGACCTGGCCGGCTATTGCTGCCACATCCTCTTCAAACAGCCCGGGATCCGTGGGAAAGCGGCTGAATATGATGCACCTGTCTTCACGGTCGCTGTCCAGCACCCCGAGGATCAGGCGGGCCGCGTTGAATGGATGATCTGCCATAACAGTCCCTGCAAGGGAATCCGGGTAAAGCATAAACAGGGGGACGCAATCATCGCCCGGGTGGGTGGCCATGTAATGGTCCCGGAAACCGGCCGGGGCGGTATGGTAGAAATCCCTTACGGCAATTCCGTACCGGGTGGAAATGGTGTCGAGTCCCCTGCTGAAATCTTCATAGCTCCCGAGGCTTGCCCCTCGCGCATCAACCTGCCTGATGCTGAAACCTGAAGCCAGGACCTCCCGGGCAGACCCGGGATCCGCAGCACAGTTGAATGCCTTTTTATCCCCCTCAGGGCTGCTCCAGTAAACCTGCCTGACCCTGCCCGGAACACCGGGGTCCTCGCGAAGGACGGCAGCCAGGTTGGTCATGGGACCCAGCGCCACGATGTCAACCGGCAAGTCCTCGGAGTCAATCGAGCCCAGGATCAGGCTGACCGCCCCGGGAGGGAAACCCTCGGGCATGGGTTTGTCGGTCCTGCCCCATGCAAGTTGCCTGGCTATGGTGGTGCCGGCCATAACGGTATTGGTCTTTGCAGGTAACTTTTCCGGGTTAGCAGTGCCCTGCCCGATCCGTATGCCCTGGTGGCCGAATTGCTGGAGGAGGGAATATACCTTGCCGGCGGTGACCTCTGGGGAGAGCACCCCGTCGACGGTGGTGATGGCCAGGACCTCGAACTCGGGGGAGGCCAGCATCATGCAGATGGCTCGGAAGTCATCGACACCACCGTCGGTGTCAATGATCACGTGGTAGCGGGCCTTGTAGTGGCACTGCAAGGGCTGCAGGAGAAGCAGCAGGGCTAATGATCCCAGGATCTTTTTCATCACGGGCCCTTTCTTCCCGGAAGGGACGTTCTCCACCGGCGTTTCATTCACAGCAGGCCGAATATTGATTTTGCATCGTTTATTCATGACCTGTATTTCGCTGATGCGTTGAGAGTCTGAGGCTGATCCCGCCCAGGACGGAAACGCCGGGCATGGGATAGCCGTAATTGATCTGGTATGCCTGGTCGAGCAGGTTATTGCCCGCCAGGAATACATCCAGGAAACGGGTGGCATGGTAGCCCACCCTGGCCCCGAGGACCTGGTAGTTTTTTTCCACCACCACGATCCCGTCAGCGACTGCATTGTAGAGGTTGAATATGTTCTGCACCTTGAGCAGGAAGTTCCATTTCCCCAGGCGGTACCTTCCCGAAACAAAAAGGTTGTGCTCGGGGGTTGCCGGCAGGGGTTCCTTCATATGGATCCAGGTGTAATTGGCATCCACGTCGAGACCCTCAAGTGGGCGCCAGTGCCAGGCGGATTCGATTCCCAGGTTGCGGAACTCCCCGCTGTTCCTGTACTGGGGAGGTGGCGGGGCTGCCGGGGGCACGAGAACGATCAGGTTGTCCCCGTCGGCCAAAAAGGCGGTCAGTTCGGTGCTCATCCGGCCTTTCATCCACTGCTGGTTCCAGCCGATCTCATAATTGATCATGCGTTCGGGGACAAGCCTGTCGTTGGCCGGGGGAAACAGGTACAGCTCCCGGATGGAAGGTGCCCGGTAGCCTTTCGAAACGGAACCCTTAATGCTGGTCCCCCGCGCAGGATTCCAGGACAGCCCGAACTGCGGGATCCATTCGTTCCCGTACGTGGCGTTCATCTCGTAGCGGAGTCCCCCGCTCAGCGTCAGTTCCCCCAGGAGGATCTGCTGCACGGTGGCGTAGAACGCCGTGTTCGACATTCCGGTCCACTTATCATTCAGGGGGGACAACTGGAAAGTCGGCGGCATGATCACCGCCCCCTGGTCGTCACGAAGCACGGTTGTAATGGGACTCCCCTTGCCGCCGTAATGCATGTAATCGAGTCCCACGGTAAAGGTGTTCCCGCTGAAAAACTTCATTCCCTGGTACAGCATGATTCCTTCCATATTGTCCACCGAGTGCCATCCGTCCGTGATGTCATGGTCCCCGTAATTGTAATAGAGCTTCAGGGCGCCTTCCAGTTTGCCTGTTTTGTTTTCGAGGGAAAGGGATGCCTTTCCACGCAGGATGTCGATGCGCTCACCGGCTACACCCCCGACAGGGCCCGGGTCGGCCGTGTTGTAACCGGCCAGGCTGGCATCGGCGAAGAGGTTGAAGCGGGAATTGAACCGGTATTCGGCCTTCAGGTACCCGTTGGATATCCTGAAATCCGAGGTGTCACGGTGCCCGTCGGTGCGGTCGTGGTTAAAGGATGCAAAGATGTTGAAATTGTCCTTCCGGTACCCCAGGCTGCCCATGTACTTCTGTGTGTTGAAGGACCCGTACTGGATGCGGGCATTGGCCTCCAGCCCGTTCTCCTTCTGTTTCCTCGTGATGATGTTGATCACCCCGCCGAAAGCGTTGGAACCGTACAGGAAGGAGGCGGGTCCGCGGATCACCTCAACCTTCTCGGCATCGGAGGTCACATAGGCATCCGGGAGGGGATGGCCCATGAGTCCCATGAACTGCGGGTTCCCGTCGATCAGCACCAGTACCTGGGTCGTAGGATTTCCCCCGAGTCCCCTCATATTGATCTGACCCGCTGCACCCGTGGCCACCCCGAAACCGGTGATCCCGCGTTCGGTGACAAAAAGTCCCGGGATCTGCTCGCTCAGCACGGGCAGCAGGGCGGATTCGGTTGATTCCTCGAGCTCCTGCCTGGAAACCAGGGAGACGGCCAGGGGGACATTCTTCCTGGATACCTCGACCCGGGTCCCGGTAACCACCACTTCCCCGATTTGCAGGGTGTCGGTGGTGATGGACTGCGGGTAAAGCGGGACCCCGGCCAGCAGTAAGGCGGCGAGCAGGGTTACAGACAGGGGGAGAAAGACGGGTGATTTACGCATGGGTAACACTTATTTTAAATTAGTAACACGAATATAATCCGCTGTTCTGAATTCAGCAACAAAATGCCTGATATATTTCTAATTCATACCGTTTCTAATTAAGTCAATGCCGAAGAGCATAGCGCTTCAATGGGGAGGATGTGTTAATTTTGGGACAGAAACCAGCATCATGAAAATCGGCATCATCCGTGAAACAAAATCCCCGCCCGACCGCAGGGTCCCTTTCTCGCCCGCACAGCTGGCGGAGCTTCAGTCCCGCTACCCGGGACTCGAGTTTATATTACAGCCCGGTCCCATCCGCTGTTTCACGGACCGGGAATACGAAGCTGCAGGCATCCCCCTGCGCGAGGACCTGTCGCAGTGCGAGGTGCTTTTCGGGGTGAAGGAAGTCGCAATCGATGCCCTGATACCGGGGAAAACCTACGTTTTCTTTTCCCATACGGCCAAGAAGCAACCCTATAACCGGAAGCTGCTGCAGGAGATCGTGGCCCGCAGGATCCGCCTGGTGGATTACGAATACATGACCGATCCCGACGGCATCCGCCTGGTGGCCTTCGGCCGCTGGGCCGGTATCGTGGGGGCCTACAACGGCCTCAGGGCATACGGTGAGCGCTACCGTCAATACCGGTTGAAACCGGCCCACGAGTGCCATGACCTGGAAGAAATGAGGCGGGAACTGGAAGCGATGAAGAAGGAGATGGCGGATCTCCCGTCCATAAAAATCCTGGTCACCGGCGGTGGAAGGGTGGCTTCAGGGGCGATGGAAACCCTCGGGGCGCTGCAGCTGGAAACCGTTCCCCCGGAAAAATTCCTCCGCGAGGAATATGAGGTCCCCTTGGCCTGCCGCATCGATCCCTGGGATTACGTGCGCCGTGCCGATGGTAAGCAGTTCGAGCTGGTCCATTTTTTCAGGCATCCCGAAATGTACCGTTCCACCTTTAAACCCTATACCAAGGTTACCGATGTATTCATCGCCTGCCATTACTGGGATCCGCGCTCGCCCGTGTTCATGACCCGGTCGGACATGCGTGAACCGGATTTCCACATGCGCGTGATTGCTGATGTGAGCTGCGATATCGGGGGACCCATACCATCGACTGTCAGGGCCTCCACAATCGAAAAGCCCTTTTACGGGTACGACCCCCTGAGCGAGTCCGAGACGGCACCGTTCGAACTCCAGAGTATCACGGTGATGGCCGTCGACAACCTGCCGGGGGAACTTCCCAGGGATGCCTCGGTGGATTTCGGGTCCATGCTGATGGAAAAGGTGGTGCCCGCGCTGGCCGGGGAGGATCCGGAAGGGATCATTGGCCGGGCCACCATTGCTGCTGACGGGGGACTGACCGCGCCATTTGCCTACCTTGAGGATTTCATCGGAGGGAAATGATAAGGTTCTTCTCTATGGTTCCAGGGCCAAAGGGGATTTCCAGAATGGATCAGACATAGATCTGACCATAGGATCTTCGGTTTTTACAATTTCTGATCTGCTCGATCATATCAACCGTGTGGGGTAATTTTTTACGAGAGAAAGAAAGAAGAGTGGGCGGTTATTTCCGGGAATCTTTGGTATTCTTGAAGGATCATCGTAACTTGTTCAGAATTCGGCCATTACACCTAACCAAAAATCTTTACCATGAAAAAAACTTTTCTTCTCTCAGCCCTTGCTGCCATGATCCTTGCGGGATGCACCCCCATGACGGAAAAACCCGGACCCCTCGAGGGAGTATGGGCGATGCAACATGCGGAATTTACCATGGGTGATTCCACGATGATGTGGAAGGCAGGCCAGATGAATATGCAGACGAAGATGTTTACCAAAGGGTATTTTTCCTTTGTCAATATGAGTACCTCCGGCGAAGGTGGCGTGGAAACCCGCGGAGGCTCGGGTACTTACGAGGTAAAGGGGGATACACTGTTTGAGACCCTGCTCCTGATGGCGGACAAGGAATCCCTGGGGAAGACCTTCCAGTACAAGGTGAAGGTCAGTGGCGACACCCTGATCCAGCAGGGCCCGATCAACACCGATGTACCGGCATCCTGGGAAGGTTTCAAACTCAAGGAAGTTTACCTGCGCAAGTAATAGGGGGGATACCGTACTTTACATTCCGGCAATTACTTTACCTCGAATTTTTTATCTGAAGTATTCCTGTTGCCAAGGGTGGACACGGTGAGTGAATAGAATCCCGGTTCAGTGTCCGGTACAATGAACCAGAGGATGGAATCGTACTCTGCCAGGGATGGGCAGGGCAGGGATTCCAGGTAGATCTGGGTGATGTCTCCGATGAGGAGTTCCGATTGAAAGTTAGAACCGTAAACCTTCACCAGTTCCCCGGGTGAGCCTGTATCCGGTGAGAAGCCGTCGATTTCCGGGCCAAGGCTGCCAAGACTGGTAAAGGGAATGGCATCACCGTACCTGACGGTTCCCTGATCGATCACAAAGGCGCGAAAATAATAAACGAAGTTTTTGGTCAGGGAAGAATTTTCCTCTGCCGTGAAATTCCCGGTGATTGAAGCCGGACCGAGATCGAGGCAATGGGAGTTTTCCACGGTTGGAATGGTATGGATGTCCCAGACAAAGCCATGACTGGTAACCCCTGCCTCCGAAATGTGGTCAATCCTCCCGGTAAAATCGGCACCGGTCCCCGCCACCACGTTGACATCAACCGAGGATACCTCCGCATAGGTATACACAAGGTTTTCCTTCTTGCAGGCGCTCAGCAGGGCCGACATGGCAAGTATGTATGAAACGGATCGTATACAGCCGGATTTCATGTTCTATTTTATATGATCGAGAGGAAGGTCCAATTCCAGCGCCCCGTTCAGGAATAAATTGCTTCCGGGTTGATGGGAGAGTTCATCGATCCAGTTAAATTCCGGATGGATGCTTTCCGGACCGGTCCCTGATTTGGTGCTGCCATTAATGATATCGAGTACAAGGGCGATGGTCGGATCATATGTACTACCCAGCGGGTGACCCAGCAGCAGTGATTCCTCCGCCCCGATATCGGCCGGAATTCCACCCGGTGTGCCTGGTTCTCCCTGGATATTCCGGTAACGGTTCACGACGGGTGCAATGGCCCAGGTTGCATTTTTGAATTCCCCTTCATAGAGAAAGATGTACAGGCCATAGTATTTCCCGTAGGTTTTCTGTCCGACGGTTACGGCATTCAGGTAAGGTTTTAAGCCTGCAATCAGAAGTTCGCTCGCCGAGGCGGTTCTGCCGGTTGTAAGAATATACAGACTCTCAAGTTCCAGATGGCCTGTATTATTCAGGAATTTAATGTTCAGGTAGTCAGAGTTCTCTCCCTGCACTGCTTTAAACAGATTGTTAAGGTATGGATTCCATTCCAGATTCACCAGGATTTCATGATTGTCCCGGGCCCATTGGGGGGCAAGGCAACTAGCCAGATATTGTGCGGCTGCGAGATCTCCTCCCCTGTTATACCTCAGGTCAAGTATCAGAACGTTGACACCCTGTGATGCCATCTGATCCAGATAATAGTCTATTGAATGGTTAAAATCGCCGTTATCTCCGGAATCAAATGCCCCGTACGCCAGGTAGCCGACCACTTTATCCCCGGTTGTGTGGAGCCGTCCTGCATGCAGTACAGGCCAGGGCCTGAAATGTATTGCCGTCAAGGTTCTTTTGTCTGAAGTTTCTGATATATAGTGGTAGGTTGCGTTATACCTTCCGAGCGTGACCTCATAGCTTCTCCCGGTAAAGAGAACCTCAAGATTATTCTGTGTGATATCCTCGTTGTTGATTTTAAGGATAATATCACCCCGTTTCAGTCCTGCAACTCCTGCCCCCGAGCCTTCATACGTGAATTCCACTACCACGAAATACGTCCCCGGCATGTCATAGAATTCCCCTATGACAAAAGAAAAACCCATGGTCGAATCGATATCTGATGATTCAGTCTCTGTAATATCAAAGTGATCGGCGTAGTCCGAAAATTCATCTTCCGGACTGAACAGGGTTGCCATGAAAGATGCGTAACCCCTCTGTAAGTTAACTTCTGCCGGATCCTTCGGCATGCTTTCCTTCCAGTAGTAAACCTCGCTCATGACATCCCATATCCAGTTATTGATGGCTAGGTTCCTGAGGATTACCTGGCTTAATTCCGGTGAAGGATCATCAACAATTATCGTTTCCTCTCGTTTGCAGCGGGGTAACAGGCTCAGTGCCCCGATCATGTACGCTGCCAGGATCCAGACTTTTACAGATCTCTCAACCATCAGGTAACGGTGGGGCGCCATGTGGTAAGAATTCAGGGTATAAAAATAAAGGTAGGAAAAAATCGTTTTAGACTTTTTCCAAATTAGGGGTCAGCGTATAAAGCCGATGCTCGCCAGGGTTCCGGTCTTTCCGGCTCAGATGTTCTTCAGGCGGCTGATCATCTCAAGGGGATCATCAGCCGAGAAGATGGTGTTGCCCACCACGAAGCAGTCCACCCCGGCATCCCTGAGCGAGGCGAGGTTATCCGGCCCGATGCCGCCGTCGACCTGGATGAGGGCTTTTGAGCCGGATTTGTCGATCATTTCACGCAGCTTGCGGATCTTGACGTAGGAATGTTCGATGAATTCCTGTCCCCCGTACCCCGGGTTCACGGTCATGTTCAGGACCAGGTCGAGGTCGGGGAGGATGTCCTCGAGGACGGATACGGGGGTATGGGGATTGATGGCCACGCCGGCGTCCATGCCGAGGGACTTGATCATCTGCACGGTACGGTGCAGGTGAATGCAGGCCTCGTAATGCACGGTCAGCTTGTTTGCCCCGGCCCTTCTGAATTCCTCCAGGTGCCGGTCCGGTTCCACGATCATCAGGTGCACGTCGAGGGGATGCTCGCTGATCTCGTTCACCTGCCGGATGATGTGGAAGCCGAATGTAAGGTTGGGAACGAAAACCCCGTCCATTACATCGAAATGCAGCCAGTCGGCCTCGCTTTTGTTAACCATTTCGACTTCCTTTCTTAGATCGAGGAAGTCAGCTGTCAATATGGAGGGTGCTATCAGGTGCGGCATATGCGTATGGTTGAATTGGATAGTGCAGGCGGTTGCAGCGGGAACTCAGCCCAGGTAGGTCTTCAGAATCTTGCTGCGTGTAGTGTGCTTCAGCCGCTTGATGGCTTTTTCCTTGATCTGGCGCACCCGTTCACGGGTAAGGTTGAACTGTTCGCCAATTTCTTCGAGGGTATGCGGGTGCTTCCCGTTGAGGCCGAAATAAAGCTTGATGATGCTGGCTTCCCTGTGTGTGAGGGTGGAGAGGGCCCGCTCGATCTCCTTGCGGAGGGATTCGTTGAGAAGCCCGCGGTCCGGTGCCGGGGCGTCCTTGCTCAGCATGACGTCGTACATATTCCCATCCTCCCCGTCGGTCAGGGGGGCATCCATCGATACGTGCCTCCCGGATGAGCGGATGGCTTCCTTGACATCCTCGGGTGCCAGTTCAAGGGCCTGGGCGAGCTCCAAAATGGAAGGCTCACGCTCGTGCTGCTGTTCCAGGATGGCAAAGGTCTTGTTGATCTTATTTATTGAACCGATCTTGTTCAGTGGAAGCCTCACGATCCTTGCCTGTTCCGCGAGGGCCTGCAGGATGGACTGCCGGATCCACCATACAGCGTAAGAAATGAACTTGAATCCCCGGGTCTCATCGAAACGCTGTGCGGCCTTTATCAGTCCCAGGTTCCCCTCGTTGATCAGATCCGGCAGGCTGAGTCCCTGGTTCTGGTACTGCTTCGACACCGAGACCACGAACCGCAGGTTGGCCTTGATCAGTTTCTCAAGCGCCTTCTCGTCACCCTTGCGGATCCTCCTGGCAAGTTCCACCTCCTCTTCGGCACTGATAAGATCCACTTTGCCTATCTCGTGGAGGTATTTGTCAAGCGAAGGGGTTTCCCGGTTGGTGACCTGCTTTATGATCTTAAGCTGCCGCATGTGAGAGGATGTTAGGTAAGCCCGTTATACGTAAAGCATCCTTTTTAGTTTCAAAGCGAGTATGATTTTACTAAAAAAAACCGTGCTTCTCTCCAACCTTCATGATAATTCTCATGTTATGCAATATAATAACCCTGGGATCAAAATTGTAAGATTCATGTATACAGGCATATATTACAGCAGCAGGGAGGTCTTTTTAATTCATTCTAAATTGAAGAATTTAATCACATTTTTTGGTTATTCTGAGGATTTGATTATAATTGCAGTGAATTTCCATCGATATCCATTTCTCAACTGGTTATCTGACCCCAATTCATATTGATTTTCAGATTCCGATATAATCCACATAAGTAATTAATTTTCATTATTTTAAGTTAGCACATGTACGATATTCTTGAGCTTAATAAGAAGCTTGTGACCGAGTTACGTGAAATTGCTAAAGAATTGAAGATCAAGAGAGTAGAAGCCCTGCGCAAGCAGGATCTTATCTACAGGATCCTCGATCAGCAGGCAATCGTAGCTTCAGATGTCCCGGAAAAGCAAAAAGATCCGAAAAGGGACCGTTATTCTGATGATAAGGATAAGGGACCGCGAAGGCGGGGAAGAAAACCTGCCGCCGCAAGGGAGGACAAAAAGGAAGAATCCCGCGAGGAGAGTCTTCCCAGGGAAGGCCGTGAAAGACCGGCCGAAAAGGCTCCCGAGAGGGATTACAAGCCGAGGGACAAAAGACAGCAATATTCAAAAGGCGGCGGCCGGGAACACCGGGATACGCATGAACGCAGGGATACCCACGAACGCAGGGATAC
>CAYSJH010000050.1:0-20171 GCA_964431315.1 uncultured Bacteroides sp. | reverse complement strand
ACGGACCGTGATTCACGCAACGGCACGGACCGTGACAACCGCAACGGAGGACCCGAGAGGGATTTTCGCCGGTACGAACGTAAACCCCAGCAGCCGCAGGACAAGACCTTCGAATTCGAAGGGATCATTTCCTCTTCCGGGGTGCTTGAGATCATGCCTGACGGGTACGGTTTCCTGCGTTCAGCCGATTACAATTACCTGAATTCACCCGATGACATCTATGTGTCGCAGTCCCAGATCAAACTGTTCGGCCTGAAGACCGGTGATACCATTACGGGAACCATCCGTCCCCCGAAGGAAGGCGAAAAATATTTCCCCCTGATCAAGGTAGAGGAGATCAACGGCAGGAGCCCGGATTACATACGGGACCGGGTGCCCTTCGATTACCTGACCCCGCTTTTCCCCAATGAAAAATTCACCCTTGTGAAGCCGGGGAGAAAGGCAAGCATTTCCTGCCGGGTGGTGGACATGTTCGCACCCATTGGTAAAGGGCAGAGGGGACTGATCGTAGCCCAGCCCAAAACGGGAAAGACCATCCTGCTTCAGGAGATCGCCAATGCCATCGCGGAAAGCCATCCCGAGGTGTACCTGATCATCCTGCTGATCGACGAGCGGCCCGAAGAGGTCACCGATATGCAGCGGAACGTGAAGGGCGAAGTCATTGCATCCACCTTCGACGAACCGGCCGAGCGCCATGTCAGGGTATCCAACATCGTGATCGAAAAGGCCAAGCGACTGGTGGAATGCGGACACGACGTGGTGATCCTGCTCGACTCGATCACCCGCCTTGCCAGGGCATTCAACACGGTGGCCCCGGCTTCCGGGAAAGTACTTTCCGGCGGGGTCGATTCGAATGCGCTGCAGAAGCCCAAGCGCTTCTTCGGGGCGGCCCGGAACATCGAGAACGGGGGGTCCCTCACCATCCTTGCCACCGCCCTGACCGACACGGGTTCGAAGATGGACGATGTGATCTTCGAGGAATTCAAGGGAACCGGCAACATGGAACTGCAGCTCGACCGCAAACTGTCGAACAAGCGGATCTTCCCGTCGGTGGACCTGAATCCTTCCAGCACGAGGAGGGAGGACCTGCTGCTTGACAAGGAGATGCTCAACAAGCTCTGGATCCTGAGGAATTACCTCAGCGACATGACCTCGATCGAAGCCATGGAATTCCTGATCAGCCGGATGAGCAAAACCGAATCGAACGAGGAATTCCTGGTTTCGATGAACGCGGAATAAAACCTGCCGGACTTAAGGGTTTGCCGTAAGCGGACCCTCATGATACCTATTAAAATGCCGGGATCTTCGGGTCCCGGTTTTTTATTTTTATTCTGTATGAATTAATGAAAACCTAATATTTTTCATGTTTTTTATCCGCCATTTGTGCTAATTTTGTATTCTTCGATAAAATCAATTAAAAGCTTGTTAATTAAATACTTAAACCAATCAAAATGGCTAAGAAGAAAAAATTCATCACCTGCGACGGAAACCATGCGGCATCGCACGTAGCCTATATGTTCAGCGAAGTGGCCGCGATCTACCCGATCACACCTTCCTCGAACATGGCTGAGAATGTGGATGAATGGGCTGCATTCGGACTGAAGAATATCTTCGGGGAGACCGTCCATGTGGTCGAGATGCAATCCGAAGGCGGGGCCTCCGGGGCCGTTCACGGTTCCCTCCAGGCAGGGGCCCTGACCAGCACCTTTACCGCCTCCCAGGGATTACTGCTGATGATCCCGAACATGTATAAGATAGCAGCAGAACTTCTGCCCGCCGTTTTCCATGTATCGGCGAGAAGCCTGGCCGCGCAGGCACTTTCGATTTTCGGCGATCACAGCGATGTGATGAGTACAAGGCACACGGGATTTTCCATGCTGGCCTCCGGCAGTGTGCAGGAGATCATGGACATCGGCGGTATCGCGCATCTTGCCGCGATCAAGTGCCACCTGCCCTTCCTGCATTTCTTCGACGGATTCCGGACCTCCCACGAGATGCAGAAGGTCGAGGCCCCGGCAACGGAAGATATGGCGAAACTGTTGGATTGGGATGAGCTCCAGCGTTTCCGGGACAATGCACTTAATCCTGAGCACCCGGTGACGAGGGGAACTGCTCAGAATCCCGATATCTATTTCCAGTCAAGGGAAGCCATCAACCGCTTTTACGAGGTGATTCCCGATGTCGTGGAGGAATACATGCAGGAGATCACGAAGATGACGGGCCGGGAATACCATCCGTTTGTGTATCACGGGGACCCGGATGCCGAGCAGATCGTGATGGCCATGGGATCCGTAACCGAAACCCTCAGGGAGACGGTTGATTACCTGAATGCGCGGGGAAGAAAAGTTGGATTGTTGATTGTACATCTCTACCGGCCCTTCAGCGCGAAATATTTCTTCAAGGCGCTTCCTAAGTCCGTTAAAAGGATTGCCGTGCTGGACCGCACCAAGGAACTGGGTGCCAACGGGGAGCCGCTTTACCTGGATGTAAGGGACCTTTTCTACGGAGATGCGAATGCACCGATGGTGATCGGCGGCAGGTACGGGCTGAGCTCCAAGGATACCACACCCGCAATGATGATCTCGGTTTACGACAACCTGGCGGCCGACGAACCAAAAAACCGTTTCACGGTAGGGATCATCGACGATGTGACCCATACTTCCCTGCCCCTCCTTCCCGAAGTTAGTTCGGTCCCCAAAGGCACCTACGAGGCCAAATTTTTCGGCATCGGTGCCGATGGTACGGTCGGGGCCAACAAGAACAGCATCAAGATCATCGGGGATTCGACCGATAAATACTGCCAGGCCTATTTTGCCTACGACTCGAAGAAATCGGGGGGGATCACGATCTCCAACCTTCGCTTCGGGGACAGGCCCATACGTTCGACTTACCTGGTGGTGACGCCGGACTTCGTGGCATGCCACGTACCTTCATACCTTGATAAGTATGATATGCTGAAGGGACTGAAGAAAGGGGGGACCTTCCTGCTGAATACCATCTGGGATAACGAGGAGACCGTGAAACGCGTACCCAACAGCATGCTGAAGTATATGGCCGAGAACGATATCCGGTTCTACGCAATCAACGCCACGAAAATCGCATCCGAGATAGGCCTGGGCGGAAGGACCAACACCATTATGCAGAGTGCGTTCTTCAAGATCTCCGAGGTGATCCCCTACGCACAGGCCGTGGAAGAGATGCGGAAGTTCATTGTGAAGAGTTACGGGCGCAAGGGAGAGGACATAGTAAAGATGAACTTCGCAGCCGTCGAGCGTGGGGGAGAAATGCACGAGATCCCGGTGGACAAGGCCTGGGCCAGGCTGCCGGTTGAAAAAAAGGAAATAGACGCCGACATGCCTGAATTCATAAGGAATGTGGCTTATCCGATCAACCATCTGAAGGGCGATGATCTTCCCGTGAGCGCATTCCTGAACCGTGAGGACGGTTCATTCCCTGCGGGCACCACAAAATGGGAGAAAAGGGGAGTCGCAGTGGATGTGCCGGAATGGATCAGCGAGAACTGTACCCAGTGCAACCAGTGTTCCCTGGCCTGTCCGCACGCCGCCATCCGCCCGTACCTGCTTAATGAGCAGGACCTGAAAAAGAAGCCCAAGGACCTGTTAACGGTTCCCATGAAGGGGAAGGGGTTCGAGGGATACGACTACAGGCTCCAGGTATCCGTGCTGGACTGCACCGGCTGCGGGATCTGCGTGGATATCTGTCCCACAGAGGAAAAGGCCCTGGTCATGAAGTCCCTCGGGAGCCAGATGAAAGAGGCGGACCATTTCAAATACCTCGACGAAAAAGTTGGCTACAATGATGCCGTCGCCGACAAGTATAAAACCGTCAAGAACAGCCAGTTCGCACAACCCCTGTTTGAATTTTCGGGCGCCTGTGCCGGGTGTGGTGAGACGCCTTACGTGAAGCTCATCACCCAGCTGTTCGGTGACCGCATGATGATCGCCAATGCCACGGGCTGCTCCTCCATCTACGGGGGATCCGCACCCTCGACGCCCTATACGGTCAACGCGCAGGGCAAGGGTCCCGCCTGGGCCAATTCCCTTTTCGAGGATAACGCGGAGTACGGGTTCGGCATGGCCCTGGGTGTGAACAAGCTCCGTAAGCGCATTGCACTCAGGATGGAGGCAGCCATGAAGAATGGCGTCGCGCCGGACACCCGTGAAGCCTTCACCGAGTGGATCGCGAACATGAAAGATGCCGAAGGTTCCAGGGCTGCCTCTGTAAAAGTGGTCGCAGCCTGTAAAAAGGAAAAGGATCCCATTGCGAAGGAGATCCTGGTCCTCGAACAGTACCTGGTCAAGAAATCGATCTGGGTGATCGGCGGGGACGGATGGGCTTATGATATCGGGTACGGGGGACTCGACCATGTGCTTGCGCAGGGAGAGGATGTGAACGTGCTGGTGCTGGATACCGAGGTGTATTCGAATACGGGGGGACAGGCATCGAAATCCACGCCGATCGGGGCTGTGGCCAAGTTCGCAGCTTCCGGCAAAAAGGTGAGAAAGAAAGACCTGGGCATGATGGCCCTGAGCTACGGTTATGTCTATGTCGCACAGGTGGCCATGGGAGCCAGCCAGTCCCAGTTATTCCGCACCGTCAAGGAAGCCGAAGCCTACCCGGGTCCCTCCCTCATCATCGCCTATTCCACCTGCATTAACCATGGCCTTCGTGCCGGCATGAACAAATCGCAGGAGCAGATGGACCATGCGGTCAAAGCGGGCTTCTGGCACCTTTACCGGTACAACCCGGAACTCGAAAAGGAAGGGAAGAATCCGTTCCTTCTCGATTCCAAGGAACCGGACTGGTCGCTTTTCCAGGGCTTCCTGAATTCCGAGGTGAGATACACCTCGCTCAAGAAGTCCTTCCCTGAACAGGCCGCCGAACTGTTCATGGCAGCCGAGACCAATGCGAAATGGCGGTACGAGAGCTACAAGCGCATGGCGGCTATGGAATTCAACAAGGAATAGCTACCCGTTGATCCCGGACGCTGGAAGGTAACTCCGGACGCTGGAAGGTGATCCCGGGCGCATTATGCTCCCTGCGGTATTTTTTGCTAATTTTGCAATTTAGAAAGGTTTTAAGTTATCCGGATGGGAAGGCTGTTGTGCCTGGATTATGGAAGGAAAAGGGTAGGGGTCGCCGTTTCGGACCCGCTGGGGATTATTGCAGGGGGACTGGAAACTGTGCCTACTCACCGGATCAGGGAATACCTGAGGTCATACCTGGCCGCGGGGGAGGTGGACCGGCTGGTGGTCGGCTACCCGAAAACGGTCAGGAACGAACCCTCGGAAGCAACCCGGTACATCGATCCGTTTGTGAGGTGGTTCCGCGGGGAGTTCCCGGGGATCCCGGTGGACCTGTACGATGAACGATTCACTTCCCTGATGGCGGAACGTTCGCTGCTGGAAGCAGGCGTTCCCAGGATGGCACGCAGGGACAGGAGCCTGGTAGACAAGATCAGTGCGTCCCTGATCCTGCAATCCTATCTGGAAGCAAAAAGTAACGCAAAATGATATACCCGATCCATGTATACGGAATGCCCGTGCTCCGGAAGGTGGGGGAGGACATTGACGAGGATTACGAGGGACTGCAGCAGCTGATCCAGGATATGTTCGAGACCATGTACCAGTCCGACGGGGTGGGACTGGCCGCACCGCAGATCGGCAAATCCATCCGCCTGATCGTGATCGACGGCTCAAAGGCCGACAAGGACGGGGTGGAAGGCGATCCGAACGAGCTGAGGGATTTCCGGAAGATCCTTATAAATGCCCATATCCTGGAGGAAAGCGGTGAGGAATGGGAATTCAACGAAGGATGCCTGAGCATACCCACGGTCAGGGAAGATGTAAAGCGCAAATCCGAAATAATCCTGCAATACCAGGACGAGAACTTTCAGTCCCACGAAGAACGCTTCGACGGCGTCCAGGCCCGGGTGATCCAGCATGAAACGGACCACATCAACGGGATCCTGTTCACCGACCGCATTTCCCCCCTGCGTAAAAGGCTGCTGAATTCAAAACTGAAAGCCATTTCAAGGGGACAGACCGAAACCGCTTACCCGATACGCTTCCCGAAAAAATAAAAGGTTTCCCCGCCCCGTACCTTACATCAGTCCCTTTTCCCTGAAGATGCTCTCCGATTTCAGGAGGAGGTCGACGTATTGCGCACGCTTGTAAACGAAAGGATCGTTCAGCTGCTTGTTCGAGAGTTTTCCTCGGAAGTCGTTGAGGGACTTGTATCCCTTCTGGTCCATCCAGGTTTCGATATCCTTGAGCATCTTGCCGATATGGGAGATCTTGTTCCTGTAAAGCGTTCCGACCACCTGCACGGCATCTGCCCCGGCGAGGATCATTTTGATCACATCGCTGCCTTCCTGGATGCCCCGTGTGCTGATGATGTCCGCCCTGATGGTGCCGTAGAGGAGTCCCGCGAAACGCAGCGGGAGCTTGTTCTCATATTCCGTGCTCAGGGGAAAATCGACTACGTGCTTTTCCTTGTCGATGTCTATTTCAGGCTGGAAGATGCGGTTGAAGAGCACAAATGCATCCACCCCCGTGCCATCCATCAGGTGGATCACATTGAGCGGGTTGGCATAGAAGGGACTGAGCTTGACGCTGACCGGGATGGAAATGCTGCTCTTGACCTGTTTCAGGATATCCACCTGCTCGTCGACGATTTTACTCCCGCTCACATCGGCACTTCTCGGGACGTAATAAAAATTCAGCTCGAGCCCGTCAACCCCGGTATCCTCAAGCAGTTTGGCGTACTCGATCCAGGTTTCCCGGTAAACGGCGTTCAGGCTGGCGATCAGGGGAATGGACAGCACTTCACGGGCTTTCCTTACGTTCATGAGATGTTCAGCCGGTCCCGCATGCTGCAGGTTGGGGAACAGGCTGGTCATTTCGGCATTCCTCTCGGCATATTCATCCAACTCATTGTCCATCTGGGCGGTCTCCAGCTGGATCTGCTCCTCGAAAAGTGACTTGAAGACGACGGCGGCAGCCCCCGCCTCCTCTATTTTCTTCAGGGTATCCGTGTTGGTTACGAGATTGCTGGAGCCTATGATGATGGGATTTTTCAATTCCAGGCCCATGTAACTTGTCTTGAGTTTCGTCATGGTTGCATATGGTTTTTCTGTCCCTTAAAAATAGACATTTTTGCCAAACCCCGGGCCGATTATCCGGGCTTTTTTGCATTAAGGGCAAACAGTGTCCGAAACCGCATGCCATGTCTGCCGAAGAATTCCGCCGGGCCCCTTTTTTAAAGCTGCTTTTCCCGCTTACAGGGGGAATTATACTGGGAAGTAAATTGTACGGCCATCCCGTGAACGGCTGGATACTCCCGGTCTGTTCCGGGGGAATCCTGCTTGCATCAATCCTGTGCCGGGGTGCCTTTCACAGGGCATCCCCGGTAACGGGCATTCTGCTGATGGCCGCTTTTTTTCTCATGGGAATGGCACTGGGGACCGGTCATGAGGCAGCGCCGGTCCCACGCGCTTTCATCGTGGCAAGGGTATGCGAGGGACCCGTGTCTTCGGGGCAGGGGCACAGGATCCTGGTAGACCGGATCCGGTATCTCGACGGGGACCGCTGGAAGCGGGTGATGGGCAGGGCCTCGCTTTACCTGGCCGGGAGCAACGGGACACCGGTTGCCGGGAAATTTGCCGGCCTGTTCCCGGGCTGCCTGATCTATGTGCGTTGCAGCCTGTCTCCCTACCCCCCGCCCATGAACCCTGAGCAGTTTGATTACGGCGCCTTCCAGCGGGGCAGGGGGATCTTTTACCAGGCCTGGGTGGATACCTCATCCTGGTCCCCCTCCGGGCTAAGCCCCCGTGCGGGTCTCCGGGTGCGCTCCCAGGTGCTTCGCCATAGCCTGATGGAAAAACTGGAAGAGCGGGTTCCGGGAGAATCGGAGAGGGATATCCTGAATGCTTTGCTGCTTGGTTACCGCGATGGGATGGACCCGCAGGTGGAGCAGAATTTTGCACATTCGGGCACCCTGCATGTACTGGCCGTGAGCGGGCTTCATGTGGGGATCCTGTACCTGCTGCCGGCCTTCCTGCTGAAACGTCTGCGGAGCCTGAGAGGGGAGGGCAGCGGGGGACTTGCAGTGGTGCTCGGGGGACTGGCACTGGTGTCCGGGGCATTGTGGGGATATGCGTTTGTAACGGGACTTTCATCCTCCGTGGTCAGGGCCGTCAGCATGTGCTGCATTCACGGCGCTGCCCTGATCAGCAGGAGGAATGTGAGTCCCATTCACGTCGTTTCCCTTACGGCCTTCCTGATGATCCTTGCAAGGCCGGCAGCGGTTTTCGAAGCCGGGTTCCAGCTCTCTTTCACGGCCGTTACTGGCATACTCCTGATGTACCGGAGGCTTCTGGCCCTGTTCCTCTTTCCCGGCATCGCCGGGCGCTGGCTCTCCCGGATGCTGTCCGTTTCCCTTGCGGCCCAGCTTGCCACCCTCCCCCTGACGATCTTCTATTTTCACCAGGCGGCCCCGGTTTCCGTCCTGGCCAACCTGGTGGTGATCCCCCTTGCAACGTTGATCCTGTACGGGGGATTACTGTTTTTCCTTTTCTCCGGTTTTCATTCCGCTGCAGCGCCCCTCGCCTCCCTGCTAGGCCGGGCGGCAGGGATACTGGAATGGTTCACCCATAAGGCAGCGGGACTTCCGGGGGGCTGGATAGGGGGACTTTCCATGGTCCCCCTGCAGGTTGTCCTTCTTTATCTTTCCGGGTTGCTGGTGCTGCTTTACCTCGAACGCCGGACCGCCCGCAGCATGTTCCTGCTGCTCTCCGCCCTGGTCCTCCTGTTTTCGGCGACAACCGTAAGGGAATTCCGCATCCTGAAACAAAGGGGAGTGTACGTGTTCGCCCTGCAGCGGGAAACCGCCATCCTTTTCGTGGAAGGCCGGCATGCGGCACTGTTCAGGGGATTTGATACCACTTACAGTGAGGACATGCCCTACGGGATGGAGGCCTTCTTGATCCGTCACAGGCTTTACCCGCCCCTGCAGGTCCCGCCCCGGGATACCCTGCGCGGTCCCCCGGGGTTCATTTGTTCTCCCGGTTCCATGGAGTCCCAATGTTCCATGGAGTCCCACGGTTCCATGGGTTCCCCCGGTCCCCCCGGGCTTTATTACCGGACCATCCGTTCCCCCGGGATGGACGCAGCCTGTTTCGATTTCCGCGGGAAACGCATCCTGGTCATAGGCAGGTGGGATGAACGTTATTGCAGGGGATTCCCTTCCCTGGATACGGACCTCGTGGTCCTCTGTAACAATCCCCCTGCAAACATTCCCAGGATGGCGGAGCTTTTCAAGGTTTCCCTGTTCGTGGCCGACGGAAGCAACCGTTCCTCCTATGCACGCAGGACCGGGACTGCCTGCAGGGAAGCCGGCGTTGAATTTTATTCTACGGGAACCGCCGGATGCTTCGTTTACCCAATCCGGACCGGGCAGAAAAAATCTAAAAGCTTTGGAAAATATGACATAGATTAGTTTACTTTGCTCTGTTAAAGCAACCCTACTTCGAAGAATGAGGATCGTGATCGCGGGTGCCGGCGAGGTTGGATCGCATCTTGCCAAGATGCTGAGCCATGAGAACCATGACATCATTCTGATTGATGTCGATGAGGATAAACTCAGGCAGATCGGGTCGAACTATGACCTGATGACCATGCACGGATCAGCCACTTCCTTCAGCATCCTGAAGGATTCGAACATCCACAAGGCGGACCTGTTCATCGCCGTGACCCAGTCTGAAGAGATCAATATCACGGCGGCCATGTTCGGGAAACAACTGGGTGCCAAGCGGACCATCGCCCGGATCGACAACCAGGAATACCTGAAGTTCAATTACAAGGAGATCATCAGCAGCCTTGGGATCGATTACATGATCTATCCCGAAATGATCGCGGCCAACGAGGTGATGGGCCTCCTGCACCAGACCGGGATGGCGGACCTGGTGGACTTTTCAAGGGGGAAGCTCACCATGTACGTGATCAAGCTGGAGGAAAACGCCCCGATCATCGGCAAAACGCTCCTGGAATCCACCCCCAAGGGAGAGCTCGAGTTCCGGGCCGTTGCCATCAGCAGGGAGGCGGCAACCATCATTCCCAGGGGGACTGACCGCTTCGAGGTGAATGATCATGTTTACGTGATCACCAGCGCGGCCGGCCTCGGTGACCTGCTTAAATATTCAGGGAAGGAACAGTACGAGATCCATAACATCATGATCCTCGGGGGCAGCAGGATCGGGATACGTACGGCCAAACTGCTCGGTAAGCACCACAATGTGAAACTGTTCGAGATCGACCGTGAAAAGGCTTACCGGCTTTCAAACATGCTGGAAAATACCCTCGTGATCAACGGGGATGGCAGCAACATGGACCTGCTGACACAGGAAGGGCTTAATAAAATGGATGCCTTCGTCGCGGTTACCGGTAATTCAGAGACCAATATCCTCTCCAGTATCCTGGCCAAGCAGATGGGGGTCAAGAAAACCATTGCCGAGGTTGAGAACATCGACTACATCAAACTGGCGGAGAATATGGGGATCGATTCGATCATCAACAAAAAACTCATAACTGCCGGAAGGATATTCCGCTTTACCAGTGCGTTCGATGTTTCTTCCGTCCGTTGCCTGACCGGTACCGAGGCGGAGGTCATGGAATTCGTCGTTAAGGCCGGGTCAAAAGTGACTGCAGGGCCCCTCATGGATATCAATTTTCCCAAGGATGCCATCGTGGGTGGGGTTATTCGCGGCAAGAACAGTTATATAGCCCAGGGCGACACCGATTTGAAGGAAGGGGACAAAGTGGTGGTTTTCGCCCTTCCTTCGGCCATTCCGAAGATGAAGAAATTCTTTAATTAGGGCGAGCATGTTGAATTACAGGCTGGTTTTCCAATTCCTGGGTCTATTGCTGCTCATCGAGGGGATCTTCATGTGGCTCTGCATCCCCGTTTCCATTCTATTTGACGATCATGAGCTGCTTCCGCTGGGTTTGGGGGGACTGAGCAGTATTGTTTTCGGAGGGGGCATGTGGCTCGTCAACCTCAGGGCCCACAAGACCCTCAACGCCAGGGACGGGTTCCTGATCGTTTCGATCGGCTGGATCCTCTTTTCCCTGTTCGGCTGCATTCCCTTTCTCCTTTCCGGCGAGATCTCCAGCTTTATCGATGCGTTTTTCGAAACGGTCTCAGGTTTCACCACCACCGGGGCGAGCATACTGAACGAAGTCGAATTGCTGCCACACGGGCTGCTTTTCTGGAGAAGCCTTACCCAGTGGCTCGGGGGGATGGGGATCATCGTCATGTCGCTGGCCATCCTTCCCCTGCTCGGTGTCGGCGGAATGCAGCTTTTCGTGGCCGAGGTCCCCGGTCCCGCTCCGGACAAACTCCATCCGCGCATCAAGGAAACGGCCAAGCGCCTGTGGGCCATATACATTATTTTTACCATTACCGAAATCCTGCTCCTGTGGATCGGGGGGATGGACCTGTTCGATGCCGTCTGCCATTCCTTTACCAGTATGGCGACCGGTGGATTTTCCACCAAGACGGCAAGCCTGGCTTACTGGGACTCCCCTTTCATTCACTACGTGATCGTGGTGTTCATGTTCCTGGCGGGTACTAACTTTACCCTGTCCTATTTCGCTTTCCATCTCCGTTTCAGGAAGGTCTGGCGGAACGAGGAATTCAGGTACTACCTCGGATTCATCCTCGGATTCACCGCACTGCTGACCCTGATCCTCTCATTTACCGAAGTCCAGTCCCTTGAGGAATCTTTCCGTCATTCCGTCTTCCAGGTGGTGTCGATCGTCACGACTACCGGTTTTGTGACCTTTGACTACCTGTCCTGGATACCCCTGGCGGGGATCCTGCTGTTCATGATGATGTTCCTCGGGGGCTCGGCCGGTTCGACTGGAGGGGGCATAAAGATCCTCAGGATCGTCCTGATCCTCAAGAATTCATCCATGGAGCTGAAGCGGTTGATCCACCCGAATGCCGTAATCCCGGTTCGCTTCAACCGGAATGCGGTTCCGCCTGACATCCTCAACAACGTATTCGCCTTTGTCTCGTTTTATATCATTACCGTGATCATCGGGGTCGTAGTTATGGCGTCCATGGGATATGATCTGGGAACATCATTCGGTGCGGTGGCCGCGACCCTGGGAAACATCGGTCCCGGTATAGGACTCGTGGGTCCCGTTGAAAACTACTCCCACATCCCTGTACTGGGGAAATGGTTTCTTTCCTTTCTGATGCTGATCGGCCGGCTGGAACTGTTCACCGTGCTGATCCTTTTCTCGCCCGGATTCTGGAGGAAATAACCGGCCCGGGTCCCGCTTCGGAACTCTAATCCCGCTTCGGAACTCTAATCCCGCTTCGGAACTCTAATCCCGCTTCGGAACCACTCTCCCTGTGCTACTCCACCGGCCCGATCCCCAGCCGGAGTACGACCGGTTCCTCGTTTGTGCAGTCGATCACGGTGGAGGGGACGTTCTTCCCGTAGCCCCCGTTGATTACCGCATCGACCTGGTCCTTGAATGTATCCCAGATTAATTCAGGGTCAGTCGTGTATTCAATCAGGGTATCCTCGTCGTGGATCGAAGCGGTCATTATGGGATGTCCCAGTTCCTCGACGATCTCAAGGGGGATCCTGTTGGCGGGAATTCGGATCCCGACGGTCTTTTTCCTGCTGTGGAAGATCCGGGGGATATTGTTCCTGGCAGGCAGGATGAAGGTATAGGGACCGGGTAGGTAGGCTTTCATCATCTTAAAGACGGAATTGCTTACCAGCCGGGTATAATCCGAAAGCTGGCTGAGATTGCAGAAGATGAAGGAAAAATCGGCATTTTCCAGCCGGATCCCCTTGAGCCTGGCTATCCTTTCGACCGCCTTGCTGTTATAAATATCGCATCCGAAGGCATACACCGTATCGGTGGGGTAAACGATCACCCCGCCCCGCTGCAGCACCTCGCATACTTTGAGGATCTGCCTCTGGCTCGGATTTTCCGGATGAACTTTTAACAGCATTGCTTTTGTAAAAAAGAACGTACAAAATTATACTATTTACTGCGGGTTTTGACAGGCGGGTTATTCAAAAGACAAGAGTTGGAGGCAAAAAGTTGCACGGTTTACAGGCTGGTATCCTCATCAGCAGTCCCATTATCCTCATCTGCAGTCCCATTCTCCTCATCTTCTTCCTCTTCCGGCCAGATACTTCCGGTTGAAGGGGGACCGTAGGACCGGTAGAGGAAGGCCAGGACCAGGCCGGCCATTCCGCCTACCAGGTGGGATTCCCAGGAAATCCTGAAATCGTAGGGCAGGATCCCCCATACCAGTCCCCCGTAAAGAAAAACCACCAGCAGTGAGATGGCCAGCAGGTGGATGTTGTTCCGGAAAATGCCGCTGAAGAAGATGAAGGAGGCAAATCCGTAGACCAGGCCGCTTGAACCGATGTGGTAGGCGGGCCGGGCCGTGAGCCATACGACAATCCCCGACAGGAACCAGACCAGGAAGAATACCCGGTAGGCAACCGGCCGGTAGAAATAGAAGATGGCAACGCTCAGGAAGAAGAGCGGGATGGAATTATCGAACAGGTGCTTGAAATTGGCATGGATGAGTGGCGAGAAAAGGATGCCTTTCAGTCCCCAAGCCTTCAGCGGAAATAATCCCAGGTTTGCAAAACTGGTCCCCAGCGCTGATTCCGTGATCTTTATAACCCAGATCAGCAGCAGGAAAAAGGACGGGAAGACCAGGCTGTGGTAAAATTTTCTTTTTTCTTCCATGGGAACATATTGATCCCAAAGTTATAATTATGAGCGGTTTTTGTTATACCGCTCATTGCCATAAATGCGGACTATGCACCCACTGAAGTGGATATCTTCAGGAAGTACGCTCCCTCCTTCGAGCTTAAGACCATTACCGGCAGCCCCGGCACGGAAGCCCTGTGATGGCAGCCCCGGTCCCGGAGCGCTGAAACAGGAATCCTGAATGGAATAACTGATGGTTTCTGGATGGGAGAAGCTGTCGGATACTGAATGAGAACCTGTTTGATCCCGAATACAAAAGGCCCCGGATGCAATGATTTGCCCGGGGCCTTCCGGCATGTATTTAGTTCAGATTATTTTTTATGGGGACGGAGGCTGCGTACCATGGCGCCGGCCTGCCACATCTCTGATTCCCTGAGTGTCTTAAGTTCGGCCTGCAGGAGTTCCCTGTAATCGGGGCGGCCGGTCTTATCGAGGACGACCTCGGTTTCCTTCCCGGTTTTGACCCTCTCGTAGAGTTGCCTGAAGACGGGCAGGCTTGCATCGCGAAACTTCGGCAGCCAGTCCAGCGCCCCCCGTTGCGCTGTGGCACTGCAATTTGAATACATCCAGTCCATCCCGTTCTCATCGACCAGGCGGATCAGGCTCTGGGTCAGTTCCTCCACGGTTTCATTGAAAGCTTCGGAAGGTGAGTGGCCGTTCTCGCGGAGCACCCGGTACTGGGCATCCATGATGCCAGCGAGGGCTCCCATGAGGACCCCCCGTTCACCCGTAAGGTCGCTGTAAACCTCGTTTTGGAAGGTGGTCGGGAAGAGGTAGCCGGAACCGATGCCGATGCCCAGGGCCAGGGTGCGTTCCTCGGCCCTGCCGGTATAATCCTGGAAGACCGCATAGCTGGAATTGATGCCGGTCCCCGCCAGGAAATTCCTCCTGACGCTTGTGCCTGATCCCTTGGGGGCCACCAGGATGACGTCGATGTTGGCAGGGGGGATCACGCCGGTCTGTTCCTTGTAGGTGATGGAAAATCCGTGGGAAAAATAGAGCGCATCCCCTTCCTTCAGGCAGGATTTAAGTTTGGGCCAGACGGCACGCTGTGCCGCATCGGATACCAGGTACTGGATCACTGTAGCTTTTTCAGCTGCTTCATCTATCGGGAAGAGCGTTTTGCCTGGAACGAAGCCGTCCTTCAATGCTTTGTCCCAGTCCTCCTTGAACCCGGGTTCCTGTCCCACGATCACCGGGATCCCGTTATCCTTCAGGTTCAGTGCCTGGGCTGGACCCTGCACACCATAGCCGATGATCGCAATGATCTCGTCCTTAAGCACTTTCTGTGCTTTCGCCAGGGGGAACTCCTCCCTGGTCACGACATTCTCCTCGACGCCGCCAAAATTAATTTTTGCCATATTGCCTAAGTTTTAATTTGATTTATTCTGTTATGATGCGGTCTGAGCCGGTCCAGTTCGGATTCCGTCCGAACCGGTTTCAGTCCCGCTCCACCATCATCTTCTCCGTATCGAGTTTCTTCAGGTATTCCGAGAGCCGTTCCCGCGAGGCCCTTGTGATTGCAACACGCCCGGAGCGTGTGAATTGCATGACCTGGAATTTCTGCATATCGTCGAACAGCTGCTGGGTTTCCGCCTTGTGCCCCGTTTTTTCAATGGCCGTATAGTCCGGGGTCACCTCAAGGATCCTGGCGTTATGCTTCCGGATGAGCATTTCCAGCTCGTCGCTTGCCAGAAGGGCTTCCGTGGGCACCTTGTAAAGGGCGATTTCCTGGTGGATGATCTCATCGCTGGAAAGGTAAAATGCCTTCAGCACATCCACCACCTTTTCGATCTGCTTGACCACCTTTTCGATCAGTGTCCGGGTGCTGAAAACCACGATGGTGAACTTGAAAATCCCCTGGATAGCAGATTCGGATACCGTAAGGCTTTCAATGTTCAGGTGCCTGCGGGTAAATATGATCGTCAGCCTGTTCAGCAGGCCGATGCTGTTTTCTGAAAAAGCTATGATCGTGAATTCCTTCTCTTCCATAATCTGTTGGAGTTTATTTTTTCTGTTATTTTATTCCAGGCGTATATCGGATACCGAGGCGCCGGAAGGAACCATCGGGAACACGTTGTCTTCCTTTTCGACGACTACTTCAAGCAGGTAAGGGCCCTTGTGCGCGAACATTTTTTCGACGGAATCCTTGAGTTTGTCCCTGGTCTCCACCTTGCCTCCATCGATTCCGAATCCCTTTGCAATGGTTATAAAATCCGGGTTGGTAAGTTCGGTGAAGGAGTATCTTCTGTCAAAGAATAATTGCTGCCATTGCCGCACCATCCCGAGGAAATTATTGTTCATCAGCACGATCTTCACCGGTGCCTTGTTCTGGGCGATGGTGCCCAGTTCCTGGATGGTCATCTGGAGCCCTCCGTCGCCAACGATCAGGACAACCGTTTTATCCGGCCGGCCGGTCTGTGCACCGAATGCCGCGGGCAGTCCGAAACCCATGGTCCCGAGTCCCCCTGAAGTCACCAGGCTGCGGGTGTGCCTGAATTTGAAATACCGTGATGCGATCATCTGGTGCTGCCCTACATCGGTGACGCAAATGGCTTCGCCGTCCATCTTTTCATTGATCAGCCGGATGACCTCACCCATGGTCAGTCCCTCTTTCTCGGGAAGGATATCATTCTTGATCACCTTCTCATACTCGAACTGGTAGGCATTTTTAAACTGGTTCAGCCATTCCTCATGGCTGGCCTTTTTGACCAGGGGAATGATGGCCTGAAAAATCTCCTTGATATCGGCGATCACGGCCACATCGGTTTTTACGTTCTTGTCCACCTCGGCCGGATCGATCTCGAAATGCACCACTTTGGCATTTTTGCCGTAGGTGTCGAGGCTCCCGGTGACCCGGTCGTCGAACCGCATTCCCAGGCCGATCAGGAGGTCGCATTCGTTGGTTTTTATATTGGGACCGTAATTGCCGTGCATGCCGAGCATGCCCACGTTCAGGGGATGGTCGGTCGGCATGGCGGAGGCGCCCAGCAGGGTCCAGGCCGCCGGGATCTGTGCCTTTTCGATGAATTCGAGCAGGAGCTTTTCAGCACCGGAAAGGATCACTCCCTGTCCCACCAGTGCCATAGGTTTCTTGGCATTGTTGATCAGCTGGGCGGCTTTCTCAACGTATTCCATTCTCAGCACCGGCCTTGGCACATAGCTTCTCACGTCCCTGCATTTCTCATATGCGAAGTCGAATTCCGCGAACTGGGCGTCCTTGGTGATGTCGACCATAACGGGACCGGGCCTTCCCGTGGTGGCGATGAAAAAGGCCCTGGCCAACATGACCGGTATCTCCTCGGCCCTGGTAATCTGTACATTCCACTTGGTCAGCGGCATGGAGAATCCAATCACATCTGTTTCCTGGAAGGCATCGCTTCCCAGCAGGGGTGAGGTGACCTGTCCGCTGATGCAAATGATGGGGGTCGAATCGAGCATGGCATCCGCCAGTCCCGTTGTAAGGTTGGTTGCCCCCGGCCCGGAGGTTACCATGCACACCCCCACCTTCCCGCTTACGCGGGCATATCCCTGGGCCGCATGGGCCGCACCCTGCTCATGGCGGGTCAGGATGTGCCTGATCTTATCCTGGTAATTGTACAAAAGATCGTAAACGGGCATAATGGCTCCGCCCGGATACCCGAAAATCGTATCCACCCCTTCTGCAAGTAGGGACAAAATAACGGCTTCCGATCCGCTTACCCTTTTTGTCTTCATATCTGCCTTTGTCATTAAATGTGAGTATTATGCTTGTTATTTCAATCATTCAATGATCCTGACGGCTCCCTGGTCAGCCGATGAAACCATGCTGGCATAGGCTTTCAGGGCCTTCGATACGGTCCTCTCCCTGCCGGCAGGCTTCCATGCTGCCCTGCTTCCTTTTGCTTCTTCCTGCTGCCTGCGGGCAGCCAGCTCATCATCGCTGACGGCGAGGCGGATCTTTCGTTCCGGGATGCTGATCTCGATCGGGTCGCCGTCGCGCACCAGAGCGATCTCCCCGCCGGCAGCGGCTTCCGGGGATACATGCCCGATGCTAAGCCCGGATGTGCCACCCGAAAACCTCCCGTCGGTAATCAGGGCGCATTTTTCGCCCAGTTTCTTCGATTTGATGTAGGATGTGGGGTAGAGCATTTCCTGCATCCCGGGCCCCCCCCTGGGTCCCTCGTACATGATCACCACCACATCCCCGGCTTTCACTTCATCGCCGAGTATTCCCTCGCAGGCGGCCTCCTGTGAAAGGAATACCTTCGCCCTGCCTGAAAAGGTATGTACAGAAGGGTCCACCCCGGCCGTCTTGATAATGCAGCCGTCGCGGGCGATGTTGCCGTAAAGGATCGCGAGTCCCCCGTCACTGGAATACGCATGCTCAACGCTGCGTATGCATCCCTTTTCCCTGTCGTTGTCCAGTTCCCTGTGCAGGTTCTGCTGGGATCCCATGACCAGGTTCCGCCGGAGACCGGGGGCGGCCCGGTAGATTTGCACCGCGGGATCGTCCTGCTCCACCCGCATGATGTCGTATTTTTCGATGGCGGCACCCAGGCTCAGTCCATCTGCGCGCTTCACCCCGGTGTCCAGGAGTCCCCCCCGGGCAAGCTCGCCCATGATGGAGAGGATGCCGCCTGCCCGGTTCACGTCTTCCACGTGGTAAGCGGAACTGGGAGCAACCTTACAGAGGACGGGCGTTTCCCTGGAAAGCCGGTCGATGTCCTCCATGCTGAAATCCACCCTGGCTTCGCGGGCAATGGCCAGCAGGTGCAGAACGGTATTGGTGGATCCTCCCATGGCGATATCCAGGCGCATGGCATTCAGGAAAGCTTCCCGGGTGGCAATGGACCGGGGAAGCACGGAATCGTCGTTTTCAAAATAGTACCTCCGGGTGTTTTCAACGATCTGCAGGGCTGCTTTTTTAAACAGGTCCAGGCGGAAGGCATGGGTCGCCAGGATGGTCCCGTTCCCCGGAAGGGCCATGCCAATGGCTTCGTTCAGGCAGTTCATGGAGTTGGCTGTGAACATGCCCGAACAGGAACCGCAGGTGGGACATGCTTCCCGTTCGATCATGGAGAGCTCTTCCACCGGGATGGATTCGTCGGCACCGAGGACCATAACATCGACCAGGTCGTACTTCCTGCCGCCCGTCCTGCCGGCTTCCATGGGTCCCCCGCTTACAAAAACAGCGGGAATGTTCAGGCGCATGGCCGCCATCAGCATGCCCGGGGTGATCTTGTCGCAATTGCTGATGCAAACCATGGCGTCTACCTTGTGGGCGTTGATCATAAACTCCACGCTGTCCGCGATCAGGTCACGGGAAGGCAGGGAGTACAGCATCCCGTCATGGCCCATGGCGATACCGTCGTCAATTGCAATGGTATTGAACTCCGCCGCAAAACAACCCAGCTTTTCGATCTCCGCCTTGACCTCCTGGCCGATGTTGTGGAGATGGACGTGTCCGGGGACAAACTGCGTGAAGGAGTTGACAATCCCGATCACCGGTTTGCCGAACTGTTCCTCCTTCATCCCGTTGGCTCTCCAGAGGCTGCGGGCGCCTGCCATTAACCTGCCTTCGGTTGTGGCTGAACTTCTGAGTTTGTTTTCCATGTTTTTTATAATATAAGAAGGCCATTCTTTCCTGCTGGAGAATGGCCTTCTTAATATTTAGTATTAATCCATACCATTCTCACCTGCAAAGCACCACGATGCTCACAAGAAGAAGGGCAAGTATGATACGGATATCTTTCATAATCCGGAACAATGGCACAAAGATATTTATTAATCTTTTAAATCAAAATTTTTTTACGGTGTACGAAACCGGACGATGCAGGCATCGTTTACGTGCAATCAGTCGTGGCGATCAGGATATTTTTTGTTGCAACAAATTGATAAACAGCCATTAATAAATCTGGCATCAATTATGTATTATCCTCATCGGGAATAGCAATCAACGGAGGAAATTAAGATGGAAACAAGAGTATTTTATTACATATTGTTTGTCTATGTAGATGCTGAAGGGGAGGATGTGTAAACCTTATGAATTCCATACTGGTCATAGCGATCGCCTGCGCAATCACCTACACGCTGGGATACCGCCTCGGTGTGAAACGCGGCAGGAAAGAAAGCCGCATGGGGGAATACCGGCGCGGTTTCAGGATGGGTTATGACCATGCACGAAAAGAGCTTTCCGAAATGCTCAGGCTGGAGGACGAGGATCTGCTTCGAAGGATCAGGAAACTGCGGGAATCGGCTGGTAAATAAAAAAAGGGCAAGCTACTTATATCGCACCGCATCGACCGTCTACCCTTGCTACCTTCCGGTCCTGGGGGAGTTCAACAGGAGCTGGCC
>CAYSJH010000049.1:0-35479 GCA_964431315.1 uncultured Bacteroides sp. | reverse complement strand
CTGCTTGCCAACAAATACCTAAAACTGTCCCCGTGGACATGGAAGCTGAAAAAGCCGCTGTCAACGATTTATTTGAAAAGTTCAATTCAGCAATTAATAACCAGGATGTAACAACCATGGCCTCCTGTTTATCTGAAGATGCATTATTACTGGGAAGCGACCCGTCGGAATTCTGGAATAAGCAACAATTCACGGATCTATGGGCACAAATGTTAGCCGATACCGTTCCTGAAGTCAATTATATCAGTGAGCGGGAAATAAAACTTGCCCCTGACGGCAATTCGGCTATCGTGGTGGAGCAATATATGTGGCCTTATTTCACCCCGAAAATAGCCTGGCGCAATGTATATCACCTGGTAAAAAATGATGATCAATGGATGATCTATTTCTTTAGCTGTGCTTTAATACCTAAAAATGAGGATTTTCAAAAACTTAACGAGGCAATGGAATAGAATTGTTTATTCAATCCATTGCATGATAAAACTCATGCAATTTTGATGCGGATCAAACATTATATCGCCATTGCAACGTGTATCTTCCTGACAAATTCCCTATTCGCCCAGACGCGTGTGGTCAATGGAAAGCTAACAGCATTCAATACTTACCCGGTAAAAAACGTCCTGGTAGAAGCCAAAAAATGCGGGTCCGCCATCTTATCCGATTCACTGGGTCGGTTTTCCATCGTATGCATGGAAAACGATGTGGTCAAGATCAAACCCAAAGCATTCCTGCCGGTAACGAAAAAAGTTGGACCGGATACCGATTCGCTCATCCTTAACCTCATTTTCGTGGACAGTGAGAAAAACAGGGAAATTGCCATTGGTTACGGCTATGTAAATGAGAAGGACCTGCAGTATGCGGTAAGCAACCTGCAACAGGAGAATAACGAATATTGTTACTACAGCAATGTCTTCGAGCTGATAAGAGGCCGGTTCGCCGGCGTTACGGTGGATAACGGTGCTGTTATTATCAGGGGCAATAATTCCCTCCTCGCCAGCAATGATGCTCTTTATGTGGTGGATGGCATTGTAGTGAGTTCCATCGATTGGATCGTCCCCTGTGATATCCAATCCATCAGTATTATTAAAGATGGTTCAGCAGCCATCTACGGTTCCAGGGGCAGTAATGGAGTAGTTATGATCGAAACCAAGAGAGCAAATAAATACTCCGAATAAGTTCATCAGGATACAGTCGTTCAGCATTGCCGGTGCTTTTATTCAGGATTTCCGGCATTCCGCATATGAGATTGGCTGAACGCAGGCATTAAGGGGAAAAATCCTCTATGCTCGTCAAGACCTATGCTTCGGCCATCCTGGGCATCTCCGCCAGCACGGTTACCGTGGAAGTCGACATCTCAGCCGGAATAAATTTCTTTATGGTGGGGCTACCGGATTCCGCCGTCAAGGAAAGCCAGCGACGGATTGAATCCGCCCTCCGGTCAGCCGGCTTCGAGATCACCAAAAAACGGGTGGTGATCAACCTGGCCCCGGCCGACCTGAAAAAGGAAGGCTCTGCATACGACCTCCCACTGGCCATAGGGATCCTGGCCGCTTCCGGGATAGTCCCCCCGAACATGCTGAAGGATTATGTGATCATGGGAGAGCTTTCGCTCGACGGGTCACTGGTGCCGGTCAGGGGCGCCCTGTCGATGGCGATCCATGCAAGGGAACAGGGATTCAGGGGGATCATCCTGCCTTTCATCAACGGCAGGGAAGCGGGAGTAGTAGAGGGACTGAAGGTTTTTGGCATGGAGGATCTCGGGCAGGTCGTACACTTTCTTTCAGGAGAAAAAGGTTCAGGACCCCGTGTTTTTGATCAATCGGAATTTTCCTGCAGGGAAAAGTCTTTGATATGCCCGGATTTCGCGGAAGTAAAAGGGCAAGCCAGGGTGAGGCGTGCGCTGGAAGTGGCGGCCGCTGGCGGGCATAACCTCCTGATGATCGGTCCCCCCGGTGCCGGCAAGACCATGCTGGCCAGGCGGCTGCCGGGAATATTGCCGCCCCTGACACCGGAGGAATCGCTTGAAACCACCCGGATCCATTCCGTCGCCGGGAAACTCGGCCGGAACGGTTCTCTCATGACACACAGGCCTTTCAGGGATCCCCATCATACCATCAGCGACGTCGCCATGGTTGGAGGGGGCGCCTATCCGCAGCCCGGTGAGATTTCCCTTGCCCATAACGGGGTCCTGTTCATGGACGAACTTCCAGAATTCAAGCGTAACGTCCTGGAGGTATTGCGCCAGCCCATGGAAAGCCGGGTAATGATCATTTCACGCGCCAGGTTTACCATAGAATACCCCGCCAGCTTCATGCTGGTGGCGAGCATGAACCCCTGTCCATGTGGATATTACAACCACCCGGAAAGGGAATGCGAATGCCTGCCGGGAGATGTTGACCGATATCTGTCCCGTATTTCCGGTCCCCTTCTCGACCGCATCGACATCCACATCGAGGTCACCCCGGTGCCGTTTCAGGACCTGTCCGCAGATGCATATGCTGAAACCAGCCGCTCGATACGTGAACGCGTGGTCCGGGCCCGGCAGGTCCAGCAGGAACGATTCAGAGACAATCCCGGCATCCACTGCAACGCCCAGATCAGTCCCGCGATATTGTCCCTCTACTGCCGGCCCGATCAGGCCGGAGCTACCCTCCTGAAAAATGCCATGGAAAGGCTCGGGCTTTCCGCCCGTGCATACGACCGGATCCTGAAGGTTGCACGTTCCATTGCCGACCTGGATGGCTCGGCCGGGGTTCGGTCACAGCACCTGGCAGAGGCGATCAATTACAGGAGCCTGGACCGAAAGGGTTGGGGAGGGTGATTTTGTTTTTCAGAATATATTTCTGTAATTTGTAATACAATAAATAATGCATGTGGTATCATTCAAGGCCCTAAGAGAGTTCATTAAAGATCATCCTGACAGCAAAGTACCACTTAACAGGTGGTATATAAGAATGAAAAAGGGGACATTCAAGAGTCAGCATGAGCTAAAAAAGACATATTCAGGTCTGGACTATATTGGAAATGAAAGATATGTATTTAATATCTCAGGAAATAAATACAGATTGGTTGCAGTAATTTTCATTTCCTCACAAATTGTGTTTGTAAGATTTATTGGCACTCATGCAGAATATGATAGAATTGATGTCACTATAATTTAAATAGAGATGGCAGAACTTGAGAACGAAAGACAGTACGGGGTAATGATTGAAAGGATCGAGGAGCTCCTTCCATTAGTTAGTAACGCAACACCCCTTGATGACCGAAACATGGTCGAACTTGTGGTAATTTCAAACCTGGTAGAGGAATATGAAGAGAAATACTATCCCATTGAAATGCCAACCCTGCCAGAAATAATCAGATATGAAATGGCGGAACGGGGAATAACCCAGAAGGAACTAGCTGAACTACTCGGTGTCAGTCCCTCCAGGATCAGCGAATACATGACCGGTAAAGCAGAGCCCACACTTAAGGTAGCCAGGCTTCTGAATAAGAAACTGGATATCGATGCCGATTTCATCCTGGGATAATTTACGAAAATAATTACCAAATTGGTAACAAAATCATTAATTTTGTCAAACCGGTCAATTAATGAGAGTTATTGCAAAAAGGGCAATAAGGGAATTCTGGCTTAAGCAAACTGATTCGGAGCAGCAATTAAGGATCTGGTATAAAGAAGCTTCAATGGCGAAATGGACTTCTCCAAATGATATTAAGCTGGATTAGCCAAAAGCGAGTATTTTTAAGGGAAGCAGAGTGGTGCTCAATATTTGTGGGAATCAGTACAGGTTGGTTGTAAAGATTAATTACTTGAGACAGTGGGTTTTCATCAGGTTCATTGGTTCGCATTGTGACTATAATAAGATCGATGCCAGCATAATTTGAATGATATGAATCTAAAAGTCATTAAATCGGAAAAGGAATATGATCAGGCATTAGAAAGGCTTGATGTTGTTTTTGATGCACCCCCGGATACACCGGAAGGAGATGAGGCGGAATTATTGATGATTTTGATCGAAAAATATGAAGATGAGAATTATCCAATTGAAGCTCCGGATCCTATCGAGGCAATTAAATTCAGGATGGAACAAATGAACATGAAGAATAAAGATCTTGCGACAATCCTGGGGTATAAAAGTAGGGTTACGGAGATTTTAAAAAGAAGAAGAAAACTGACATTAAAAATGATCAGGAACCTGCACGAAAAGCTTAATATCCCTTATGAATCTCTGATCCAGGATTACCAGTCAAACCCACCTGAAAAACTCCGGGGATAAATTCGACCTTCCAGCACCAGTAAACAGGCACAGACAGAGAGCCCTCGGGCCATGCAAATCTTGATCGATGGGAAATAATTGAAACTTTCGACAGGCTGAAGCAGATATCCATTGTTAAAGAATGATCTCAGCCGGCCATGGCTCCCTGCCCGATCTTCCCCAGAGCTTGCTGATGTAATCAATGGAGAAGAAATCCTCGAAGGCGTGCAGCCAGTAAGTCCCCCTGTCGGTAAGCACCACCTCCTCCCCGTCGTCTTTCAGGTATCCCAGGAGGGCCAATGGTTTAAGGTATTTGCCATATACGGTATCGAAATCCTTCCGGAACCGGTCAAAAAAATCACTTTTCCGGAACCGGGTTTCATAGATCCTCCAGTAGAGCCATCCTGCCATTTGCATTTTATCGGAGAGTTCGACCGAAAGCGCCCTGGCATCCTGTCCGCTTTCGATTGCCCGGGTGTACTCCTCAACATTGAACGTGTTCAGGTAAAACACATTTTTCAGGTACGTCCCTCCGCTGGCACCCAGTCCCAGGTAAAGCGGTACCGTAACGGAGCAGTATTTTGAAACGCCTTTGCGGGTAAATGCCCAGACCGAGGACCGTTCAAACCCGGAATCATAAAATATTCCCTCCAGGATCCGGAGCATTCTTCTTCTGCGCAGCATGGTGGGAAGCGCCCTGCTGTTTGCTTTCGCCTCCTTTCCCAGTTGCGTATAGGGAAACCTGAAAAGCGGGTAGGAAGCCACCTGGTCAATTCCCATGTCAATCAGCGCGTGTCCAGCCTGCTCAATTTCATCCAGGGACTGATCAGGCAGGTCAAAAATAAAATCAACATTCACACATTCAAATCCCTGGCCGGCAACCCGCTTAACCGTCCTGATCACCTCATCCCTCGTATAGGGCCTTCTGAGTGTTTTCAGATGCCTGTCCTGCAGCGATTCGACACCCATGCTCAGGTATTTCACTCCCATTGATTGGATTGTGGCAATGTTCTGCGGGCTCAGGTGGTTCGGGTGGCTTTCCATGTGAATGGAACACTGCATATTAAATCGTTTGTAAACATGCTCAAGGATATCCCTTAATCCGTTATCCAGCATGGTGGTGGGGGTTCCGCCCCCTATGTAGAAAGATGTTACGGGCTTGTTGCCGGCAATACCGGCATAGCAGTCGATTTCCTGCACGATTGCCCGGGCATACCTGCTTGCCAGTTCCCGGTCATAGATCGTTTTATTATAGGGACAGTAGGGACAGATCTGCTCGCAGAAGGGAATGTGGAGATACAGTCCCATTTCATGAATGTCCCGGAATTTCCCGCACAGTTCCTCGTAGGAAGGGACCCTGGACTCCAGGACCACTTCCTCCAAACCGGTAAAGGTCCGGCTGATCCTTTTTCTCAGGAAATTACCTTTCATAAAAGGATTTCCCCCCGATTATTAAGTGAACGGGTTTGCATTTTAAAAATATTTCAATGCATTTCTAATGGCAGACGGCCTTAATCTCAGGGTCTGGTGGATCTCGGCATAGCTCAGGTACCCGCATTGCCGGCAGAGTTCCGGGTCCTCGTTGTAACGGCAGCATTTATAGATCTTCCCCGCCTCGTAAACGCGGCAGATATCGAGGGGGCGGTCCCAGTTGTTTTTAAGGGCTGATCTCAGTCCAGCCCTGGAATTCAGGATCTTATACCTCCCGGTATAAGTTAAAAGCTCCCTGATGATCTTGTTTCTTTCTTCAGTCCCGATGTATAATTCGTCGTACCCGTAATAAGGAGTATGAAAATAGAAAAATACACCCCTGACCTGCGGGATTCCATCGAAATACCTACAAAACTCCTGAATATCACCCTTGTTGTAATTGTTGATGGTATAATTGATATAGAGGGAAGAATGACCGGATGCGCGGATATTCCGGATTATTTTCTCAAAGGACCTGCCGCGCAGGAAATCGTTTTTCTCCAGGAGCCCGTCCACACTGATGAAAACCGTGTCGGCCGATGTCTCAAGAGGAAAGGTGCCATTGGTGTAAATTACCACGGTATGATATCCCTTCTCATGGGAATGGGAAACAATGTCTTCGAGGCCGTGGCTTTTGTCTTTCCAGAGAAACGGTTCCCCGCCTTCCAGGTAAAGTGTGCGCCCGCCTTCCTTATGGAATGCATCGATCACCCTGGTTGCCTCTTCAAAACTCATGGCATCCGTATCCCGGCTGTTTACCTGGCAGTGACGGCAGTGCAGGTTGCATTTATTATGCAGGACCAGTCCACATATAAGCGGAGTATCCTGCCTGAATATCCTGCGATTTACAATATACCTGATCCCGTAAAGGAATGGCTTCATTTTACGTGATTATCTGTTTGCCGACATCCTCCTTTTTATCCATCCCGACACCAGCGCCCTTGGAAGAAAGCGGATGGCAAAAACCTGGATCCGGTTTTGCAGTCCCGGTATAACCACCCGTTTCCCTTTTATCATGGCCCTGTAAGCAATACGGGCCACCTTTCCGGCTTCCATTCCCCAGGGTTCGGTCGGCTTGTTTTTCCTGACAGCTCTCGATTCAAACTCGGTTTTTGTACCTCCCGGGCAGAGCGCGGTCACCGTAACACCCGAGCCTTTCAGTTCTTCCGCAAGGGCTTCCGACAGGCTTAAAATATAGGATTTCGTTGCACAGTATACGGCGATGTAAGGACCGGGGACAAAGGACCCGGTTGACCCGACGTTAAGGATCTTCCCATAGGTACGCTTCAGCATACCGGGCAGGAAAAGTTTTATCATCAGGGTCGTGGTGTCCATGTGCAGATGCATCATCCTTTGTTCATCTTCCCAGGGAGTACCGCTGAAGCTGCCGTAAACAACGAATCCGGCATTGTTGACCAGGAAATCGATGCAGAGATCATTTTTCTTTACCCACGAATGAAGCTCGTGAACGGAATCCGGCCGGCTCAGATCGCTGATGTATGCATGAGCCTTAACCCGGCACTTCTGTTCCAGTTCCCCTGCCAGCCGGTCGAGCTTATCCTTCCGCCTTGCCACAAGGACCAGGTTATGCCCGTGCATGGCGAATATTTTCGCCAATTCGTATCCGATCCCGCTTGATGCACCGGTAATCAGGGCATAGCTCATGTTTTCCCGGATGATATGTTAATCTAACTTAAGGAAAATAAGGCTAAACATCACCATGAACAGTAAATTCATTTAATTGTTACGTGAACAGGATAATCCTTATCAGACCATGAACAGATCATTCCATTACATCATCTTTTTCATGGTCCTGCGCATCAGTCTCCCTCTGGAAGCGCAGGATCTGATCCTTAAAGAACCGGTCCGGTTTCTGGCACCGGGCGATTCCTATACCATCGGGGAGAGTGTGGCGGTTGAGGAACGATTGAATGAGAAGGATTACCTGATCTGTAGTTTCCCGGTACCGGCGGTCTTTCCACCAATGCTTATGCGGTAGAGATATAAGCCAGCCTGCATGGATGGCAGGGGAATGCTCACGGTCATGGACGAACCCTGCATGCTTCCCGGGTCTGCATGTACCGTTATCCTTCCCGACAGGTCGAGGATATCGATGGAGACCCCTCCCGTCGCTCCTGAACTGAATACAAAAGTTACCATTTCCGAAGCGGGATTCGGATAACAGGTGCTCCATGCAGGATCGGGAAGGGAAGGGACGGATACACCCGGATTCGAAAATTCCGACTCGAAACATCCCAGGTCCGGCGCAGCACCCATATAGGGGAGTCCCACATCAATCCCCGCATCGATCAGCGCACTGCCTTCCGCAAGGTGCAGGTAGGGAATTTCCGGCAGGCTGCCGTCCGCTTGCCGGGGACCGTAGGCCGCATTGTCATCGACACTTACGAAGTCCGCTTCGGTAACGGTGAGATCCAGGTTCCAGCTGTTGTAATCCTGCACGGCCCAGGCGGCGAGGTTTCCAAGGGGACCGAGCACCGCACAGTTTTTGAGAATGAGTTCCTTGCCCGAAGCCAGGGTCTTGTAAATGACGTAGTTGCCGTTCAGGTTGCCATGCCCGGTACAGTTGTACAGGATCATGGACCCCATATTGCTGTTCTGGTCGAATCCCTTGGACTTGTTCTTGAAGGCAAGGCAGTGGTGCAGGGTAAAATCGTGGCTCAGGGTCTTGTCGTCGCTCCCTCCCATTTTGAACCCGTTGCCGTTGGCCTGGGAACCCGGGTCGCTGCCGTCTTCGAGGTACCCGTTCTCGAAGGCCCAGCTGTTCACAATGATGGTCGAAGCGTTATCCGCACCCCTCATGTACCCGTCCCATCCGTCGTCGCAGTTCAGCCAGGCCCTGCATCCGTAATAGTAATTCTCGATGCCGACATCCATTTTGGCTGCGAACCCGTCCGCATCCCCGTAATCCGGTGGATCGGCATTGAAATAGGAATCGCAGTTTATGACCTGGTTATAGGAGGCTCCCTGTCCCATTTGAAGTCCCGAGTCCCGGTTCCTGTAAAAAGCACACTTTACAATACGGTTCCAGTTCCCCCCTTCGATCTTCAGCCCGTTATCACCGGAACCGAAAATGTCGAATCCCTCGATTTGCCAGTAACTGCCCGAAAGCGTGATCCCCCTGGAACCCATAGCCTGTCCCGTGAAATCAAGCATGGCCCTTTCGCCGGGAAAGGAAACCAGGACAAGGTATAACTCCGGCGTTCCGCTTTTCTGGATCCGGATGGTGGCTGTCAAGGGGTAGGTCCCACCTCTCACAAATATTGTATCTCCGGAAATGGCAACACCGATGGCTTTTTCGATGGTCCGGAAGGGACTGGCCAGGGATCCGCTGCTGCCATCATTCCCCTGGAGGGATACGTAATAATTCTCGCTGGTTCCATGTACCGGCCAGAGTACACCGGTTGCCACAATAAGAACTAACCTCTTTAAAAATGCTTTCATCCGGCTAAAATATAAAACAATCCTTTACCTCGTAATGGGTAAAACATAATTGATTCAGAATGAGGTGAATAAATTATATAAAGATATTAGGATGTATTATTCTTTTTATGTAAATTGCAGTGGCCCCTAACAATAAACTCTTAAACCATGTTCAGGAATTTCTTCCTCACTGCCCATCGAAACATCGTCAGAAACAAGGTTCAGTCCATCATCCAGGTTATCAGTCTTTCGATCGGAATTGCTTTGGCAATCCTTATCGGGCTTTACGCAAAAAATGAATTGAGCTATGACCGGTTCAACGAGAAATTCGATCGGATCTACCGCCTGGAATACGGCGACCAGGTCGGCATGCCCACGGCTCCCGGCCACCAGATAAAACAGGAGATCCCTGAGGTGGAAAACGTGGTCCGCCTGGTTAACTGGCGGGGCAAAGACGACGTCACCATGTGGAGATACCGCCTCGATGGTGACACGACCGGGGAAATGAAGACCTTCAGGATGGAGGATTACTTTTATTGCGACAGCACCACATTCGACATTTTTACTTTCCATTTCATCCAGGGGGATCCCCGCACAGCGCTGCGGGATCCTAATTCAGTAGTTATGACGGAGTCCGCCGCCAGGTCGATTTTCGGGGAAGGGGACCCGGTAGGCCGATTATTCGGCAATCTGAATGTTACCGGAATCATTGAGGATGTAAAAAACTCGCACCTGGAAGTGAACATGCTGATGTCCCTTACAAGCCATTCGGAACTGCATGGGGTTCATAGAGGCGATGCCGAATATCTGAATGATTATGGTCCGGATAATGCCTTTATGACCTATGTGCTCCTGCCGGAGAGTAATGACAGGAAGTACGTCGAAGCCAGGCTGAACGATTACTTCAGGGAGCATGTTCAGAATGAGACTTTTCAGGTCTCAGAGGAGAAAAGTTTCTCATTGCGCCCGCTTAAAGACATTTATTTCAGTTCTGGACTGAAAGGAGAACGGAATTATTTCAGGCACGGGAACATGGGACTGCTGAAGGTGCTGATCTGCATTGCGATGTCTATACTGGGACTTGGCATCATCAATTACATAAATCTTACGACCGCACGTGCCACGCTCAGGGCAAAAGAAGTGGGTGTCAGGAAGGCAATCGGTTCTTCCAAGTCCCACCTGGTCGTCCAGTTCCTGATGGAGGCCATCCTGGTGGCCATTTTTTCATTCCTCATTGCCCTTATCCTTGTCCATTTGATTATCCCTGAATTCAATCTGCTGGCATCGACCGACCTGAGTCTCGGGATTGCTGACCATCCGGAAATCCTGATCGCCTGCATCCTGGCTGCCATACTGTTAGGAATAATCTCGGGCATTTATCCGGCCTTCTACCTGACGCGTTTCAAGCCAGTTGAATCCATGTCCATCGACCATGAAACGAATGCAGGGACCATTGTGTTCCGCAGGATCCTGCTTACCCTGCAGTTCGTTGTATCCATCGGCCTGATCATCGGCGTTTTTGTCATATTCAGACAATTGCACTATATGAAAACAGCGGACCTTGGATTTAACAAGGAACTGGTAGTTAACAACAACTACTGGCGCTGGGGACCTGACGTTCAGAATCGTAAATTGTTTAAGGAAAAACTCCTTAAAAACCCGAACATTTCGGGAGTGGCCTTCTCGCTCGGGATGATGGGAGGCGCGGAGAACACATTTATTCAGCCGATTGAAATGGGAGGCCATAAAATTCAATGTGCCGGCCTGGCAATTGACCCGGATTTCCTGGACCTGATGGAAATCAAGCTGCTTGACGGACGGAATCTTTCATGGGACAGGGCAGGTGATTACCTGCCCAACCTGGACCGGCAGCCGGCAAAAGTCCTTATAAATGAAACGGCCATGAAGGTGTTCGGCCTGGATTCGCCCGTTGGACATTTTGAACAGATGGGCGAGGATTTTTCCATTGAAATTATAGGCGTTGTCAAGGATTTTAATTTTTTATCCCTCCACGAAAAGATCGAGCCGGCCTTTTTTTACTGGCATGACTATTTAGTGAATGCGAGTATTAAGATCTCCCCCACCAATATACCTTTGACCATGCGGTTCATCAAGAAGGAGTTCCAGTCAATCTACGACGATGAATTCAACTATACTTTCCTGGATGAAACCTTTGATCAGCAATACAAACGTGATGAACAGACGGCAAGGATCATCAGTTACCTTGCGATCATAGCCATCGTGATCGCCTGCCTTGGACTATTCGGACTTTCAACCTTCATGGCCGCCCGCCGCACCAAGGAGATCGGTATCCGAAAGGTCCTTGGTGCCACGGTCGGATCGGTATTCCTCCTGCTTTCACGCGAATTCCTGAAGTGGGTGGTCCTGTCAATAGCGATCGCCCTTCCCGCAGCCTGGTTCATATTGAATAAATGGCTGCAGGGTTTTGCTTACCGCACCAACATCGCCTTCTGGATCTTTCTTGCCTCCATCCTGATCGCAGTTATCATCACCTTTACCACGGTCACCTGGCAATCCCTTAAAACCGCCCGTACCAACCCGGTAGATTCACTCAGGTACGAGTAGGGGACGGATTAGGGGACGGAAGAAAAATATTGTAACTTGGTTCTGAAATCATGTTCAGGAACTATTTCATTACCGCCCTCCGCAACATCCTTGGCAACCGGATCCAGTCTTTCATCCAGGTGCTGAGCCTGGCGATTGGCATTACGGCTGCGGTCCTGATCGGGCTATACGTGAAGAATGAACTGACGTATGACCGTTTCAACGAGAAGTTCGACCGGATCTACCGGCTGGAGTACAGTGATCACGTGGGACTCCCGACTGCTCCCGGATACCAGATCAAACAGGCGATCCCCGAAGTGGAGAATGTGGTCCGGATGGTTAACTGGCACGGAAAGGATTACGCTTTTCCTTTTCCATACATACCGGGCCATGACTCGACGGATCTGAGGATCATAAAGATTGAAGACCATATCTGGTGCGACAGCACCATCTTTGAGGTATTTTCCTTCAATTTCCTGCAGGGAGACCCGAAGACCGCTCTGAGGGATCCCTACTCGGTTGTCCTGACACAAAGTACCGCCCGGAGGATTTTCGGGGACATTGACCCGGTCGGGCAATCTCTCGGAAGGAACTGGCTTACGGTAACCGGGGTGATTGAGGATGTCAAACATTCCCACATCGAAGTAAACATGTTAATATCGATTACCAGTAATGATACATTATCAGATTACGCCAGGGGGGATTACGAATACCTCAATAATTACTATCCCGACTACAGTTATATAACCTATGTATTATTGCGGGAAGGGTATGACCGATCCTATGTCGAGGGCAGGATAAACGATTATTTCACCGGGAACATGCCGGTAAATGCCCTGCAGGTCTCGGAAGGAAAAAGGTTTTCCCTGCGCCCGATGGAAGACATCTACTTTGCCACCGGCCTGAAAGAGGAAAAGAATTTTTCCAGGCACGGCAACCTGAAACTTTTAAGGGTGCTTCTTACCATCGCCGTTTTCATCCTGGTGCTGGCCGTCATCAATTATATTAACCTTACAACCGCACGTGCATCATTAAGGGCCAGGGAAGTCGGGATCAGGAAGGTCACGGGCTCCACTGAAAACCAGCTGATCTTCCAGTTCCTGGTTGAATCGGTCTTTATTACCCTGGTCTCCTTAATGATTGCCCTGGTCATTGTATACCTGCTGCTGCCTGGATTTAACCAGCTGGCATTCACCGAACTTGACCTTGAAACCATGGCAAGGCCGGGACCGCTGGCGATCTACATCCTGGCAGCCATTCTGCTCGGGGTGATCTCGGGCATTTATCCAGCCGTTTTCATGACGGGATTTAAACCGATTGCATCCCTGTCGGGGGAAAAAGTAAAGGGATCAGGGTCGGCTGTTTTCAGAAGGGTCCTTCTCACTTTCCAGTTCGCCATCTCCATCGTCCTGATCATTGGAGTACTGGTCATTTTCATGCAATTGAAGTATATGAAGACCGCCGACCTGGGATTCAATATGAACGGGATCGTTAATAATGCCTTTTACCTGTTCGGCAGCGACCCGTTGAAGCGACAGCTTTTAAAACAGGAACTGATGCAAAACCCGAACATCCGGGGAGTGGCGTTTTCCATGGAAGTAATGGGAGGGAACGAAAGCAATCTGGTGCAGCCTGTAGAGGTCAACGGGGTCGAAAAACAAATTACGGTCCTCCAGGTCGATCCGGACTTTTTTGACGTACTGGAAATCAAACTGCTCGACGGCAGGAATTTCTCATGGGACAGGGCCGGTGATTATATGGCCGGCAGGGGCAACCAGTCCGCCAAAATGATCATGAACGAAACGGCCGCAAGGGAATTCGAGATCGAATCACCCGTGGGGTATTTCGAACGCTTTGAAAACGGATTATCATTTGAAATTATCGGCCTGGTAAAGGATTTCAATTTCAAATCGCTGCATGAAAAGATCGAACCCTGCATCTATTACTGGGGGACCTGGATCCCGACCTCAAGCATCCGGATCGCTCACACCGATATCCCGGCCACAATAAATTACATTAAGGAAGTGATACAGTCCCTCTACCCCCAGCTGGATGAGGAAGCCATTGAATGCACCTTCCTGGAGGAGACCTACAACCGGCAATACCTGAGGGATGAACGCACGGCAAGGATCATCATAGTCTTTGCCATCATTGCCGTCCTTATCGCCTGCCTCGGGCTATTCGGACTGTCCACCTTTATGGCTGCCCGGAGGACCAAGGAGATCGGCATCCGGAAAGTCATGGGGGCTTCCGAACAGTCCGTGTACTTCCTCCTGGCCAGGGAGTTTGTTAGATGGGTGGTTCTCTCCATCCTGATTGCATGCCCTGTGGCCTGGTCCATCATGAACAAATGGCTGCAGAGCTATGCCTACCGGACCAATATCAGCTGGTGGATATTTGCAGCAACCATCCTGATCGCCTTCGCGATCACTTTCCTCACGGTCACCTGGCAATCCCTGAAATCGGCGCGCACCAAACCCGTTGATGCCCTGAGGTACGAATAGGATACGAACCAGCCCGAATGCAGATGCGGCAAAAAGTCGTACATTGATCCAGAATTATTAAGGGTTTCACCTCATGATGAACACTGACCGGAATACCGGGAGAAAAAGGTCCCGGTTCCGCACTCGTTACGATGACTACAAGAGTCGGGGATTCTTCACATACGTGGGGAAGAGTATCTTCTGGATCATCCTTTTCTATGCCATTTTCGTCCTGCTGGTATTCCTGGCAGGCAAATACCTGCTGGATTTCGATCGCATTTTTGAGCATATGCTGAAGCACCTGGGGGACAGGTTCGTTTTGATCCTGTTCTTTGCATCGGAATCTTTCCTGGGACTTGTGCCGGTTGACCTGTTCGTGGTATGGACACAGAAATTCTCCCATCCAGTCCCCTACCTCGCACTCCTGGGGGTACTATCCTATGCGGGTGCCGTCATTTCATACGGGATCGGCAGATGGATCGCAGGGATGCCCAGAATAAAGGCATACAGCGAGAGGAGACTGGCCAGTTACATGGACTTCACAAGGAAATGGGGAGGAGCCTTCATCATTATTGCCGCCCTGTTTCCATTTACACCCTTTTCTATGGTCGTGATCGCCCTTGCACTGTTGAGATATCCCTTCCGGCTTTTCCTGCTCTACGCCGTGAGCCGGCTGGTCAGGTTCGTCATCCAGGGGATCCTTTTTTTCGACGTTATCCAGATGGATAAGTGGATTACCATCCTGCACTGACTTAAGGAATATCCGGCAATGCGAATGTATCCTGCAGCCGGTGTAGATCATTCCGCAGGGATGCCGGTGCAATTATCCACGAAAAAATACCGGAATGACCTCCTCTGTCTTGCATAAAAAAACTAACTTCATCCGGCTCTGAAAGCAATGCAATGCCGTCAGACACCATTTCCATCAAACGAACATGAAATCATATCCTCTGCTCGCCTTCGCTTTGTTCCTCCTCCTTAGATCCACAGGATACGCGCAGGACCCGGATGAAGGATCTGTGGAGGAATTGTACAGCTCATTCCTGGAAACATACGGACCGGACCAGTACCTTGTCTGCGGTATCCGGTATTACAACCTGCACGCCAGGTTTGCCGGGCACAAGTTTTTCGGGGAGGATAAGTATTCCAGGGGAACCCTCAGGCTGGACAGGGGCACCTATCCAGATGTTCTTCTGAAATACGACCTGTACGGGCAGAAGATCATAATGCAGATCAATTACCCTGACGGAAGTTTCAATGAGATCATCGTTACGGATTCCAGGCTGCTTGGATTTGACCTGGACGGAAGGGCCTTTCGGAAAATCAGCTTCCCGGGGACGGATACCCTGATCTACCAGGTGATCGGCAAAGACTCCCCGGTCTGCCTGTACCACTGGACGAAAGAAATTATTCCGAATTCAACGGGACCGGAAAGCGTCTATGGATTCTCAAAAATGAAACGAAGGTCCTATGTGGTTACAGATTCCACCCTGCACGGGTTTAAAAGCGCCAGGTCTTTTGCCAGGTGCTTTCCCGAAAACCGGGCAGAGGTCATGAATTACATCCGCAGGGAAAAGATCAGGCTCCCGAAGGCGGGGGACGCGGTGATGGGGGGACTGATCAATTTCTGCAGCAATCTTTTTAAAGAGGAGAAGGAGTGATGAGAAGAATCCTCGTGGGACTGTTCATGGCCTTTTACTTTGTTACTGCGAATGCGGGGGGACCAGTGATCTCCGGTGATTTCAGGGGACTCTCATTCAAGGCTTTCGCGGCTGAAGTCGAGAAACAGCTCCCGGTCCGGTTTGTTTTCCGCGATGATTGGGTACAGGATGTCCGGATGACGGCATACGGCGACAGCCTTGATCTTGAAGAGGTGCTGGACAGGGATCTTTCCGGCAATCAGCTCTTCCACTACCTCGACCGGTATAACCGGATCTTCATTACCCCCGGTGCCCCCCTTGTTACCCGCCTGCCCGAGTACCTTTCAGGCAACGGGACAGAAGCAGAACAGGAAGCGGAACCGGTCGACGAAACCCTGACAAGGGCCGAAGAGCATTACATGGCCGGACGCAAGGAAGCCGGGATAAGCACCCTGACGATCGGTAACGCCAGGGATAACCCGGACGGAACAGCCACGATCATCAACGGGGAAATGAGGGACAGGGAAACCGGTGAACCCCTCATCGGGGCAACCATCTATGTGGAGGAACTGGCAAGGGGATTCGTAACCAACCACCTGGGACATTTCGCGCTCAGCCTTCCCCCGGGGACCTATACCACGCGTTTCAACTGCCTTGGCATGGAGGAGATCGTATACCAGCTTAAGGTGTATTCAAGCGGCAAGCTTGACATCGACATGGCAAAAAAACTTTACCCGATCGATGAGATCACGGTCAAATCCGGGAAGTATGACAACGTCAGGGGCGTGCAGATGGGATTCTCCCAGATATCCATCAAGAACATCAAGGAGATCCCTGTCGTGATGGGGGAAAAGGATGTGATCAAAGTGGTGAATATGCTCCCGGGGGTCCAGAATGCCGGTGAAGGCTCATCGGGACTCTACGTCAGGGGATCGGCAGCCGACCAGAACATGTTCATCATTAACAGGATACCGGTTTACAACACCTCCCATCTTTTCGGTTTCTTCTCGGCCTTCAACCCCGACATCATCCGTGATTTCTCCTTTTATAAAAGCAATCTCCCGGCAAAATACGGCGGCAAGCTCGCTTCAGTAATCGACATTTCGACCCGGCAGGGGAACAACAAGCGGTACACGGCAAGAGGGGGAATCAGTCCCATTACCGCCCATGTTGCGGTAGAGGGTCCGATCATCCCGGAAAAGACCTCCCTGGTGCTCAGCGCAAGATCCACCTACTCTGACTGGATCCTTTCAAGGGTGGAAGACCCCGATATCCGCAACAGCAATGCCTATTTCTATGATCTTGCGGGCGGGATCAACCACAAGCAGAACGACGAGAATTTCATCAAGGCATTCGGTTACTACAGCAAGGACCGTTTTTCACTGGCTTCCACGAACCATTACGAATACTCGAATGCCGGGGCCTCGGTGGACTGGTGGCACCAGTACGGCTCCAGGCTGAATTCCGAATCTTCCCTGGCCGGCTCCCGGTACCGTTTCAGCCACGAGGATCTTACCCTGCCGATCGAAGCTTACCGGCATGAGTACCGGATCGATCATCTGGAACTGAAATCCGATTTCAACTGGCTGCCCGTTTACCGGCATACCGTTTCCTTCGGGGGCAGTGCCATACTTTATAACCTGGACAGGGGTGAGATCCGGCCCCTGGGCGAGGAGTCGGACAGGGAGTATGTGAATCTCGGAAGGGAAAGGGCGGTGGAAGCGGCTTTCTATGCCTCAGATGAGATCCCACTGACAGAGAAATTCACGGTTCAGGGGGGACTTCGTTACAGCCTTTATGCATATCTGGGTCCCCGGACGGTCAACGAATATACCCCGGACAACCCTGTGAGCCCTGAATACGTGACCGGTGTGCTGGAATTCAAACCCGGTCAGATCGTACGGTTCTATTCGGGTCCAGAGTTCCGCGCCTCAGCCAACCATCTTCTCTGGGAGAATAATTCGGTAAAGCTCTCCTACACCAGCACCCGGCAGTACCTGTACATGCTCAGCAATACCTTTGCCATTTCCCCGACCGACCAGTGGAAGCTCTGCGATTACCACGTCCGTCCGTCCGTTGCGGACCAGCTTTCCCTGGGATTTTACCAGGACCTGGCCCGAAGGACCATACACCTGACGGCGGAGCTGTACTACAAGAAGGCCAGAAATATCGTGGAGTACAAGGACGGGGCCGACTTTATATCCTCCCCGAACATTGAAACGGAGGTCCTCCAGGGTGACCAGGAAGCATACGGGCTGGAACTCATGATGAAAAAGGATGCCGGAAAGCTGACAGGCTGGATGTCCCTGGCATGGTCAAGGTCGCTGATACAGGTCAACGGCACCCATCCCTGGGAAAAGATCAACAACGGAAAGGTTTACCCGGCCAACTACGACGTGCCCTATTCCCTGAATACCGTTCTCAATTACCGGATCAACCGCAGGATAAGTTTTTCCTCCAACATCGTCTACCATACCGGAAGGCCGGTAACGTATCCCATATCGGTCTTTGAGATCAACCGGAAGAAATACATCCTGTATTCTGACCGGAATGCCTACAGGATCCCGGATTATTTCAGGATCGACCTGTCCCTGAACATCGAGGGCAACCTGAGGGCCCGCAAACTTGCCCATTCCTACTGGATGCTTAACGTTTACAACCTAACGGGCAGAAGGAATGCATATTCCGTATTTTTCAACGCCGAGGGAACAAACATCAAGGGCTATAAACTTTCCATTTTCGGCCAGCCGATCGTCACCCTGTCATGGAACTTTAAATTCGGAAATTATGCCAGTGATTAGGGGACAACGGATACTGCCCGGGAAACTGTTCGGGAAACTGTCCGGAATACTGGTCGGACTGTTCCTTATCGGGGGATGCATCGATCCCTATACCCCGAAAATCAACGAAACCGCAGATGTCATGGTGATCAACGGGAGGATTACCGACCTGGAAGGGTACCAGTACGTCGAGGTATCCCGCACTTCCCCGCTGTTCAGTGACAGGGGAAGCAATCCGCTGAGCGATTGCGTGGTCATGGTGGAGGATGAGAGGGGAAAGACCTATGCCTTCGACGAGGTGGCAGAAGGCAGGTATGCCTGCTGGATGGCACAGGCAGACCTGTTCCACGGTAACAGCTATGAATTGACCGTTGTTTCACCGGAGGGAAAGATTTACGTGTCGGACTTTGAAGAGCTCCTCCCCAGTCCCCCCATTGAAGAGATCCCCTGGGAGCTAAAGGTGACCAGCACCAGCAACCCGGATGTCAGCTATATGGGGGTGCAGTTTTTCATTACCACGAACGCCAGCGGGAATTATGCCAAAAATTACCTGTGGGAACTTGAGGAGACCTGGAGATACTTTTCCCATTACTGGATATGGGATATTTATGATTCAATAAGGGAATATGAAGGGGATCCCAGTGTCGGGATCATCAGGGGTACCTCCGAAGAACCAAGCGATTCCCTGCTGACCTGCTACAAAACCCTGCCTATCCCGGAGATCTATACGTATTCGACAAAGAATATCTCAGGCGACTTCATGCGTAACATCCCGATCAATTATGTCTCCGACCAGACCGACCGGCTGTACTCCAGGTACAGCCTCCTGGCCAGGCAGTACTCCCTGACGGACATGGCTTATGAGTTCTGGAAAACGCTCGAGGGCCAGGCCAAGCAGAGCGGCGAACTGTACGGCACCCAGCCCGCCATGATCCGTGGGAATATGGTATCTGAAGAAGATCCGGGGGAAACTGTACTGGGACTTTTCTTTGCCACTTCGGTAACGGAAAAACGCATATTTGTGTGGCCCAATATCCAGACGTTCAGGACCTATTGTGCACCCCACGGCTACGATGAGGCAGGGCTCCTGGAATACCTGTCCAATGTCCCTGCTGAAAATTACCCGGTCTACCTTTATCGTGTCAACGATTCAAGTTTTGATTATGCCGAACAGTCGTGCTTTGACTGCCGGTTAAAGGGTGGATCACTGACTCCACCTTCATTCTGGGAAGATTAATCATGCCATGAAAACCGTCATTACCTGCATAAGCCTACTGATGTGCCTCATCCCGCCCGGCGGATATGCCTTGCCTGCAGGTCCCGGGGGCACCGGGGTACCTGCAGGTACCGACATCTCCTTGCTTCCTGATTCTTATAATGAAAGCTATGCCCTGGTGACCGACCGGAATATGTATGCCGTGGGTGAAAAGATCCTTTTCTCGGCATTTAACACGAGTCCGGAAGCCATTCGGAAAGCCTGCTGGAGCAGGGTGATCTATGTGCACCTTATGAAACCGGACGGGACCTCAGTGGCGGAGGGAAAATTCTCCATGGAATGCCACGGGGGAACGGGTTACCTGGTTGTTCCGGATGAAATACTGACCGGCAATTATTACCTCTGCGCCTATACCAGGTGGATGCGAAATTTCAGTCCCGTATTCTATTCCTTCGTCCCCCTCAAAATCATCAATCCTTTCAGTCCCCGGCTTGACAGGTCCGATCATCCCGCTAATAACCACGGGCAGCATCCGGATACGCTTTCCCAGTTCAATCCCCCTGAAACGGGGCCTGAGTCTGAACCCGGGTCGTCGCCAGAACCCGGGTCGTCGCCAGAACCCGGATCGTCGCCAGAACCCGGGTCGTCACCAGAACCCGGATCGGCACTTAAACTCCAGGTGCTTGAATGCCGGTCGGATAAAGCAGGCTATCGACGCGGTGAAGAAATTCATCTCAGCATAAGGTATCCAGGCGCCTGGAGGGCAGCTTCCGGCCATTTCAGTCTGACCGTAGCCGGTTCGGGTTCGCTGGACACCCTGGTCCCGCATGATATTTATCCCCTTGTCAACGGATCCTGGCAAAAACCATTGCCCGGCTACATGCCTGAAATAAAAGGCCTGACCCTCAGCGGCAGGGTCCTTGTCAAGGATCCTGGCAGAGACCAGGGCAGGGATCAAAGCAGAGACCAGGGCAGGGATCAAAGCAGGGACCAGGGCGGGGATCAAAGCAGGGACCAGGGCGGGGATCAAGGCTGGGATCCGCAGGGGGGACTTGAAAATGCCGCGGTGGAAATGTCCGTATTCGGGGATCAGCCAGAATTCATGGCATACAGGACCAATTCTGACGGGACGTTCTACTATTGCCTGGATTCCTTTGCAGGAAGCCTGGAAATGTTCATTGCCGCCCGGCATCCGGACCATCCGGAGCTGGAGTTGCGCATCGATAATGATTTTGCCAGTCCCCCGCTCAGTTTTCCTGCAGGGCAATTCTCGCTTAACGAGGACCAGAAGAGAGCGGCGGCGGAGATCATCCTGAATATGCAGCTGGAAAAACTCTTCAATCAGCCGCTTCCCCATAAACCGGAACTTCTTCCTTCTTCGGGGAACCAGTCAATTCATGGCCTGGCAACAAGAAAAATCCGGATCGACGATTACATTGAACTTCCGAACCTTAAGGAAGTTTTCATCGAGCTGGTGCCCGAGGTCACGCCCAGGACCCGTGGCGGGAAAAATTTCCTGAGCTTTGCGGGGAACGACATGACAAGTGATATCATGTCCCGTTTCGAGCCGCTGATCCTGATCGACCAGATCCCGGTTTACGACCTGGATAAACTGCTTGCCATGTCACCTAAAAAAATCCAGAGTATTGAAGTAGTCAACGAATTGTACGTGATCGGGAACACATCCTACGGGGGTCTCATCAACATCCTGTCCAAAAACAGGGACATGGGGGGCATCGATCTTCCGGTTCATTCCTATTTTTTCAAATACCGGGGCTACCAGGATATTTCCGGCATGGTACCCGGATCAGGAGGCAGGACAGGCAAGCCCGGGAATGCTTATCTCGATCCCGGAAAGACCGGGAACAATGACCCGGATCACGGGAGGCCCGGTGCGCAATTCCGGAACTGCCTTTACTGGGAACCTGACCTGTACATTGAACCGGATCAGACCATAAATCTCAGTTTTACAGGCACCGACCAGCCCGGCCTGTACAGGGTGCTGGTCCGTGGTGTCGCAGAAGACGGCAGCCATTTATACGGAACCTGCGATTTCCGGGTAGAGCCCTGAATCCGTCCCGAATCCGGTTCGCTTCCAAATCAGGCGATCGAAGGTTTTTGAATCAGGCGACTGCCGGTTTTGGTGTCAGGCGGAAACCCGACCAAATCCCTCCCATCACCAGACCTGCAACCAGGTGCCATAGCCCCCACCAGGCCGCAATGAATGCCATTCCCCCGACGGCCATGTCCGGCGGAAAAATATTCGGGTTGAACAACAGAAGAAGGGCCAGTCCCGAGTTCTGTATCCCGGTTTCAATGGAAATGGTTTTTCGGTCCCTGTATGACAGCCTGAATACCGAGGCAAAGGACCAACCCAGGGTCAGGGCCAGGGCATTATGAATAAATACAATTACAAAGATGTATTTGATGTACTGCAGGAAGAATTCCCAGTTCTTCAGGAACATGATGGCAATAATGGCCCCGAAAGCGATCAGGGAAAGCCTTTTCACATGGATCAGGATCTTATCGGTCAATTTCGGGAGATAGATGTTAATCAGCATGCCCAGGGTAAGAGGGATCCCGAGCAGGATGACCACGGTCTGGAGTACATGCAGGAATGGGATTTCCAGCGGCCTGACGAGTTCCGAGGCATTTAAAAGGGAATAAACCTTTGTGAACAACGTTCCCCAGAAGGCGAAGTTAAACGGGGTGATGAGAATGGCACCGAAGTCCGAGATCGCGGTCAGGCTGACCGAAAGGGCCACATTACCCCGGGCCAGGGCACTGAAGAAATTCGAGACGTTGCCACCGGGACAGGAGGCCACCAGGATCATGCCCAGGCCAATCGTAGGGGTGATGTAATTCCGGAAAGAAAGGGCCAGCAGGAAGGTCATCAGGGGCATCATGATGAACTGTGAAACCGCTCCTACGACAGCGGCTTTGGGATTTAAAGCAAGATTCCTGAAATGAACGGGTTTCAGTTCAAGCGCCACGCCAAACATAATGAATGCAATGGTAAGGTTCAGGACGAAAAGACTGTCGGGACTGAAATTCAGCTTCACGCTGTCAAGGGCCTTGAAAGCTTCAAGCATGATCCGGTTTGTTGGTTAGCAGGCAACGCCTAAAACTATTAAAAATTCGAGACAATACACCATGTCCCCGGATTTTGAACCCGAAGCTACACCTGGTTGACGGAGGTTTGAAGCCGCTGAAAAAGAGTCTGGCCGGGAGATTACCTGATCACGAATATGCCCCTGTAAATCTTTTTGCCGAGTAGCTGAACCTGGTAGATGCCCGGCTTCAGGCCACCCCGTTGCAGCAGGATCTTATCCTCCCGGATGCCCTCCCTGATCAGAACGGTCTTGCCACTGATGTCCACCAGTTCAAGCCTGAATTCATCCCATGAGGCATTCTCGAACCTGATGGTTGTATATTCCGTGAACGGATTGGGATAAATCAACATGGATGCTTTCTGCCCAGGATCTTCTGTCCCCACTCCCCGGTTGTATTCCAGGTTGGACATGGAATTTGTCACCGGTTCCATGACGGATTTCCTTGCCGCGGAGGGTTCGCAGGGAGTGCTCAGTACTCCGGCCACCCGGTAGAAAAATTTGGTGGTAGCGGTTACAGGATCGGTATCCAGGTAATCGTTAATGCTTCCAACCGTTGTGTAAAACGTCAGGCCGGTTGACGCAGTACCCCTGTATATATCGTATGAGGTAAGGATATCCCGTAAATTGCTGACCCCTTCAATCTTGTAGTCGGTCCACTCGAGGCTGACGCCCAGATCCGAGGGAAGGTATTTCAGGAAAATGGGTTTGTGGTAAGGTACATCCGCAAGGTCCGATTCGTTCCCGCAGGTATCCGTTACCGTAATTTTGTAAAGGTAGGACCGGTTCTCCGGCGAAACATCCGTATCCTTGAAAATACTCAGATTATCGAAAGGTATATCCCTGGCAATGGGTTCGTATTCGCCAATGGAAGTCTCACGCCAGAGGTTGTAGGACAGTATCCCCACGTCCGGTGTTTTTTCCCAGACCAGGAGATTCTTTCCGGTCGCCATATCAACCGTGACTATGCAGAGCCTCTCATTATCGTAGGGCTCGGCCATGGTGATTTTTACGGTATCGGCAGCAATACAGACCGAATTGTTATTGGAGGCCAACAGCCAGTAAATACCGCTTGAAACAACATTGATTGACTGGCCGGTTGATCCGTTTGACCATTCATAGTTGCTGAATACATTCCCGGCATGCAGCATGACCTGTTCTCCCAGGCAATAGCTCCGGTCAGGACCCAGGTCGATCGCCGGCAGAGCAGGATCCACGATAACAAAAACATTATCCGAGTTTGTACATCCTTTACCATCTGTTACTGTCACCTCGTAGCTGCCCTGCTGGCTGACTTCAATGCTCTGGCTTACTGCACCGGTATTCCACTCGTAAGATGCATAGCCCGCACCTGCATCAATCTCCATGCTCTCCCCCTGGCACAGATGCAGGTCTTCCCCGAGAGAAACGGAAGGTGCAGGATGAACCACCAGTTGAGCATCCTCAGAATCCATTCCGGTTGATTCGCATTTATTTTTTACAAGCACATCGTATTTATCATAATCGCTCAGGGTAACCGAATGAATGGTATAAGTGTTGTCGGTGGTCCAATCCCCCAGGGCCATGTTATTCTTTCGCCACCTGTACTGGAAAGGGTCAGCACCTGTAACTTCAACTGAAAACGTGACTTCATCACCCTCACACGCCTCAACATCCAGAGGCGGTGTGATAATATCCGGTTTAAAATCCAGGTTCATTGTTGCACTGGCGGTCGTCTCCGTCGCACAGGTATTGGAAATCCTGCAACGGTATTTATACTCGTGCAGACTTTTGCCGGCCGGGCTTACCACCAGGTTTTTTGTCTGGGTACCCGAATAGGGCGATTGCTCATTCAGGTCCACATAATCGGTCCCATTTTCACTCACCTCCCACTGATAGCCCAGTGCATCCCCACTGGCCGAGGTATTAAAGTTGGCTGTTCCATCCTCACATACGGTTGATCCCTGCGGATCGGTAATATTATAGGGTTTCAGTAATACATCCAGGGTGGCAGGATCCGAATAAGAGGAACCGCATGTATTCGAAACTATGCAGCGATACTGGTATTGATCGTTCCCGGCCCCGGCCAAAACCTGAAGTGAGGAATTATTTTCCCCGCTGATGGAAGACCAGTCCCCTTCCGGAGGCCTCTGCTGCCATGCGTTGTAGGAGGCATAGTATGAGGAACAGCTAAAGCTTGCATCCAGTCCCTCGCATTTCACCACCGATGAAGGATCTGAGGTTATCGTGGGTGCATCGCTATGATAGATCACCTCGACCGTCTCGGTACTTTGATCGCTTCCTCCGCAGTTATAAATGCAATAATATTCCCCGGGTTCTGTAACCGTAAGGGCGTTGGATGTTGCACCCGTGATCGGATCCCAACACCATCCATGGCAACAATCGGGGTCACCAACCTGACAATAATATTCATGATAAGCCAATTTGTACCACTGGTAGGTCCCATTCAATAAACAGTTTAAATCATTCGGCAGCGTCGCATAGAAGGTCACCGAATTGCTTGAGTTAGTGGAACACCGATAATATGGACTTCCGGCGTTGAAGTACTGGCAGTTAGTGCCACCTGGCAAACAGATCCTGATGTATGGTGAGGCCAGGTTTTTGGCATGCAGGCACACGATGAGGGTAAAACATGAAACAAGAACGGGGAGGTATTTCTTTTTCATGATTTTCAGGTTATAGGGATTTTGATAATTAAGTTACAACATTCCTCTCTGGTTAGACAAAAAAAAGTGGCAAACCGGATGAATCATAAGATAAATGACCTAAAAATATTGACAAGGAAACTTAAACCGTTGATAATCATTAATTTTAAAGATTTTAAGACCTTTATCTATGAAATCGGGGGGTTAAGAATAACCGGATGGTTAAGTTTGGAAATTTCCTGTCACGTGGGGAATCCGGGAAAGCGTTCAAAATAACGGATCCCGGGAATTCAGCCCGGGATCCTGTCAGCTACCAGAATTTTTGTCTGTTTTAGAGACTGCCGGCATAGCAATGCCGGACGATTACTGTCCTGATGTTATTTTTTCTTTATTATATCCTCGATCATGGCGCTGGTGAGGGACTTCGGCCTTTCGATCGGGTACAGCAGGGCGCGGTCCCATATAATGTTGGCGCATACCCCGAGGGCCCTTCCGACAGCGAACATGACGGTATAGAAGTCGTGCTCCGTGACCCCGTAATACATCTGGATCACGCCCGAATGGGCATCCACGTTGGGCCAGGGATTCTTGGCCTTACCCTGCTCCGTCAGGATGGGCGGGACTATCTTGTATAGCATATCGACGAACTTAAAAAGCATGTCATCCTTCAGGTATTTCAATGAGAATTCCCGCTGCATCATGTATCTGGGATCGGTTTTCCGCAGCACCGCATGCCCGTAACCCGGGATTACCTGTCCCGCATTCAGCGTATCCCACACGAATTGTTTCATCTCTGCCTCGGTCGGGAGCTTACCGTCCATTTTATCATGCAGGGACATGATCCAGTGAAGCACTTCCTGGTTGGCAAGCCCATGAAGCGGTCCCGCCAGCCCGTTCACCATGGCGGAAATCGCCAGGTAGATGTCCGACAGTGCGCTGGACACCAGGTGACCTGTATGAGCACTCACGTTCCCGCTCTCATGGTCGGCATGCAGGATGAAATACATCCTGGAGACTTCATCGTAGGGTTTCGGAATCCCCATCATGTGCGCGAAATTGCCGCCGAAATCCAGGTCGGGATTCGGCTGGATCCGTTTCCCTTCCTTATAGAGCTTCCTGTATATATAGGCAGCAATTTCCGGCAACTTGGCCAGCAGGTTAAGGGAATCTTCATAGGTGGAATCCCAGTAATCCAGCTTATTGACTCCTTCATGGTATTTCAGGTCGAAAACAGACTCCCGGTGCAAGCTGAGAATTGCCATTGACAGGATGGTCATGGGATGGCTGAGGGAGGGGGCATGATCGATCACTTCAAATACGTACCTGGGCACTGTGCTACGTTTCCGGAATTCATCGATGAGATCGGATATGTCCTCTTCCGACGGGATCTCCCCTGTCAGCAAAAGGTAGAAAAGACCTTCTACGTATGGCATCTCGGCTCCTTTCGGCTTTGGAAGTTTCTTAAATATTTCCGGAAGGGTATAACCGCGATATCTGATCCCTTCCTCCGGGTCGAGGTAGGAGATATCGGTAATAAGACATTTCAGGCCGCGCATTCCGCCGAAGAGCTTATCGACCGTACAGGTATCGATGACGGCATCACAATTTTCCTTAACCAGTTTACGGATCCGCGGACGTTCCTGATCAATTTTTTCTGCGAGTTTCTGTTTAAGAGGTGTCATAGTGTAAAAATTTTTAAAAGGGGTGGTGAAACGTTGAATTTACTTAATTTATAAATGTGTGTCAAATGTTTTACACCATATGGGAGGCCCGGGACATATTTCGTCACTTTGGTGGGAAAGCGGGTGCAGTGCGAATGGGACCGGGACTAAAACCCGGCAGTCAGGCGCAGGGTCAGATTTCTGGGTGGTTGGATGTCTCCCGGCCGGCCCATGTATTCAATGTTCAGGGCATTTTTAAGGATCAGTCCGGCACGTAAAAATTTTGTGATGTTACACAACACCCTTACATCCAGGACGGCATATCCCTTGTTTTTTTCTTCCCAGTATGCAGGAAAACCGGGCAGGATGATATTGCCATACAGCGGATGTGTGAATACCTCATCGATCCTTTCCATCCGGCTGTTAAGTACCAATGTGAAGCCCAGGCCAAACCGCTTGTATTTCAGTTCGGCATCGGATTTCAGGCTGTGCCGGTAGCGGTACTTGAGTATTTCCCCCGCATCCGGGTCGAAGGGATGCATGAAGGTATAGCCTGCCATCAGGGAAAGCTGGAAGTTCCCCAGGTCACCATCGCCGTAAAGGGTCGTCTCGATCCCCGTAATCCTTGCATTCCCTACATTCCGGGCCATGAAGCCGAAATCGTCAAATGTGTACGGAGGCGTATCGGTCCCATAGACGTCGAAAACGAATTCGATCATATGGTGGTATTCCGACAGGAAGGCCGCCAGGTCGAGGTAACCCTGCCACCGGCCTATTTTCAGTCCCTGTTTCAGCCCGATCTCCGAGCTCCATCCGGTTTCGGAAACCAGGTCCGGATTCGGGAAGATCCTGAGTGAGCCGACATTGGTCGCGGTGAATTTTTCCGCTACGGAAGGAAAGCGGTATCCCTGCCCGAAGGATGCCCGAAGGAAGGTATGTTCGAGGGCCTGGTAATTGATCCCGGCCCGGAATACCGGGGTGGAGTATTCCACTTCCCCGTCCAGCACATAACGTTCGAATCTCACCCCGAGCGAAGCAGACAGCCGTGCGGGCAGTTTCCCGTCAACCTGGACAAAAACGGCCTGGTTCAGGCTGGTATGATCACCGTAGAGTGCGGCAAAGGACCCGGCCCATGTTCCCGCCACACCGGCCGATGCCTCGATCCGTTCGGCAAACTTCCGGTGGTAGCGGTATTCACCGTAGAACATGCTGGAACGGTTGTTCTTGTCCACGGCCTCCGGAAAATTATTTTCGATGTGGAAAAAGCGGGTCTTCAGGCTGTGGAGGCCGAGGGATTTTCCCCGGTATTCCACGAAGGGATCTATGTTAAACCGGTTCCCTTTCAGGGCGGACACGGACAGTGGGTTCTGCCTCCATGCGCCTGTCCTTGAATCCCTCCAGAGAAGAAAATCCGATTTATCGGTCAGCATGCCGTTCAGGTTGACCCCGTAGCTGAGTCCCACGACACTCCGGTTCCGGTGTCTGATCCCCGCATTCAACCTTCCCCTGTCCTCGTACTCGTCCTCCCGGTACCCTGTATCCTTAAAATAATTGCCTCCAAGCACCAGGTCCAGGTTCCCGATCTTTCTGCGGTGTGAAAAATCCGCACCGGCAAAAAACGGCCTTCTGTCCCACCAGATCATCTCCTTCCTCGAGGGATCCATGTATATCCCGGAGTACAGATTGACCTCGGTCCGGGGTACATCAACCGGGTAGCGGGTCCGGATGTTAAATATCCCGTTCAGGGCAGAGGAACCGTAAAGGACGGAAGAGGCTCCCTTGATGATCTCAACCTGTTCAATATTTTCCAGGGGAAGGTAGTCCCACTTCACATCCCCCACATCACCGGTAAGAATGGGCAGGTCGTCGATCAGGACCATTACCCGGCTGCCTGCCCCGTAACTGTAACCGCTCCCACCGCGGATCCCCGGCTGCCCGTCCAGGATCTCGACCCCCGGGGTCTGTCTCAGGATGGTTTCCAGGCTGGTGGTCGCGGTGGCGGCGATCCGGTCCGGCTTTATGATGTCGACCGAAACCATGACATCCGACAGTTTCTGCTCGTATTTCCCGGCACTCACGACAATCTCATCCAGGGCCATGACGGACCGTTTCAACCGGACATCCAGGATAAGGGTATCCTTCCCTGTGGCGTGCACGATGCGGTCCCGGGTCACATACCCAAGGTACTTGAAAGACAGGCTGACCTGTTCCCCGGAGGTCCGGACCAGGTACCTGCCACGGGAATCGGAGATCGTTCCGCTCGTTTCACCGGTTACGATCGTGGCGCCGATCAGCGGTTCCCCCGTGAGGGAATCGGTTATCCTTCCAGTAATTACAAATTCATCCTGCGCCCCTGCGGAGGCACAAACAGCAGCGAATACCAGGATCGGGAAATATTTTTTCATCGGGACAGGTGTGCTTAAGGCAAATATAAGAAATGAATTATTTAACTGTTTTTAGCAGAGAGGTATCCTTTTTTAGACTAACTTACTTTCAGAGGCCGGTGTGCCCTGATCCGTCATGCTCGACCCTGTGTGGAAACTAAACAGGTCCTACCTGGACCATCTTCGGAAAAATCCGGAGCGTTCATCGCTGCAGCTCAGGCAGCTCCGGCGTTTCCTGGTTGCCCGGAAATGCACCTTCCGGGGCAAACCCATGCCGACCCTGCTGAAACCGAACTTCATTTCCCCGAAACAGAACAGTATCCTGGTGCGGAACGTCGAAAAAATGAGCGTAATCCTGGATAAATTCGTCCGCTACTACCTCAGCAATCATGAAGTCCGGGAGATTATGAAATTCCCCGAAAAGGAAAATGAACTTTTTTTCATCGAGCCCGGTTACGACAATCCCATTGTTATTTCCAGGCTGGATGCCTTCCTGAACGAATATTCCGTCAAGTTTCTCGAATTCAACTGCGACTCGCCTGCGGGGATAGCCTATTCCGACGTGCTCGAAGAGGGATTCAACGAACTTTTCAGGGAGTTTGGATTCGTTGACAAATGGAAGATCCGGTCCATGCGGAGGCAGGAACTGCTGCTCGGCTCCCTGCTTAAATGTTACAGCCAGTTCCGGTCCCACAGGCCGGGCATGCCCGAAAAACCGGTCATTGCCATAGTGGACTGGAAGGATGTTTCGACCTATTCCGAGTTCCAGCTCCACGAAGACCATTTCCGGAGCCGGGGATACGAGACCCTGATCGCCAGTCCCCAGGATTTCTATATAAAAGACGGAAGGGCATTGGCGGGGGACAGGGAGGTCCATCTGATTTACCGGCGTGTCATCACCCGCGAACTGGTTTCCAAATGGGAGGAAGTACCCGGGTTCATTGAATCCATAAGGGAGGGACTGGTTTGCTGCTGCAATTCATTCCGATCTTACATAGTGGGCAATAAAAAGGTCCTGTCCCTGATCACCAATCCGCGTTTCCAGGAGATTTACTCCAGATCCGAACTCAGGATCATCCGGGATACCATACCGTGGACCGAGATCCTGTCGGATGCGAAGGCAACATTCGAAGGGAAACAGGTGGAGCTGAAAACATTCGTCCAGGAAAACAGGCAAAGGCTTGTGCTGAAACCGGCCAATATGTACGGGGGGATGGATGTCCACATCGGAAGGGAAACCAAACCCGGTACCTGGGAAGAAGTAATGAACAGACATATCCGCGACGAATCATGGGTAGTGCAGGAATACGTGGATATTCCGAGGGACCGGTACCCTGAGGCGAACCATCCCCAGCGTTTGAAAAACAAATACGTCAACATCAATCCGTTTGCGCTCCTTGGCAGTTACAGCGGGTCCATAACCAGGATCTCGGACTTCCCCGTGATCAACGTGAGTGCCGGCGGGGGACTGGTACCTACCTTCACGGCAGAGCAAAAGCGGGCGGTCTGAGTATCAGAATGATCGCATTTACCCAATTTTCTCTATATTAGCTTGCAGCATTAGTATAAGCAACCATTATAAAATAAACCCATCCATCATGCTCGTACTTACCGATTACCTGATTATTGCACTGTATTTTGTCGTGGTCCTGATCGTCGGATTCTGGACCGGTAAAGGACAGGGTAAGGAGCAATTCCTGATCTCAGGAAGACAACTGAAATCGCTCCAGGCCACGAGCACCATTTTTTCCAGCCGGATCGGGGCCGCCATCCTGCTGACCTATACCGCCCTGGTCTACCTTTACGGACTCGGGGCGTACTGGTATTTTATCGGATCCGTCTTCGGCCTGTTTGTTTTCTATTTCTTCGGTAAAAAAATTAAAAAAATGGGGGACGAACAGAAATTTTATACGCTCCCGGATTTTTTCTTTTTTCTTAAGGGCCGGTTTGCAGGATACCTGGCAACCCTGATCACCATCATCATCATGTTCGGCTGGGTGGTACTGAATTTCATCGCAGGGGCCAAACTGGTCTCTGAATATACACCGATCAGCTATAATCTCTCGGTAATCCTCGTGGGTGTCATCATCCTCCTGTACCTGCTTGCCGGCGGATTTGACGCGGTTGTCAAGACCGATATCATCCAGACCATCGGGATCTTCCTGCTGTTTATCCTCATGGTGTACCTGCTGGTTTCAACCGATGTTCGGCCGGAACTGATCTTCATGGACCTTTTCAGTATCCCCCCGATGAAAATCATCTCTTACTTCCTTGCGGGATTTTTCATACCCATGGCCTCCCCGGAACTATGGCAGCGGGTCTATGCGATCAAGGACCAGAAACATTTCAAGAGAAGCCTCTTCCTTTCCTCCGTTTTCTATTTCACAATCGGGTTCATCCTCCTGCTGATCGGCCTGGTGATCCGCGCAGCCATCCCTGATATCAGTGCGGAAACCTCCCTGATCGTCGGCTTCAGCAGGTTGCTGCCGGTAGGGCTTGCCGGGCTTTCGGTCGTCATCATCTACTCGGCCATCTCTTCATCGGCCGATACCTACATGTTTACCACGGCGGCATCCGTGACACAGGATTTCCTTGAAAAAACGGGACTGACACAGAAGGAGAAACTGCGCACCACCATGCGGGTAAGCCTCATTGTGCTGATGACACTCGGCATAACCATCGCGCTGGTATTGAAGGACATCATCGACACCACCTTTTTCTTCGTATCGCTGACCATGTCCCTCGGCTTTTTGATAATGGTCATCTGGATCTACCCGAGGATAAACCGTTACAGCGTCAATCTCACGATAACCTTCTGCCTGGTCGGTGTGATCGTTCCGTCCATCTTGATCGGCATCTCGGAAAACCTGGTCATGTATGCATGGGGACTCTGTGTACTGGGACTCCTTGCCGGTATTGTCATGCATTATCTTGTCCCGGTTAAAGCAAGAGTTTAAAATATATTGGATAACTTTGCATAAAATATCCGATCATGGGAGTACCCAGATTATTTAGACTACCTCAGCACAAGCAGTTTCATTACGAGCCGATCTATTACGATGAACGGAAAGAAAGGATGGAGGAAAGGATCAGGCAGATCGAAGCGGAATACGGGATCAAAATCCAAGACAGGCCTGTGCGCACTCTTAACAAAGGAACTTTCTCGCATTTTTACGACAGGAAAAGAAAAGTCCAGCGATATTCCAACACCCGCCTGGTCATTATCATAATTTTCCTTCTTATCATTTCATACTTCCTGTTTTTCACCTGAGGGAATGCCGGATATAGTCAAACGATTACCGGATTCTGTGGCCAACCAGATCGCCGCAGGTGAAGTCATTCAGCGTCCCGCTTCCGTGGTCAAGGAACTGATGGAAAATGCCATCGATGCGGGCGCTACCGGCATCAGGGTCAACATCAAGGATGCGGGCAGGACGCTGATCCAGGTGGTTGATAACGGATGCGGGATGTCGCCGGCCGACGCCCTCATGGCCTTTGAGCGGCATGCCACCTCCAAGATCTCGCAAGCCGCCGACCTTTTCGCCATCCGCACCCTTGGATTCAGGGGGGAAGCCCTTGCCTCGGTTGCAGCCATCGCCGAAGTGGAACTGAAAACCAGGCGGCTGGAAGACGAACTGGGTACGGAGATCCGCCTGCACGGGTCCGCGGTTAAGGGCCAGGAACCCGTTTCCTGTCCCACCGGAAGCAATTTCCAGGTAAAAAACCTCTTTTACAATGTCCCTGCCCGGAGGAAATTCCTGAAAGCCAATACGACCGAGTTCAGGCACATTGTCACGGAATTTTACCGGGTGGCCCTGACCCACCCCGGCCTCAGCTTTTCGCTTACCCACAACCAGTCCGAGATCTATAACCTGTCCCCGGTTCCCATCAAGCAACGGATCATTAATGTCTTCGGTAAGAACCTGAACCAGGTGCTGATCCCGGTCGGTAACGAAACAAGCATCGTTTCAATCCGCGGTTACATCGGGAAACCGGAAGCCGCGAAAAAATCTTTCGGCGAGCAGTTTTTCTTCATCAATAACCGGTACATGCGGCATCCCTATTTCCACAAGGCGGTGATGGCGGCATATGAACAGGTCCTTCCCCCGGAAACCCTGCCCTCCTATTTCCTTTATCTTGAAGCAGCCACTGAATCCATCGACATCAACATCCACCCGACCAAGACGGAGGTCAAATTCGAAGACGAGCGTTCCATCTACCAGATCCTTCATGCCACGGTCCGCGAAACCCTGGGCAAGCACAACCTGGTCCCCACCCTTGATTTCGACCGGAACGGCGATATAGACATTCCCATACTGAGGAAAGATACCCCCATCCGGGTTCCGGAGGAGAGCATCAATCCCGATTTCAATCCGTTCGAGGAGGATAAAAGGGAAGCGGGAAACAGGGGAAACGTATTGGAGCATGAGGAAATGGGCGGCGGAATGGCGGGCGGCGGGAATTACTCCGGTAAGGAAAACCTCATCCACTGGGAAAGCCTGTACCGGGACCTTGAACAGGCCGAACGTACCATAAGGGAAGCCATGCAGGAAAGTGCGGGCCGGCTGGGTGAGCCTTCCACCCTCCTTCAGTTCAAGCAGAAATATATCCTGCTGGCCGTAAAATCGGGACTGATGGTGGTGGACCAGAACAGGGCCCACCAGCGGATCCTTTATGAAAGGTACCTGGAGGGACTCGGCAAGAAGGTCCCCGTTGCCCAGCAGGAACTGTTCCCGAGGAAAATTACGCTCGACGCAGGCGACCATGCCCTGTTAATTGAAATATTTAACGATATTTGCAGTCTCGGTTTCGACATCCGGGATACCGGGAAACACACCATAGAGATCAAAGGGATCCCGGCCGATATGGATATCGGGGATCCGGAACAATGGATGGACCAGTTTATCAGCGATTACAAGGAAAGGGAAGCCGACATCAGGGAGGAGACCGGGCAGAAACTGGCAGCGGCCCTGGCGAAAAGCTGCTCACTGGGAAGCGGGAAAGCCTTGCGGCAGGAAGAAATGCGGGAAATAATGGACCAGTTGTTTGCCTGCAGGGAACCGGCGACCGCCCCGGATGGCAAACGCGTTTTCAGGATAATGCCGATGGACGAATTCGAAAAGATGTTTAACCAGTAGAGCGATTTTTAATTGGAGGAAAGATGAATACATTCCGGCCAAGGCCATTTGCAGATATACCGCCCGTTCTGAAGAACCTTCTGATCATTAACATCCTGATGTTCCTTGCAACCGTGGTGCTTCAGCGTACCATGAACATCGATCTTGACCGCATGCTCGGGCTTTATTATTTCAAATCGGATTATTTCAGGCCCTACCAGATCGTCACCCATATGTTCATGCATGGGGGACTCATGCACATTTTCTTCAACATGTTCATGCTCTGGATGTTCGGCCGCATCCTGGAGCAGGTATGGGGAGGCAAGAGGTTCCTGTTTTATTACCTGTTCACGGGACTTGGCGCTGCCGCATTGCATATGCTTGCAATGCACATCGAACTGACCCCGCTGATCAAAGATGCCGCCGCATTCAGCAATACCCCATCGGTGGATGTTTTCGATCAATTCGTGAAGGAACATGTAAGAAATCCTTCTTCCTCCCTTATCGAGTTCATGCGGGCCTGGGTGGCCAATCCGGGGAATGAGACCTATGTCCAGCAGGCCATTCAGGTAGTCAATCAAGTGGTGAACCAGCATCTCAACATACCCACCGTGGGTGCATCCGGGGCCATTTACGGTGTCCTGCTTGCATTCGGCATGATCTTCCCGAACATGCCCCTGGTGCTGATCTTTTTCCCTTTCTTCCCGATCA
>CAYSJH010000048.1:0-36629 GCA_964431315.1 uncultured Bacteroides sp. | reverse complement strand
TTTCCAGCCTGATGTTGCTTTTCCCGTCCGACACCGCTTCACTGGCCAGTATGATCGAGCGGAGCGGGTTCTGGATCTTCTGCTTGGTGAATATGATCAGGATGGTTAAAAGCAGCACCGTGATGAGGGTCACCAGCAGGAAGAAATCCGACCTGGACTCTTCCAGCACCGAGTCAAGGTCCTTCAGCGGCAGTTTAATGATCAGATTCCCCAGGACCAGGTCATTTTCAGTATGGGCATGGCAGTCCGCCGTATAACAGGACCGTTCGTTCAGGATCGGTTTCCTGATCAGGAGTTGCCTGCTTGACCTGTTGCGGCCCTTTCCACTTTCACCGGGTTGTTCCATGATCCGGTAGGCGGTTTCAGTCGGAGGGGAAATGGTTATAATTTCCTCATTGGTCGATGCCGATGCATCCACCCGGTCGCCGGATTCCTCCAGCCTGGCTGGAGTGGAAGTGAAAGCCAGCCTGTGCATGGCATCGTACATGCTGACCTCGTCAATCCCCGACATGGTGCTGATCACGTTGAGTGTCCGCTGCAGCATCCACTTATCGTTTTCAAGCATGGAATAATACAGGGCCCCTTCAACGATCGAACTGACGTTATTGCCGGTCTGGTGCAGGGTATTGTTGAAATAATCCGCATAGAGTGAACGGAAGAGTACGTTGAACAGGACCAGCAGGATCAGGAATGATCCGACGATGATGATGACAACGCGGCCGTATATTGAAGAGATAAAGCCGCTGTACCGTCCAGCAAATTCAGATTCCCTGATTCTCTTAAACCATCTGTGTATCAAGTTGCTCATCCCGGGAGAGGTTTCGATAAACACAAAGACATCCTGCCACCCGGTTATCGAGGTGATGCAGGTTCAGTCTAATTTACGAAAAAGACTGTTGTAAAAAACAACAATATCCCTAAAATTTCAGTCCACCCTGTTTAGAAAGGATGCCTGGAAATCCTGCCAGACCTCCTCCGGCATCCCGGAAAGTGGGTGATCCGTCAATTCCCCTCCTTCCTGGAGAATGACCATTCCCGGCTCAGGAGTATGTTTCCCGGCGGCCAGCGCAATGAAATCCCTGAACTTTCGCAGTTCCCTTCCCATCCATTCCCTGGCCTGGCCGGCGAGATAAAAAGAAGCGGTTTCCCCTATCCAGTTTTCCGGCCGGACCCTGCAGACCCAGCCTTCCCCGTATGGATCATCCGCGGGCATCCCGGTATTACCGGCCAGTTGTGAATTCACCCCGGTCAGCTCGCCCGAGAGGGGGGATGCGATGCTAAGTTTTTTCCCGTGGTGGTCTATTTCGGCAAGAATCTCCCCTTTTTCCACCCGTTCCCCGGGTTTGCGGAGGACCCGGACTGCCACCTGTCCCGTTAAATGCAGCAGCAGGTCATCCAGCCCGATCCGGGCAGTGCCCGATCTTTCAAGGTGTGCCCAGGTATGGTTCCTGCTGTAGAACAGGCCGCCGGGGATCTTTAGAAGATCGAGCATGAGCACTCCGATGGTTTTCACCACTTTGGCTTCAACTTTCAGCGGCCGGTTCAGGAAGATCCAGAAGGGGACCAGCAGCAGCAGGAATGCAATGATTAAAAGGTATTCAATCCCTTTTGTATCAAATATATCGGTGTATGTGAATCCATTCATTTCAGGTTCTGTTTTATATGCTGATTCAACTGTTATTTGACCGGGATACGGATTCACGCAGTACCGGCAGGCGCAGGACGATCCACCTGAAAATCCAGATTTCGGAAAACAGGACGGTCAGGGTCACCACGATTTCCATCCAGCTCGGATAATACGGTGTGGCTGAGTCCCACCTGAACCCGATCACCGTTACGTTAAGCCGGTTGATGACCACTCCTGCCATGGTAATGATGGCGGCAATTTTTATCATCGATGCATTCTGTCTCCGGTAGGCCGTAAAAAACAGGATCATGGGCAGCAGGACAAATCCAATCATCTCGGTAAGATACCACCAGCCCATAGGGGTACCGAGCAGGTCCCAGTGCTTCCCGTGAATAAAAACCAGGATCTGAAGGAACAGGTAAACGAACAGGGTAACCGCACAGATCTGCGATAAGCCGGTGATAATTCCATCATGCGCCTTTTTATTTTTTTCGCTGATCCGGTCATAAAAAACCCTTCGGCTGAGTGAACCTTCAAAGATTACCATGGAGAGTCCCGCAAAAATACTCGATACAAAGAAAAGGATGGGTATGAACTCCGAATACCACAGGGGGTGGATCTTCTCGCGGGCCATCAGGAATAGCGCACCCAGTCCGGACTGGTGCAGGGTCGAAAGGGTAATGCCGAAGATCACCGCTGCCAGGGTCATACCCGACAGGATCCTGCCTGCCCTCCTGGCGCCGATCCACTCCGCTATGGCCGGCGAAAATTCGATCAGTTCCGCCAGCATATAAAGCATGAAGTGCCAGGCCACCAGGAACATCACCGAACTCACGCCAAAGCCATTGCCGATGATGGGATTGATGACGTTCCAGGGCCGCCCGAGGTCCAGCAGCAGGGTTCCCGCATAGAAAACATACGCGAGGAAACCGTTCAGGACGGTCACCCTTACGATGGATTTATACTTCTTCAGGTTGAGGATGTAGACCATGAAGGTGATCACATAGGCTCCGCCTGCAAATGCGACCCCCGTTACCACATCAAATCCGATCCATAGTCCCCATGGCACCTCCTGTGAAAGGTTCGTGACCGAGCCTATTCCCCTGGCAAAACGAATTACGATGATTACCAGTCCCGCCAGGATCACAGGAGCGGATATGACGTTGAAAGGGGTCAGGAGTTTTCCCTTCGGTTTGAGTTCACCCGCAAGGAAGCGCCAGGTGGACTGCCCGTTGTTGGCTTTTACCGCCGTGTACCCGATGTTACTCATTTTCCTCCTCCTCCCCTTGATGATCGCGTGTTGCATTGTATATCCCGAGCAGTATTGCCGGCCATAAAATGAAAATGGAAGGCACGCTGTACAGGAATCCCCTGGTAAGTTCTGGATAGGGACGGTCCTGAACCGCGGTATTGAAGCTCAGTTCCTCGAAGGGGACAGGGGACAGGTACAGGAATCCCGTTCCACCTGCTTCCTGTTCCCCGTAAATATGGTCGTGGTAAAGGTCCGGATCTGCATATATCCTCCTTCTCGCCTCCGCTATCAGTTCCCTTCTGGTTCCGAAGGTCAGGGCATCGGCCGGGCAGTTCTCCACGCAGGCCGGCAGTTTCCCCTCATGAACCCGTTCGAAGCACATGTTGCATTTCACGATCTTGGGGTTCGGGCTGTGATATTCAAATTTGGGCATATCAAAGGGGCAGGAGATCATGCAGTACCGGCAGCCCATGCACCTGTCCCCGTTCCAAGTCACCGGTCCCTCTTCAGTCTTCCGCATGGCCTGCGTCAGGCAGGCCGATGCACAGGCGGGCTGGTTGCATTGCATGCACTGGGTCTTTACATAAACCTCACCCGCGGAAGTGTTGAAAACATTGATGACCGAACGCCTGTTTTCGTTGGTCTTCCTTATCGTTCCTGCTACGGGTACATCCCGGATGTCGGGTTCGGGCAGGCCGTGTTCCAGGGCACATGCAAATTCGCAACCCTGGCACCCGGCACAGCGTGTCGAATCGTAGAGGATCCCGTAAAACTCGGTTTCAGGGTCATTTCCTGATTTTGCGCCAAGTATCCTGCCGCTGCCCACTGAAAGACCCGCAATGCCAAGCACTCTGAAAAAGCCGCGACGATCTATGCTCATGGTATGATTATAATTTGGTTAAACGGATGCATCCAAAAAGCCTGTCTGGAATTTTTCCCAGTAAAGGGGACCCAGATTTTCCAGCAGGTTGTCCCGCAATTCACCCCCCTCCTGCATGATGACCGTTGAATTTTCCAGCAGTTCCGGTACCAGGGCAGAGGCTATGAAATCCTTCAGCCGGATGAACTCTTTTTTCAGCCACCCCCTGTATTTTTCCCCCATGAAATAGCTGCGTATTTCCGTCAGCCAGTTGTCCGGCTCCACCCGGTATATCCATCCATCCATGTAGGGTGACCGGTTAATCACCGATGCGTCTCCGTAAAGCCTGTCGTTAGCTTCCTTTATAACACCCGACAGGGGAGAATAAATATCAAGCTGCTTGCCATCCTGGATCAGGGAAAATAATGTTTTCCCCTTCTTTATGCGGTCGGAAATATGCTTCATTTTAATTTTGGTAATACGGCCTGTGATGTGCTGCAGGAAATCATCAATGCCGATCCTGACAGAGCCATCCTTTTCCATGAACGTCCAGGTGTGGGTCCTGTCGAAATACAACCCGCCTGGAACCAGCACGGTTTGTTCGTCGAATACGGGGATCTTTTCCGTGAAACCCGTTTCCATCGCGGCTCTCCGCCTCCTGATAATACCGGTTGCCGAAAATACCAGGATCCCCAGGAGCAGTACCCCTGCCAGGACGATCAGCAGGATGCGGCCTGGTGCGCGGGCTTCAGAGATTTCAATGTTGGGGGAGGGTGTCCCGTACAGGCTCTGCACCTTGTTGTATTTTTCACTGGCCAGGAGTTCCGTGAAACCACCCGACGAAAGGTATTGCTGTCCCTCTCCAAGAATCCATCCCAGGAATGCCAGGTCATTTTTCCCGGAGGGACTTTCAGGCGCAATGCAGTATATATTGCCACAAAATTCCCTCGGATATTTCCCGATCCAGACACCCCTGGCAAACTCTTCCGGGTCTCCGTATATGTTCTCAAAATAATCGACCTGGTTGTTCCCGTTCAGGTCCACCGGCACGAGCATCACCCTTTCGTCTATGCCCTTATTTTCCGGGACAAGGATATCGGCCAGCCTGCAGAAACCCACCGCATACTTATCCTTGTGGATACGGTTTATCACCTCATCCGCACCGGGTGTAAGCTCTGCATTGGTCCCGTATGGGTCCGTTTGCAGGAACGCGGTCAGGCAGGCCCTGGCCGCCCCGCTGTCGTACCAGTAAGCATGCATGAACTGGTCTGTTTTTTCATCTCCCAGGAGCTTTCCCCAGACCGGATTTTCAGTGACGGTAATGGCTGAAATGAATTTTTCCCTTGAGATCCCGGCCCTGTTTATCTTATCCAGGTATGGATTTTCCGGATTTATGACCGGTACAATCACGTCGCGCCCGACCACCATTCTCCATGCGGGTTTTTCATCGGATACGGGCAGGTATTCGCTGGTCACAAACCCTATATTCCCTTCCATATCAATCCCGCCGACCATTCTATCGGCAGGAACGGAAACTGCCTTTGCGCCGGCTCCCGGATGATCTGCGTTGAACTTTTCGGCCCATAATGATGCCAGAGGGAACAGATCCGGACTGCACCAGACAAGCAGTGAATCTCCGCAGGCCGTTATGCCGGTGGAGGAATTACCTGGGGATGAAACGGCATTAAGCACCGGGGCACTTGCGTAAAAAAGTGCCGGCAGGCTGATCAGGAAAATTAAATTTTTCATGGCTTCATCTCTTTAACCGGGCATAGCCAACAATGATGCCAAAGACGGAATTCTATATATATTCTACTGATAATCAGTATATTGAAGCCTGGATTCAGGCAGAAGAAAACGTTCCCGATTGTTGAATTTTTAATCACAGGCAGACGGTGTACATTTGATACTGTCTGTTTATCAGTTGATTACTGGCAGCGTTGAAAAACACAACATATGTTGTATAATACAACACTCCCGGGCATACTGCCTGTTTTCTTTGATTTGACAATTGAGTCCCTTAATTTTGGTTATGATGAACCGGACCTGGTTATAATGAACCGGACTTTCCAGCTAAAATATCATCCAGAAATTCCTGCCGGCCATGAAAATTAATTTTATCAGCCTTGTCTCCGCCTGTTCTGGCCTCCTGTTTTCTGCCGCAGTGTTAACCGCTGCCGGGCAGGCTGCAGAAGGGTGGACCGGTGAAGGACAGGCCGATAAGGTCGAAGAGAATCATCCGTGGGAATTGCAGGAAATCGTCCTGGTTGCCGGGGCGGAGTATGAGAATTACTATACGGATGTCACCTGCTGGGTGGACCTGGAGGGACCGGGTTATGCCAGGCGGGTATACGGCTTCTGGAACGGGGGTAACGTTTATGTTGTCCGGATCGTGGCTACCGGTCCCGGGGTATGGAAATGGGTGAGCGGTTCGAACCAACCCGGCGACGGCGGATTAAACGGCCGGGAAGGACAGTTCAGGACCCTTGCCTGGACCGGGGCGGAAAAGGAGCAAAATCCCAACCGGCGCGGTTTCATCAGGCCGACGGCAAACGGGCATGCGCTGGAATATGCGGACGGAACGCCATTTTTCCTGGTTGGGGACACCTGGCTTGCGGGGTCCACCTGGAGGCTACCCTACCGGAATTCCGCGCCCTCAGACGGGTATGTCCCCGGTCCCGGCATAGGCTTCGAGGATGCCGTGACCTGGCGCAGGAAGCAGGGTTACAATTCCGTGAGCATGATCGCCAGCTTCCCCAACTGGGAAGCAGACACGCATGCAAGCACCTATGCGGATCCGGACGGTGTGTACATCCGGAATGCCTGGGAGAAATTCGGCTACCCGGTGGAAGGGGATAAACTGACCGCGAAGGACATGAGGGATGAGCAGGGCAACCGGCCATTTGAAATGTCGGCGCAACATGAGGGAGTGGCGGATTTTGACCGCATCGTGCCGGAATATTTCCAGAGCCTGGATAAAAAGATGCAGTACCTGTCCGACCAGGGGTTCGTCCCCCTGCTCGAAACGGTCAGAAGGGATAACTGTCCCACCTGGAAAGCATATTCCGACTTCAACGAGTCCTACGCCCGCTACGTCCAGTACCTGATCTCCAGGTACGGGGCATACAACATCATTTTCAGCGGCATCCACCTGGACTGGATCCCGAAGCAGTACAGCCTCACCGCTGATGAATTCAACCAGGCGCTTACGTTCCACCTCGAAAAATACGGTCCCCTGCCATTCGGACACCTCCATACCACCCTGATCAACAATTCCACGTACCGTCAGTTCGGACACGCGGGGGACTGTCCCTGGCTGACCATGCACAGCGTGGGCAACAGGCCGCGCGATCACCGGGTTTCCGGTGCCCTGGATACCCTTTTCAACCTCGAGCCGCCTTACCCGGCCATCAATTTTGAACCCTATTACACAGGCTGGGACCATGAGATCAACATGCCGGGCGGGGAACGGCCGCCTGCGAATTCCGGGCGGGACAATTATTTTTCGAGGGCACAGATGTACGGGTCCGTCCTTTCGGGGGGATTATCGGGACACGTTCACGGAACGGCGGCATACGACATAACCACCACGGGTGAACCTGACGGCATGCGCCCGCACATCTGGGAAGCCCTGCAATATGAATCGGGAGGGTACATGCAGCACCTGAAGACCTTTATGCTGTCTGAAGGCGGCAGGTACCGGGATCTGAGGCCTGCACGGGACGACCTTATCCCCTGCAGGGCCCCCGGGAGTCCCGAAGCGGGACTGGACGGCTGGTCGTACATGATGCGCACCCCGGATAAGGACTTCGCCCTGCTCTATTTTGAAAACGGGTCTGTGCTTCCCGTACTGACCGGGTTTAAGTCCCGCGCCACCTATTCCCTCACCTGGTATGACCCCAGGAAGGGCGAATGGCAAGACCCGCTCATCATTGAAACCGATAAAAGCGGGAAACTGGTCCTCCCGGGATTCCCGGGGGGACAGGATCCTGCAGCCACTGACTGGGCCCTGAAAATTCACATTCATTATTAAAATCCTGTCCAATGAAAAAATCGATTGTTCTTCTTCTGCTCGTCCTTTCCCTGAGCCTTTATGCCCAGGAAAGGATGCCGGACATTTATTCCGTGCCCACCCAATTTGAAAGGATTGAGATCGTCCGCATGAGTTCCGGCACCGACCTGCTGGATGGATTGAACCGTTTCCTGAAAGCAGAAAGCGTTAAGAATGCAGTTATCCTGACCGGCATCGGTTCCGTGACCGATTATCATTTCCATGTGGTCAGCGATAAGAACCTGCCACCGGCGCAGGAATATCCCAAAGGTTCCGTCGCCAAGGACCTGATCGCCGTGCAGGGATACATCTTCAATGGAAGGGTACATGCACACATCACCCTGTCGGATGAGAACAGCGTGATCGGGGGGCACCTCGAACCGGGAACAATAGCCCTCACGTTCTTTATCCTGACCGTGGGCGTACTGCCGGATGACCTGGAACTTGAAAACTTTGACCGGTACAAATTATAGGTTGGAGTGAAGCGGGCTTTCGCCTATTTGACCTGGTTGACGCTCAGTAGATATAGGGGATCAACTTTCTGGTTTTCCTGCGGTATTCCACATACCCGGGGTATTGTTCCTCCAGCATGGATTCTTCCTTCCTTATCCTCAGCAATATGCCTGACAGGCAAACGATGACAGCGATCCAGTCCAGCCTGCAGTTGAAAATAAGACAACCGGATAAGGAAATCAGTATCAGAGCCAGATACGAAGGATGCCTGAGATATCCGTATATCCCGTTAACCACCAGGCGGCTCCGATCCGAATATTTTATTGCAACCGAGAAGTTTTTCCCGAGGGTCAGCAATGAGACCATCCTGATCGCCACTCCTGCAGCCAGCATGGCAAAGCCCGATGCGATCATGACCTTATGGAATGCATATCCGAACCGCAATTGCTCCACGGGAGCCAGGTAAATGCTCAGGTAGAAAGGGACCATGATCCACAGGTAACTCTTATCCCGGTTCCTGATCCTCCATTTTGAAAAACGCAGCTGCAGGAATATTTCGGCAATTCCGTAGATCGCCAGCGAAATGAAGTAAATCAGCAGTATCGTGTTATCCTTATTCATATCTGCTCAATTAACCGGGTAAATAAAAAGAATTGCAGTATTTAGACCCCGATGTAGATGGTGGTCACCGGGGACATATATCAATAGGTGAAATTTTGCGCGGATCCTTCAATGCGGGGAACAATTCATTAAACTCATCCGGGGATTTTCTTGAACTTTATAGAATTGAGTATTTTTAACCGTAAAAAAGCCAGTCATGAAAAATCCTGAGTCTCCCGGAATCACAAAAACCCTTATTGCGATCTGTATGCTGATTTTTTCCGGCACCTGGTCCTGCGCACCCCGGTATGAATTCCCGTTCCTCGATCCGGACCTGGCGCTGGAGAAAAGGGTCAATGACCTGGTGGACAGGATGAGCCTGGAGGAAAAGATCGGGCAGATGATGAATGCTGCCCCCGCCATCGAAAGGCTTCATGTGCCTGAATACAACTGGTGGAACGAGTGCCTTCACGGGGTGGCACGGGCGGGACTTGCGACGGTTTTCCCCCAGGCCATCGGCCTCGGTGCAACCTGGGACGAGGACATGATGTTCCGGGTTGCCACCGCCATCTCGGATGAAGCCAGGGCCAAGCACCACGACTTTGTCAGGAAAAACAAAAGGCTCATATACCAGGGCCTCACGTTCTGGTCCCCCAACATCAACATCTTCCGCGATCCACGCTGGGGAAGGGGCCAGGAAACCTACGGGGAGGACCCTTTCCTGACAGGCAGGCTTGCCGTTCAGTTTATCAGGGGACTCCAGGGCGATGATCCGAAATATTTCAAGACCATCGCCACGGTCAAACATTACGCCGTACACAGCGGTCCCGAGCCGGAACGGCACTCGTTCAATGCGATAACCGATGAACGCGATCTCAGGGAAACCTACCTGCCCCAGTTCGAAATGGGGATCAGGGAAGGCAGGGCCTACTCGGTCATGTGCGCCTACAACCGTTACATGGGGGAGGCCTGCTGCGGGTCCGACCGCCTGCTGAACAGCATTCTCCGGGATGAATGGGGTTTTGACGGGTACATCGTATCGGACTGCGGGGCGATAGAGGACATTTACCGGGACCATCACATCGTGGAAACACCTGCAGAAGCAGCCGCACTGGCGGTCCGTTCCGGTTGCGACCTGGAGTGTGCCACGGTTTACACGAATCTGAAGAAGGCGGTTGAAAGGGGACTGATCACTGAGGATGAGATCGATGTTGCGGTAAAGAGGCTGTTCACCGCCCGCTTCAGGCTCGGCATGTTTGATCCGCCCGAAATGGTCGCTTACGCAGGGATCCCTTACGAAGTTGTGGATTGCCCGGAACACCGTGAACTCGCCCTGGAATCCGCCCGAAAATCGATGGTCCTGCTGAAAAATGAGCACTCCCTCCTGCCCCTCGGCAGGAAGCCCGGTACGGTTGCAGTGATCGGTCCCAATGCAGACGACTGGCGAATACTGCTGGGAAATTACAACGGTTTGCCGGCAGACCCGGTCACACCACTCCGGGGGATCCGTGAGAAGCTTGGCCCGGGCGCAGAGGTGCTATACGCACAGGGGTGCGAACTGGCAGAAGGCATCCCCACCTTCGTGTTAATCCCTGCAACATGCCTGTTTCACGGGGATCATGAAAGGGGACTGAAAGCCGACTATTACAATCACAGGGATTTTACCGGGGATGTGCTTTTTTCAGCCGTCGATACGGTGCTGGATGCGGACTGGCAGGACCTTTCCCCCAGGGAGGACATGGATGATGATGATTTCGGCGTGATCTGGAAGGGTGAACTGAAGCCGCAGAAAAGCGGGACTTACCGGCTCGGTATCATTACCACCTGCAAGACCGACCTTTACCTTAACGACAGCCTGCTGATCAATACCGCCTATCATTTCCGCGATGAATTCAGCGATCCGCGCCTGAGAAAATCCCTTCCCCTCGAGCTGGAGGCAGGCAAATCCTATGCCATGCAGGTGAAAGCAGGGGAATCCTATGGCATTGCCCAGTTGCAGCTTGTCTGGGCAGAACCAAGGCCGGATCCGGGAGAGGGACTTAAAAAGGAGGCCCTTGAAACGGCCTCCAGGGCCGACCTGGTAATTCTCTGCATGGGACTTTCGGCGGAACTTGAAGGAGAGCAAATGGACATCCAGGTGGAGGGATTCCTGGGAGGTGACCGTACCCGCCTTGACCTTCCCGTGGTACAACAGGATCTGATACGGGAGATCTGCGGCCTCGGGAAACCCGTCGTACTCGTGCTCCTGAACGGCAGCGCCCTGGCAGTCAACTGGGAGAACACTCACATCCCGGCCATCCTGGAGGCATGGTATCCGGGACAGGCCGCCGGCCAGGCCATCGCCGATGTATTATTCGGGGATTACAATCCCGGGGGACGACTCCCGGTGACGTTTTACAGATCAGTGAAGGATCTGCCTCCTTTCGGGGATTATAATATGCGTGGCCGGACCTACAGGTATTTCGAAGGCGAGCCCCTGTATTCCTTTGGCTACGGACTCAGTTATACCACCTTTAAGTACAGCGGCCTGGATGTCAGCCGGGGCAACAGCACGGAAGACACCGTTCGCGTATCGGTGGATGTCAGCAATACGGGAGAAATGGCCGGGGATGAAGTGGTGCAGCTCTATCTTTCAAATCCCGAAGCAGAGGTTCCCGTTCCCTTACATTCACTGGTTGGCTTCAAAAGGATCCACCTGCATCCTGGAGAGACAATTAAGGTCCACTTCCTTATTCCGCCCCGGGCATTTTCGATTATCAACGAGACATACAAGAGGGAAGTCCTGCCCGGCAGGTACCGGCTGTTCGTTGGAGGCGGACAACCGGCTACATCTCCCCCGACGGACAACATTCTTCAGGCAGTCATAGAACTGGAATAACATCAGCCCCTGAAGCAAATCCTGATTCTGACCGATCTGCTTCACAATGAATTATTTATTTGGTATCTTGTAGTTCTGTTTGACAATCCTAAACCATTTCATCCCAATGAGATCTTTCACAAAGGGCGTTTATTTAACCGCATCTCTATTTTTAATTCCCTGCATTTCAGTCCCCGCCCAGACCGTCCTGAATGTACCCCTGTCTTATCCAAGCATACAGGCTGCCATTGACAGTTCCGTGAACGGGGATACGATCCTGGTGGCTCCGGGGAGGTACCTGGAAAATGTAAACTTCAGGGGGAAGAATATCATCCTGGCTTCCCGGTTCCTTACCACGGGGGATACTGCGTTTATCAGCGGGACCGTCCTGGATGGAAATGCCTCCGGTAGCGTTGTGACATTCAAGAACGGGGAGGATTCCACGGCCGTTTTATCCGGATTCACCATCACCAACGGATCGAGCGAGGAAGGCGGGGGCGGGATCTACTGTTTCCAGTCCTCCCCCTCGGTCAATTACTGCATCATCAGGAACAATGTGACCAAATTCGACGGAAGGGGCGGGGGCATCTGCTGTACCGGAGGATCCTGCCCGGAACTCAGGAACCTGAAAATCACCGGTAACCAGTCATACTGGGGAGGAGGCATCTCCTGTTATAACCAGTCCAACATCCGGCTGTATCATTCAGAGATCACGAACAACAAGACCCAAACCTATGGTGGCGGGGCCTCATTCGAGGGTTCCGATCCGGTGCTGGACTATGTAATTATTGATAACAATACGGGTACGGCGAATGGCGGGGGACTGGATCTTAACAGTTCCTATGGGACATTTAATCATCTCCTGATTTCCAACAACAGCCAGAGCGGGATTTATAATACGGGTGGAGACCCGGAAATATTTAACAGCATGATCATCGGGAATTCTGCCGGCCAGGGGGGAGGCATCAATTCATACGGGGGAAGTCCCAACCTGACCAATGTGATCATTGCCAACAACCAGGCCAGCGGTTATGCGGGAGGCATGGATATCCAGGTGAACTCGCGTTCCGTGCTGACCAATGTCACGGTGGTGAATAACCATACCGGCTGGCAGGGAGGCGGCGCATTAAGGATTTATTACAATTCCAGGCCCCTGCTCATCAACTGCATCGTCTCGGGCAATTCCTCACCCGGCATTATATTTGGTGGCGGCATACCGAGTGTTCTTACCATTGCCCATTCCCTCATACATGTTGAGGAATCCGATAGTATTGATAATGATAATGGAGAATTTATGTGGATGGAAGGAAACCTGTTTAAAGATCCCTTGCTGCAGCAGCCGGATTCACTGGATTTCAGCCTGAGCAATTCCTCCCCCTGCATTGGTGCAGGCATAGACTCCCTGCTGGTGGACACCACATGGTTCTTCGCACCCCACAGGGACTACTCGGGCAATCAGCGGCCCGATCCCTCAGGGTCCTTCCCGGACATGGGAGCCTTTGAGAATCCCCGTGCCATACCCTCTCCCTCCTTGAAGTTTGATATCAGCGGAAATCCCTGTGCGGGAGATTCACTGGCATCGATCAATATGGACATCCGGGGAGGCTTCAGTCCATATACCATTACATGGGAGAATCCGGCCGGAATCCTGGATACCCTCCGGAATTTATCCGGCTTACCCGCCGGGCAATACTTTGCCAGTGTTACCGATTCGCTGGACAGAACCGTCAGGGATACCGTCATTATTACGGATCCTGAACCCCTGACATTTTCCAGGCAGGCAACCGATTGCAATTGCCGTCAGGGGAATGATGGCAGGATTGATTTTTCTGCCGTCGGGGGAACCCTCCCCTACGAATATTCATGGTCAGGTCCCGGCGGATTTGAATCCGGTTCAGACAGCATCTCGGGCCTGGTGGAAGGAACCTATTACATCCGCCTAGGTGACCGGAACGGGTGCAGCCTGTCTGATTCGGGCACCATAGGCTTTGTAAATGAGCCACCACTGGTAAAAATCGATCCCCCCGATACTGCATTCATCTGTCCGGGCAGGGAGATCATACTGGATGCCGGCGAGGGTGCAGCATACCAGTGGGAATGGTCCGATGAGAGGAGCCTCAGCGTCTCCAATCCGGCCAGGTACTGGGTCAATGTGACGGATGAAAACGGGTGCACCGGATCCGATACCGTTGAGGTACTGGTCAGCTATCCCCGGGAGGACGAAGAGATCTGCCTGGTGACGGTGGGGGCATCCGGGCACAACATTGTCGTATGGGAAAAGAACACGGATGCCGGTACGGCACTTTATAATATTTACCGGGAGGGACTGATGGCCGGTCAGTATTACCTGATCGGGCAGAAATGGCCGGATGAGCTGAGCATTCTGGTTGATGAAACTTCCAATCCCTACCAGCAGGCGTACCGCTATAAACTGTCAGTTACGGATACCTGCGGGAATGAATCGGAGAAAAGCTTTTTCCATAAAACCATCCATCTGCAGGTCAATCCCGGAATGGGGTCCAACAACCTGGTGTGGACCGATTACGAATACGAAGCCGGCGGGTTCACCTTTGTGCAATATGATATTTACAGGGGACCGGATCCGGATAATATGGAACCGATCAATTCGATCGCGGCCAGTTTCAACACCTATTCCGACCTTGATCCCCCGGGGGGAGCGTTGTATTACCAGGTAGCGGGACTTAAACCGGAACCTTGCCATCCTTCAGGGAATAATAAGAAAGAAGGAGTGGACTATGAATATTCATTGTCGAATATAAGGGATAATGGCCTGGTGGGCATCCAGCCGGGGATGTCCAGTGCCCGACTGACCGTTTATCCGCAGCCCGCTTCAGGAGAGCTTACAGTAATTCTCCCCTCCAATGGCGGTGACGCCTTTGAATTATTCCTCTATGACCTTTCAGGAAAAATGTTGCTGACCAGGAAAGGGAACGATTCCCCGAAGGTTGTATTATCCCTTGATGGCATTGCCCCCGGTCTGTACCTGCTGGAGTACAGAGGTCGGGAACTGTTCAGGACCAGGATCCTGGTTGAATAGGTCCGGCTTGATGAACTACCCCGGAGCAGAGCCCCGAAGTATCTTAAAGGTCTCGTTCTGCGGATGCGCGCAGGTGGGCAGCAATAAAACGGATTCGACGATGGAATTTAAGAAATTAACCCCCGCCGAGGAAAGGGTAATCAAGTACAAAGGCACAGAAGCTCCGTTCACGGGGAAATTCAATGATTTTTATGAAAAAGGCACCTACGTCTGCAAGCGATGCGGTGCATCCCTATACCGTTCGTCCGATAAGTTTGATGCGCATTGCGGCTGGCCGAGCTTCGACGACGAGATCAAAGGTGCCGTCAAGCGGACGTCTGATCCCGATGGCCGGCGTACGGAAATTACCTGTGAAAAATGCGGCGCCCATCTTGGCCATGTGTTTATCGGGGAGGGATTCACGCCCAAAGATACCCGGCATTGTGTGAATTCCATATCACTGGAATTCATCCCCGACACCACTGCAGGCAAGAATTGAGTCAATTGCCTCGGGTGTACCGGGACTATTCCACTGTGCCTTTCAAGAGAATGCCTGCAGGCAGAGTTCGACCCGGCAACGGGCGATGCATCCTAGGCATCGTAATAGAGGAAAAATTCAACCGGATGCGGACGGATCGCCAGCTCTTTGACCTCATTTTCCATCTTGTAGTCGATATACATTTCGATCAGGTCATCTGTAAACACGCCTCCCTTGGTCAGGAATTTATAGTCTTTCTTGAGTTCCGCGAGTGCTTCGCCCAGGGTTCCGGGCACTGTAGGGATTTTGGACAATTCCTTGGTCGTCATGGCATAGATGTCTTTATCCAGTGGTTTACCGGGATTAATCTTGTTCTGGATACCGTCAAGCACAGCCATCATAATGGCGGTAAACATCAGGTACCCGTTGCAACTTGGATCCGGACAGCGGAATTCGAAACGTTTTGCCTTGGGATTAGTATGGTACATGGGGATCCTGACGGCAGCCGAACGGTTCCTCTGCGAATAGGCAAGGTTGACGGGCGCCTCAAATCCCGGTACAAGCCTGCGATACGAGTTCGTCGTGGGCGCTGCAAAGGCTAGTATGGCTGCAGCATGCCTGAGCACTCCGCCAATTCCCCAAAGCGCGATCTGGCTCATTCCCGCATAGACGTCCCCGGCAAAAATATTCTTGCTGCCTTTCCAGAGAGAGAAATGGGTGTGCATCCCGCTTCCATTGTCCTTGAAGATGGGTTTTGGCATAAAGGTTACGGTCTTGCCATGCTTGAGGGCGACATTTTTAACGATGTATTTATACCACATGAACTGGTCGGACATGGTCAGCAAATCTGCATATTTCATATCGATCTCCGACTGCCCGCCGGTCCCCACTTCGTGGTGGTGAGCCTCCACCGTGATCCCGATCTGCCTCATGACATTGACCATCTCGGTCCTCAGATCACCGTATGTATCCGTCGGGCTTACCGGGAAATAACCCCCTTTGTAACTGGGTTTGTATCCGAGGTTCGGTTCTTCGATCCGGTTGGTGTTCCATGCTCCCTCCACCGAATCAATCTGGTAAAACCCCATATTTGTTGTCTGGTCATAACGGATCTCGTCAAATATGAAGAATTCCGGTTCAGGTCCGATGTAGGCATTCTCAGCGATTCCGGTCGATCTCAGGTATTCGATTCCTTTCTGGGCCACGTATCTCGGATCCCTGCTGTATTGTTTTTTCGTTATCGGATCCACGATATTGGCTATCACACTCACGGTCGGTTCCCTGAAGAACGGATCAATCTGAGCGGATGACGGATCCGGCAGAGCCAGCATATCCGACATATGAATGCCCTGCCAGCCCCTTATAGAGGAACCGTCAAAACCAACGCCGTCCTTAAAAGTGTCTTCATCCCATGTTTCCACCGGGAAGGTGCAGTGCTGCCAGGTCCCGAGAAGGTCAGTAAATTTCAGGTCCACCATTTCAGCACCTGATTTTTTAGCGAATTCAAAGAATTCTTTGGGGGTTGCGATTTTTTCCATTTCTCAATTATTTGGATTATGAATCAAAGCATTTGTTCAATAACGGATCTTGAAAACACATTCACAATATCCGGGAAATAAAATTAATAATTAAATCTAATAATATTATGTTTTTTATATAAATATTAATTTTTTTAAGGGTGCAATTAAAATATTATACTAATATTATTATAGAACCCTCAATATTTCAGACATTATGATAAAATTTATTAATGATTACTTCCCGGTGACAAACCGGGATTAATGCACGCATAAAGGATAAACAGAATCACCAGGGAAAAAACCGGAGAATGGGATACCCGGTTACCATCCTTTAAAGCAAACAGGCATTTACATGTAGGTTCACAGATCTGAATACGGGGCAGGGTGCAGTATCCACTTATCGATGTGGGAAACCGTATTTTTATACTTCTCAATCTCCTTTATGCGGATCCAATCGGGCGATTCCTGAAAGGCCTTCCAGTGCTCCTGCTGTGAATCCCTGCCGGAAAAAGTGGTCATATACATCAGGTTGGGCATGTCGGCACCCGAAATGACCTCACCGAAGAATACCGGCTGAAATCCAAGCTGAACGAACAATGCGATTTCCCCTGCCACATTGAACATCTCCACCTTCCTCCCGTAAATCCTTTCCGTGGCCCCATGGTAGCTTCTGAGCTCGTATATGCGTTCGAAGGGCGGAGTGGGGTGCTCGGGAATACTCAGCTCCGGCCATCCTTCAAACGCCCTCAACAGGATGCTTTCGATCCGCCTGTAAGGAGGATTGTCATAAACGGCCTCAAGGTAATCCCGGCCGGCATCCTGGTAAACCGCATCATGGTTCAGAACCGTGGAAAGCTTTTCGAATTCATCCAGGGATTTAAAGGGGATCAGGACCAGGATCAGTTTGCCCCGGCTTGTATCCTCCTCCACGGGTTTGAAAACCCCGACATCCGGTATTCCTGCATGGTGCAGTGCGGGCAGGTATGCCTTTCCCAGGAAATTGTCCATTCGCTCTTCCTGCTGCTCAGTATCAATCGTATAAATCTTCAGCTGGTAATAATCGCGGTCTGAACCTATCCCGCATCCAACCATTAGGAACAGGCCGGTTGACAGGATCCTTATTGCAGTTTGACGGAGAAAATCGAACGCTCGGTTGCTTTTCATGAGTCTTATGATTTTGTGGACAATTTAAGGATTTAAACGGTCATGGCGAATATCCGGAATTAAAAACTAACTTTGCGAAAGTTTCCTCTTTCATCTTTCGTTCATCGCATTTTCGTTTTCAAATTCCACCAATCTTAATTTTATTAGCGGAAATGGCATGGAAGACGGTGTTTATGATCTCGTTGTATTTTGTTCCCTACGGGCTGATGGTTTCCGGGCTCATTCAGAATATAGGGGGACTTCTTTTATGCTGGATCCTGATGGGATTCGGGATGGCAGGCATCGGGCTTTCGATCATGCATGATGCCAATCACAGGGCTTACTCCGGCAACCAGGTCGTTAATAAATACCTTGGCTATCTGCTGAACCTGATCGGCGAATTCGCCCCGAACTGGCAGATCCAGCATAATACCCTGCATCATGGATTTACCAACATCGACGGTTACGACGAGGACATCGATCCGGGGAAAATGCTGCGGCTGTCTCCATCTAAGCCCCGATTCAGGTTCCACAGGTTCCAGCATATCTATGCCTGGTTCCTTTACGGATTGATGACCCTCTCCTGGGTGATGGACAAGGATTTCGGGCAATTGAACCGTTCCCGGTGAGAGGGCTTGCTGAAGCTTCAGCATAAATCTTACCGGAGGCTGCTTGCGGAACTTATCGTTTCAAAGCTGGTTTACTTCGCATACATACTGCTCATACCAATCCTGGTTCTGCCGGTTTCCTGGTGGTGGGTACTGATCATGTTCCTTATCATGCATTTTCTGTTCCCCAACATCTGCCATGTCCATTACCGTAAAATAGCTCCCATAGTCAGGGAAACAGCGCTGGAGTTCGGCATTCCCTATCATGTGCAGCCGAATTTTGTAAGGGCGGTCCTTAACCACGGTGAAATGCTGAAACGGCTCGGAAGCTCCGACCAACCCGCTATAATTCCGGGACGGCACCAGTGATCTCTTCTTCCGGGTAAATCCTGACCTGAGGGACGATTTCAAGGAAATCTTCTTTTGTACATAAAGCCGGTCCCGGTCGCAATGTTGTGGCGGTCCCCGCAGCCACTGCATAAACCAGTGATTCCTGCTGGGTCTTCCCGGTTACGGTGCCGTAAACAAATCCAGCGACCGCGGAATCCCCCGCTCCAATGGTGTTGACCACTTTTACCCGGGGCGGGACCGCAAGGTATTGTTCATGTTTGCTCACCAGCAGGATCCCCCGGGCTCCCATGGAGACCAGCACGGTCCCCGTGCCACGGTCACAGATGGACCGTGCCGTTTCGATTACCTTCCGGATGTTATCCGGTTCATGGCCTGCCAGGTGGCCCAGTTCGTGGATGTTTGGCTTGATGACGTCTGGGCCGATCCGGATACCGGTTTTCAGGGCTTCCCCATCGGTATCAAGAATGATTTTTGCGCCCTTGCTCCTGGCCATTTCCATGATCCTGTAATAGATCTCGGGATTGACACCCGGAGGCAGGCTCCCGCTGATGACAACAATTTCAGCGTCCTCAAGCTTTTCGATCCGGTGTATCATCTCCATCAGCTCATTCGACATGATTTCCGGTCCCCTGGCACTGAAAACGGTCTGGGTTTCCTTTTCCATATCATAAAGGATGATGTTGGTGCGGGTTTCGCCCGAAATACGCGTGAAACTGCAGCTGATCCCTTCGTTGATCAGGCGGCCCTCGAGCTCTTCGCCGTGAAATCCGCCGGCAAATCCCAGCGCCTGGTTACTTACCCCGAAAGCGGTCAGGACCCTGGAAACATCAATGCCTTTGCCTGCGGCATAACGCATCTCATTCTGAATGCGGTTCGATTCGTCGAACCTTAGCTTTTCAATCCAGATGTTGCGGTCAAGGGCCGGATTCAATGTAATTGTATAGATCATTTAAGTGATAGTTGAATATTAACACCAACAATTTACGAAATATCGCGGGAGTCCCGACAGGCGGATCAATAAATATTAGGAAATCAGGGACATAGACAGGATCCCGAAATATCCGTTCTTTCGGGACCGTTATTGTGATTATTTGTTAAATTTGCACCCGATTTATGGCGGAAGAGAATGCGCTCATTCAGATTCCTACTTTGTGTGTTTTTTGTAGCGGGACTGATCTCCACCGGGTGCAAGACCAGACGATCCGGTGATTCAACTCTCCAGGAAGAAATCAACTACACGGACAGGTCGGGCAGGAAACAGGGACCCTGGGAAATTTATGCGGACAGTGTCCTGATCGCCAAAGGTACCTTCAAGGGCGGGAAACCCGATGGATTATGGACCTACTGGTATGTCAACGGAAAGATGAAGGAGGAAGGACATTATAAACAGGGAGTAAAAAAAGGAATGTGGGTGGAATGGTACCCGGACGGTGACATGATGTGGAAGGGGGAATATGAAAACGGTAAAAGGCATATCGGGAACCCAGCTGCGAAAGCGGAAATAACCTTTATCGGGGAGGTCCCCGATGACGATATCCTTCAACAGGGACATACCTATCAGCTGAGCATCAGGATCCAGAACGTGCCATCCAGGCATCTTTTCGTTGAAACCAGCAAAGGTTCCATAACCAGAGAAGAAGGATCCGGTTTATTTATCCTTGAAACCCCATCCGATACGATGCTTACCCTGGCGATCGGTTTCATCCCGGAACTTGAATTTAAGGATTTCAGGAATTTAGTCACGGAAATCGATTTTAAAATCAGGTAGGGTTTCCGATCATGCAGAAAATCTCCGGCTGACTTATGAAGTTATCGATCCAGAACCGGATCCATCATTACATCGGTTTAGTAACGCCGACTTTCGGGATAGCTGCCTTTACCTCGCTGTTCCTCAAATTCGGTTTTTACCTGTCCCAAGGTTGGATGAGGAACATGCTGGTAGTGGATGAAATCATTGCAGGCTTTTTTGTCCTCACCCTGCTCATCAATTTCTTCATCAGCGACAATAAATGGAAATACGTCAAACAATCCCCGTTTGAGTTCATTCTGCTGACCCTTTTCATCGTTTCCATCGTCGTGGAAGAAATTGTTTCCATCGAGGAACCTCACTACATTTTAAAAAGATCGACCTCGCACAATTTCATCAAGCTGTATTTTGTCCTGATCCAGATCTACATCATCGTTAACGGGATCATCTCCATTGCAAAAACCAGGGAAAAATGGCTGTTCTTTTCGCTGAGTCCCGCAAAAATACTGGTAGTCTCCTACCTGATCGTCATCACCCTGGGAACCCTGATGCTGAAACTGCCGAAAGCCACTTTTTCCGGCATTACCTGGATCGATGCCATGTTTACTTCAACATCGGCGATCTGCATCACGGGATTAAGCACGGTGAACCTGTCACAGACATTTACTTTCGAGGGACAATTGTTCATCCTGTTGCTGATACAGCTGGGGGGACTGGGAATCATCACCCTGACCTCGTTCATTGCCCTGTTCATCCAGCGGGGTTTAAGGTTAAGGGACCAGATAATCGTACAGGAAGTGTTTGATAATGAGAATTTCAGCACCATGTCATCCACTCTTAAAGCTATTGTTGTCATAACTTTCACAATGGAGCTGATCGGTGCCGCGGGACTTTATTTTTCGTGGGGAAACCTTGGAATATCCGAATTTGAAAGGTTCTTCGGCGCCATATTCCATTCCGTCAGCGCATACTGTAATGCCGGGTTCAGTATTTTTCCCGCCGGATTTGAAACGCCCGGTTACAATTTTAATACCCTGTCGCTCATTATGGTAATGGTCTTAATCGTTCTCGGGGGATTGGGTTTTTTCACCTATTCCGACATCCTGCACATAGGCGAAATCAGGATGTTCCGGAAAAAAGGGCTTACCACGCAGAGTAAGATCATCCTTTTTTCAACATTGGGACTGATCCTCCTGGGAGCCATACTGGTCTGGGCCAACCAATATTCCCAGTGGAAGGACCTTTCCACCGGGAAACAGGTGCTCAATGCCTTCTTCCTCAGCATTACATCACGCACGGCAGGGTTTTCAACGGTTTCCGTCGCGGGACTGGCAATTCCCACCCTGATGGTGGTCATCCTTCTCATGTACATCGGAGGCGCGCCCAATTCTACTTCCGGGGGGATCAAGCTGACCACTGCGGTGACCCTGCTTGCAAGTTTAAGAGCCTTTATCAGAGGTAAGAACAGGGTTGAAATAGGATGGAATACCATCCCCATGAAAACGGTCAGAAGGGCCTACATCGTCTTCCTTGTCTCCATCTTGCTGATATTTATCGTTCTGTTTGTGCTGAACCTCACAGAAGATCATGCCTTCTTTGACCTCCTCTTCGAGATCGTTTCGGCTTTCGGAACAGTGGGGCTTTCCAGGGGGATTACCCCGGATCTCAGTTACGCAGGCAAGATCCTGATCGCATTTGTAATGTTTGCCGGTAGAATAGGACTTTTTACCTTTGCCATAGCAATGAGTGAAGAACGGGCGGAAAACGGGTATCACTTTCCAGAAATCAATTTAATGGTCGGATAATTATGGATAATTATGGATAATAATCAGCGGTTTGTATTAATCGGACTGGGAGCTTTTGGCAGGGAGATTGCCAGAACCCTTCACGAGCACGATGCGGATATCATAGTGATGGACCGTGATCCGGCTGTAGTCAGCCAGATGAAAGCTGAAGGATTTAAATTCGCGGTGCATATTGACAACCTCGACCCTTCGTCGCTTGCCAAATTTATCAAAACCCAGGATGTTGTGATCCTGTCGATGGGAGATGCCTTTGAGTCCAACATCCTGACCATCGAAATGCTGAAGGAAATTGGCGTGAAATCAATTTATTCCAGGGCCACCAAGGACATCCAGTACAAGGTGCTGGAGAAAATGGACATCACCGAGATCCTTTTCCCCGAAAAGCAGGAAGGCAGGAGGTTTGCCCTTAAGCTGCTCAACTGGGACATCCATTTCATCGACGAATTCGCCAGGGAGATCTACCTGATCGAGGTGCCCATAACCGATAAAATGATCGGCAAATCCATCGTGGATCTCGAGATCAGGTCGAAATACAACGTGAACATCATCGGATTGAAAAGCACCTTTGAAGACCCTGAAAACCAGCATAAGCAGAGAATGGACTACGTGGGCTTCGAAAAAACGGTTCTGGCGCAGGAGCATTCCCTTCTGGTGATCGGCAAGGAGGATGACCTGGAAGAAATGGTGAGGGATACCAAATGATCCAAGGTGTCCCTGGCTGCAGCGACACAGCCCGCTGAGATCAGAACCTAAGATCATATCCGCAGACATTCACTGAACACGGATTCCATGATTGCTGCAATGTCTGCATTCGGCGATTCGGGGGACTCCCGGGATCCGATTTCCAGGAAGCCGCATCCGGACCGGGCAGGGGATATCTACTCCTCCGGCTCAGGGGTAAAGTCATAATACTCCCATACCTCTGCGATCTTTCCGTCTTTAAATCGCTTAAAGTGCATCACGGGTACAGTAATCGTATCCCCCTGATATTCCATTGTCCGGGTAAACATCGTTGCCACCCAGTCGCCTTCGGCCACCTGCCGGTTGATGGAATCCACTTTATATTTTCCGTTGCTCAGGTACCTGCGATGGCTTTCGCGGTCCCATGTATGACCGTTCTCTCCGTGTCCGATAAAATCTTCTGTAAACAGGACATCGATGTTGGCCGGATCCAGGTCGTGGTAGGTTACCGCAAGCTGTTTGTTTTTCTCAAGGTTTTCATCTCCGGTTTTAACCTGGGTGCAGGCGCAGGCCAGGACAAGGATGAGCAGGGAAGGAATGATTGATTTTTTCATAAGAACAGGATTAAGGGATTTGAATGAATAAATTTACCCAATTATCCGCTTCGGATCAAATTTAGTTTATCCCCGGATGAGTTTCAGGTCCCCGCAGGGCCTAAATTATTTCGTATCCTTTGACGGCATGCCAGATGATCCGGTTGAATACGTCCTCATGGCAGAATATCTAATGTCACGTCAATTGAAAAATAAAATTATAACCCGGGCCCTGCTGGTTTTCGTTTACTCGTATCTCAGGGAATCTACAGGATTCCGGGTTGCAGCTTTATAGCTCTGCCAGGCTATCGTCCCGATGGCGATTAAAAATACCACCAAACCCGCCAGAATAAACACCCACCAGCTTAATTTTGTCTTATAAGCAAAACTTTGCAGCCATTTATTGATGGCAAACCAGGAAATCGGTATTGCGATGAATAATGCCACCAGCAGCCACTTGCCCGTATCCAGAAGGAACATTGAAAGGATGTTCATTGAATTTGCCCCGTTTACTTTTCTGATGCCTATTTCCTTGGTCCGGCGAATGGTCGTATAGATCATCAGTCCCAGGAGTCCCATACAGGATATGGCTACTGCAATTACAGACAGGATGGCCGTGACAATCCCCATTTTCCTGTCGGTCCTGTACCAGAAATCGAATTCCCGGTCGACGAAGGATAATTCAACCGGCCGGTCCGGGACAAACATCTCCCATGTAGCCTTAACAAAAGCCGTCGCCTCCTGCATATGGCCCGGAGCTATTCTCATACTTATGAAACTTTCCGATCCCGGTTCAATGAGGATCATGCCCATGGGCTCTATCTTGTTGTGCAGGGATTCATAGTGAATGTCCTGCACAACGCCGATGACACTGTAAACCGTGTCGAGCCTGTATCGCTTACCGATGGGATCTGCCCATCCGAGTTTTTTTACGGCTGCCTGGTTCAGGACAATGGCCAGGTTATCGGTGGAATATTCCGGAGAAAAGAACCTGCCCCGGATCAGGTTCAGCTTCAGGGTATTTGCATAGGCATAATCGCAATAAATTACGGTAATATGGCAATCCTCAGCTGCCGAATCAACGGGATGCCCCCAGACGCTAAACTGGTCGATTCCCGGGACATTCTCGGAACTGCTGATATCGGTAATGCTGCTGTGGGCCATCAGGGCCTCCTTAAAAGCCGCATGTGAATTCCGCAGGTACCAGGGATTCTTGATCAGAAGGATATTATCTTTTGTCAAACCCCGGTTCGTTTCAAGCTTAACATACCTGAATTGCTTATACACAAAAAATGAACTTATAAGAAAGAAAATGCACAGGGCAAATTGCAGAATGATCATCCTTGAATTGAAAAAGACCCCGCCCGTTCTGAAATCACTCCACATGTTTTTATCATTCAGGGCATTCGATGAAATGAGGACCATTGCCGGATAGATGCCGGACAGGGCACCCAGCACAAGGACCGTCACAATACCCAGCAACACATGCAGGGGTGAATAAAGATATCCAATGTCCATCTGCCTCTCTGTCAGCCGCTCAAATGCCGGGAAACAAAATTCAACCAGGCAGATGGCAATTGCCAGTGCTGCAAAGGCAAGGAGGATTGAATCCAGCATTAGAAGAAGCAGTTCGTTGAGGTTAGTTGCACCAAAAATCTTCTTTAACCAGATCTCTTTCCTCCTGCGAAGGGATTGACTGGTATGGAGATTCACATAGTTGACCAATGTAATGATCATGATGAATACGGCCAGCACCGGGAAAAAATACACCGTGGCATAACTTCCCGCGGATGTTTCATATCCGGCATAGTAGACATTTGGATTGAGGTGGATGTCTTTTATGGGCTGCAACAGATATGTACTTCTGCTGTAATCATAGTACTCTTTCCCGTAAAATTCCTTCATGAATCCGGGTAACTTTTCTTCAACCCCGGCTCTTTGACCGGCAGACTCCAGCAGGACATAGGTCTGAAGGAAATGGTTAAAGGGACTTGGATTATCAATGAACCTGAAGGAAGAGGACGACAGGAGAAGATCCGGTCTCATGTGACTTTTCTCCGGAAAATCTTCATATACCCCTGTAACGGTAAAGCTCTGACCCCTGGTCCCAAGATCACCGCTTTCAATGACCATACCCTCCCCCAGCGGTTCTCTGTCATGAAAAAGCCTGGAAGCTGCCGACTGACTGATCACAACCGAACCCGGACCGGTAAGACAATGATCCGTATTACCGGTTTGCAGTCCAATCCCGAAAACTTCGAAAAAAGACGAATCCACAACAAGGATCACCTTCTCCCTGAAAATGTCCTTATCCTTCTGGATAATATTGTTCCGACTGCAATAAAGCCTTGTTGCAGCAATAATCTCAGGGATTCCCGCCCGCAGGGCCCCGGCAAGAGGAGCTGAGACATCCGTACCATATTTCTCACTTCCCTGCCAGTTCCTGATGACCCTGCAAATCCTGTCGGCAGATTTAAATTCATCATCATACGACAGCTCGTGGGAAACAAAGACCAGGACCAGGATGGATACCGTAAAACCCAGAGCCAGCCCAGTGAGATTGATAAGGGAAAGTAGTTTATTCTTAAGCAGGGTCTTAAGGAATACTTTAAGGTGAAATCGAAGCATGGCAAACTGGATTTTATTCCCGTTCCTTAATGTCCGAACAGGAAACGGTCAACATCATAAACAATACCCCGGTGATCTCAGGATTTTCTACTCTAATCTTTATCAAATATATGATTATTTATTCACGCCGGCATAATACAGATCGAATCCACCATGCCCCTCCGGGCGGTTCGAGGAAAAGATCATCAGGTCTGAAAGGAATTCCTCCTCATTCATTGGCAGGAATACCGGCCGGTATTCATCGTACTGCGTATTGATGAGAGGACCAAAATTTGTCGGTTCGGACCAGTTGTTCCCATCGAAAACTGAACAGTACAGGTCGAATCCGCCGTATCCCCCTTCCCGGTTGGAGGTGAATACCATTAAATTACCGGCTATATAGGGGCATTTGTCATCCGCCCCGCTTGACAGGGACTGGACCCTGAGGATGTCAAAAGAGGTTGCCTGGTCGACCAGGTCATGGTCCAGGGGGACAGCAGCGAAAATATCAAAATCCCCATTCCTGTCCGATGTGAAATACAGGGTTTCCTTACCCGCCGGACCGGTCATAATGGATGGGTAGGCATCATTGAAAGGAGAATTGATGCCACTGAGATCCCTGTGGCCGGTCAGGATCCTGTTCTCCCGGTAATACTCATGGTAGTAATAACAGAAAATGTCCAGTGTTCCGCTGGAGTCGTTTGCATAGAAGAACCTTTTATGCGTTTCGATCTTTGAAAAGCTTCCCCCCTGGTTGCCCGGATCAATAGTGAATTCTCCTGTTTCAGAGAACAGGGCATAGGGTCCCAGTTCGTTGAATGATGAATTTATCTGATCAAGTTGGCATACATGGAAATTACCGAGGGAATCGGTACAGGTAAAAATGACGCCGGCGTCATCCTGGTAAGCATAGAATTCAGGATTCAGATCCATTAAATCCACAAACAGATCACAATGATAGGAGATCAGATCGTACTGGCCTCCATGGCTCATCCGGTTGGTGGAAAAAACCAGGTCAAAATCCCCCCTGGCCCTGGTTTCTCTGATGGTTGAATTAAAATCATCATAGATCGAATTGACCTCAGTCATGTTCCGTGGATCCTCCGGAATGATCCCCCTGTCAAAATTCAACCGTGACGGATAGTTGCAGCCCTGGAACACCGGCACAAGACCCAGGAAACAAAGCAATATTTTATGAGGACTGCTCATGGAACCTGCATTCAGAAGTTCATATGTACACCAAGGCTAATGTTCTGGTATCTGACCGGCAGGCTGAAAAAGCCGTCCAGACTTGTTCTGTCCGAAAAATGGGGACCGGTGGCATTCCTGCGGTAGCCCAGGCTTATTTTGATCCGTTCCGTCACATCGTAACACGCAATCAGCGTAATACCCGTGATAGCCCGGAATCCATATGATTTTTCAATGGAATTGATGGCGCCGTACCCGCTGCTTGTAACGACAATTTCAGGATGCCGGGTACCGGAATATCCGATCCAGGGAATGAACACAAATTCTGTTCTGTACCTGCCGGGTGTCCTGAATATGAATCCCCCTGTAGCCTTCCCAACCTGGTAAATGCCGGCTTCGGCATGTATTTCCTGGTCAGGCAGGATCTCCCTGTAAGCATTTACATACGCTTCCCTGTCAAATCCCATCCAGGCATATCCCAGATTCAGGCTTAATCCGAAAAATCTGCCGGCATACCGGAAATAATCCGCTTCCAGGTTGCCTCCTGCCATGGCAAAGCCCGGATCACGGTATTCAAAGGTGTTCTTTGCAAAATAGGAATAGGGTATCGCAATGCCAGCCTGTATCCCCCAGCAGTTCTTTTTCACTTCACCCTGGGCAAAAAGGAAATCCCCTGCTGCAAATAACACGACCGCCGATAGTAAAAGTGTTTTCATGGGTTTGACCCAAATAAGTTACCTAAATATTTGATCCCGGTCAAGTGTTCTGTCCGGAAAGGGTTGGATTTATTTTGTCCGGGAAATTGCGGGATAAGGCACATCATATCCCCTGACAGCATGCCAGATAATCCGGTTAAATACATCTTCATCAATCCGGTCCACATCATCCAGGTCCTGCTCAAGCGACATTCTCGCCCAGTAGAGCGGTTTGCCGGTCAGACTTTCCAGGGGGGGATTCAATTCGTTGAGCGGTATATTGGCTGACAAAGCATTATAGGGAGTGAAATCTGCCGTGCCGGTGAAGCAATCTGACATGGGCTCTGCCGAGAAATCAAACTGATTCATCGGGGGAAGTCCAAGAATATTCTCCATGGTCCGCACCATATTGATCTGGGAGTAATAGGTTGAAATCACCTCGCCCCGTTTTGTATAGGGACTGATCACCAGGGCGACTGTTCTGTGCCCGTCCACATGATCAAGTCCATCCTGAGGATCATCTTCGGTCACAAAAATGCAGGTTTCCTTCCAGAATTTACTGTGGGAAATCGCCTCAACGATCTGTCCCAGTGCCAGGTCGTTATCAGCGACGGCTGCACGCGGGGTCGGGTACCCCGGATGGGTCCCCGAGGTATGGTCATTGGGCAAAAGCATGATGGTGAAATTGGGGAAATCGTCGTTCTGCTCAAATGCTTCAAGCTCCTTTATGAATTCCCGGGCACGGTATACATCGGGGACTGTATTGGGGAATCCGACGAAGGTGGGACAGACATAGGGTTCGATTTGCTCGAGCCTTGCCCTGGAACGGATCTTTATGTGATTGGTACCCTCTGTATAATCCTTGTAGATATCCGTAAAGCTTGCGCTCTCAGGCTCAATCAGAGCATCCACAAATTCGCCGTAATCCCTGAAGGTCAATCCATGCGCCAGCACATTATCCCAGATGAAACCGGAACTTGCGTACGCCAGGGGATCGCCTCCATCGTAAGGATAACTCCGGGTAAAATCACCGAAAAACTTTTCAATGTAATCTGTTACGTAGGCTTCATCGGTCCACTGATGCCCGTCGGCGCTCAGGATCCCGCTGCAATAAAAATTATCCAGCAGTACAAAGGTCTCTGCCAGTTTATGGTGGTTGGGGGTCACCTCACGGCCGAAATGCAAAAGATCCGTATCGCCGTTTCCCTGCGGCAGATCACCGAAAACCTGGTCGTAGGTCCGGTTCTCCTTGATGATGTAGATCACATGCTTAAAATACGACGTCTGGGCCGGTACCAGCGGAACCGGTGTCTTAATTCCTTGTTGGTCTCCTGACCTGGTGGCCGCCAGTTTCTGCACCCAGGTATTATTTTCGTGCACTGTTTTTGTCATTTCGTCCAGCTTTTGCTCATCCGGCAGGGGTACGATGGAAACCGTTCCCTGGTGGTCATGGGAATTATACCCGGCGCTGCTGGTCAGGTGACTTCGTGAACCGGTACCTTTCAGGTTAGCCGTATACAAAGTGCCTGTTTCCTCATCCAGGATCAATGCGGCAGGATACCAGCCGACAGGAATGTACCCGACTACCCTGCCGGGAGTGCTGAGATGGATTATGCAGACAGCATTTTCCGTGCCGTTGGCTGCGTACAGGGTTTTCCCGTCCCCTGAAATTGCCAGTGCATTCGGAGCGCTTCCGAAATACGAATCCTTTTCCTGGTGGATGGAGATTTCTTCGATCACTTCGTCCGTGTTGGTATTGATCACTGAAACAACATCACTGTTTGCGCAGGCCACAAACAGGCGCTTGCAATCCGGACTCAACACCATCCCGCTGGGATGCAGTCCCACTTTAATATCCCTGATCCGCCTGTTTGTTTCCAGGTCAACCACCGAGACCGTTCCATTACTGGCGATTCCGGTCCGCGGATCGACCAGCACCTGACTGCCGGATGTAGTGTATACGGATTCACCCCTGTGTGGTATCCGTCCCCCCCAGTTGCTCACATAAGCTTTTGAACCCGAAGCCAGTACAACTTCATAGGGAGCGATCCCCACCTGGATTTCCTTCACGGTATAATCTGCCAGATCCACGATTGCCAGGGTATTATTCCGGCTCAGGGTGACGTAGATCTTATTCTGCCTTTCGTTCAATACCAATCCCCCCGGGACCGGATCGCCGCCGATGGACGGGGACGGCAGGGTGATGGAATCTATCCACTGCAGGCTGAGGTTTTCAGCGAGTCCGGCAATGTGTATCTGGTCCTGCGCATCCGTCACCATTATCCTGCTCCCGTCTTCGGAGATTGAAAGTCCCGTAAACGAACTGCCGCTTTCCTTAAATGCAAGGGACTGTATCACGGACCGGTCACTGATGCGGATTACATCCAGTGATCTCCTGTTTTTAACCACCAGCAGTTTCCTGTCGGGAGTCAGCGCCAGGTCGACCGGCCTGCCGGAAAAATAAACCTGGAAACCTGCAGGGCGCAGCAACTGGTTGGAGGGGACCAGGATGCTTCCGTCGGGTTGAGGGCCCACATGAAGGTTCAATGGACCGGATTGCCCTTCAGCTTTCAGTACGGAAAGCAAGATAAATAACAAAAAACAGAGTGCTGAAAAGATGCCTTTCCCTGTATTCATGGCAGTAATATTAATAACCGGGCACTGTAAGAATGATCTCATCCAGGGATCGCTTGGGGACATGGTGTCTGCCTGTATCATCCCTCCAGTACCTGATGTCTCCGCCGGATCCGAGCGGCTCGATGATGATGGTTTCCTTTGGTTTGCCCAGGGCAATAACAAGCAGGATCTCATACCGATCGGGAATGTTTAATGCCTGGCGCAACCCGGTTTTCCCGACCGAGGCGATGATGCAGCCACCCAGTCCCCTTTCTGCAGCCCCGAGTAAAATGCTTTGTGCCGCTATCCCATGGTCACAATTCACAGAATCCGCTATGTTCTTATCTCCCAGGATTATAATATATGCGGAGGGCCGCTCGCCTTCAGTGGGACCGGCCCAGTCTTTTAAGTAAGCTGCCCATTTCAGATGAGTGAAAACGGAGGCATTTATCTGCGGGTCACAGCAGAGAATGTACTTCAATGGCTGGAGATTCCCTCCTGAAGCAGATAACCTTGCAAGGTCAACCAGTTCCCTGAGTGTCTCAGGATCGATGATTACCTCCTGGTGAAACCGGCGGTAACTCCTGTTCCTTATAACGAGATCTTTTATTTTCATATCCTGAGTTTCGTATAAATTTACTAATTCCGGAAACAGGCAGCTAATTTTTTCCGACCCCTGTTGGTTTTCGTTTACTCATATCTCAGGGAGTCGACAGGATTCCGGGTCGCCGCCTTATAACTCTTCCAGAGTATTGTCCCGATTGCAATTAAATACACGGTCAAACCTGCCACCAAAAAAACCTACCAGCTTATTCCGGTCCGGTAAGCAAAACCTTAAAGCCATTTATTTACTGCAAACCATAAAATCGGCACTGCAATGAATAAAGCAACCAGCAACCATCTGCTTGTATCCTTAAGAAAAAGGATATTCAGGGAGGCTGCTCCGTAATGCTCCAATGATTTCAGTATTCTCTACTCTAATCCCTATCAAAGATATGATTATTCCCTGAATCATGGAAAACCGTATTTTTAAATAACTTGCATAAAAAACCAACCATGACAGACCTTGAATTCACCTTACGACTGTTAACCGCACTGGGTGCAGGCATGATCATTGGATTTGAGAGGCAATGGCATCACAAGGCAGCAGGATTGCGAACCAATACACTGGTTGCCACGGGAGCAGCCCTTTTTGTGCTGTTGTCCATTAACCTAACCCGGGAGAACGGCGATGTCACACGAATAATCGGACAGGTTGTTACAGGAATAGGGTTCCTGGGAGCCGGGATAATCTTCAAGGAAGGTTTGAACATATACGGGTTAACCACAGCAGCAACCGTCTGGTGCAGTGCTGCGATAGGGAGCATTGCCGCAGCAGGTTATTATACGGAAACACTCCTTGGAGTCGTGGTCATCATATCGGTCAATTCCATCCTGATGCCACTGGATAAATGGCTGACAAACAGGAAAAGCCCTCCAGATCAATGATATGAAAAAAATGGTTTCAGAACAACCATTTTGAGGCTCGGGACAGTAAAAGGTATAAAGCGGAGAAAAAGTGCATTTCAGAATACACCATTGCACAGCTTGAGAAACGCTGGCCGGGCTTTGCCTCCAGGGTCGAGATCATTGATGTGCAGTAAGGAGGGGAAGAAGTTCTTGACCGGACCGGCAAGCACTGAAAACACAACCGGATAATAGCTCTGAGTTTTTTCACCGTATTTAATATGGCCCGGAAAGAATTTTTTCTACATTTATGTAGACCTGATAATAATATCCTCCATTGAATTCCATGCATTGCAAATATCTGCACCAGTTATTACTTGTTACGATTCTGACCCTGGTACCGGTTAATCTGTTTTCACAGCAAATCAAAAATATTCATCCTGAGATAGCCGGGGAGAAGATTTATGTGTATTATGATCTGGTTGGCATACCGGCAGATCGGCCTGTGATCGTCCGCATCTTTCTGTCAACCGACGGCGGAAAGACGTACGGGGATCCTTTAAAGAGTGTTTCCGGAGATGTTGGAGTTGTTGTTGGTCCGGGGAAAGAAAAATGTATAATATGGGATGTTTTTGAAGATGTGGATGAGCTGGTTAGTTTGAATGTTAAATTTAAAATACAAGCTGATTTTCTGCAATCTGGACAAAGCAATCAATCAACAGAGCGTAAATTCAAATTAGATTTGAATGCAAATCTGGGATCAAAGGGTATTCTTGATTCCAAATCATATGGTTTTAATCTGAAAGGCGCTATTTATTTCAACCAGTTAGGAGTAGGATTGAGAGGTGATTATTATAAAACTTTTCGTAAAAAAATCAATTATTCAGATCCGGCAGATATGAAAATTTATCCGGATACGGGATATTATTGGGGATATGCCGGCGGAGCAATAATTGAATATGATTTGCTTCGAAACAGCAAATATTCATTATACCCTTTTTTGTACATTGGACAAACAAAAATCCTATATAAATATAATCCGGATTACAAGAAGGATAATTATTTTAAGTACAGTATATTCGGCACTCTCGGAGTGGGATTTGATATTAATATTGTTAAGTTTTTATACCTGGGAGCTGAGATTGAATATTATCTCTCCCCCTGGTTAGATATTGTTCCATCCGATAAACCTGATGAGGGTATTGATGGATTATGCATTGGTTTCATAGTCAAGTTTATTATAAATCCGGATTGAGCCATTCAATGAGTTTAAATTTTAGAAAATTATTTTTATTATTCATGGTCATATCGACCCTGAAACTTCCTTTGTTTTGTCAGATTGAAGGAGAAAGTGAAGTAACTACTATCATTATTAAAAAGCCGGAAGCTTCCAAATCAGGAACTGATGATTCGGGCAACTTGAATCTTAGAGATATTGCCCCTCCCCAGATCCAAATTATTTCTCCACAAGTTGATGCATCCTTTACGGCTCACATCTCGGCACCTGATATATATTTAATAGGCAGGCTTACGGATCCCTCCGGCATCCAGTCACTTAAAATAAATGACAGTATCGTTGCCATGGATGAAAATGGCTTTTTTCAGCGATTCTTTTACCTGGATCAGGGATCGAATGTTTTTAAAATTGAGGCAACCGATGCATTATCAAATTCATCCACTCAATTCCTTCAACTGATTAATGAGCCCGCCAGGGAAAACAGTATGATTACCGGGGAGATCGACCGCAAAGGAGAATATTACGGATTGATCATCGGTATTAATGATTACAACGATCCCGACCTGGTTGACCTGGACAACCCGATTACCGATGCCACGATGTTGTACAGTACCCTGATCGGCAATTACATGTTTGATCCGCAGAATGTGACCCTCCTGAAGAATCCGACCAGGGCCGAAATAATCAATAAACTTGACGAACTGAGTAACCGGCTCACAAAGAACGATAACCTGCTGATATTCTATGCCGGACACGGTTACTGGGATAAAGAGAAAGAGGCCGGATTTTGGCTTCCGGCCGACGCCACCAGATTCTCCTCGGTGAACTGGATCCGGAACAGCACCATCCAGGATTATGTAAACGAGATTAGAACAAATCACACCCTGTTAATAACAGATGCATGCTTTGCCGGTTCCATATTTAAATCCAGGGCAGCTTTCATGGATGCTCCCATAGCCGTGAACAAGCTGTATTCCCTGACAAGCCGAAAAGCAATGACCAGCGGGACATTCGAGGAAGTGCCGGATCGAAGCGTTTTCCTGGAATTTTTCCTGAAAAGACTGAATGAAAACGAAAAGAAGTATATCTCGGCCAGTGAGTTATTCAACAGCTTTCGCGAGGCCGTTCTGAATAACAGTCCCAATATCCCCCAGTACGGCGTAATCCAGGATACGGGTGATGAAGGAGGGGATTTCATCTTCATAAAACGGTAGTGCCCTGGTTAATTGCAATTTCCGGACTTAGGGAACCACCTCCGGAACCAATTGAGCATATCTTTCCGGAATGAAATGAACATAGTCATATAATTGAAATTGAATAATTTATGTGAAAATTTTTTAGTTCGGGAAAGTTAGGTCACTGCGGCCCGGAATTAATGGCTCAATCGCACCGGATTTTGAATCAAGGTAAGCCCGGGGGAATTAATCACCCATGATTCCCATCAATATCTGTTCTATGAAATCAAGGGCGACCGCCAGCCAATGCAATTTAAGGCAAATTATAATTTACTTGACGATCCCAATCTTTACACCAATATTGGGCATTACCCCTGAGAAATCAATATTTTGCAGTTGCTTATATTTGGTAAATCGTGCCTCTCCGTCATATTTGCTCAGACGGATCACTCCACCAACATATACATCGGCTGTAATTGCTTTAAACAAAACAAACTGCCATCCGGCATGGAATCCACCGGTAAATACATTCAGGTATTGTACTACCTCTACTATTTCAGTCCTGCTTTCCTCTTCATTGAATACCTGATCAAAACCGGAAAGAATAAGTCTACGGTACATTACAACTGGTGCTACATAAAGTCCTCCTGGTGCAGTATAGTTTGGTTTGGTCCTTGGAAGCAAATAATTCCTCCATGCCAATGATCCACCAAATCCGGAAATATTTTCGCTTTCATAGGAAGTATAATTTGCTAGATCCGCATTATAGTATTCCAGCTTCTGGTTGGAAATATAGTAATTAGCCAAACCTTCTTTTGTGGCGTAGGTTGCCATTGCCGATAACTCAATTGAATTCCCCATATTCAATACTCTCTCGACGGAAAGCTGCAGTGTACCTTCAAAGAGTTTAACAGGATAAACTGATATGACATATTTATCTGGTGGAATCAAGAGAGGTTCAGTAACAAATTCAGGTTCAGAATCAGATTGCTTCTGATTAACCGTTTCAAGTAATGTCATATTAAATTCACTTTGTGCATCCATCAGGGATTGCTGTTTTGCTAATAATGAATCCAGCAATTGGAATTTCTCGATGAATTGTTCCGGGCTGAATGAAAGTTGTGCTATGCTGTTCTCAATTTCTTTTAATTTCATATCCAGCAGAGCCGGTTTCTCTTCCCACAAACTGATCTTGGAATCCAGGAGTTCCAGTTTGGTTTCCGCCAGGTTCATTTTCAGATCGACAATATCGATCCGTTGATCTTCTGCATCTTGCGCAAAAATCGGTACAAATCCGGATAGTATGAGAACATGAAGGCAAACTGCCAGGTTCTTTGAATTTTTCATAATAATTGGTTTTGGTGAGTTCACTGAGACCCTATTCATGAAAGATGAAAAGTAATATCTCAAGGTTGCGTTCGACAAGTGTATTCCAAGATCCCCTAAGTCAAACCAAAGAGTAAAAAATCATTTAACCTCAATACATTTGTCAGGCAAATCTCAAAATCGTCAACGTTAAATCGAGTAGGAAGCAGGCGGTTACTTTGCCTGCGTAGATCAGGACTAGATTAATACTGATTAACCTTGATGCGTAATTACAAACGAAAATCTGATTTTCAAAACCGTCAACGCAATCGTCAACCGAACGCAAAAAGGCCTCACAGATCATTGATCTACAAAGCCTTGTGACGTAATGACGTGGTACTACCTGCACCACGTCATTTTATTCGGATTTTAATTGGTTTTAAATCAGAGTGTTAAAAATTCGGCTTCCCCTTCGGATTTTAGCACGTGGTTTAAACATAAACCTCTCCAAAAGGAATGTCAGACAAACCTGGTAAATAATCGGTTTGATTAATGGCAGAAACCATCTAATAATGTTTAGTGACAAAATATGGAAAATTTGTCTAAATTGAATAGATTATTGAAATAAAGATACTATGGCCAGATCAAATAAATTCGGGACTTTCGGAGGAGTTTTCACACCTTCCATCTTGACTATT
>CAYSJH010000047.1:0-37367 GCA_964431315.1 uncultured Bacteroides sp. | reverse complement strand
TTCCGTGTCGAGTTCATCAAGAGCGAGATCCGCTACAAGATCGATGCGGCTTTCAGGGCAGAGGGCGTCCATATCCCCTTCCCGCAGCGCGACGTCCACATCAAGTCGCAGCCCCCCGGACAATTATAGCAGTATTCCTGCGTTTAAGAAGAAGTTGTCTAAACCACACAAAACCCGGTCAAAATCAAATCCCCTGAACCCCTGATTGGATTCAGCCTGATCCTGCTTTTCTCCTGCTCGGGAGGCAGCCATGGTGGATCGGTCCTTACTACACCCGTAGAGAAAAGGGATTATATCGATAAAATTACCGTATCCGGGAACCTGGAATCCATTAAGACCGTCTCCATACAGGTTCCCATGGTATTTGCCGACCTGACTGTAAACTGGCTGGTCGAGGAAGGAAGCCATGTCAGGAAAGGAGATACCGTCTGCATTCTTGATGCCAATAAGCTGGAAGAGGACTATGCCCGGGCTGTGGACCGGTACCAGATTGCCCGTGCCGAATACTTAAAATCCAAGGCCGACCTGGACCTTCAGTACATCATGCTGGAGTCGCAGGTCAACATCATAGACCTCTCAACCGCCATCACCAGGCTGGATTCCCTGCAGCTTCGGTTCACCTCCCCGCTGGAAAAAAAGAAAATCGGGCTGGAGTTGCAAAAGGCCGAAATTGAGAGGCAGAAGCTCGCAGACAAGCTCAGGCTCCTGGAAAGCATCAACTCCTCGGAGATGAAGAAGATGGAACTGAGGATCAGCCAGGAACAGAACCGGATCAACCGGGCAATGGACCAACTGAATAAGCTGGTGCTTACCTCTGCAGTGGACGGGCTTGTGATCTATGCCTTGTCATGGAGCACCGGAGTAAAAATTGCTGAGGGGGACATTGTATGGAACAACATGCCGCTCCTGGATATCCCGCAAATGGACGAAATGCAGGCGAAACTCTTTGTCAGTGAGACCGGTTTTAAGCAGATCCAGGAGGGACAGGAAGTTGAAATCAGGGTCGATGCCGTTCCCGGAATGATCCTGACAGGCAGGGTCAAACTCAAAGCGCCCATGGGAAAACCGGTCAGAAGAGGCTCAAAGGTAAAGGTATTCGAGATCACGGCCTCCCTTGACAGCGCCAGCCTTGGGGTGCAGCCGGGACTGAGCGTCACCTGTGACGTTTTCATCAACCGTATCGCCGATACCCTTGTGATCCCCGTGGTATCAGTCTTCGAAGAGGACAGCATCAAGGTGGTGTATGTCGAAAAAGGGAAAAGGTTCCGCAGGCAGCCTGTTGAGATCGCCCTGAGCAATAACAAATTCGCCGTTATCCGGTCGGGCCTTTCCGGCAATGAAACGATTGCAATAGTGAAACCCCCTGAATCCATAATCCTTAATTGAAGTCCATGAAAAAATATGCATTTCCTGCCTTCCTCCTGCTGATCGCCTCCTGCCAGTCGAATATGCATAAAGACGTAGAGACGACCGAGGTCCGGCGGGGCGAGTTTTACATCGACATCGCCGAGGAGGGTGAGATCAATGCAACCCGTGCGGTGAGCATATCCTCACCATCGATCAGCTGGCAGTTCGGCATGCTGAAAATCGCTGAGATCGTTGAAGACGGCTCCGAGGTAAGTGCCGGGGATACCGTGATCCGGTTTGATCCTTCGGACGTTCATAAAGTCATTATTGATGCACAGGCAGAACTTGAAATAGCCAATGCCGAAATGGCAAAACTGGTTGCCCAGCAGGAATCGAAGATCGGGGAACTGGAAGCGGATCTCAGGATCTCCGAGCTTGATTACCAGATCAATGAGATCAGGCTTGAACAGGCAACCTTTGATTCGGAAGTGGCCCGCAGGGAATTGCAATTGAGCCTGGAGAAGGCCAGGATCTCCCTGGAAACGGCACGTGAAGAGATCGCAAACCAGAAACGGATCCACGTCGAGGAAATCAGACAGAAGGAGGTGAATATCAAGCAGTTGAAGAAAAACCTCCAGGAAGCCTATGAAACCCTGGACCTGCTGACGGTTACCAGTCCCGGTTCAGGCATCGCCATCCTCCGTCAGAACTGGTCCACCGACGAGAAATGGGCGGTGGGTGAGCAGCCCTGGCCCGGCGAACCACTGGTCAGCCTGCCTGACCTCAGCGAGCTGAAGGCAGAAACCGAGATCAACGAAGTGGATATTGCCAAGATCAAGCTTGACCAGAAGGTGGAGATCAAACTGGACGCTTTTGCGGATACGGTTTTTACCGGGAGGGTGGTTTCCATAGCGGGACTGGCAAAATTCAAGGACCGGGACTCGAAGGTCAAGGTTTTTCCCGTCGAAGTCCTGCTCGATGAGGCTCCCAAAAAATTCATGCCGGGCATGACCGTCAGCTGCAGGATCATGGTGGACCGGATCGGGGATGCCCTTTACATACCCCTGGAGGCATTATTCAGCGAAGGCGCTGAAGATTACGTGTTTGTAAAAACGGGGAGCGGCTTTAAGAAAAAAACCATTGAAACCGGACTGGCAAATAATGATTTCGTGATCGTTGAAGAGGGACTAAGGGAAGGTGACCGGATCTCGCTCATTGACCTGTCAGCCGGAGAAACCCGGTAAGAACCTATAAAAAACAAGCAAACTGATGAAGCAATTTCCCGTTCTCGTCCTCCTCCTCCTGCCGGGGTTTTCCTGCGACAGGGGGGATCAGGCCGGGACCTGCACCATTCAGCAGGGCGATTTCCAGGCCAGCCTGACCGAAACAGGGGAATTGCAGGCCGTCGTTGCCAGGCACATCATAATGCCCTTCCTTGGATTCAGGTACGGGTACAGGAACAAGATTACGGGTATGGTCGAACACGGCAAGCTGGTCTCAAAGGGAGACTCCGTGATCTCGCTCGACCCGTCGAACGTGATGAGATTCCTGGTAGCCAGGGAAAATACCCTGGAAATGGAAAAGGCCGTTTTCAACAAGCTCCTGGTGGAACATGAAAACAGGGCAAAGCAGCTCAGGTCCCAGTTGCTGCAACAGGAAGCAAGCTACAATATGGAAAAACTGGAACTTGAAAAATCACGGTTTGATTCGGACCGGAACAAGAAAATCCAGGAGCTTGAATTTCAGAAAGCCGGGATCAGCCTGAACAAAATCAGGAAAAGCATCACGTACAACGACCGGATCGCCGAACTGGACCGCATCATACAGGCCACAAAGATCAGGCAGCTGGAAAACGACATCGAGGATTCACACCAGGCCCTTACCCGCCTTATCCTGAGAAGTCCGAACGACGGGATCCTGCAGATCGAGTATAACAGGAGCACCCGCCAGCTTTTTAAAACCGGTGATGAAACCTACCCCAACCGCAGCCTGGCCGTGATCCCGGACCTGCGGAGAATGAAGGTAAAATCAACGGTGAACGAAATGGACATCGATAAGATCAGGCTGGGACAGAAGGTTATCGTTCGCCTGGATGCGTTCCCGAACCTGGAATTCAGGGGGGAGATTTTCTCGATCGGAAAGCTCAGCCGGGAAAAAAGCCGGGATTCAAACATCAAGATCTTTGACATCGAGGTTCTGGTGGAGGAAAACGAAAGTGAAGTATTGAAGCCCGGCATGACGGTGAGCTGCGAGATCATCTACGCCGAAATCAATGATGCCTTCTACGTTTCAAATGATTGCATCCTGCGGGAAAACGGCCAGTACTACATCCGGCTGGTCAGGCATGGGAATGTGATCAAAACCCCCGTGGAAACGGGTCCCAGGAACAACAGCCAAACCGTCATTTACGGGGATTTCAGCAAAGGCCAGGAGGTCCTTTCCCAGGAAAGGCCCGGCCCGGCAGCCCTAAACTAAAATCAACCCTCAAGCGAAATGCAATTAAGTGAAAATTTCCATGTGGCATTTGCTTCCGTCCGCGACCACAAGCTGCGTTCATTCCTGACCATGCTGGGCATTATTTTCGGCGTGGCTTCCGTGATTGCCATGCTTTCGATCGGGGAGGGCGCAAAGCGGCAGGCGATCGCCAAGTACAAGGATCTCGGGGTGAACAACATCATCATAAGGGACAAGGAATACACGGATGAGGAACTCGAAGAAGTACGGGCGAAGTTCTCACAGGGATTGTCGATGGACGATGCAGAAGCCATCATGGCCGTTGTGCCGATGGTTGAAAAAATCGCCCCCCAGTCCGAGAAGGACGTTGAGGTCCAGTTTGAGGACCGCAGCGCAAAGGCAACCCTCATCGGGATAACCCCCTCCTTCACCGCCATCCTGAATTATTCCGCCGGCAGGGGGATCTTCATCAACGAGGACCATTACAGCCGGAGCCTCAAGGTCTGCGTACTGGGAGCCTCCATTGCCGACGAACTTTTTCCTTTTGATGACCCGGTGGGCAGGAACATAAAGATCGAGGACCAGTGGGTGGAGGTCGTCGGGGTTATGAATACCAAGTCATTGTTCACCGAGACGGTGGGGGAACTGGCATCGCGGGACCTGAATACGGATATTTACATTCCCCTTACGGCATTCAATAAAAGGTTCCTCCGGGAAAACCAACTTGAAAGCGAAGTCAAACAGATCACCGTCAAGGTTTCCAATCCCGCACGGCTCGTGGAAATTGCGGGGATCATCAAGCAGTTGCTGAACCGCCATCACTTTAATAATGAGGACTTCAGCATAATCATACCCTTCGAGCTGCTGAAACAGGAGGAAAAGGAACGGAGGATCTACAATATCCTTCTCGGGTCGATTGCAGCCATATCGCTGCTGGTTGGAGGCATCGGCATCATGAACATCATGCTGGCTTCCGTGCTGGAAAGGACGCGTGAGATCGGCATCCGGAGGGCCATCGGTGCCAAACGAAAGGACATCCTCAACCAGTTCCTTACCGAGGCCGTTGTAATCAGCATTACCGGGGGCATCATCGGACTTGTACTGGGACTCCTGATCTCCCTGTTCATAACGCTTATAACGGACATTACCACGGCGGTTACGCTCTATTCGCTCGTGATCGCCTTTTTGTTTTCCGTGCTGGTCGGCATCAGCTTCGGGTACTTCCCGGCGAAAGAGGCCTCCAGCCTGGTTCCAATTGAAGCCATACGGCATGAATGATCCAGGCGCATGCGCCTGAACAAAATAATCCGATACCCTTAAACACGCGAAATATGAACCTGTCGAAAGATCTTCAGAAGAAGAACGCTGCCCTGATCTGCCTGCTGGGCATGAATCTCTGCCTTTTTTCCCAGGAGATGCACCGGCTTGATCTGCAAAAGAGTATTGAACTGGCCGGTATGCGAAGCCATGAAATGCGGGTGCTAAAAGAGGGACTGGAACAATCAAAGTACGAACTCAGATCAGCCACAAGCCGATTCAGGACCCATGTGGACATGGACCTGGTGCTTCCAAACTTTACCGAAACTATAACCGAATGGGAAGACAGCACCGGGATCCTGTTTTTCCCTCAAAAACAGCTTCGCTTCAGCAGCTACCTTAACGTCAACCAGCCCCTTCCCACGGATGGGTATGTTTTCCTGAGATCCGGCTTTTACAACATCGATGATTACAATAAATCAGACAGGCTGACCTACCTCAATTCACGGATCGGTTTCCGCCAGCCGCTGACCGCATTGTATTCGTACAACCACATCCGCTCGGAATTCAAAAGGGCAAAGCTTAATTACGAACTGGCACTGAAACGTCTTAAAAGGGCCGAACTGGACCTGGTCTACGAGATCAGCCAGGCATTTTATGCAACGGCCAAGGCCAAGGAGCAGATGAGGATCGCCGAACAGGATCTTGAACGCCAAACGGAGGCGGCACAGATTGCGAAGGATAAGTATAACGCGGGACTGATACGCGAGGTGGAATCCCTGCAGATGGACGTTGACCTTGCACAGGCCGTGAACGATTTCGACATCGCCACCGTGGATTATTATGCGGAGCTGAATTTTTTCAAACAAAAACTCGGCCTGCAGCTGAGCGACAGCGTTTTCCTGGTCAGTGACCTGAGTTACAACATCGTGGAGGTGGACGAGGAGCTTGCGGTGGAAAACGGACTGGCCAACCGGATGGAGATCCGGGAACACGAGATCGGGATCGAGCTCTCGGAGATCGAGATCAGGAGGACACGGTCACAGGGCATCATCAACGGGGAAGTAAGCGGCTACTATGAACTCATCGGGACCAACCAGGGATACAGGCCCCTTGGCTTCGGTGAAGCCCTGGGAAGCTCCTTCGACCAGATGAGGGACCGGCCGGGCAATTTCGGGATCGCCCTTACGATCAATATTCCCATCATTGACTGGGGGGAGAACAAAGCCCTTGTAAAAGCTGCACAATCGAGCCTCAAAATGAACCAGATCCGTTTCGACGAAGAAAAAATCAACATCGAGATGGAGATACGCAACTCGGTCAGACAGCTGACAAGCAGCCTGAGGCGCTTGCAGCTGCTGGAGAAGAACCTTGAAGTGGCAGAAAAAAGTTACGATATCTCAAAGCAACGTTTCTCAAACGGAGACATCGACAGCCAGTCCCTCGCCCTGGACCGCGACCGGCTTAACCTGGCCTACCTGGCACATCTTGATGCCTATATACAGTACAAACTTGGACTTGCCGACCTGATGCGGAAGTCCTTTTATGATTTTGAATCCGGCAGGTCTCTGACAGAAGGGGAGATTTAAGACTGATTTCGCCCCGGCTTTTTTCGTCCCGGTTCACTTCGCCCCGGCCTTGCTGTATCCCCAACCGGGGTGGCCGAAAATGTAATGAAGCGCATCGGAAAGGGACCTGGAGCGGCCGATGTCCTTGCCTATGGCAATGAATTCGTGGAAAAGGATGTTCGGTACGCTCTGGGAATCGATGTTCCTGGTGATTCCGAACCGGACCGTCTCCTCTTCCTTCCGGAAGGTTCCGAAGAGTCTGTCCCACAGGATGAGGATCGCCCCGTAATTCTTGTCGATGTACTCCGGGTTGCTGCCGTGGTGTACCCTGTGGTGCGAGGGCGTATTCAGGAACCATTCTAAAAATCCCAGGTTCCGGATCATCTGGGTGTGCACGAACAACTGGAAGAAATAGGCCACCGAATCCATCAGGATGATGGCCAGGGGATCAAACCCGATCATGGCGATGGGCGCCCAGGCCACATACCGGAAGGTCTGTATGAAAAAGTTATTACGCACAGCCGTCGAAAAATTGTAATGCGTGGAACTGTGATGGGCCACGTGAAAGGCCCACAGGATCCTGATCTCATGGCTGAGCCGGTGGAACCAGTAAAAGATCAGTTCGTTCAGGAAGAAAAGAACGATCCAGGACCACCAGACCATTCCGATATCAAACAGGGCATAGCGTTTAAAGAATGTAAAAAAGGCCACGAAGGTACCCTTGCCGATGACCATTAAAATGGTGGTCAACAATCCCAGAATGATGTTATTGGTAATGTCACGGCCCTTGTACAGCTTCAGGTTCCTGCGGTATGCTACAATGGACTCAATGGTGACGACAATAAAAAAAACACCGTATGCCAGGTAATGCCGGAGCTCCATGGAACTGTTGATGTGGACTAAAATTACTATTTTAATTCCAAATTATTATTCCTTAAATTTATTTGCACCTAATCCTGAAATATCTTCAAGTTATGATTCATTCCAGATCCATCACACTAATTTTCCTGGCTGCGCTTCCATTTCTGCCCTGCAATGCCCAGTTCCGGTCTTTCGGCATCAAAACAGGCGCCGGGGCTACCATCGTGGATGTGGCCAAAGCCATCGAGTATGACGACCTGGAAGAGTGGGATACCTGGGCGGTGATCATCAAGGCGGAAGGGGAATATATGCTTTCAGAGGGACTCTCCATTGGAGCAGAGTTAGGGACCAACAGGCTTTATTACTGGGAATACAGGTGGTCGGACGGGACTTATTCCGGCACACGCTGGGGTACGGAATGGACCTCCAACCTGGGGGTTCACGTAATAAAATATTTAGGGGAAAATTTCTTCCTCAAGGGCGGGGCCGGCCTTCATTTCTTTTTTTCCGGGGGAACGGTAGCCGGGCTCCTGGCATCGGCAGGATACACTGTTCCCCTGACGGATCACCTGCAGCTGCCCGTTGAACTCAGGATAGAGCCCGTATTCGGAAATGCTACCCCTATCCTGGTCGTACTCGGTGTGGGAATCAGATACAAACTTTGATGTCCGCAAGCATGAATCCCCTGCTGACCCGCATACGCAATTCCATGGCAATCCTGCTGCTTGCCTGCATTACCGTCGCATGCGAGGATGAAAGTGCCAGGGACGCACTCGATCCCGGAACACTTGGCAGATGGATCACTTACAACGCCGGCAGCGGCCTGGGCGATAATTTCATCTGGAACATCTATGAGGACAGCCAGGGAAATATCTGGACCGGCACCAACGATGCGGGCGTCAGGACATTTAACGGCACGAACTGGTCGGGTTACACCACAAACAGCGGAATGCTTTCGAACACCGTTTATGCAGTGGTACAGGATGCCGACGGGGACATGTGGTTCGGTACGGGCGGGGGACTGAATTTCCTTATCGACGGACTGGTTTATTACAATGAGAATTTTCTTGACGTACCTATAACAGCCCTTTACGAGGACAGCCACAGACGCATGTGGATGGGGACATACGGGGCAGGCATCTACATGTATTTTAACGGTTCATTCTACGAGGCCTATTTTGCCGGCAGAAAGGAGTACAATTACATCAATTCCATAACCGAGGATAAATCCGGCCTCATCTGGTTCGGCACGGAAGGAGCGGCTATTGACTTCGACGGCAATGATTTTTTCATCGTTGATTCAACCTACGGATTACACAACCAGGACATCACGTTTATCCTGGAGGACAGCTGGGACCAGCTCTGGTTCTGCAGCTTTCACAATAAGTTCATTTCAAGGTACGATGGAAAAAATTTCGAGGAAATTTACCTCTACCACGGATATAACATCGCCGGTACCTTATCGATGGCGGAGGATCTGGATCACAACCTCTGGTTCGTCACCGCGGCCGGGGGGATCATCAAGTACAACGGGATTGAGATGATCCCGGTCAAGACACCCCTGAGCCACCAGGATGAGTCCTTCTCATGCAGCCTGGCGGACCGGAACGGAAATCTGTGGTTCGGGGGACTGAAACACGGGATCCTTGTTTATATCAATGAATAATGAATGGCGCTGGGAGATGAACAGGCTACTGAGCATAACGGTCATGATTTTTATAACCCTGATGGCATCCGGGCAGACCGCCATGGAGATCCTTACCGAAAAGTACGTGGAACGCCCCGTCGCCATGCACAGGGGACAGCTGCAGTTCAATACCGGGTATGATTTTTCCATCATAAACCATAAATATGACCTGGCGGGGAAACGGATAGACCTTGCCACGGACGGTTCGGTTTCCGGGAAACACTCCTTCCCTTTCAACCTGAATTACGGGATCCTGGAATTTTTGGAAGTTTCCGCATCGATCAGCTATGCCAGCATGGGGATCCGTTCACAGAACCATGTCACCGAGACCGGGGTCGGGAGCATCTCAACAAAAGAAATCCGGACTTACAGGGGACTGGATGACCTTTTCGTTGGACTGGCACTCAGCAATCCATTCAGGCTGGATTTCCTGGATTTGGCTGTGAACGGTGGGATTTCCCTCCCGCTGTTCGACCATAAACCCGGGCAGCCATCGCACCGGGTGACACTGTCAGAGCCCTACCCGGGATCCATGGATATTGAATACCTTTATAATAATAAATTCGGCCTCGGGGTGCCCGTAAGTTCCCTTGGCGGTGCACTTAAATTCCGGAGCAGGCTGTTTTCAGCCACCGCTTTGTTCTCCTGGTCCACCGGCCTGAAAGAAGGAGAATCCATCTCCTGGGAGAGCAGGCTCAGCCAGGGAGAGATCCGGTACCGTGAAATACCCTACCGGTACGGGGTGGGAAATACGGTTGATTATACCGCAGTCATGGCCTGGCAGGCCATCAGCTGGTTTGCCGTGCTGGTAACGTTTGAAGGATTTTCCAATACCGGGACCTGGTCAACGGAAACGGGTAAAAAGGTCCTGGAAGGTACGGTTGCGCTGCATTCGGTCAGCATCGGATATGATATCCAGGTAACCCCGGCCCTGAGGCTCAGCCAGCATCTCCATCTTCCCTATTCCGGGAAAAACATCCTTGCACCCCGGGTCTTCGAGACGGGGATAAGTCTGAATTTCATGGCACCGGCGCCGCGATGAAACCTTTACCTGAACGCATATGAAAAACCTGATATGCCAAATCTTTTTAACCTGCCTGGGCGCCGGGATGCTTTACCCGCAGACCGAACAGGTGGTCATACCGGGGGATCTAAAGCAGCAAACCGTCATTACCGAACCGGTCACATTGCGCAAGGGGTACCTGAGGGCTGGAATCGAAGGTGCGTTCATCATCGTTGACAAGGTGTTCGACGAGGACGGGAATCGCAGCTATGTGCTGGGGACCAACGCATGGGGAAAATTCAGCGGATTTCAGTTCGCCCTGCAATACGGCATAACCGACCGCCTGGAGATCGGGTGCAAGGTCCCTTACGTCAGCCAGAATTACTATGTGTCAACCGTAATAACCAATGTGCTGGACCGAAGCGATACACTGATCTCCTTCCGTTCAAGTGGAAGGGGACTGGGGGACATTGAGGCCGGGATTAAATTCCAGCTGGTCAGGGAAACGGAGCGGCTTCCGAGCATTACGCTCGGCACCGTGGTTGCCATGCCTACCGGCCGGAAGAATCCGAAGAATATCATCAATGACCTGCAGTACGATTACCCGACAGGCGGCGGGAACTTCGAGTGGGAAACCTTTGCGATCATAAGAAAAATATTTTACCCGTTCTCATCCACCACCCGGATCCATTACGAACATTATTTTCCCGGCAGGAAGATCTTCCAGCCCGGCGAACCCGAGATCAGGTTCGAGAAGGGGGACATGTTCAACATTGCCAGCGATATTGGAATCCAGTTGAACGACTGGATCTCGCTGACCAATGAAATCGGGTTCCTCACCTTCGGGGGGAACACTTATTATTATGATCCCGAGGAAACTTCTCCCTCCACATGGACGGTGGATTATGTACCCTCTCTCTTTTTCCAGGTAAGACGTTTCCGGTTTGTCCAGGGTATATTTGTTCCCCTGTTCGGGAAGTATAATTCGGCTGATCCAACCTATATATTTGGCCTTTCCTATATTTTCTGATCGAATGAGGAAGAAGCATCGCATCACACTGCTGATCATCAGCCTGATCATTTTCTTCGGTCCAGGCTGTAAAACCCCTTCCATCCTGGTAAACCAGGAGCAGCAGAAAGGGGATGCCAGCTTCAATGCACATGATTACGAGGCCGCCATCGGGCATTACTCGGCCATGCTCGATGCCAGTTCCGGCCTGGGCATTTACCGGAACCTGTCCATGGAGGCGGATGTACACCGGAAACTGGCCAACTGCCATGAAATGCTGGGCAGGTATCCCGGTGCACTGGAACAAATCCGGTCCGCAGCCATTCTTGACAGCATCGAGAACAATCCCCTTGACCGCATCGAGGACCTCCGCCAGGAGGGCATGGTTTACCTCTATATGGGAAACTATACGACTGGCATCCATACCCTTGAAACATCCCTTGAACTGAATGAAGGCATGGACGAAAGCCTCAAGAACACAAACCGGTTGTCCATTGCCGACACCTACCTGGCTCTCGGAAAGGCAGAGTCGGCCCTGGGAAGGTTCGGGGAATCGCTTGAGAACCTGAATAAATGCAACCAGCTCTACCGGGCGGCCAGGTCGGAGCCAGGCGTGATGGAATCCCTCCTGGCAATGGGAAAGGTTTACCTGGACCTGGGAGATCCGGACCTGGCCCGGTCCAGCCTGGAAAATTCACGCGACATCGCTGAAAAGATCCGGATGAGCACTGCACGCCATGAACAAAGCCTGGCGATCGTTGAATCCTCTCTGGGTTTTTATGAAAATGCCCTGCGGCACCAGGAAAGGGCCCTGGAGCAGGCGGAAGAATACAAGATAGCGGGACAGATCATCTGGTTTACAATCGGCATGGGCGATATATACCGGGAAATCGGTGACCTGGAAAGGGCGGAAAGGTATTACAGGGAGGCCGGAACGATGAAAGACACTCTTGCCATGAAGTCCGCCAGCATGCAGGCATCCGTTGACCTCCGCCAGGGCAGGCTGACGGATGCACTGGATTATTTTACCGCCGCGGGATCAAGGGTCGGTGCAGGGATTTCCTCCCTGAGGATGGGGGAAATATATTTATTAAAGGAACAATATGACAGTGCCCTGGCCTCGTATAACCTGGCAGCAGGATGGTTCAGAAAGGCCGGCAATACCATGGGATTCGCCCGTTCAAAGCTGCACCTGGGACAAATTTACGTTGATCTTGACAAATTACCGGAGGCAGAGGAAGCCCTGGATTCTGCAGAGATTGCGGGAGATTTCCCCGAGAACCTCTGGCAGATATGGCTTCACCGCGGCCGTATGCTGGAGAAAGCTGAACGGCCTGAAGAAGCACGTAAAGCTTACGAGGAATCCATACGGATCATAGAGAACATCAGGGGCAATCTCAGCATTGAAGAATTTAAAAGTACCTACCTGAACAATAAAAGGGAAGTTTATGAAAGGCTGATCAACCTCCTTGAGCGGATGGGCAACTCGGCCGATGCATTTAACTACTCGGAAAGGGCAAGGGCAAGAACTTTCCTGGATGTTCTTGCCAATAAGAAAATTGACTTCAGAGGATCGGAAGCAAGTGAACTGATCCGGGCCGAACAGGATAAACGGTTCGAGATCCGCAATATGTACAGGTTACTCCAGAGCAGGAAACTTGCCGAATCTAATGTTACAGGTGCAAGACATGTGGATACCAGAATGATCTATGAAGAACTGAGGAACGCCCAGGACGAGTACCAGGAAATTCTGCTTCAGATTAAGCTGAATCTCCCGGATTATTCCCAGCTGGTAAATATTGAACCCGCAGATATTGAAAAGATCCGGCATTCACTGGATGAACAGACAGCGATTATCGCATACTGGATCAGTGAACAGGAAGTCCATTCCTGGCTCATCGGCAGGGATGATTTTCAGCATCACCAGGTCAGCCTCGGCCGCCGGCAAATTCAGGAAATGGTCGAAGCCATTCGAAGGAATATCTCTTCCTACCACAAAACAGGAATGGATCCGGCACTAACTGATTTATACGGTTACCTCATGCAACCCCTCGAATCCGGATTGACCGGTTATACGGACCTGGTCATCGTGCCCAACGGTCCCCTGCATTTTCTACCCTTCCAGACCCTGGTTTCCGGTCAGAACAAATACCTGGTCGAGGATTTCAATATAAGCTATGCCCCTTCCACAAGCGTATACCTCAAATGCAACGCACGAAGCAGGAATGCGGACAGCGGATTTCTTGGAATGGCGCTGGGAGACCTTTCCATCGGGGAATTTTCCGGGCTGCCCGGCACCGAACAGGAAGTGGCCGGGATATGCAATGAATTCACTAATGCTTCGAGGATATATATGGCGGACAGCTGTACAGAAACTGTACTTAAAAATGAAAGTCCCGGCTTCCGGTACATCCATCTTGCCACCCACGGATCCTATAACTATTTCCAGCCCCTTTATTCCTTCCTCCTTTTCAATCCATCCGAAGAGGATGATGGCAGGCTGACCGTTCATGAAGTCTTTGAACTCAGCCTGAACAGCAACCTGGTCACCCTTAGCGCATGTGAAACGGGACTCGGGAATATCGACCGCGGGGATGAACTGGAGGGCCTCAGCCGTGCATTTATTTACGCGGGCAGCTCCTCCGTAATCGTTAGCCTCTGGAGCGTAGCCGATTACCAGACTTCAGTCCTGATGTCAGAATTCTATTCCCGACTGAAGGATCACCCGGCCGTTGAAGCCCTGGCCCTTGCCCAGAAAGACCTGTTGAAACGATTTCCCCAGCCCTTTTACTGGGCTCCTTTTATCCTGATCGGGAACGAAAAATTCTCCATGAAATAATCTTTGTCACCGAGCCACGGATCGTTCAGGTTCCGGGTCTCCTGTAATTGACATGCAACCTGTCAAGCCTTTTCAGGTGATTTGCCAGGGCAGCCGTAAACCGCTCGTAATCCTTCCGATCCAGGGGGGTCCATGCAATTTCGGCCAGGGCGCAGGCCCTGGGATAGGCCATGTATTCCGCCTGTGCCGGCGTGGGGATGTATTCCGTCCATAGCTGGGCCTGAACTCCCAGGATATGGGATTTCTGCTGCCGGTCCAGTTCCCCCGGAACGGGATCGTAGGAGTAAACCTTTTCAATGGGCAGCAATCCCCCTATGGCCAGTGGCTCATTTTCCGGATCGGCCTGGTAATAATCGAAATAGGTATGGCTGTTCGGAGCCATGACCACATCGTGTCCTGCCCGTGCCGCAGCGATCCCGCCTTCCTCTCCCCTCCAGGACATTACGGTGGCATTCGGGGCCAGTCCCCCTTCCAGGATCTCATCCCAGCCGATAATCCTCCGGTTATGGGCATTCAGGAATTTTTCCATGCGCCGGATGAAATAGCTCTGCAGCTCATGCTCATCCCGGAGTCCCTCTGACCTGATGCGCTGCCGGCACTTCGGGCACTGTTCCCACCGGTCCTTCGGGCATTCGTCCCCCCCGAGGTGTATGTATTCCCCCGGGAAAAGTTCCATCACCTCGGTCAGCACATTCTCCAGGAACTCAAAGGTTTTTTCGTTCCCTGCGCAATACACGTCCTTATAGACGCCCCAGGTCGTTCCAACTTTAAAGGGTCCCCCGGTGCACGACAACTCCGGGTAGGCCGCCAGGGCAGCCAGGCTGTGCCCGGGCATTTCAATTTCGGGGACAATGGTTATGTAGCGCTCTTTTGCATAGGCGACTACCTCACGGATCTCATCCTGCGTGTAATACCCGCCATGGCGTTTTCCATCGAATTTCCGGGGTTCTTCCCGGGCATGACCGACAAGGGTTTCATCCCTCCAGGCGGAGATTCGCGACAGTTCCGGGTATTGCATGATCTCGATGCGCCAGCCCTGGTCCTCTGTCAGATGCCAGTGAAACCGGTTCATCTTGTGCATCGCGAGCAGGTCGATGTATTTCCTGACAAATTCCACGGGCATGAAATGCCGGCAGACATCCAGATGCATCCCCCTCCAGGCAAAACGAGGGTAATCCGTGATGTCAAGGCAGGGGACTTTCCAGTGCATATCCTCCTGTATCGTGTCCGCGTAAATTCCGGGCGGCAGCAACTGGCGAAGGGTTTGCATGCCGTAAAAAATTCCTGCTTCGGCAGGTGCCTGGATCATCACCCGTTCCCTTTCCACCGTTAAATGGTATCCTTCCTCCCCCAGCCCGCTCAGGGAAGTATCCACTGCCAGAAGGATGCAGTTCCGGGAAGGCGCTCGGCCGGTAATTTTGAGTTCGAATCCCATGGAGGGTGAAAACCAGGACTGCAGCATTTCACCGAGATGCCCGGTGCGGGGATCCACAACGATGCAAGTTTTCCCGTTGATCCCGAAATATCCCCCGTACAGGTCAACCCGGACCGGTTCCGGTATGATGGACAGTTCAGCGGCGGTTGATTTTTCCGGGAAGGTCCGGCATCCTCCTATCATTGCTGAACAGGTAAGAATGAAAATCATGGAATGGAAATTTACTGTATGCATGGATCTGATTTTTATATGATATCCGCTGTTTAACCATTGTGCCGTTCAGGTTCCTGAAGGCATATTCGGCTGATTACCTGTATTGAGAGGGCATTTAAAGGTAATCGGCGAAACCGCATCAGGGAGTGAGCCCGGAGCCTGGATGACGGTGATGACGCGGGGTTCGAGTCCGGCTACCGTTACCGTAACAAGGGCAGTCCGTTCCTGGGTTCCGGGGTTGCCCGAGGCGCTCAGGGTCACGGAGTAAAACTGCCAGTTTTTGTTAAACTGGACCGAAATTGTCAGCCAGTCTTCCGAACTGCTGAATTCAGCGGTCGAATTGGTTATGGCGAAAAAATTAACCGTGCTATCCACATCGGCTGGAATTCTGATTTCCGAAACGGGCCGGAAATCGGATCCCCTGAGGTCCAGCCTGGGTTCGGCGCCTTCCTGGGTGAGGGAGAGGACCCGGTCCGCCAGGCCGGGGGATCTCAAAATGACCTCCGCCCTGCGGGGTTCGACACCCGCGTTGGCCGCGGCAATAAGTTTTACCTCAGCATTGTTAATGCCTCCCGCCGGTTCGGCGTACAGCCAGGGCTCCCTGGTTAACAGGCTCCACGAGGTATTGGAACTTATTTTCATTCCGGTGAAACTGTACTCGGCATCGTCCAGGGTCGGTTCGGGAATCGTCCCCGTCAGGGTGGGTTTTGCACTTCCCTGGTTAACGGAAACATACTGATCCCTGAGTCCGATAGCCAGGATGACAAGCCTTGCGGATCGCCCCTCTTTTGCTTTGTTAGCTGCGGTCACAGTCACCCGGATTGTATCGGTTCCGGTTCCTGCCAGTTTGCTGATCCGGACCCAGGGAGTCCCACATTCAATGCTCCATTTCGTATCCGAGTTAACCACAAAAGTCCCGGTCCCACCCGACCCGCTGTCAAAAGCCAGTTCCGTGGGGGACAGCCAGAGGACGGGCATGTCAGTGTATTTCCTGGCAAAGTTCCAGAAATCGGGCCAGTCGGGCTCATTGGTATGTCCCCCGTCATGGTACCTGTACCCGATATCCCCGTCGATGTAACCGGTCTCGAGCCGGGGTTTAGGGTCGTTCATGATAACTCCCCTGTGGCCGAGCAGTTCGTAAACCGGTGAGGCTCCGAGGGCGGTCAGGTAAATGCCGTAAGGATCCGTCCATGTGCTATGGTTTCCGCAGTTCATGAAAACCGGGCGCGGGGCGCAGAGCGACAGCAGGGAGTGTGCATCAACGGGCATATTTTCGAGTTTCCGGGGAAGATACTGTCCTTCGTGCAGGGGTCCCATCCACTTGAAGAAATTCCCCGCCGTCCAGTGGTACTCCCGGTCCCATCCCGAATTTTCCACGTCCTGTCCCCAGTGCCTCCGGTTCATTTTGGTTCCCAGGCTTCCCGCATCGCTCGGGAACCCGATGAAGATGCGCTCATCGTAGGCCATGGTGACCAGGGTAGTCTTGCCGAATCGGGAATGCCCCGTCACACCGATCCTGCCTGCATCAACCTGGGGATCCGTTTCAAAGTAATCCACCAGCCTGCTGATGCCCCAGCCCCATGCCGCGAGTGCTCCCCAGTCCCCCGGTTTTCTCCAGTTGCCCCTGTTGCAGAGGCCGACCAGGTAGCTGGTCAGTCCCTCTCCATTATCCGGCTGGAGGTCCCCTGGATTGAAAATGCATACTCCCCACCCTTCCGGCCAGCATTTTTCCCAGTAGCGGTCAAGTCCCATGCCGATGACCACCATAACGGGGACCAGATCAGCGGCAACGGCCGGCGTACGAAGAACCGCGGTGATCTTTGGCACATCCCTTACCTGTGGATACCGGGAAACATCGATTGTGCCCGTGATGGTTTTCTGGATATAGGCAGCGGGACCCCTTCCCCCGTTCGAAATTTCCGTGGTCCAGCTGACGGAAGGCAGGATGCTGTCGCCGGGCAGGGTTCCCCACACCTCATGCTGTACATCCCTCAGGATCTCGGGGCGCCGGAGCTTCCACCATTCTTCGGGGGTTGATATGATCCGTCCCGTTCCCTTCATTTGCAGCAGGTTGATCGGAGTATAATGTCCAACCCTCAGCGAATCGGGTCCCGGGAAATACCCCGACGAATAGTCGTCGTAATTATTCCAGAGGCCGAAAATCGAACGGATTATGGTATTCCCGTAATTGTCCCTCCAGTTCCCCTCCGGGTTGTCCGGATCGGAAGGATAGCTATACCCGGGGGCATTGGGATCAGTCGCCCTGGGTGGAAGGTCGGGCAGGGAAATGCCCAGCTGCCACAGCATCTGGTCCCTGTCCATCGTGCTGGAAACATCATCCGGCGGGAAATCCGCAAACTGCGCGCACAGGTCCGGACCGCTGAACAGGACCAGGGCAGCAAAGGCCATGACGAAAAAGGACCATTTGTGAAAGCATGATCCGGGAAAGGTTATTCTGTCAAGCTGTGCAGTCTCTGTTTTATTCATTGATTACTGGTTGCATGGTTGTCATGGGGACAGGCACTCATGGGACCGGAGTTTTCAACAGGAAATTTACCAATTTTCTGGTATCCCGGAAATTATTATTCCGCCGATCCTCCCAGCTCGGGGACCACTTCACGCAATTCCTCGGTCATCCCGTCCGTGCACTGGATCAGGGCGTCCATGGTTTTCTTCCAGGAGCCTTCACCATGGACCGATTCAAAATCCGCAACCCAGGTGTCTTCTTTATCGTACTCGCTGTACTTGTTAAAGCCCTGCACGGCAACCACATCCCGTCCATTGCCGGTGTTGAACTGGCTCCAGTAAACGGACATTGAATTGGGATATTTCTTGGCCTTGTAAACTTCAACTACGCTGGTGAGTAGTTTCGTGAAATCCTCCCATTTCCCGGGCTTAACATCGAAATAGCGCATATGGTATTTGCTGAATCCGGAGCCTTCAGGGCGGTAATCAAGCTTGGAATCCAACCGCCAGTATTCCACCTCGGATACTTTTTCCACGTATGGCATGACCTTGCCCCAGTCTTCCTCGTGGGCAGGATCAGAAGGCCTTTTGTCAAGGTCGGAGAAGGTCAGCGGACCCATTATCCAGGAGAATTGTCCCGCCCAAGGGCCGTTTACAATGTAGTGAACTCCCACCCTGCTTGCGCCTTCGGAATGATACTTCCGGTTGTGTGCCCTGAATGCCGCCTCAAATTCATTGGCCTTGTCGGGCTTGACATCGATGTACATGGTCTCGAACATCACGTAGGATTCCTGGGCCTGAATTAATAAGGATCCAAAAGCCAGGGCGGAAAAGAAAATCAGTTTTTTCATGATAGTGATTTAAGTTTGACAACAATAAAAGTTAATCAAATTTAGAATCATATGATATTCAGATCCTTAAATCCTTGTTTAAATTGTTTCCAAATAAGGAATTACCTGAAAAGGCGCATCCAGGGGATTTTGCAGGATTCATTCTAATGAATTATGCAGGGAAGGTCTTCAATCATCCTGGCGCAAAGATCTTCCGGCTCGATCCTGCTTGCCGGATACGTAAAGGATTACATTGATAAGGGACGGGAATTATCTCACCAGCATTAATTTGGTGTTTTTCTCATTATTCACGGTGCACTTCACCAGGTACATATCCTGGATGATGTGCTCCGGGGGGAGGTCGATCTCATGGGTGCCGGAATGGTAATTCCCGCCGGCAAGCTGTGCCACGGGTCGTCCGAGCATATCCACCAGTTCGATCTTCACGGTTGAGTCCTCCTGCAGCTGGAAAACTACCTTGCCCCTGTCGGAAAAGGGATTGGGTACGATTTCGAAGCTATTCATGTCTTCCGCCGGGCCCCGGGTGGAGGTTGCAGGCAGCGTGATCAGAACTTCGTTCGATTCAAGATCGCCTGGCTTGACCTTAACCCAGGCAATCCCGCCGTTCCCTTCCTCGTAATACCAGCCTTCCCCGGCCGCATCAAAACTGGTTTTTCCATCGTGCCTTGGGAGCTCTTCCCCGTTCATTGATACGGTCAGGTATTTCTGGCCAATATGCACTTCAAAAACAAGGGTCTGCGAAAATTTCCCGGTGGAAATCCGGGCTGCCCCTTCGGTTTTTGAGCATTTCACTCCGAGGGTGGGCAGATCGGTGTAGGACCCGTCCATATGGGGATAGACCACGGTATCACCCAGTATTTGAAAGCCGGATTCTCCTTCCGGATAAACCCGGAATGTAAGCGGATCCGTCGTCGAATTCAGCCAGGTTTGCTGAACGTCGATCAGTGGGATGATGGCACCTGCCCTGATAAACAGGGGCAGTTTGTCCTCCGGGGCAGGGTAATCACTGATTGTCAGTGGTCCCTCGTAAAGAGTCCCGTCCCACCAGTCGTACCATTTGCCCCCGGGCAGGTAGACCTCCCTGGAGGAGGTGGCGTCGACGACCGGGGCGACCAGTATCCAGTCCCCATACAGGTATTCAAACTTCCGGTTATATCCTTCCGGATCATCGGGGTATGCCAGTGCCAGGGCACGTGTCACGGGATGCCCCTTTTCGCTTGCAATCCGCGCGTAGGTCCACCTGTAAGGGAACAGGCGGGTATACAAATCGGCGTACTTCCTGAAAATATCCCGGTATTTCTGGTCGTAAGCGTAAGGCTTGCCTGCGGTTTCAAAGATTGCGCAGAAGCTGGAGAACTGTGCCCAGCGGACGGTCACATTGTTGCCCGGCGGATCCGGGAATCCCCCGGTATCGCCTCCCCAGAATGGAAATCCCGCGATGGACAGGTTCAGCATGGCGGCGATGTTCGCTTTCATTCCGCTCGGGTAATCGTAGGTATTGTCGTTGTCCCCCGGCCATTTCCCCGAAACGAATTGCTGGGCGCGGTTGGCGATGGTACGGGGCAGGGTTACAAAATCCCCGTGCAATACATCGTCCCACGCCTCGTAATAGGCCTGGCAGGTAAAGAGCGGATCGATGCTCTGCACGTTCCCCCGGTCGATCTTATACATCTGGCAATTGTCCCTCTCGAGAAATGGCCTGCTGTCGGCCTTCAGTTTCGTATAATTCGTGGAGTCGGAAAAGCTGCCATACAGGTTCCTGGCCACCCAGACCCCGGTCTTATACCCCTGTGCCTGCAGATCGCCGAACATTTTGCTCCCGTTGGGATATCTTGAAACCTGCCACTCGAAGGGAGGGGGCATATTCTCCGATCCCTGCGCCCAGGGCCGGTCGATCCATATCAGTCCGCAGGGGATGTTCTGGTTGCGCATGCCCCCGGCATCGTCGTATACGCCTGTCTCTGTGTTGGTGTCCCTCCATTGCCAGGTCGTGAACAGTGCCCAGGACGGCGGAAGGGCGGGCCTTGACACGTGTTCGGTGAAGCGGCTGATCACATCCAGCAGATCCGGGCCATAATAGAAGTAGTACAGTAAGGAGGTGCCGTTAAAATACCCCGCCCCGTCCACGCTGCCCGTGATCGCAGGTGCCGTAATACTGACTGCATTGTCAACGGAAAAATCAAAATTTACATTCAGGTTGTTGTCCACCAGCACCCCGTATCCACGGGTGCTGATGTAAAAAGGGACATACCCTCCCTGGTCTGGTGTGCCCGTGCTGTTATTCATGGTAACCGAGAGGCCTTTAAGATCAAGCGAACGCGCATTCCAGCACTCCCCCAATCCGAAAAAATGCTCGTTTTCATCCGAGACAAACCGGTGAACCACCGGTTCCACCACACCGGGCAGGGTCATCCACACGCTGAAGACATAAGGGTTCCGGAATGTAAGGTAGACCCGGGCGCTCAGCTGATTTGCCGTATTGCATTCAAAAACAACCGATTCACCCGTGATGACGGATTCATCGTAAAGATGGTATAAGGGAGGATCCCGTTTGACCAGGGTATCATAGCCCAGGTCCGTATAAGATCCGGCATAATCCAGGATCCTGTCGCCGCCGAACAGAAAAATACCGTTCTCCTGTTCCCCTGAAATCAGGTTATACTGTTTATCGTAGACGGAAATATACCAGGGCGATTTGTTGATCCTGACATTCAGTTCTTCCGAAGAAACGGTGAGTTGGCCATCTGCATCGACGATCGATTTGATGATCTGGGCATGCGATGCTGCAGCGGCAGCAAAACCGGCCAGTAGAATGAAGACGAAAGTTTTTGTTTTCATTCAATAAATCTAAGCATAAAACTCAAATTAGACCATCAACAAATCCATTTAAGGATTTTTAACTATGCAGTTAAGGTTTTTTAACGTAAAAAATGCACCATACCCCTGCATGTGAACGTATTTTTGACAGAAGATTTTTAATAAACCTTATGAAGCGAAAGGCTGGTATAGTGTCCGGCATTCTGATTTTAGTGCTTGCCCAGGTTTTTCTGATCATCAGGACCGATTGGAGGACCGGTGTTCCTGTACAGGCCTGTGTGCTGGTGCAGGCGAAGGATTTGCCGGATTCACCCTGGCTCGAAAACCCGGATGATCACGGTCCCGCTTTAATAAAAAACAATTCCCTGACTTTTAACTTCAGGGTACAAATTTCACAGAGCCCGGTAAAGGATCCGCGCTTCAGATTCGCACGGACTGCCAATCCGGATCCAATGTATGCTGACCGCCCCCCGCCTCCGGCTTCAGCCTGAGTTTTCCCGGCCATGCCGGAAGAGCTGAAAGGGGACCGGGTCGTCCCCGCGAGGATAAAAATCATCATTCATTCATTAAATAATTATAGTCATGTATACAAATCAGATTTCGTACAGGCAATATTCAGAGCCGCTGGGATGCAGGATTATTAAAACCCATAACCAGCTTGGAATCTCCAGGATCGACCGGATAACCGACAAGCACCGGAACAATCTCATCCTTCTGCTGGAAAGCAACCAGTTCCTGGGCGAGGATTTCAATGCATTGCTCAAGGATGGAAATTTGATCCTGGAGGCATCACTGGACCCGGAATATGAAAAACCGATCCGGACCCATCTGGTGGAAAGGGAGATACTGTATGATCAGGACAGCATGGACCCGACGATCGGATTCACGGAAATCAAACTGAATCCTGTCTTCCAGTACTCCGTCCTGTCCTGCCAGGTGATGAACCCTGGATTAATAAAGATCGTGTTGAGCTACAAATCAATGCACAAGAATCACAATAAATATAATTCTTAAAAAAGGAGGAATATAAAATGAAAAAGTTTGTAAATATGTTTGTCGCTTCCGTAATCGGGAGCGGCCTGACGATCGGGGTCTTCCTGATGAGCGGCCTCAATCACCAGAATGCTCCTGCATTAACCAAGCAGGAGCCGATAGCGGTCCACCACGCCCTTTATACCGTTAAAGAGAACGGCGAGTACGTACCTCTTGATTTTACCGGTGTCTCAAAGGAAGTGATGAATTCGGTCGTTCACATCACCTCATCCCGCAAGGTCCAGCCGGCGGCAAACCAGTACTATAATAAAGACAATCCGTTCGGGGATATGTTCGGGGATGATTTCTTCAAGTTTTTCTGGGGTGAACCTCAGTCCCCCCAGGGGAGGCGCCAGAGATCCGAACCTTTCACGCAGATGGGTACGGGCTCGGGTGTGATCATCAGTGAGAACGGATACATCGTCACCAACAACCATGTCGTTGACCAGGCGGATGACATCGAGGTCACCCTGCATAACAACGATACTTACAAGGCAAAGGTGATCGGGACCGATCCGTCCACCGACGTTGCACTTCTGCAGATCAAGAAGGACGGCCTGCAGGCTCTGCCCATCGGCAATTCAGACCAGGTTGAAGTGGGCGAATGGGTAATGGCCATCGGGAACCCGTTTAACCTGAATTCAACGGTAACGGCCGGGATCATTAGCGCCAAGGGAAGGAACATCAACATCATTGATGACAAATCTGCCATTGAAGCATTCATCCAGACCGATGCAGCCATCAATCCGGGTAACAGCGGTGGTGCTCTGGTGAACCTGAACGGTGAACTCATTGGCATAAACACAGCCATTGCCAGTCCCACCGGAACCTATGCCGGCTACGGGTTCGCCATTCCCGCAAACATCGTGAACAAAGTGGTGGAGGATTTCCTCAAGTACGGGATGGTCCAGCGGGCTTACCTCGGGATCATGATACGGGATATTAACAGTGATCTCATAAAGGAAGAAAACCTTAAGATCAGTGAAGGTGCCTATGTTGACAGCCTTACGGAAAACAGTGCAGCAGCAGAAGCCGGCATAAAGGCAGGGGATGTGGTGACCAGGGTAGACGACACGCCCATCCTGCAATCGGCAGAACTTCTCGAACAGATCGGCAGGCACAGGCCGGGTGATGAGGTCAGTATCACGGTTGACCGGAAAGGGAAGGAATTGAGCTATACGGTTAAGCTTGCCAACCAGAAAGGGGTTAAAAAAGTGCTCGCCAGGGAACAACAGGACATCCTTGATATCCTGGGGGCCTCGTTCGAGAACATTGACCCGAAGACGGCTGAAAAGCTGAACATCGACGGAGGCGTCAGGGTCAAGGAACTGAACAACGGCCTGCTCAAGAACCAGACCGGGATAAACGAAGGATTCATTATAACCGGGATCAACCATGAAAAGGTGAAATCGGTGGACGACATGCGTAAAGCCTTAAAGGACAGCAAAGGTGGGGTCCTGCTCCAGGGCATTTACGAGGATTACCCGGGAGAACTCTTTTTTGCCTTCGGCATACCGGAATAAGCCCATAAAAATTTCAACCGGGCCAGGTATGGAAAGTCCCTGCAGCATCAGGACTGCGGGGACTTTTCTTTTTGAAGGCAGACCCGGCCGGGATCGTCATTTTCAGGCAAAGTCAGGTGCCGTGACCACCGGGTATTAAATATTCTGTTTTAATAAAAGACCTACAACAGTAAATACCTGAAAATAAATACTTATCTTTGCGAAAATTAAGATTTGAAAATTTGTGCATTTATCGACTAGTTACTTCTCCTGAGTAGTCCGAATTGCTCACCGTTTTCTATCCAATTTTTTAATTAATTTTAACAACAGGTTATGGAAGAACCTGTCTTTCAGCATGTTACTGATCAGTCTGACAAAAATTTAAACACGGGCTGATCAATTAACCGCTTTAAAACTGTTCCGTTACCGGTTGTTAAACAGTAACAATTTAAATTTTTAAAAATGAACATTTATGTAGGAAACCTTGATTTTAAGGTAACCGAAAATGACCTGGAAGGTCTTTTCGGAGAGTATGGAACCGTCAGTTCAGTACAGATCATTACTGACAAATACAGTGGAAGAAGCAAAGGCTTTGGATTCATTACAATGGAAGACAAAGCCGAGGCCAGTAAAGCCATAGAGGAACTCAATGGCACCATGGTAGTAAACAGAGAAATTGTAGTCAATGTGGCGAAACCCAGAAAAGAAAGATATTAATATTTTAAGAAGTTGAATTATGACTAAGGGAAAAGTAAAATGGTACAATGAAACCAAGGGTTTTGGTTTTATTGAAACTGAAAATGGTGACGACATTTTTGTACACCGCACCGGCCTGACCAGTGCGAACAGGGCATTGAAGCCCGAGCAGGAAGTTGTTTTCGAGATCAAACAGGGCGAAAAAGGCCTGTTTGCCGTCGATGTAAAATGAATCTGAAACCATGCCCGTTCCCCGGAATTGTAAAGGGGGACGGGTATGTTTTTTTTGGTCCGGTAGCAAATTATACGATTCGAAATGAGGAATTTGCAGATTACATATAAAATCACGGAGCGCACTGATGAATCGATAAACCGCTATTTTCAGGAGATCATAAGATATCCGATAATCACTGCCGAGGAGGAAGTCGAGCTCGCCTCACGCATCCGGGTAGGAGACGATGGAGCACTCGAAAAACTGGTTGTTTCCAATCTCCGTTTTGTAGTCTCCGTGGCCAAACAATACCAGTACCAGGGACTCTCTCTGACGGACCTGATCAATGAAGGGAACCTGGGATTGCTGAAGGCCGCGAGAAGATTTGATGAAAAAAGGGGATTTAAATTCATATCCTATGCGGTCTGGTGGATCCGCCAGGCCATGATCCAGGCCATCGCCGAACAGGCAAGGATTGTACGCCTGCCCATGAACCGGATTTCTTCCATCAACAGGATCAAAAAAGTAATACCCCTGCTCGAACAGGAATTCGAAAGGGAACCCACCGATGCTGAAATTGCTGATTACCTGGATATTGCATTCAACGATGTGAAACTTGCCAACTATTACAAACCCCGGCAGATTTCATTCGATATGCCACTTTCGCCTGACAGCGATAAAGGAATCAACCTGTATGACCTTATACATGGAGAGGATTTCCCACAACCTGATACCGGCGTCCTGAATGAATCCATCCTGATCAACATTGACCGGGCCTTAAAAAAGCTTACCGGGCGAGAAGCTGCGATTCTGATCATGTCTTTCGGATTATGCCGCACACCAAGCCATACCCTGCAGGATATAGCATTGCATTTCGAAATCTCGTGTGAACGGGTCAGGCAGATCAGGAACAGCGGGTTGACAAAGCTGAAAAAACTCCTGAAAGAAAATTATTCTTTCCTGGAAGGTTGACAGGTCTTTGTATATCACAGTGATTTTTAAAATCATAACCTAAAATTAATTCTATGGGCAGATCACAGGAGACATTCCACAAAAAGGAAGTAAGAAAGAAAAAAGAAAAAAAGAGACTGGATAAAGAGAAGAAGAGACTGGCCAAGAAGGATAAAGATAAAAGCGGCAGTCTGGACGATATGATAGCCTACGTCGACGAGACCGGGATGATCACTTCCACTCCTCCCGATCCCGGAAAAAGGAAGAATATTGCCGCAGAAGGAATAGAAGTCAGCGTCCCGAAACGCGATTCTTCCAGTTCAGATCACCAGAGGCAGGGAATTGTAACATTTTTTGATGAATCCAAGGGTTTTGGTTTCATACGGGACACCGAGACACAGGAAAGTGTTTTCGTTCACGCAAATAACCTGCTTGAAGAAATAAAAGCAGACAACCTGGTAAGTTTCGAAAGGTTCAAGGGGGAAAAGGGCCCGACCGCCATGCAGGTAAAACGAATAAAATCCTGACAACCGGCACTTCAGGCCTTTCAAAACCGAACCATTCCCAACCGGGACTCAGATTCAATCCCCCGGACCGGCTTTCATAATCCTTCCCACCATTACCCTTTCCATCGTTTGCACCCTGACCAGGCAGGCTCCCGCGGGGAGTGTCCGCCCGGGTTATTTTCCGACCCGAATTTTCGGTCATTATTTAAATTGATTCTAAATCCAACTATTCCTAAATTGATTTAAAATAATCAGGAACAACATAAAATCAACCACCGCCAACATTTGACGATTTCATTAGAATGGATGATCCCCCAAAACCAGAATACCATGAAAATGAGCGTTAAAGTCCATCCTGTCCCCGTTTTTCTGTTTCTTCTCATGAATTTCCCCGGCCTCCATGCCGGCAGTTACATGAAGTACGGCAAGATCGAGACAGAGGACCTGAAAATGAGCCAGTATACAAAGGATACAAGTGCCGATGCCCTGATCCTCGGTGATATCCAGCAGGTAAAGATCGTTTATAATAATCTGGAAGGATTCCAGATGGTCCTTTACCGGCATACCCGGATCAAGATCTTCAACCAGAACGGTTATAACTGGGCTAACCAGACCATCCGGTTTTATGAAAGTCCGACAATAACGGAGAATATCACCAGCCTGAGAGGATGCACCTACTACCTTGAGGACGGGAAGGAGGTGTCCGTTAAAATGAAAAATGAATCCGAATTCACCGAGGATCTCAGCGAGCACTGGAGGGCTTGCAGGTTCACCCTTCCGGCGATTAAGCCGGGAGCGGTCATCGAATACAGCTACCTGCTGACATCCGATTACCTGACCCGACTGCCCGACTGGCAGTACCAATACAGGATCCCGGTGGTCCACAGTGAGATGACGGTTGAAATCCCGGAGTTTTTCAACTACAAGCAACTGTCGAGCGGCTATGTTCCGGTCACATCCGTCGAGCATTCCGGGGGCCAGGCCAACTATTCCTATTCCAACACGACACAGGACCGGCTTGGAAACCGTGAAACTTCGCTTCACCAGGGTATTTACCAGACCAATATAATGCGGATGGAAGCCGGGGATGTTCCCGCCTTCATTGAGGAACCCATGATCACAACGGTCCAAAATTATCTTGCGGCGATAAATTTTGAGCTTTCAACCACGAAATTCCCCGGAGAGATGATGAAAAACCATACCACCACCTGGGAAGATATCAATAAGACCCTCATGGAGAGCGATAATTTCGGAGGACAGTTAAGATCCGGCCTATTTCTGAACTCTTTTGCAGCCGCTTTCGAGAACGGAGATTACAGCGACATGGAAAAGGCACAGCTGGCCTTGCTCCATATTAAATCCCAGATCGCATGGAACGGAAGTAATTCGATCTACCCTGAGAAAACGCTCCGCAATTCCTATACCGAGGGAAGCGGCAACGTGGCCGATCTGAATCTCAACCTGGTTGTATTGCTGGATAAAATGGGACTGGAAGCGGATCCGGTCATCCTCAGTACAAGAAGCAACGGGATTTTAAATCCCTTTTATCCACAGCTTACCAAATTCAATTACGTGGTCGCAAGGGTGAAAATCGGTGACCGCTACTGCCTGATGGATGCCACCGAAAGGAATTGTCCCACGCATATCCTTCCCGTACGCTGCCTGAATGGACAGGGCCGGCTGATCAGCAAGAACAGAACCGACTGGGTGGATCTTGAAAGCCACGGCTGCTCTTACGAAGAAGCCTGCTTGGCTCAACTTGCTCTGGATGACCGGGGAATCATTTCCGGGTCCATGCAGCATATGAAAAAGGATTATGCAGCCTATCTTACCCGGAATACGGTCCAGAAAAAAACCAGCCTGGACGACTATATCAGGGAGCTTGAGAGTGAGAACGCGGGACTTGAAATCAGGGATTACAACTTCAGGGATCTCGACAGCGTACAGAAGCCGATCATATACAGTTTCGATGTTGAAATAAGGGAACGGGCCATGGTCGCGGGGGACTTCATTTACCTGAATCCCATGCTTTTCGAACAGGTTGAAAGCAATCCGTTCAAGCTTAAGGAACGAAAATATCCCGTCGATTATGCCTACCCGATCAAACGATCTTTCATTCTTAACCTGGAAATCCCCGATGGTTACGAAATCGAGGAAATACCTGATGGGCTTACACTGGAAATGCCTGAGCAATCCGCAACCTACTCCTATGTCATCCGTCCCGCCCCGGGACGGTTACAGCTGCTGAGCAAACTCGATATCCGGAAAAGTGTATTTTATTATGATGAGTATGAATTACTTCAGGTGTTCTATGACAAGCTGGTTGAAAAGCAGGCAGAACCTATTGTCCTGAAAAGGATAGCTTCCCCGCAGGGACCATGAGAAGCGTTATCCCATATATTCTCCTGTTTTCCTGGGGTTCACATGTTCTGGCTTCCGGTATATACGAATCGCAGGTACTGCCATACGATACAAGCAATATCCCTTCCCGCCTGCTCGAGAATGCCAATGCGGTCATTCGTGATTCCGAAAAGATATTCCGGCTGGAGTCCCCCGACAGGGCCACTTTAACTGAACGGTATGCCATCACTATCCTGAACAGGAACGGTTCATCCTACGCGGACTTCAATGAAGTCTACGGAACCTTTTCACGGATTGGTAAGCTGAGGGCCACCTTATACGACAGCCACGGCCGGATCATTGACAAAATACGGCCTGATGATTTTGAGGATTACAGCATTGCCAGTGGTTACACACTCTATGATGACAGCCGCAGGATACATTACAATCCGCTGGGGTATTCCTATCCCTATACCATAGAATATTCTTTTAAAGTGGATTACAACGGCCTGCTGGATATCCCTGACTGGAGCCCGGTGCCCGGGTTTGGGATCTCAACGGAAAAATCCTCCTATGCGATCCATGTGGCTGCTGGATTGCATATAAAATACCTTGAACTGAACCTTGATTTCAAGGTCAGGATAAATGAACCGGAAGGATACACCGAATACCTTTGGCAGGCGGCCGACCTGCAGGCAATTGAACCGGAACCTTACAGTCCCCCCGCCCAGGAATACATTCCGATGGTTCTTGCAGCTCCCGTGGAATTCGAGATGGACGGATACGCCGGAACGATGGGTTCCTGGGAGGAATTCGGAGCCTGGCAGGCAAAATTGCTGGAAGGCAGGAACGAACTGCCGGAAGAAACCGTCAGGAAGATCCACGATCTGACTTCAGGCATGGATGACAAACGGGAGATTACCCGGGAAGTATACAAATATCTTCAATCCAGGACCCGGTACATAAGCATCCAGGAAGGAATCGGGGGCTGGCAGCCTTTCCCGGCTGAAACGGTGGACCGCCTGGGATACGGTGATTGCAAGGCCCTGGCCAATTATTGCAGGAGCCTGCTTGCCGCGGCCGGCATCGAGTCCTTCTATACCAAGGTAAGGGCCGGACGTTATGAAACCGGGTTGCGAAGGGAATTTGTCAGCAACCAGTCCAACCATATAATACTCTGCGTACCCCTCGATCAGGATACGATTTGGCTTGAATGCACAAACCAGAAAAATCCGCCCGGATACATCGGACACTTTACGGATAACAGGAACGCAATGATCATAACCGGAGAAGGAGGGGCTATTGTACGGACCAGGCGTTATGAACAGGCTGAAAACTGCCAGTACCGCAGTGCAACCGTAAACCTGAATCCCGACGGATCGGGCAATGCAAGGGTTACCACCCGGTATTCCGGACTCCAGTATGACAATGTTTCGGGAATCCTTGATGAATCATTTGAAGAAAAGAAAAAGTGGCTTTACCGCAACCTTGGTCTTACCAACATCAGGGTGGAAGGATTCTCGTACCTCCTGGAAGGCAATGAGGTCCCCGAAGTGACCGAGTCAATCGACCTGAAGCTTAACAGGTGTGCCACCGTCATGGGCAAAAGATACTTTATCGTATTGAATCTGCTGAACCGATCGGATTACATCCCGGAGGAGACAGGAAATAGAAAAACGGACGTCTGGCTTCGATTCCCCTTTATCGATGCCGATACGATCACGTACATTCTGCCGGAGGGTTACAGGATTGAATCCTGCCCGGAGGAAGTAAGCATACAGAATCGTTTCGGAAGCCTTGAGATAGTCCTGGATGTGGCAGAAAAACGGGTGACCTATATCCGCATAAGGAAAATGAACGAGGGAGTCTTCCCTCCTGATACATACCCTGAACTGTTACACCTGTTCAGGTCAACGGCCAGTGCCGACCGGATGACCCTTGTCCTGGTAAGGTCAGAATGAATCCCCCGGACCGGCTTTCATTATCCTTCCAACCATTACCCTTTTCATCGTTTGCACCCTGACCAGGCAGGCAGAAAAAAGAATTTACCCGGAATCGTCATACGGATTGCTTTGCGACAAAAAGAAAACTATCTTTATTGGAAGTTATCGATTAATGGCTCACTTGAAAGCCATAAGACAAAAATTAAAAATATGGATACAAGAAAAATCGAGGAATTAAAAAACTCTCTCTCAGAGATCAGGGAAACTGCTGAAGTTCTTGAGCGAAAACTGGAGAAATTTATGACGGAAGAGGACTCTGAGAAAAGAGAGGCGATGAGAAAGTTAATTGAATCTGCCATTAATTTGCTGCAGTTCGAATTCAAAAGGACCATGCTGCTGGGGACCGGTGAATTAAAGGATTATTTTGATGACCTGTAATCTTCTCTGCCTATCCATCTGAACCCGAAAGACCGGACAGATCGGGAAAGTGATCATTTCTGGCTTTCCCTGGATAATGCCGCCAAGATCTACCCTGCGGTCCTGTCCGACAGTTTCACGGCCGTATTCAGGATATCGGCGGTGCTGGTGGAGCCGGTAATAATAAAGTGCCTGCTGAAGGCGGTACATTCGCTGGAGGACAGGTTTCCATACTTCAAGGTACAGCTTAAGAAGGGATTTTTCTGGTATTACCTCGAACATTCAGATCTGCCCATACCTGTTGAGGTGGATGATGGAATTCCGTGCAGAAGGTTTCACAGGGATAATACCTGTAGCGATCCGTTTTCCGGGGATTGGATATCATTAATCCCCCAGGTAGGTTTTCAGGACCCTGCTCCTTGAAACATGTCTTATTTTACTGATTGCAGATTCCTTTATCTGCCTGACTCTTTCCCTTGACAGGTTGTATTTTACGGCTGTTTCCTCCAGGGTGTGTACCTGTCTGCCGCCCAGTCCGAATGAAAGTTTGATGATATTGGCTTCTCTCCGGGTCAGTGTATCAAGAACCCTTTCAATTTCCAGCCTGAGTGAATCAGTAAATAATTCCTGGTCCGGCCCGAAGGATTCATTGCTGAACATGACATCATACAGGCTGCCCTCATCATCCTGGCCGTGAGGTGCATCGAATGACACATACCGCAATGAATTTTTAATGGCCTCTCCCACATCGAAGGCGCTTAATTCCAATGCCTGGGTAATCTCATACTGAGTCGGTTCCCTCTCATACTTTTGTTCAAGTACTGCAATTGTCCGTGTGATCTTAGCAATGTGAGCGGCCCGGTTCAGGGGCAGGCGGACAATCCTTGCCTGCTCGGCCAGGGCCTGCAGGATGGATTGCCTGATCCACCAGACGGCGTAGGAGATGAACTTAAAACCCCTCGTTTCATCAAACCGTTCAGCCGCCTTGATCAATCCGAGGTTCCCTTCATTGATCATGTCCGTAAGGCTCATGCCCCTGTTCTGATACTGTTTTGAAACCGATACGACAAACCGGAGATTAGCGTTTACCAGGCGATCTCTTGCAATCAGGTCACCGCTGTGGATCCTGCGGGCAAGGTGAACTTCTTCATCTGCGGAAATAAGTTCAATTTTACTTATTTCATGAAGGTACCTGTCAAGTGATTCCTCCTCCCTGGTGGTGAGCTGTTTTATTATTTTCAATTGCCTCATTCCTTATAAAGGTAGCATATAAAACAAGGATATTACCATGATTCAGGATTAGTTTCTTGCGACATTACGGAATCCCTGAAAATTAGACAGCGAAGGATCAAACCCCCCGTTCAGACTCTTACAGCGGAAGGTCCATTGCCGGAAGCCGGCAGCCTGCGGTCAGATTCTAAAAATTTTCGACAGGATGAAATAGAAAAATCCGCCCAGGAGGATGGTGCCGGGTATGGTCAGGACCCAGGCAAGGATAATGTTCCCTGCGATGCCCCAGCGCACTGCGGAAAGGCGGCGGGTCATCCCGACGCCCATAATGGCCCCGGTGATGGTATGGGTGGTGCTTACGGGGATCCCTGCCAGGGTGCTGCCTATGATGGTCAGGGCACCGGCTGTTTCCGCACAGAAACCGTGGACAGGCTTAAGGTGGGTGAGTCCCAGTCCCAGTGTTTTGATCACCCTCCAGCCCCCGGCCAGGGTGCCGAGCGAAATGGTCGAATAACACGTGATGATGACCCATATAGGCACGTGGAACTCGGATCCGAGCCTGCCCGTGCTGAACAGCAGGACGGCGATGATCCCCATGGTTTTCTGGGCATCGTTTGAACCGTGTCCCAGGCTAAACACGGCCGACGACAGCAGCTGGAGTCCCCTGAAAAGGCTGTCGACCTTTCTCGGGGTCGCCCTCCTGAAAACATACAGGGTAAGGACCATGATCAGGTAGCCCAGGATGATACCGAGGAGCGGAGAGAGCACAATGAACAGCAGTACCTTGTTCAGTCCCGAGGAAATGATCACACCCGGACCGCCCACCATCAGCGCGGGACCTACAAGTCCCCCTATAAGTGCATGCGACACGGAAATGGGAAGCCCGATCTTTGTACAGGCAAACACCCAGACAATGGAACCCAGCAGTCCCCCCAGGATGATGTACTCGTTCATAACGGAAGGATCGACGATGCCTTTACCGATCGTGGTGGCCACATGCACGCCGAAGATGAAGACCGCGGCAAAGTTAAAACAGGCTGCCCAGAGCACTGCCACCAGCGGGCTGAGGACTTTGGTGGAAACAATGGTGGCAATGGAATTGGCCGCATCGTTCATGCCATTCAGAAAGTTGAAAAGCAGGGCGATGATAATTGTGATGATGACGATCGAGAGCATCTTTGCTGATTAGGCGTTCTTCAGGATAATTGTCTTCAGAACATCCGAAACATCTTCGATACGGTCCGTGGTACGTTCCAGGTGTTCAACAATCTCTTTCTGCTTGATCAGCTCGATGGCATCCTTCTCCTTTTTAAATATGGAAGAGATGATGGAATGAAAAAGGTTATCCGCCTCCGTCTCAATCTCGGACATTTTTCTCACTGCCTTGAGGATCTTGCCGGACTTCTTCATCGTCTTCAGCTCAACCACTGCGATCTGGATCTGTTCGGCTCCCTTCAGGATCATCCTTGCCAGGTCCTTGCATTTGTCCGGGAAATCCTTGGGCCGGTACATCCTTATCCGCTGTGATACAGACTGCATAAGGTCAAGGACACTGTCCAGGCTGGCGGTCAGCTGATGCATATCCTCCCGGTCAAATGGGGTCACGAAAGTCCGGTCCAGTTCATCGAATATTTCCTGTGTTATCCGGTCCCCATCCTCTTCAAGCCCTTTAATGCGCCGCAGAAGATCCTTTTCCTTAACCGGGTCCTTGTGTTCAAGTATCTCAAGCTGGACTGTGGCTGCCTGGACGATGTAATCCGTCATCTGTTCAAACATGGGATAGAATTTTTTTTCCTTCGGGACGAGGCGGGAAAAGAATGTGCTGATGCTCATGTAACGGAAGTTTGATCAAATTTAATAAAAGATATGATTCTCCGGGAATGATCTTTGTCATTGCCTGGATTTTTCCGCTGTTTCTCCCCGTTGCCGGTCCAGCTCAGCCCGGCAGCTCCTGCAAAAATGGATCCCTTTCTGGTCGATATCCTCCACATAGGTGCTTGACCTCATCACGCAGCCGTCGTTGTGACAGTGTATGAGCCCGAAGGTATGTCCGAGTTCGTGGACGGCCACTTTCCTGAGGCGGCTGAACTGCAGCATGTAATTCTGTTTCAGCCCGTACAATTCGTTCCGCAGCCGGTAGATGGATGCAATCCCCGTGCTGCCGTTCAGAGTGGCCTGTCCGAATATGTAGGTCAGTATGGGGATGAACAAATCGACCTGCAGCAGCCCGATTGTTTTGACCGCCCCGGGCGGGGCGAAGTCCGAAACCACCTGCAGGATTTTGTTGGCATCGTACTGCCGGCGGCCGGGACTGTAAAATTTACTCAGGTCCCTGTTGCATTCCATCGCCTCAACGGGATAATTAAATGCACCCGCGATGTCCTCGGAGATCCATTTGATCACATCCTGTTCGAAGGGTCCGAAGTAAATCAATATGATACCGGGCTGGCCCAATGGTATGATCCGGTTACATTTTCAGGTCGTACTTCCTGATCTTGTTATACAGGGTTGCCCTGTCAATATTCAGGGCCCTGGCCGAACGGGATATGTTCCACCCGTATTTTTTAAGTATGTGTTCGATATGCCTTTTTTCAAGATCGTCGAGCGATTCAACGGAACTGCTCATCGATTCCCTTCCGATCGGCAGGTCCTTCAGCTTGATTTCCTTCCCGTTACCCGTCACGATGGCGCGTTCGATCATGTTCTCCAGTTCGCGGACGTTCCCGGGGAACTCAAACTCCTTCAGGTAATCGAGCGCCGCCGGTTCAATGGAAATGAGATCCCTGCTCATCGACTGGCAATACTTCCGGATGAAGTGATCCACAAGAACGGGTATGTCCTCGGGCCTTTCACGCAGCGGGGGTACGTTGATGTTCACCACGTAAAGCCGGTAATACAGGTCCTCCCGGAAGGTCCCGTTCTCCACCATGCTTTTCAGGTCCCGGTTGGTGGCACAGATGACCCTGAAATCGGATGTGATTTCCTTGTTGCCGCCCACCCGCACAAAGGTCTTCGTCTCCAGGACACGCAGCAGTTCAATCTGCATTTTGGGAGGGATGGTGGCGATCTCATCCAGGAAGATGGTGCCCCCGTCCGCCATCTCGAACCTTCCCTTCCGGTTGAAGCTGGCACCGGTAAATGCCCCTTTCTCATGCCCGAACAGTTCGCTCTCGAGCAGGCTTTCCGTCAGGGCACCGCAGTGGACGCTGATCAGGGGAAAGTACTTCCTGGAGGAATTGGAATGGATTGCCCTGGCGATCAGCTCCTTGCCGGTACCGCTCTCCCCGGTAATGATGACGGAGGAATTGGACTGTGCCACGCTCTCGACTTCCCTGAGCACTTTCTTCATTGTCTCGCTTTCCCCTACCAGGTCCTCGATGTTTTCAAGCGAGGTGATTTTATTCTTCAGGCTCTCGTTTTCCGCTTTCAGGGCAACCTGTGTGGAGGCATTGCGGATCAGGTGCGACAGGTCATCCGGATCAAAGGGTTTTGTCACATAGTCGAAGGCCCCGTTCTTGAGTGCCTGAATGGCGGTTTCAACGGATGCAAAAGCCGTCATGAAAATGAATATAGCGTTTGAATTCAGGGCTTTTATCCGCTTATGCATCTCGAGGCCGTCCATCCCGGGCATTTTGATATCGGCAAGGATGATGTCGAAATCCCTTGCCTGGAGTATGGTCAGTGCTTCCTTGGCACTTTCGGCGCATTCGACCGTATACCCGTCGTCGATGAACCAGTCGTAAAGTGAGTCCCTTACGGATTCCTCATCATCGACGATCAGTATGGATACTTTCTTTTCCATTTAGCTTTGTGATTTTTTGTTAAGGGGGAAAATAATGGACATGACGGTTCCTTTTCCCAGTTCCGATTCGACCTCAATCTTCCCGTCATGGTTATCGACAATGCCATGGACAATGGCCAGTCCCAGTCCGATTCCCCTCACGTCGTGCTTGGTTGAGAAAAACGGCTCGAAAATATGCGGTATATCCTGGAGGGCGATTCCCTGCCCGTTATCCGCGACCTCGACCCGGATGCTGTTCTCATCCGGATTGCTTGTCCGCATGATGATCTCGCCGTTTTCGCGGATGGCTTCCGATGCATTGACCAGGAGGGCCACAAAGGCCTGTTTGATCTGGTTGGGACTGCAATAGATCAGATCCTGCTTTGCCCTGAAATCCTTCAGGAAGTTGATATCGGCGATCTTGATGGAATGGATCATCAGGTTATAGGTCAGTTCCAGCAATTTATGCAGGTTCATCGGCTCGAAATTCTCCTGGTCTTTCATGGAAAAGTCCAGCAACCCCTTCACGATATCCCCGCAGCGTTTGGTTTCATTCTCGATGAGCTTGAGGTGCCTCAGCATCGAGTCCCGCTTGTCCTCATGGAAATTGGGACTGCTCAACTGTTTGTGAATCAGTTTGGTATAAACCAGTATCCCCGACAGGGGATTGTTGATCTCATGCGCCACGGAGGAGGACAGCTTGCCCAGCGATGCTATCCGTTCAACGTGGATCAGCTCGTTCTGCGCCTCGAGCAGTTCCTCGGTTTTTCGCTGGACCTTATACTCAAGCTGCTGGGACCAGTTCTGCAGTTCGTTTGCCGTGGCATCTATTTTATCCAGCATGTTGTTGAAGGCAAGCGAGACTTTCCTCATATCATTCAGGAGTTCGGGTTTTATTTCCAGCCTGATGTTGCTTTTCCCGTCCGACACCGCTTCACTGGCCAGTATGAT
>CAYSJH010000046.1:0-37416 GCA_964431315.1 uncultured Bacteroides sp. | reverse complement strand
GCCCCGTTCTGGTGGAAGGACATCCAGAAGAACATGGCTACGAAGAATACCAGGAAAAGGGCGATCATCCGCTCGCGGACCTGTACGGGACTCAGAACGATCATCTGTCCGCGCAGGGTTTCGTCTTTTGATTTCTGTTTTTCTGTCATATCCGCGTGCCTGTAATACTTCCTGAATCCCCAGAAAATCAGCATGGAAACAACAAGTGAGAGGCAGGCAACCCCGAAGGCCCAGTGGTAGGACTCCGACAGGTGGTTGATGTAATACTCCGAGAATTTTGCCAGGTCCCCGCCCATGCCGGCAAAGGCCGGCTGACTGGATGCCAGTCCCCCGAGCCGCTCCGCCACGGAAGCATCCCCGCCCAGGAACTTGTGTGCGAGCGCCGGGATGTCCGCCTTGTAGAACAGGTCGTAGCGTTTCAGCATCATGTTGCTGACTGATTCCGCTGCGGTCGGAGCAAACATGGCACCGATGTTGATTCCCATGTAAAAGATGTTGAAGGCCACATCCCGTTTTTTGCTGTATTTCGGGTCATCGTACAGATTCCCGACCAGTGCCTGCAGGTTCCCCTTGAAAAGCCCGGTACCGATGCTGATGACTGCGAGTCCCGCTATGATCAGCGGCAACCCCCCGTCCATGGTGGTGGGTATGGCGATCATCAGGTAACCCATGAACATGACGATGAGTCCCAGGCTGATGGTCTTTCCGTATCCCAGCAGGCGGTCTGCAATGATCCCGCCGAAGAGGGGCAGGAAATACACGCATGCCAGGAAGATTCCGAAATACTGGGAAGCTATGGCGTAATCAAAGCCGTATTTTGCCTGGAGGAACAATACAAAGATGGCGAGCATGGTGTAGTAGCCGAACCGCTCCCCCATATTGGCGAAGAAAGCAACGAGAAGCCCTCTCGGGTGTCCTTTTAACATAACGTTGGTTTAAGTTGGTATTTTTAATCGATTCGACAAATATAAAAATCTTTTTGTGACCCGCCCATGCAGGTTGCATGTTGGGGACAATTGCTATTTTTGTATCACCATGAAGATCTTCACATCCGAACAGGTCCGGCGAATAGATGCCTATACCATTGAAAATGAGCCCATCCCTTCCATTGACCTGATGGAAAGGGCAAGCCGTCAGCTTGCTTCCTGGATCACCGGGGTGTTCCCGAATAACGTACCGTTTGTATTCCTGGTGGGACCGGGGAATAACGGGGGGGACGGACTTACGGTGGCACGATTGCTGTCCGAGCATAATTACCTGGCGGAGGTCTTCCTGATCCGGATCTCGGCGAAGCTTTCACCCGATGCCTCGACCAACCTGGAAAGGTTGCACAGGGGCGGGAAGGTGCGGATCAGGGAGATAGGGGATGCTGGGGAACTTCGAATCGACAACCCGGCCGCTGTGATCGTGGATGCCATATTCGGCTCGGGCCTGACACGCGTGGCAAGCGGACTTGCGGCGGAAGTTATCGCCTATGCCAATTCCCTGCCGAACCTCCGTATCTCGATCGACATTCCCAGCGGACTTTTCGGGGAAGATAACCGGGGGAATGATCCGCAGGCCATTCTGCGGGCCGATTACACCCTGGCCCTGCAATGTCCCTCGCTGTCCTTTTTCTTCGCTGAGAACCAGGAATTCACCGGGATATGGGAAGTCCTGCCCATTGGCCTACACACGGAGATCATGGAAAAGGAGAAATCCCCGTACCGTTACCTGCTTGCCGAATACCTGGCCACGAAACTCAGGTCAAGGAAAAAATTCGCACACAAGGGAAATTTCGGGCATGCCCTGCTGATCGCCGGTTGCTACGGCATGATGGGGGCGGCGGTACTGGCATCGAGGGCCTGCCTGAGAAGCGGGATCGGCCTGCATACCTGCCATGTGCCCCGCTTCGGCTACAAGATCCTGCAGACCGCGGTGCCGGAATCCTTGATCAGCTTAGACGAGAGCGATATCATCTTCACTGGAGCCCCTGCGCTGGGTGCATTTTCGGCGATTGGAGTGGGACCCGGACTGGGGTGCAAATCGAACTCGGGGAAGGGATTGAAAGCGCTGATCGAATCGGCAGGGGTACCCCTGGTGATCGATGCAGACGCCCTGAACATGCTGGCCGCAAACCCAGAATGGATCGCATTGCTGCCCGGGAACACCATACTCACCCCGCATCCGAAGGAATTTGACCGGCTGGTGGGACAGTCCGGCCAGGTCACAGGCTACGAGCGCCACCTGCAGCAAATCGAATTTGCACGGAAACACGGGCTCATCGTCGTCCTGAAGGGTGCACACAGCAGCATCGCCATACCCGACGGCAGCTGCTGGTTCAATACCACGGGCAATCCCGGAATGGCAACGGCCGGCAGCGGGGATGTTTTAACCGGAATAATCCTATCTTTGCTGGGACAGGGATATTCTCCCGCGGATTCCGCCCTGCTCGGGGTTTACCTGCATGGCCTGGCGGGGGACCTGGCCGCGGAGGCATCTTCGGAAGAATCGCTGATCGCAGGGGACATCATTGAGTCCCTCGGCTATGCTTTTCAGTATTTAAAAGGCTCGCAAAATGAGATGGAAATTTAATATTCTGCCGGTCATACTGCCCGCCGCCCTCCTTATCCTGGCGGGCTGCGGCACGCCTTCCGGTATCCTGGAGACCCGGCCCCTCCATGAAGGGGACACCCTCTCCCGGCAGGGCTTCGTGTATTCCCTTCCCATGACCTCCTTCAGGCTCAGCATCGAGGTGGTCAGGACCCGGACCATCCGCGGACCATACTACCGTTTTGCGGACAAGCTGCTGAGCATAAAGGACGTTCCCGAAAAGAACAGTGAGGAATACAGGATCTCAAAAGTCTGGCTGGAATCCTTCCAGGAGTCGGATCCCGGACAGGTTTACCTGGTCAGGCAGGTATCGGGTCAGACGGACCTTTCGAACCTTCTGAAGCTCGGGGAAGAGGGACTCGTCTTCGACATGCAGCAGGCTATCCAGTCCGGCGATCAGGTCCTGCTTCCCGGAGAAGTCCCCGAAGGCCCCCTGTTCACTGAACTCTCGATGGAGAAGAACACGGCCATGTCGATCGATACCTTCTACAAAACTATCCTGACGGACACTTCCTTCATCCGTGTCCCGGTACTCAAGGAGCAGCTGATGGTCAAGACCATCGATGAGAAAGCGGAGGAAGCCGCAAATTTCATCCTGGAGTTGCGTTACGAACGTTTCATGATGCTGACGGGCAACAACGCTACCATGGTATCCGACGGTGCCGTAAGGCGGCTGGACGAGATCGAAAAGCAATACCTCGAGCTTTTCACGGGAAAGACCTTCGAGGAACGGATGCGGTATACCTATTTCATTACACCTTCGGGGGATGATGTATTCGAGAACATCGAGGTCCTCGAATTCTCGGATAAACGGGGCGTGATTGAACAGGGGGGACCGGGTTCGGAGGTTCTCAGCCTGAGGATCCGGAAGGCCGGGAAAACGCTGCTCCTGAAGGACCCGCTGCGGCCGGAAAAGCTTCCCGTACGGACCAATGCCCTGTATTACCGGGTGCCTGATCTGGCCTTTGTCGAGGTAAGCCTGGGGGGGCATACGCTTCTGAATGACCGTTACCCGGTCAGCCAGTGCGGGGAGATACTTGCCCTGCCCACGGGACCGACAGAGCATAAGGTATTTCGTGCCCGGCATTGATCACCTGCACCGGTCACCTGCACCGGTCACCTGCACTGGTCATTATTTACGGCCCATTCTCAATCCCATGACACAGATGTCGTCGACCTGGGCGATGTTCCCCATCCATTCATCCAGGGTGTCGTTCAGGATTTGCCTCTGTTCTTCCATGGGCAGGTGTGCGTTTTTCAGGAGAAGGCGTTTGAAAGACTTGTATTTGAATTTCTTGCCCATGGGTCCCCCGAACTGGTCCGCGTACCCGTCGGTGAACAGGTAAAAAACATCCCCTTCCATGATCTCAACGTCATGGGTTTCGAACTTGTCCATATGGACGTAGTGTCCGATGGGCATCTTGTCCGCCCTTATCTCATAGAGGAGGTACCCGTTGCCAAATTTTTCATCGAACAGTTCGGCGCTCCCACCGGCCGGTCCCGCGTTTTCCTTCCTGCGGGCCAGGTACAGGGGATTGTAGGCACCCGAGTACTGGATGATGTTGGTTTCGTGGTTAATGCTCACCAGTGCCATATCCATTCCGTCACGCTGCTCCCCGGAGATCCCTTTCTGTCCCAGGGCAGATATGATCCCCTTCCTGAGCCTGCGGAGGATCACGCCCGGGTGCGAGATGAACTCCTTCTGCACGATTTCCTTCAGAAGGGACATGCCGAGCATGCTCATGAAGGCTCCCGGTACCCCGTGACCGGTGCAGTCGGAGACCGTCAGGACGGTGGAGCTCTCCACGTTCGCCGTCCAGAAGAAATCACCGCTCACGATATCCCTGGGCCTGAAGAAAACAAAGAATTCCGAGATGCTGGTGTTCAGGGAGGTGAGATCCGGCAGGGTGGACGCCTGGATTTTGCGGGCATATTCAATGCTTTTCATCACCTCCGAGTTGTATTGTTCGATCTCATCCTTCTGCCTGAAAACCAGGTCCCGCTGGGCTTCAATTTCATCGCGCTGTGCGCTGATCTCCTCGTTCTTTGACTCGAGGTCTTTGTTCTTCTCTTCGATCTCCTGTTTTTGCCGGGCAAGCAGCATGTTTTTCCTCCGGGAGGAGATGAGGCCGCCGATGATCAGCAGGGTAATCAGTAAACCCATGATGCTGAACCCGATCAGGACCTTCTTGGCCGACTTCTGCCTGGCGAGTTCCATCTGGTCCAGTTCCTTTTCCCGTTCGAGCAGCAGGATCTCCTGTTCCCGCTGTTCCTTGACCCTTGTTTCCTGTTCAAGCCTCAAGCCGGTGATCCTTTTTTCCTGCTCCAGGATCTGGTTTTCCCTTTTCTGCTTTTCGGCGGCATTTTGCTGCCGGGTAATGACAAGGGACTGCCGGAGCCTTTCCTGCTCGAGCAGTTGCATATCCTTTTCCTTCTTGATCAGTTCCTTTTCCTGTTCCTCTTTCTCCAGCTGCAGGGTCAGCTGCTGGATCGCCAGTTCCCTGACCTGTTCCTCCTTGAGTTTGATCCTCAGGTCATTCTCGGATCTTTCAAGACGGTTTCTCCGCTGGGAGAGCTCCTGCTCCCTGATTTTTTCCTCCATCTGAAGAGAATCCCTGATATTCAGGTACTTCTCGTAATACTCCAGCGCCTGGATCGGATCGTTGCCCTGGCGGAGTATCCTGGAGTAGGTCAGGCAGGCATCGGATAATTTCTCCGCATCCCCTGCTTCCCTTGCCGAAGCTATGGAGTTCCTGCTGAAGAGACTGGCATTGTACAGGTCGCCTTCATGGTAATAGATCAGGGCAACGATGTTTTCGATGCGTGATTTTTCAGCCGGTTCCCCGGCTTCATCGAATAATTTAATAGCCTGCTGAAAAGACTTTTTTACTTCAATATCCCTGCCCATGTTCTGGTAGCAGATGCCGGCATTGGCCTGGAGACGGGCCTGGTCCGCCTCCGGCAACCCGGCCTGTTCCCCGTATTCGATGGCTTCCCCGTAGGATGATGCCGCACTTTCATAGTCCCCCGTCAGCGTCAGGTCATACGCCATGTTGTTTTTCAGCACCGACATCTGGCCGTAGTCGCCTTCCTCCCGGTAACGGCTGAACAGTATCCCGTTGTACCGCAGGGCTTCCTGGTAATGTCCCTCCCGGTTACTGGCCTGGACGAGCAGGTTCAGGATGCGGGTGTCATCTTCACCGCTTTGCCCGTAAAGTGACCTGGCCTGGTCCAGGTACAGCACAGCTGAATCGAGCAAACCATCCTGCATCAGCGCGATGCCGATCTTTTCCGTCAGCCCGGCCCTCTTTCGATGGTTGCTTTCAGGCAGGAGTACCAGGACCTTCAGGTAATATTCCCCTTCCTTGTCATATACTTCCTCGGCATGATAATCCTCCGCAATACTGGTATAGGCAGAGGCCAGTGCCGTGGTATCCTGCCTGCTTTCAAGGATGTTGACCATCCTCATGTAATAGGGAATGGCATCGCCTGCCCGGCCCAGCCTTTCATAAACTGCCGCGATAAGCGAGAGTGAGGCAAACTCGGAATCCTCCTGGTTCGATTGCATCGAGGAGTGGAGCGCTTCAACGGCGAGTTCAAGGGCAGGTTCCATGCTGTCCGCTTCAAACCGGGTCCTTGCCTGCATGTATAAGCTGGCTGCCATGGCGGAATCCTGGTTATAGGCAACCAGCCCCGGAAACTCCGCCTGTGCCCCAAGCGGGATTGTCATCAAAGCAAACAGCAGGAGGGAGGCTGTCCTTTTAACAACCTGTTGCCGCTTATTTCCGGGTTCCCGTTTCATTGGTTCTTCCTTTTCTTCTTTCCGTTTGTCCAGCGCGCAGCGATCCGGGAACCGGCCTAGTTCAGCCGGTATGAAAGCCCGAACCGGATGCTTCTTCTCAATTGCGGGTTATAGACCAGGTTTTCCTCGAGGATCGTCGCGTTGACGCTCCCGTATTTTTCATCAAACAGGTTTGTGACCTTCAGGTACGCGCTGAGGTTTTCACTCAGATTGTAACTCGTCATAACATTCATTGAATAATACCCGTCCGCATCCTTGAAAAGTTCCTTGTACAGTTTTTCAAACGGGATAAGGACGCGCAGCCAGGAGGTCTGCCAGAGGCTTTCCATATAAACGTGCAGATTCTTTACCGGGTAGAGCGAAACCTTGAGCTTTCCGGAATGTCTGGGCATCAGGGTGAGGTATTCCCTGGCAATGTTCACCACATCCGGAAAATGATCCTGCCGGTTCATGAAGCTCAGGCTGAGTTCCGTATCCAGGTGGACGGATTTCACCAGGTTGGTGAACCTGAGCGTCGTCTGGCTGCCCAGGACGTGGGATACGGATTCCCCGTTGTTGATCCAGGTCTTCACGGAATCGTTGGAGGCATTGGGATAATTGAAATCGCTCATGGGCAGGGTCTGTGGCATGATGTGATCCGTGATCCGGTAGTAAAAAAAGGTCTGGTTAAGCATGGCCCTTTTCCTGAACATGGGCCGGTTGATGCCCAGCTCCAGCGAATTGAACTGCTCGGGTTTCAGATCGCGGTTGGGGACGACCTGGTAGTGGATCAGCCCATCTTCGGTAAGGTATGCGAGGGACTGGAAAACAATGGAGGAGGGAGGTGCTTTGTAGGCCCTGCCGTAGGACAGGTTAGCCGAAAGCAATCCCCCGGATTTGTATAGAATGCCCAGCTGGGGAGAGAACTTGTTGCCGTACAGGGTATTCCGGTCGTAACGGAGGCCGCCCAGGAACCTGAACCCGCCCAGCTGGTAAAAGAATTGCAGGAAACCGGACAGGTTATTGAAATTCACCGGGTTCAGTCCGAAATTACCCATCACCGTATCACTCGAGGCAACCGTTTTGTCATAGGGCTGGTACAGTTTCTTGTCAAAGGGCGTTAGCAGGTAATTGGTAACGGGAAGGTCCCCTGATTGCTGGTAGGAAAAGCCCGCAACCAGCTCAAGGTTTTTGACCGGCGCCCCGGAAAATACCTGCTCAAACAACAGGTCGTCCGAGGCGGAATAGCGGTACACCTGGTCCGTATTGCTGAGGAAGGTCACGCCGAGGTTCGAGTTGTTGTCCATCCGGTAAACCAGGTTACAGAGGTTCGTGGATGAAGAGAACCGGTTAAATTCCTTCACATAGCTCAGCGTGAAGCGGTGAATGTTCTCGCCCCAGTAATTCTGGGGGTTGTTGTACTTGTAAAAGACGGGGGAGAGTCCCAGTGAACTGTGGCTACGGCGGTACATCTTATTGTATGACAGGCCGATACCCCGGAATTTCATATGCAGTCCCAGCATATTTGAAGAAGCCCCGAGTGATTCCAGGTCTGGCTGTGTCAGGGTTCCTTCATAGTATTTCCCGTAATACTGGTCCATGAAATCCCTGGGATTGATCCCGTTACGCCTCAGCAGGCTTTCATTAATCTCAAGAGCCTCGTAAGCCGTGCCCCCGATGTTAAAAGTCTGGTTTCTTTCCTGGTAATAGTTCAGGGGATTGTAGATGTCCTGGTCATCATTGCCGATATCCATCCGGGCATAATCGGAAAAACTGCCGTAGAAACTGTATTGCAGGATGTTGTTGTTCTTCCCGCCCTTTCCTCCCAGGAAGAAATTCACATAGGAGTACCCGTCCTCCCCTAGGCTCAGGTCACCGCGTACAAAGGTCCCCTTGTCCGCTTCCCTGGTGATGATGTTTATCACGCCCGAAACGGCGTCTGCCCCGTAAATGGCCGCGGAGGTCCCGTACACCACTTCAATTTTTTCCGCCTGCCGGATGGGGAGCTGGCTGCCGATCGGCATCCCTGCGACCACGGATGGCTTCACGGGCAGGCCGTTGACCAGGATCTTGGTGTAGAGGTTACCGGTCAGTCCCCATATCTGGAAGCTCTCCCCGAGCTCCCCGTAGCCGGGTTTGGACGTGGTGATCCCGGGAAGCGCATTCAGCACATCGATCAGGGAAGTAAACTGGTTACGCAGGATTTCCTCATGGGAAATGACGTAGACGGTCAGGGGAAGTTCATCGAGGTTTTTGGAGATGCGGCCGGCCGAAATGACGTTCATCCAGTTCGAGTCGGTGGGAAACACCAGGTCCCCGGCCTGCAGCAGATCCAGCCCGGTGTGGGATCCGGCAGTATCTGCCTGTGGAAATGCACACAGGGTGAAGATCCAGGACAGTGGGAACAAGATGATTCCTGCCCGTATCATTAGGTTCAGGGCCTTATAGGTAGAATCAAATATAAGAAAAAAGAGGATCTTATTTCAGCTTGCTCTGGAAGGTTTTCTGGTAATCCTCCAGGCTCTGGGAGGTGAATTTGTCCTCCGCGATGTAATTCAGCAGGGGTTCAATGGTGCTGGGGGGCATGAAGCCCGGTACCGCCCCGAGCAACTGCAGTTTTTCGTTCAGGTAGGCAATTGAGGGGAATGACATCCTGCCGCTCAGGAGTCCCGCTGCAAGCTCATGGTATCCCCTTGAACCCTGGGGCACGAATTTAAAGGTGGTCCCGTTGAAGGTGATCTCATCCCTGCCTTCCGCGTTGAGCTTTACGGCATAAAAATTATCGTTGATGTACCGGGCGATCACCGGGTGGCTGAACGTCACCGAGTCCATCCTTTTACACCAGCCGCACCAGTCCGTATAGACATCGACCATGATCTTCCTGGGATGTTCCCGGTTCAGTTTTTCCGCCTCCTGGATCGTCAGCCAGTTCACTTTGGGTGACTGTGCCATGAGGGCGGAAGGGGCAAGGAGACCTGTGAAGGCAATGGTAAGAGTGAAGGAAAGGGTCAGTGAAAGGGCTGCAAACCTGTGTGCAGGTTGTTTTTTCATGTCACGCGATTTTCGGGATCTTTTCTAAAGTCTGTCCCAAATCTAAGTTTTCCGGGTGAAATGGTCGCGGAACTGGTGATTTTTAACAATTATTTATAACCGTCTGAGCGGGGTAAGGTATCTGGCATGGTATTTTTCTTATTTTTACGGTTTCGCATCACCTAACAGATAACCCAATCATCATGGAAAAAGTGAAAAAGGCCCTGAGGGACTCGGTAGCAGCCCGCTGGATGGCCCTGGTACTGGTCAGCATTTTTATGTTCGGAACCTACTGGTTCCAGGATTTTTTCTCCGGCCTGAAGGGCCTTATGGAGAGCCAGATGGGATTTACCTCGGAAGAATTCGGCCGGCTGATCGGCCTGACCACCATCGCCAACATGTTCGGGATGATCATCGTGGGCGGGATGATCCTGGATAAATGGAGCATCCGGGCAGCGGGACTGGCATTCGGGGGACTCGCCACCATTGGTTCAAGCATTACGGCGGCAGCGGCACACGGGTTTTTCGGGGAAGGGCACCAGATCACCCTGACCATGATGATCGTCGGGAGGATCATGTTTGGATCCGGACTCGAGGTGATCTGCGTGGTTGCCACCCGTACCATCGTCAAATGGTTCAAGGGTTATGAGCTGGCCCTTGCCATGGCCATCAACATGGGTTTCGGAAGGCTGGGCACAGCCATCGGCATGGCCGTTTCAATCGACATCGCAAAAGGCATGGTCGCCCCCGCGGTAAGCTTCGCGGCAACCCTCATAGGGATCGGGCTGATCCTGTTCGTGATCTACATCATCATGGACCTCAGGCTCGACCGTCAGGATGCGGCAATCGACACAGGTCCCAAGGAGGAATTCAAATTCACCGATTTTTTCAAACTTTTACGGAATCCATCCTTCATGTACATCGCATTCCTCTGCCTGGCGTTTTACGCCGCAGTATTCCCGTTTATACAGTACGCACCTGACCTGCTGGTGAACAAATTCGGCTTTTTATATGACCTGCCTGCGGACGGCAGGGGCTCAATCGAATTGTTCGGCTCAAAATCCCTCGGGAATGCTTCCATCATCATCGCCATCTGGGCATTCGGACTGGCATTCTCCATGGTACCGGCTAACCTGAAAAAACGGCGGGGCAAAATAATATCCACCGTTGTCATTCTTGTATTGTTTGTATTGTTTATCGGGTCATTATGGGAAGACACCCTCAGCGTATGGCTGAAAAACGGTCCCAAAACTGCCAGCCTCATACCCCTCGGCACCATCCTCTTCACCCCGATTTTCGGCAACTTCGTGGACAGGAAGGGGAAGGCCGCATCCCTGATGATACTTGGCTCGTTGTTACTGATCTTTGCCCATGTCGCACTTTCCGTGTTCAACAGTGTCGCCCTTGGATACATGGGACTGCTCAGCCTGGGGATCGCTTTCTCCCTGGTACCGGCTGCCATGTGGCCGTCGGTAGCCAAGATCGTGGCCGAAAGCAGGCTCGGAACGGCCTATGCGACCATGTTTACCATTCAGAACTGGGGACTCGGATTCTTTTTCTGGGGAATCGGCGCGGTCCTCGACCTGGCAAACAAGCACAACCTGCCGGCAATCCGGGCCGGGGAAATGGTCTATAATTATACCATTCCAATCCTGATGCTGGTAGTCTGCGGCATCATTTCCATATTCCTGGCATACAAGCTTCTCCAGGCGGACCGGAAGGCGGGTTACGGTCTTGAACTGCCTTCGGGACAGGCAGGGACCCCGCAGCCCTGATCCCCGATATCGGGTATTCCTGAATCTAAACTTTAAATCAAACATCTATGAGTGCTGAAATCAAAAACCTTGCCCCCAGGGCATTATGGGACGTATTCTACGATCTCACACAGATACCAAGGCCTTCAAAAAAGGAAGCAAAAGCCGTTGAATTTGCACGTTCTTTCGGGGAAAAGCTCGGACTGGAGACCATCGTTGATCCCACCGGCAACGTCGTGATAAGGAAACCTGCCAGTCCCGGGTATGAAAAACGCCAGGGAGTGATCCTGCAGGCACACCTGGACATGGTGCCCCAGAAGAACAGCGACGTGGCCCATGATTTCGAGAAAGACCCGATCGATGCATACATCGACGGGGAATGGGTCAGGGCCAGGGGGACCACCCTGGGCTCGGACAACGGGATGGGGATCTCAGCGGCCCTTTCGGTGCTGCAGGATAAGACACTGAAACACGGTCCCATTGAAGTCCTCCTTACCGTGGATGAGGAAACCGGCATGACGGGAGCTTTTCAGCTTAAAAGGGGAATTCTCGGCGGAAAGATTCTGCTGAACCTGGATTCGGAGGACGAAGGGGAGCTGTATATCGGATGTGCCGGAGGAATAGACGTCAGCGGAAAACTTAAATACTCCACCGGGGCCATAGCGAAGGGGAGCGTGGCGTTCAAACTTTCACTAACGGGACTGAAAGGGGGGCACTCGGGACTGGACATTAACCTCGGGCGGGGCAATTCCAACCTCCTGCTCTGCCGTTTCCTGTTCAATGCGGTCCGTAAGTTTGGCGCCAGGCTCGCGGACATCGACGGCGGAAGCCTCAGAAACGCCATCCCGCGCGAATCCTTTGCCGTGGTGACGGTTCCAGAGGCGAAAAAAGAGGCTTTCCTGGCTGCCGTGAAGGATTCCGAATCCGTTTACAGGAATGAGATGGGCAGCGTGGAGCCTGGCCTGTCCTTTAAAGCAGCCCCTGCCGGACTCCCTGAAAGCCTGATCGATGAAGCATCGCAGGACCGGCTGATCAGGATTGTATACGGACTTCCGAACGGGGTCATCCGCATGAGTTACGAGATGCCGGGGGTGGTGGAAACTTCCAGCAACCTTGCCGTTGTCAAATCCGGGGAAGGTGCGATTGACGTTCTATGCCTCGTCCGCAGCTCGGTGGATTCTGCCAAGGAAAGCCTTGCCTTTTCCCTTCAGAGCGTCATGGAACTGGCCGGGGCCGAAGTCACCCTGAGCGGAAGCTACCCGGGATGGAAACCCGATGTGGATTCAGCCATCCTTGCCATCATGAAGAAAGTGTACGAACGGGATTTCGGGAAGGTGCCGCAGGTGAAGGTGATTCATGCTGGACTCGAATGCGGGATCATAGGGGATGCATACCCGGGACTGGATATGATCTCTTTTGGTCCCACTATCCGCTTTCCCCATTCACCCGATGAGAAGGTGCATATCGGCAGTGTCAAAAAGTTCTGGGATTACCTTGTCCGTACCCTGGAGGAGGTCCCTTCCGCCTGAGATTTCGGGTCAGAAGACCGCCCTGGCGATGGCCTGGATGTTGTCTGAAATTCCCAGTGAATAATAATGCAGCACGGGAACCCCTGCTGATTTTAACTCCTTTGACTGCATGATGGCCCATTCGATCCCGACCTGCCTGGCCGACGGGGTGTCCTTGCATTTCTCAAGTTCCTTTGCCAGCGCATCGGGCAGGTCGATGCTGAAGGTCTGGGGCAGGAGGTGAAAGTCATTCAGGAATGTGATGGGTTTGAGGCCCGGGATAATTGGCACGTTGATGCCCAGGTTCCTGCACATATCCACAAAATCAAAGTATTTCCGGTTGTCGAAAAACATCTGGGTCACGATGTAATCCGCACCGGCATCCACTTTCTCCTTCAGGTAATGCAGGTCGGAGGTCATGTTGGGTGCCTCATGGTGCTTTTCGGGGTAACCTGCCACGGCAACCGAGAAATCAGTAGACAGGACATTTACCAGTCCCTGCTCAACGTAAATTCCCCTGTTCATGTCCACGATCTGTTTTACCAGGTCGATGGCATGTGCGTGGCCGTCCTCTTCGGGGATGAAGCGCTTCTCCCCCCTGGGCGGATCCCCACGCAGGGCGAGCAGGTTGTTCATGCCCAGGTAATGAAGGTCGATCAGGGCATTTTCGGTCTCTTCCCGTGTGAACCCGCCACAGATCAGGTGGGGCACTACGGTGATCCCGTACTTGTACTTGATGGCGGCGGATATGGCCACGGTGCCGGGTCTTTTCCTTACGACCCTTTTTTCCACGAGCTTGCCTTTGATCGTCCTGTATTCCACTTCATGCTGGTGGTAGGTGATGTTGATGTTCATGGGATTGAACTCCATCAGGGGATCTATGGCAGCGTAAAGGCGTTCGATGCTGTGACCCTTTAAAGGGGGAAGGAGCTCAAAGGAGAAAAGTGTTTCGCTGGTTTCCCTTATTCTGTCAATTACTTTCATTCTTATTGATAGTTAAGATTGCTGGCGAGCCATTTTTCGACCGTTGCCAGGTCCGTTCCCTTGCGCCTGGCATAGTCCATGGCCTGGTCCCTTCCGATCTTCCCCACAAAAAAGTACCTCGATTCGGGATTGGCGAATGTCAGGCCGCTGACCGAAGCGGCCGGGAACATGGAATGGCTTTCGGTGAGGGTGATCCCGGCATTTTCCGGCACGTTCAGGAGACTGAAGATGGTCTCTTTCTCCGAATGATCGGGGCAGGCGGGGTAACCGTGTGCGGGACGGATCCCCTGGTATTTTTCCAGGATCAGGTCCTCAAGGCTCATTTTTTCATCCGGCACGTATCCCCAGATCTCGCGGCGGACCTTTTCATGGAGCAGTTCCGTAAAGGCCTCGGCGAGCCGGTCGGCAAGGGCCTTGAGCATGATGCTGCTGTAGTCATCGTGGTCCGCCTGGAATTTCTTCAGGTGCTCCTCGATTCCGAGTCCCGCTGTCACGGCGAACACCCCCAGGTAATCGATCCGCCCGCTTTCCCTGGGCGCAATGAAATCGGAGAGGCAGAGGTTAAGTGCGCCTTTCTCCTTTTTTGCCTGAGACCTGAGATTAATGAAACGGGCCAGGACTTCCGAACGCTGTTCATCGGAGTAAACCTCTATGTCGTCCCCCACGGCGTTTGCAGGATAGAACCCCACTACACCGCTGGCCCTGAGGGCCCTGTTCTCTTCGATCCAGTCGAGCATGCGCAGGGCGTCATCGTATAGTTTGCGTGCTTCCTGCCCCTGCTTCGGATCCTCCAGGATATCCGGCCATTTTCCCCGGAGCTGCCAGACCAGGAAGAAGAAGATCCAGCTGATGTATTCACGGATCTCCCCGATGGGATAATCCCTGAATACCCGGATCCCCATTTCTGCGGGTTTGTAGACGGGCGAGGCCGTCCAGTCGATTTTTAGCCGGTTACTGCGTGCTTCTTCAAGCGAAAGGTATTCCACCTGTCCCCCTGCACCCTTGTAAGTCTCCCTGAGTTCCCTGTATTCTTTCCGGACCTGTTCGGCAAAAGTGCTTTTCTGGTTTTGCGAAAGCAGCTGTGAAGCCACTGAGACGCTGCGAGAGGCATCCTTTACATGGACCACGGGAGGCGAATAATGCTGTTCGATCTTAACGGCCGTATGGATCTTAGAGGTGGTTGCACCCCCTATGAGCAGAGGGATTTTGAGTCCCCTTCGTTCCATTTCTTTCGCTACGTGGACCATCTCCTCGAGCGAGGGGGTGATCAGGCCGCTCAGTCCCACAATGTCCGCCTTCTCCTCGATGGCCGTCTGGATGATCTTTTCTGAGGGTACCATCACACCCAGGTCGATGATCTCGTAATTATTGCATGCAAGCACCACCCCGACAATATTTTTCCCGATGTCATGCACGTCTCCCTTGACCGTGGCCATAAGGATCTTGCCGGCCATGCTGCGGTCGCCGGCCACCAGTTTTTCCTGCTCGATGTAGGGCAGGAGGGTGGCCACGGCCTTTTTCATGACACGGGCGGATTTGACCACCTGGGGAAGGAACATTTTTCCCGCCCCGAACAGGTCCCCCACCACATTCATCCCGTCCATCAGGGGTCCCTCGATGACTTCGAGGGCCGCGGAATATTCCTTGCGGGCCTCCAGCACATCCTCTTCGATGTGATCGGCGATGCCCTTGATCAGGGCATGTTTGAGCCTTTCCTGGACGGAGGTTTCCCTCCATTCGTCAACCCTTACTTTTTTTAAATCTTTCTGCTGGATCTGCTCTGCATAACCGATGAGCCGCTCGGTGGCATCGGGCCTGCGGTTGAGGATCACATCCTCGACCCTTTCCAGCAGTTCGGGCTCGATCTCGTCGTAGACCTGCAGCATGCCAGGATTCACGATCCCCATGTCCATGCCTGCCTGGATGGCATGGTACAGGAAGGCCGAATGCATGGCTTCGCGGACCGTATCGTTCCCCCGGAAGGAAAAGGAGAGGTTGCTGACCCCCCCGCTGACCCTGGCATGGGACAGGTTTTCCTTGATCCACCTGACGGTGTGCATATAATCCACGGCATAATTGTTATGCTCCTCGATGCCGGTGGCGATGGTCAGGATATTGGGATCGAAAATGATGTCCTCAGGCGGGAAACCCACCTCTTCGGTCAGGATCCGGTAAGCCCTCCGGCAGATCTCTGTCTTCCTTTCGAAGGTCACGGCCTGTCCCTCCTCATCGAAGGCCATGACGATGGTTGCGGCGCCGTAATCGTGTATTTTTGAGGCATGTTCCCTGAATGCCTTTTCGCCTTCCTTCAGGCTGATCGAATTCACGATGGCCCTGCCCTGCAGGCATTTCAGTCCCGCTTCAATCACCGACCATTTGCTCGAGTCGATCATCACGGGCAGTTTTGCGATGTCCGGTTCGGACATGAGCAGGTTGAGGAAGGTGCTCATTTCCTTTTCGGCGTCGAGCATGGCATCGTCCATATTGACATCGATGACCTGTGCTCCGCCCTCGACCTGGTCCCGCGCAATGGAAAGGGCTTCTTCATAATTCCCTTCCCGGATCAGCCGGGCGAATTTGCGTGATCCGCTCACGTTGGTCCGTTCCCCGATGTTGATGAAATTGCTGCCCGGGAAGAGGGTGAGGGCTTCCAATCCGCTTATTCTGAGTCCCCTGTCCTTTTCCGGGGGTATCCGCTGCGTGGCAGCATCGGCAACCTTGCGGAACGCACGGATATGTTCGGGAGTGGTCCCGCAGCATCCCCCGATGATGTTCACGAATCTGTTGTCGGTGAAATCCTTCAGGTAACCGGCCATTTCCTCGGGTCCCTGGTCGTATTCCCCGAACTGGTTCGGGAGTCCCGCGTTGGGATAAACACTGACGAAATGATGCGTTTTCGAGGAAAGTTCTTCCAGGTAGGGCCTCATCTCCACCGCCCCCAGGCTGCAGTTCAGTCCCAGTGCAAGCACATCCAGGTGGCTGACCGAATGCATGAATGCCTCGAGGGTCTGTCCCGATAGCGTCCTGCCGCTGGCATCGGTGATGGTGCCGGAAATGATGACCGGGACGGTCTTCCCGGTCTCCCTGAACAGGTTTTCCAGGGCAAAGATGGCAGCCTTTGCATTCAGGGTGTCGAAGATGGTCTCGATGGCGAGGATGTCACAGCCCCCGTCCAGGAGTCCCCTTGCTTGCTCCCTGTAGGCATCGGCCAGTTCATCGAAACTGACGGCACGGAAGCCGGGATTGCTGACATCCGGAGAAAGGGAGGCGGTCTTGTTGGTGGGACCCATGGAGCCGGCCACGAAACGGGTACGGGATGGATCCTTGGCATTGAATTTATCTGCAGCCTTCCGGGCCAGCCTGGCAGCTTCCAGGTTTATCTCGTATACGAAGCTTTCGAGTTTGTAATCCGCCTGTGAAAAGCGGTTGGCGTTGAAGGTATTGGTCTCGATGATGTCCGCCCCGGCCTCAAGGTATTTTTCGTGGATCTCCCGGATCACCTCCGGCCTGGTCAATGAGAGCAGGTCGTTGTTCCCTTTCAGGTCATGCGGAAACCTGGCAAAACGCTCCCCCCGGAAATCCGATTCGGTCAGGCCGTATTCCTGGATGAGTGAGCCCATGGCACCGTCCATCAGGAGCACCCTGGTCTCAAGCGCCCGGTATACAGGATGCTCTTTAAGCGCATTTTCTTTTCCCATGTTGCTGGTAATAAAGCGTTTAAATTATAATTCCCATTGATGGGCCAGGTATTAGCACCTTTTCCCGTATGCCGGGAAGGTTGCTAGAGGTTCCGTGAGCCTGGTCTCTCCCCTCTTCTGTATAACTCAAACACTCCAAATCTACTGGAGGATGGAGTCAGCGCACAAAGTTAATAATATTTAGAATGATTCCAAATCACTGCAGATGAGGAAACCGGTGGAGAAAGCACATCGATTCAGATACGAACACCGAGTACAACGATATCGTCGACCTGATCGAAGCCATTCATCCATTCCTGCAGGGTCTTATGGACGATCTCGCGTTGTTTCTGCATGGGCTGCCCGTGGATCTCAAGGAACATCTGTTTCATGGACTTGGACAGGAATTTTTTACCTTCACCTCCCCCGAACTGGTCCTGGAAACCGTCTGAGAATATGTAGAAGCAGTCTCCGGCTTCGACTTTGATGGTGTGGTTTTTAAAGTTCGTTTCCTGCACGATATGGATGCCGATTGGCATGGTGTCTGCCTTGTATTCGGTAAGTTCCCCGTTCCGGACCAGGTACAGGGGATTGAATGCCCCGGCATACTGCATGGTCATTTTTTCCCGGTCGTATATGCAAAGCGCGATGTCCATTCCTTCTTTTGCACTGCCTTTTTCCGACTGGGAAAGGGTTTCCTTGACGTTTGCGCGCAGGTTGTCAAGGATCCGGCCTGCATTCAGGCGCCTGCTTTTATTCACGATCTCGTTCAGGAAGGAAACCCCCAGCATGCTCATGAACGCACCGGGGACCCCATGTCCCGTGCAATCGGCTGCAGCAAATACGGTCCTGTTCTCGACGGATGAGATCCAGTAGAAGTCCCCGCTTACGATATCCCTGGGAAGGTAGAAGATAAAATGTTCGGGAAGGTTCTGTTCGACCATCCTGTCCGAGGGAAGGACCGCTTTCTGGATCCGCTGGGCATAGTGGATGCTGTCCATGATCTCCTTCTTCTGGTCGGAGATCTCATCCTTCTGTCGCTGGATCTCGGCCGTCCTTTCCCTGACCTTCTGTTCCAGCAGGAGCTTGTCCCGCTTCAGCTTCCGGACCCTCCAGCGAATGATCACTGCCACGATGAGGATGAGCAGGATTCCCGCCGCGACGAGGAAGGGCAGGCTCAGCCACCAGGGAGGTTTAATGACGATGGGATAGCTTTTTACCTCCGTCACCTGGTTCAGTACATTCCTGGCCCTGACATGCAGGATGAATTTGCCCATGGGCAGCACGGGGAAGACAAGTTCACCCGAAGGGTTCCATTCGGACCATCCTTCCGACATTCCCTCGGCATAATACTGGTAGCTGGTTGAATTGTCCTTCAGGTAGAAGGGGGCGGACAGGTCAAACACCAGGGAACGGTCGTAATAGTTAAAATGCAGCTGGTCGAGCAGGTAATACTTTTCCTCGTTGTAAACATTTTTCAGGTACATTTTAAAAGCGGGACTGTAGGCATCCAGCTTCTCACGGTTGATCCTGTGCAGGTGGGCATTCTCGGAGATCACCCATACATCGCCTCCCGGATCGAGGAAGAGGTCGGCAATATTGCCGAACAGGTTCAGGTAGGTCTCCACATTACCGTTGTAGTTTTCCTGGTTCCTGAAGCTGATCCAGCGGTCACCCGTCCTGATCCAGGCAATGGCACAGGTGGACAGGTAGATCCTCGAAAGGGACTGTTCCTGGAAAAGGCCGGTCTGGTAAATGCTGTCTTCCCGGTAGTAATAAATTCCGCCTGAAAGGAAAAAATAGACCGTATCCCGGATGTTCCTCATGGTAACGGGATCGTAATAAGCTTCGTGGAAGTCGTAGGACCGGATATCGTAGAGGGCGTTGTTCAGGGGACTGATCCGGTAGCAGCGGTTGTCGCAGCCCAGCCATATCGTGCTGTCCCTTTCCTCGCAAACCGAGAAAATCTCTTCGGCGATGTAACTGAAATCCCTTTTTATTTCCCAGCGGTCCCCCTCCAGCACCATCTGGTAGGCGGATCCGTCGGTCACCACGTATATCCTTGAGCTGTCCCGCGTGGGGAATATGCCTTCCACATACCAGTCCTTCCGGATGATCTTCAGTTCCTTGTTGACAATTTCATACAATCCCTCATTGGTGGAGATCAGGATCCTGTTGCCGACCGGCACCAGGTCCTTGGCCTTTGCATCGAAGTCCCCCAGCCGCGTGAATTCATGGCTGATGGACTGGAGGGAATAGATTTTCTGCTTGATGTATCGCGTCCGGGACTGAGGAACGGGTTTGATTTCTTCCCGGGGGATTTCCTCTGCCACCGTTTCCCTGGGTTTGCCCCCGATCCTCTGCAGCAGCGATCTCAGTCCCCCTGGCTTCTGTTCTGCCTTCTCCTGTTCCGCCTTCTCCTGTTCCGTCTGCACCTGTTCCGCCTGTTTTTGCTTCGTCTGCACATATTCCGCTTTACCCTGTTCCGCTTTACCTTGCTCAGCCTGCTTTTGCTCCGTCTTAACCTGTTCCCCGGTTTCTCCGCTTTCCTTAAGCATCCTGGCTTCTTTCCTGGCCTCCCTGCGAAGCAGCCTGCGGTCCCTTGCACTCAGTTCCTCCTCCTGCAATTGCACAGGGGCTTCTTCCTCGGGGCCCAGCTCCCTGACGGTCTCTGTCTTTTTTTCGGCCGGGGGAGGAGGGGGCGTTACCCGGATGACGATTTCCTGTTCGAGGTAATCCTTTTTTTCTTCCAGGTAAAAGATCCCCTCATTGGTGCTGACGTACAGGGTACTGTCCAGCACGGCCACCGCGGTCAGATTCCCTTCCAGTCCCGGGTAATTTTCGTAAGACCGGATAGGAAGGCGCACATCGACACGTGTCAGCCCGTACTGGTGGGAAAGCCACAGCCCGTGATTGTTATCGCTTCCAATAGCATAGATTTCGTCGTCAGGCAAGCCTGTCTGGAAATTCAGGATGTTGATGGTTTTCCCCGTGACCACGTCGAGGATCATGCAACCGCCCAGCAGGGTGGACAACGCAAAGACATGGTCTTCCAGCCAGACAGCATCCACAAGGTAGCTCTCTTCAAGGTATTCCTGATCCTCCAGGTCCACCTTCGTGAAATTCCGTCCATTGAACCGGTAGATCTCATTATTATCCAGTCCCACCAGTGCATTGCTGTCCCCGTATTCGATACCGAACAGGATTTCCGATCCGGAAAAATCAATGCGGGACTCCACCCTTACGAGTCCCCCGAAAGTCAATTCGTGTATCCCTTTCCCGACTATGTTCAGGTAGGCTTTATTGCGGTAAATGAGCAGGCCGGAGAACACGTTCAGGGAATCGGGCCTGAACCTTTTCAGGTTGTACAGCTCATTCCGGTCCGCCATCGCCACCAGGTCATCCCCGTAAAAGATCACGTACCTGCTGGTCTGGCAGATCCGGTATACATCGCCCGTTTCCTCCCCCTTCTCGGACAGGTTGTGGTATTCATATTTCCCCGTGCCGGTTTTCAGCAGGTAGCCATAGAATTCCCTTCCCCCCACGTAGACAAGGGGAAGGACGGAATCGGCGGATACGGCCATGGGAATGTTGGGCACTTTAAGGATCTGCCAGTCCTCCGCATCGAAAGTGATGATGCCGGTGTTGCCCGAGAATACCATGGTGTTCTGGATGTCCTGGCTGATGGAACTGATCCGGTTGCCGGGGAACTGTTCCAGCTTGAAATGGCTCATGAAGGGCTGGCCCTCCTGGGCGGCGGCCCCGGTGAAAAACAACAGAAGCAGGACCGTGACCTTGAGGCGCATGGGGACAGGGCAGCGTAACAATGCCCTCATCCGGATGACCGGTATTCTATGTCGGCGTGTCCGCATGGGTCCCCGTTACAGATCCCCGAGGGCGGCCAGGTTCCGCTCGTTTGTGATGTTCTTTGCCTCCGGAGTATACAGGAACCTGAGCTCCTCCGGGTAGGCTTCGAGGACCTTTCCGCGGACAAGCTTGTTCATGCTGTTCTGCTGCAGGTTTTCCTGGCTGAAGGGTTCGGAAAGGATGCAGACGGCCGCAGGAAGCCATCGCTGCGGGAATTCATCCTGGTATCTTCCGCCGGTCCTGAATTCCGCGATCTGCCGCTCCAGTTCCTTCAGCACCGCCTCCCTGGCCTCCCTGCCACCGGCACCGGGCTTATGTTCTGCCAGCCATCGCTTCATGGCTTCCTTGTTGGGGACCACGAAAATGGTACAGTAGGGGTTCTGGTTGTTGTACATCATGCACTGGTCGAGGAAGGGCACGTACTGGGCGAAGGCTTCCTCTATTCCCTCGGGACTGTATTTCTCGCCGTCGTCGGCGATCAGCAGGCTCTTGAACCTTCCCAGGACAAAAAGGTATCCGTCGCTGTCGAGGTAACCCATGTCCCCCGTTAAAAGCCATCCCTCCCTTAAAGCTTCCGTCGTCGCGGCTTCGTTCTTCCAGTAGCCCAGCATGACGTTTTCACCCCGGCAGACGATCTCTCCCTTTTCCCCCACGGGCAATTCCTTCCCGTCCTCGTCGCATATCTTCACCTCCAGGTTGCTGACGATGGTGCCCGAAGAGCCCAGCTTATGCCTGGCCTGGGAATTTGCCGAAATGATAGGAGCTGCCTCGGTCAGGCCGTAGCCCTGAAACATGGGGATCCCGATGGCATAGAAGAATTTTGCCAGTTCCAGGTCCAGCAGTGCTGCCCCTCCCACGAAAAATTCAAGGCGGCCGCCGAAGGCCTCCCGGACCTTTTTGAAAATGATCCTGTCGAAGAGCCAGATGTATGGCTTCAGGAGGAAGGTGCCTTTTCGTCCGCGATCGTAACCCAGGCGGATGTATCGCTTGTTCACCCGGACGGCATGGTGGAAGAGTTTTTCGATCAGCCCGCCCTTCTCCCGGATGCCGTTCTCGATGTTCTTTTTAAAATTCTTGGCGATGGCCGGTACGCTGAACATAAAAACCGGCCGGATCTGCTTCATGTTAATGGGGAAGTTCTTGAGCGCTTCGGTCTGGGTCTTTCCGAGCTGGACCGAAGCCACGCTGGCCCCGTGTGAAAGGATGGTGTAAACCCCGGCTGTATGGGCGAAGGCGTGGTCCCACGGAATATACACCAGCGTGGTCCACCATTCATAGACCGGCATAACGCTCTGGGCCTGTTCAATGTTGGCGGTATAATTCCGGTGGGAGAGCATGATCCCCTTCGGATCTGCCGTGGTACCGGAAGTATAGCAGATATTGGCCAGGTCGTTTTCCCCGACGGATTTCCATGTGTTCTCGAATTCTGAACGGTTCTCCGCAAGGTACCGGTCGCCCAGTGCGGAAACGTCGTCGAAAAAGATCTCATCCTCGTCGTAGCTTTCGCGCGGGTCAAGGTAAATGATCTTTTCCAGGCAGGCGATCTCTTTTTTCAGTTCCTTTATTTTACAGGCTTCACGGCCGGAGATGATCATCATCCTGGACCCGGAATGCTCGATGCGGAATTTGATCTCCGAAGGTTCTTCCAGACGTGTGGACAAGGGCACGTTCACGGCCCCGGTGTACAGGATCCCCAGCTCGCTGTATATCCATCTGTTCCTTCCTTCGGACAGCAGTGCCAGGCGGTCTCCTTTCCGGACCCCCAGGCTTAACAGTCCCGCTGCAAACCGGTGCACTTCCGTCCGGGTTTCCCCGTAGGTGGTAGGTTTGTATCCCTCGCCGGAATTTTCGAGCAGGTAAACGTTGTCCCGGTATTTTTCGACGCAGTCGTTGAAAAGGGTATTCAGGGTTCTCATGGTTGGGGTCGGCTTGGTTTAGGATATGAAAGATAAAAAAAACCGCAAAGAAGTCAAGGTTTTGCCCTGCCTACTCTGCGGTCTCTGAAGGTAATTATCGGTTAATCAGCTATTTATTCAATCTTAATGATCTGCTCCCTGTCGGGTCCCACCGAAACATAAGTTACGGGCACCCCGACTTCCTTCTCGATGAAAGCAATGTAAGCGAGCAGTTCGGGGGGCAGGTCTTCCTTGCGGCTGATCCCCTTCAGGTCTTTTTCCCAGGAAGGGAGTTCCGTATATACGGGTTCCACCGGGGCAAGGATATCAAAGGGAAGCTCATCGCTAACCTTCCCGTTGGAGCGGTAGGCTGTGCAGACCTGCAGGGTGTCGAAATGGGTCAGTACATCGGATTTGGTCATGAGCAGTTCCGTAACACCGCTCAGCATGATGGAATATTTCAGGACGGGAAGGTCGAGCCAGCCGCACCTGCGGGGGCGCCCCGTGGTGGCCCCGTATTCCGAGCCATACTCCCTCAGGGCGATGCCGGTGTCATTGTCCTGTTCCGTTGGAAAGGGACCGCTTCCGACACGGGTGCAATAAGCCTTGAACACACCCATCACCTTGCCGATCTTCTGGGGAGCAAGTCCCAGTCCCGTGCAGGCCCCGGCACAGATGGTATTGGAGGACGTGACGTAGGGGTATGAACCGAAATCGATATCCAGCATGGATCCCTGGGCCCCTTCGGCCAGAACGGATTTCCCTTCCCGGAGGAAACGGTTGATGACGTATTCACCGTTTACCAGTGGGAAGGACCGGATGGACTCGATGCCTTCCATCCATCCCTTCTCGTATTCCTTGAGGTCAAACTCGAAATCGTACTGCTTCAGGATCTGCATGTGCTTGTTGGTCAGGAAGTCGTATTTTGCCCTGAAATCGGCTGATTCTATGTCCCCGACCCGCATCCCGTTCCGGCCGGTCTTGTCCATGTAAGTAGGACCGATCCCCTTCAGGGTGGAACCGATTTTCGTAATACCCTTGGCTGCCTCGGAGGCAGCGTCCAGGATCCTGTGTGTCGGCATGATCAGGTGTGCTTTCCTCGATATCAGCAGCCTGGTTCCTATGTCCACCCCCAGCGCCCTGATCTCGCCGATCTCCTTTTTGAAGATCACCGGGTCAAGCACCACGCCGTTGCCGATGAGGTTTATGCTCTTTTCGCGGAAGATACCCGAAGGAATGTTATGCGCAATGTACTTGATGTTGTTGAATTCCAGGGTATGACCTGCGTTTGGTCCCCCCTGGAACCGGGCAATAACATCGTACCCGGGGGTCAGTACGTCGACCAGTTTGCCTTTGCCTTCGTCACCCCACTGAAGGCCTAACAAAACATCTATTTTCACTTACTGAAATTTAGGTTAAGGATTAATTAAAACACGGGTGATTGACCCATGATACGGGGCATGAAGGTACGAAATATTTCTGCTTCCTGAAAGACCTAACGGGCTTCGCGCTCGTCCTCGGAAAAACCATAGATGTAGAGGGAGTGGTGGGAGGGCCTGAACTTGTTCAGTTCGCAGGCTGTTTTAATGATCTCATCGATCCGGGGATCGCAGAATTCGATCACTTTTCCGGATTCCATGTCGATCAGGTGGTCATGCTGCATGCATTGATAGGCTTTCTCAAACTGGGCAATATTCTTCCCGAACTGGTGCTTGATCACCAGGTTGCAGTCAAGCAGGAGCTCTATGGTATTGTAAAGTGTCGCACGGCTGACCCTGTAATTCTTATTCTTCATGAAAATATAGAGCGACTCGATGTCAAAATGTCCGTCGCGTGAATAGATCTCTTCCAGGATGGCATAGCGTTCCGGCGTCTTCCTGTGTCCTTTCTTTTCAAGGTATTCGGTAAAGATTTTCTTGACCGTCTCCTTCGTTTCTTCACTAATCATACACAGACTAATTAAAAATAATCAAGCTAAAGTATACTATTTTTTTTGAATTAGGAAAGGAATGGAAGTGATTTTTAACATCTAGTCCTCGATCTTTTCCACCCGTTTGACGGATTCCACCCCTTTGATTTTCATGAGATTCATGATGAGGTTGTTCAGGTCCTTGGTATTATGAACATACAGGTCAATGCTGCCCTCGAAGATCCCGTCATGGCTGATGAGGTTGATGTTCCGCATATTGACCGAGAGTTCCTTGGAGATGATGGTGGTGATGTTGTTGTAAATCCCGAATTTATCCAGTCCCTGGAGCTGGATCCGCACAAGGTAGCTCAGGATCTTGTGGGTAGTCCATTTGGCAGGGATGATGCGGTTTCCCTGGCTTGACATCAGCTTGATGGCCTTGGAACATTTGCTCTTATGGATCACGATGGAATTATCCGGGTTCCGGTAGCCGACCACGTCGTCGCCGGGTATGGGATTACAGCATTTTGCAAGGCTGTATTCCGGCTCCGTGTTGTCGAGGTTTTCCCGGATCATGTAATGGGATCCGGAATAGGAACCGGGGGTGGTTTTTTTATCAGGGGGTTTCTTGTTCTTTGCCGATGAGGTGAACTGGAGATCCCAGTACCGTATCCACTTGTTCTTGGTATTACGCCGCAGGATCTTTTTGAGGTCTTCCAGGCTGACGATACCGGTTCCAATCTTACTGTACAGTTCATCTTTCGAACGGACCTCATAGGCAGGGAGCAACTTTTTAAAGATCCTGGAGGAGGGTTTCAGATTGTATTCCTTGAGTTTGTCTTCCAGCACCTGTTTTCCTTTTTCGATCCGGTCCTTGGTCTCCGCCTTGAGGGCCGCCTTGATGGCTGATTTAGCCTTTGCCGTGGTCACGTAAAACAGCCATTCCCTGCTGACCCGCTGGTTGTCCGAGGTAAGGATCTCGACCTGGTCCCCGCTGTTCAGGACGTGGTTCAGGGAGACCAGCTTGTGGTTGACCTTTGCACCGATGGCCCGGTTGCCGATCTCGGAATGGATCTCGTAGGCAAAATCCAGGGCTGTGGCTTTCTGGGGAAGGGTTTTTATGTGTCCCTTGGGGGTGAAGACCAGGATTTCCGAAGCGAACAGGTTAAGCTTGAAATCATCCAGGAACTCCAGGGCGTTTGAATCGGGATTTTCCAGCAATTCCTGGATCCTCCTGATCCATTTGTCCAGTTCCTCACTGCTGCCCTTCCCGGCCTGTTTGTACATCCAGTGGGCGGCAAATCCGCGCTCGGCGATCTGGTCCATCCTGGTGGAGCGGATCTGCACCTCCACCCATTTCCCTTCGGGTCCCATGACCGTCACGTGGAGGGCTTCGTAACCGTTTGCCTTGGGTGTGGATACCCAGTCCCTTATCCGGTCCGGTTTCGGTTTGTAAGTGTCCGTGATGATGGAATAGATATTCCAGCACTGTGTTTTCTCAGGGATGTCAGGAAGCGCTTTGAAAACGATCCGGATTGCCAGCAGGTCGTATACCTCCTCGAAGGGGATGTTCTTGGTCTGCATCTTGGTCCAGATCGAATAAATCGATTTGGGCCTGCCGGTGATGTCGAATTCGTACCCGGCATTTTCCAGTTTATCGATCAGGGGCAGGGCGAATGAGTTGATCGTAAGTCCCCTCTTCTTCTCATTGTCCTTTATCCGGTTCACGAGATCCTGGTATATCTTGGGATAACGGTACTTGAGGCTCAGGTCCTCCAGTTCCGTTTTGATGGCATAAAGGCCGAGCCGGTGGGCCAGGGGGGCATAGAGATATGTGGTTTCGCCGCTGACCTTGATCTGCTTGTTGGGCGGCATGGACTGAAGTGTACGCATATTGTGCAGCCGATCCGCCAGTTTGATCAGGATCACCCGCACATCGTCCGACAGCGTCAGGAGCATTTTCCTGAAATTTTCGGCCTGGAGCGAGGATTTGTTGTCGAAGACATCGGATATCTTGGTGAGCCCGTCAATGATCGAGGCCACCTTGTGCCCGAAATGATTCTCTATATCCTCGATGGTATAATCGGTGTCCTCAACAACGTCGTGAAGCATGGCACAGATCACCGATGTCGCCCCCAGGCCTATCTCGTGGGTTACGATCTTTGCCACGGCGATAGGGTGAAGGATGTAGGGCTCGCCCGATTTCCGCCGCATGTCCTTATGGGCTTCCTTCGCCACCCGGAATGCCTTACGGATAAGCCGCTGGTCCGTCTTGTTCTCGCAATGTGCACAATGGGCAAGCAGATCCTCGAATTCCTTCTGGATCAGATCTTCTTCCGTTTTGGTCAGGACGCTCATCTTACGCGACAGAATAAGCTGTAAAATTAATCAAAAATTGCCAAAGACAATGATGTCCCGGGGGGAATGAAGAAGGCATTTAGGGGGAATGAAGGGCAATCCGGTCGGTACTGATCTGCAAATTATTTGTAAAAAACCGTGATTTCCCCTTTTTTCTCAACCTCAATGCCGCTGGAAGTGGTAAGCCTGATGTAGTAGACGTATACTCCTTCGGGGACTTTCTTGCCCCCGTTGACGTTGCCGTACCAGAAAGCCGCCGGATCGCTGGTTTCAAAGATTTTGGATCCCCAGCGGTCGAAGACCTGGAAAACATAGTGCTGCGGGATGAAAGTCAGGATCGGCTGGATCCTGCTGTTATCCAGGTTTGTTGCATTGGGTATGAGTGCGTTCGCCATCCGGATCTCCGGAACCACGGATACGCATGCCTCGTTTGAGCGGCTGAATCCCTGTTTTCCGCGGGTATAGTTATCGTTCTCCTCGGCCACCAAATAATAACAGATCTCATCCTGGATGTCCTCCCCGGAAAGAAAACTCAGATCATCCTGGAAGCTGGTATCCGGGGGACTGGTCCCGGCAATCAGGACGGGTCCCGCCCGCTTGATGTCCCGGTATACCCGGTAAGCATTCACACCTGCCTCGTAATCGGAGTAGGGGGACCAGGACAGGAAGGCTTCCAGGGCCACGCTCCTGGCATTCAATACGATGTTCCCGCAGACATTCGATTCGGTCTCCGGATTAATGTTGTTGCAGACATCGAGGGCATAAAGCTTGTACAGCCACCTTAATTTGGTTGAGATCACCGGGTCCTGGTGTACGATCGAATCGCCGGTTCTGCTGAGTATGGCATCCCGGATGAAGGGCTTCCCGGGTCCCGCTGCCTTGTACAGCCTGAAGCTGCTGACCTCCCCGGCCGGATCAACGGCAAACTTAACCTCAATCACGTCCGTGCCGATCGCGGAAGCGGATTCCGCATTGATCCAGGCTGGATACAGGGGGTGGCTGACGTTCCTGCAGACGATGTTTGAGAAAGAGTGGGTCCGGGCACTGACGGCCTTGATGAAATAGCAATAGCGGCGATTGTCCACGATTCCGAGATGCAGTTCACTTGTGCCCTGTGTCCCGTCTTTCTTCAGGATGGTGTATGCTCCCCCGTCAACGCTGAAGTACACCTCGTATTTCACCAAATCGTCCCAGCCGACATAGGCGGTCCATTCGAGTTCCATGGCTTTTTCACAGGAATCATACATTATAGCCAGGTGCATGGTGCTGTGCGGGGGTTCCGGCAGAATGCCTCCGGTCCCGCTCGAATCCACCGCCGCAACCGTCAGGGTCTGGGAGGCTGCGGACGGATCAAGGGTGGTGTAGACGTATTCCCGCGTATCGCCGCTGACCGTATCTACGGCAAGGGCCCCGTCGATGCCCGGTTTGTAGTAATAAACAGTGTACTTCTCGACGTCTGAAGAGGGACTTGGATTCCAGCGGATGTCAGCAAGCCCGGTCAGGGTGTCCACCGATACCCGGATGATCTCCGGGGCCGCAGGCGGTGTGATCTGGGCCTGGAGTCCTGCGAATACAGCTGCAGCCAGCAGGCTGGCGAGTTTGGCCGGTCTGAGGTTACCCAAGGTTATTCCGTGTACGATTTTCAATTAAAACTACGAATATTTATCCTAAAACCGGCTGCCGTATTTCAGGGTTTCAACCGGATTGAACAGTAATTTAACGCGGCAACAGGAATAATTAATATTTGGAATCATTCTTTCCGTGTGATTTTCGGATTTACGGCAGGGTTTTATAATTTTGTGCCTCATGCGGAAAATGCAAATCTACCGGCGACTGTTCCTGCTCAGGATCAAGCACATGGGACAGCGGCAATTCATTATAATCCTGAGTGCGCTGATCGGGCTTGTAGTGGGACTCTCGGCTGTTGTCATCAAGAACCTGGTGCACCTTATCCAGGTACTGGCCGAAGGGATTGTCCTGCGTACCCATATCTACCTGGTGCTCCTTTTCCCTTCGGTCGGCATCCTGCTGGTCGTGCTTTTCATCAAGTACATCAACAGGCGTCCCGTACAGCACGGGATACCCGGGGTACTTTACGCCATCTCCAAGAATAACGGGATCATCAACCGGCACAACATGTATTCCTCGGTGATCACTTCCGCACTTACGGTCGGGTTCGGGGGGAGCGTGGGACTGGAAGGTCCCAGCGTGGTGACCGGTGCAGCCATCGGCTCCAACATCGGACGGTGGTTCCGCATGAGCTACAAGCAAATCATCCTGCTGATCGGCTGCGCCGTTGCAGGGGCCATCGGGTCCATCTTCAATGCACCCATTGCAGCCATCGTGTTTGCCCTTGAGGTGCTCATGCTCGATCTTACGCTTGCATCCCTGGTGCCCCTGCTGGTGGCATCCGCGACCGCTGCACTCACCTCCTACCTTTTCATGGGACACAACGTGCTCTATTCGGTGAACATCCAGAATACCTTCATGATGAAACACGTTCCCTATTACCTGATGCTGGGCGTGCTGGCAGGGTTCATGTCGGTCTATTTCACGAAAATGTATATGTTCATAACGGGAATATTCGATAAGATCCCGAACTCCTGGCTGCGGTTGGCGTTCGGGGGACTGGCGATGGGGGTCCTGCTTTTCCTGATCCCCTCCCTCTACGGGGAAGGGTACGAGCCCATAAACAACGCCCTGAACGGAAATTACGGGTATCTTTTTGATAATACCCTGTATGAAAGTTTCCAGGGTTCACTCCCTGCCACGCTTGTCATCCTGTTCTTTATTCTTGTTTTCAAGGTGGTGGCCACCAGTGTCACACTGGGGGCCGGGGGAATCGGCGGGATCTTTGCCCCCTCGCTGTTCATAGGGTCTAACCTGGGACTGTTCGCCGCCAAGATACTGAACCTTTTCGGGGCCGGCCTGCCTGAGAATAATTTTGCGCTGGTGGGAATGGCCGGACTCATTGCGGGGGTTATCCATGCTCCCCTGACCGCGATCTTCCTTATAGCAGAAATTACCGGGGGTTACGAACTTTTCATGCCGCTCATGCTGGTATCCACCCTGGCCTATGTCACCACCCGTATTTTTACGCCTAATTCCGTCTATACCATCCAGCTGGCCAAGCGCGGGGAACTGATGACCCATGACCGGGACAAGAATGTGCTTCTGCATATGAAGGTCGATAGCCTTGTTGAAACGGATTTCAGCCAGATCCAGCCGGATGCAAAACTGGGTGACCTTATCAAGGTGATCAAAAAGGCCCACCGGAATATTTTCCCGGTGGTAGACAGGGAGGGGATCTTTTACGGGATCGTGAAAATGGACGACATCCGGGACATCATGTTCGATAAGGACAGCTGGGATACCGTTTACGTGCGTGACCTCATGTTCATGCCCCAGTACACCATAAGCAAGAATGAATCCATGGAAGAAGTGGCCAGGAAGTTCCATGTCAGCAACCGCTACAACATCGCGGTCCTGGATGAAGGCAGGTACATCGGATTCGTATCAAGGGCCCAGGTGTTCTCCACCTACCGCGAAATGCTCAAGAAAATATCAAGGGATTGACCCCGGAACACCCCGGGCAAAAAAAGCACTGGCGTGGTGGCCAGTGCTTTGAGAAAAAGCAGCTTATGAGTTCATAAATTCTATCAGGGCGCAGGAGGCACAGCTGGTGCAGTGTACGTTGCTTTCCCGAAAGCCAGGATCGGCCAGAAAATGAACGGCAGCAATACCAGTCCCACCGTAAATCCCGCATCCTTGCCAAATGCCTTTGAAATCCCGTGAAAAACAATGATCATGAGAATAAGGTTTACAAACGGAATAAGAAGGATCAGTATGACCCACCAGAGAGGTTTTCCTGATATTCTTACCAGTTCAATGAAATTCCAGATGGGAATGATCTGGGACACGCCCGGCCGGCCGGCTTTGCTGACTGTTATCCACATGCTGACGATCATCAGCAGCACGATAGCCAGATAAATGATAATAACTGCAGTTGGTGCTCCTTGCATAGTAATAGGTGTTTGGTTGATAATAATAATTATTGACGCAAATAAATATATGGAAGATTTTATATAAATCAAATTCTGTTTTTACACAAAATAATTTCTCACTCTCTGCCAAAGCATTAATTTTAAGGCTCAATTTAACCATTTCAATGAGACCAGACAGGAAACCAGCCACTGTTCAAAATTTGCTGACCTCCGGCACTTAACGCAAATTTTGAAAGCTGTTTTCCAGCCGGTCCCGATAAAATCAAGCCAGATGAAAAAGGATGAAACCATATTCAAATTAATCCAGCAGGAGAGGGAAAGACAGCTCCACGGCATCGAGCTGATCGCCTCGGAGAATTTCGTGAGCGACCAGGTACTGCAGGCCATGGGATCCTGCCTGACCAATAAATACGCAGAGGGCCTTCCGGGCAAACGGTACTACGGGGGCTGCCAGGTGGTGGACGAGGTGGAACAGCTGGCGATCGACCGTGCAAAGGAACTGTTCAATGCCGTCTGGGTGAACGTACAGCCGCATTCCGGGGCCCAGGCCAACGCAGCCGTGATGCTTGCAGTTATGAAGCCGGGGGATACTTTCCTGGGACTCGACCTTTCCCATGGGGGACACCTGACCCATGGTTCCCTCGTGAACTTTTCCGGGATCCTCTACAGGCCGGTCGCCTACGGTGTGAAAAAAGAGACCGGGCGGGTGGATTACGACCGGATGGCGGAGATTGCCGGGAAGGAGAAACCGAAAATGATCGTGGCGGGGGCTTCGGCTTATTCGAGGGACTGGGATTTCAGACGCATGCGGGAGATTGCCGATGAGAACGGCTGCCTGCTTATGGCGGATATCGCTCATCCGGCGGGACTGATCGCGAAGGGGCTTTTAAACCAGCCTTTCCCGCACTGCCATATCGTTACCACCACCACCCACAAAACGCTCCGGGGTCCGCGTGGAGGCATGATCATGATGGGCGAGGATTTTGAGAATCCATGGGGACTGACCACTCCGAAGGGCAATGTCAAAATGATGTCGCAGGTGCTGGATTCTGCCGTATTTCCCGGCACGCAGGGAGGACCGCTCGAACACGTCATTGCCGCGAAGGCCGTTTCGTTCTGGGAGGCGCTTTCGGACAGCTTCAGGGACTACATGATCCAGGTCAGGAAAAATGCCGCGGTGATGGCGGACGCTTTTATTTCCCTGGGATACAAGGTGATATCGGACGGCACGGACAACCATTCCATGCTGATCGACCTCCGGCCGAAATATCCAGACATCACCGGCCGGACGGTTGAAGACACCCTGGTCCGGGCCGATATCACCATCAACAAGAATATGGTGCCTTTCGACGACCGCTCTCCCTTCCAGGCCTCCGGGATCAGGATCGGTACACCGGCCATAACCACACGGGGCGTCAAGGAAGACCTGATGGGACCGATCGTTGAGATGATCGACGAGGTGATTTCCCATCATGAATACGAAAACCGGATCGGGGCAGTCAGGGGAAAGGTCAACCGCATGATGAAAGACTACCCGCTCTTTGCATATTAAACAGGCCTGGCCTGTAAACCGACACATCCCGAACATGGATCCCCAGGGCTGGTGGGAACAACTGAATCAGGTGCTGCAGGCCTACGACCTCGCCTGGTACAGGATCCTTGCGGTCATTGGCGTGGGACTAATCGCCGGGTTCATCAACACACTTGCAGGTAGCGGTTCCCTGCTGACCCTTCCCCTGCTCATGTTCCTCGGGCTTCCGGCCAATGTGGCCAACGGGACAAACCGGATCGCAATCCTGTTGCAGAATGTAGTCGGGGTCAGCAGCTTCAGGCAGCAGAAGGTGCTTGATTTCAGGGAGGGACTGAAAATCGGGATCCCGGCCGTAATCGGATCGCTCCTCGGAGCAAGGATTGCCGTACACCTGGATGACGCCCTGATGGAGAAGTTTATCGGGGGACTCCTGATCGGGATGTTCTTCCTTATCATACTCAGGCCCAACCGCTGGTTGAAAGGCAGGGAGGGACAATCCCCCGTCAAACCAGCCTGGCAGTTCCTTATTTTTTTCCTGATCGGGATATACGGCGGATTCATCCAGGCGGGAGTGGGTTTTTTCCTGCTTGCGGGACTGGTCATCGGGGCCGGCCATGAGCTGGTCCGGGCCAATGCCCTGAAGGTCTTCATCGTATTCCTCTACACCCCCTTTGCCCTGGCTATCTTTATCATGAGCGGAGACGTGAACTATGTACTGGGATTCATCCTGGCCATAGGGAACATGCTGGGCGCATTCTTCGGAGCCAGGGTGGCGGTCAGGTGGGGAGCCCCGGCCGTAAGGGTTTTCCTCCTGGTGGCACTATTCTTCGCCAGCCTGAAACTGATGGGCGTGTTCGAACTCTTTCACCTGAATCACTGATCCTCCTCCCTCCGGGTATAAGGGATCATAAAAAATATTTGGATTTTGCACATATGTGCATTATATTTGTGCGTAAAAATACCCGATGCCAAGACCTCAATACAACCGGATCGTGCATGAACCCCCTCTCTTTTCAGAATTTAAACCGGTCGGGGCAAGGGGACATGACCTGCAGCAGATCGTTTTGACTCTCGATGAATTTGAAGCTTTCCGGCTGGCTGATCAATTGGGCCTGTCACATGCATCTGCAGCAGATGAGATGGAAATATCACGTTCCACTTTTACAAGGTTAATTGAGAAAGCCAGGAAGAAAATTGCAGATTTTATTATCCAGGGGAAATTGCTCACCATTGATGGTGGAAGTATTCATTTCAGAAATAATATAATTCGATGCCAGGATTGTGGTCATATGTTCAAAATTAATTTTGGACAAACCATTACCGAGTGCCCGGTTTGTGATTCAAAGCATATAATAAACCTTGCAGGTGGTTTTGGTCATGGCAAGTGTTGCAATTTCAGGCATTCTGTAAAAAAAGGAGGTAATTATGCCAGGAGGTGACAGAACGGGGCCATTGGGAGAAGGCCCGCAAACAGGAAGACGGATGGGATATTGTGCAGGATATGAACATCCGGGATTCATGAACATGAACCAGGGATGGGGAAGGGGAATTGGAAGAAAATTCAGGGGTGGTTTTAATCATGGCCGGGGACCAGGCTATGGATATGGCTATGGATATGGATTCAGGCATGGCTACGGGGGATCTTATCCCCAGGGGGACATACCTGAGGTATCTGAAAAGACCTGGGTTGAAAACGAGATCAGGATCCTGAAGGATCAGCTGGCTGCCCTGGAAGACCGGCTCTCCAAAATTGGAAAGAATGAAAAGGGGTGATTAAGGGGATTGTTTTGCACCTTTCGCCTGTTTCATTTAATCAGTCATTAATTTTTTAAATTCAGGTAAAATGGAAACATCTGGAAAAGGTAAAAATATGGGCCGGGGCCAGGGATCTGGACAGGGATCAGGCCGGGGAGGTGGCAGGGGCCGCAATAAAGGCGGTGCTTTTGGACCGGGAGGATTTTGTATTTGCACCAAGTGTGGAGAAAAAATCCCGCACCAGCAGGGAATTAAATGCACAACCCTGAAATGTCCCGAATGCGGGCACACAATGATCAGGGAAGAATTATTGAAGTCTAGGGATTGATTTCCTGGCATTTACGTTCGTGATCACCAGGGACATTCCGGATTTGGTATGCCGGTTGACTAAAGAATCTTATTTACAGTGACGAATCAAAATAAAATGAAAAGTAAAAAAAAGTTCGCCATTCCGACGGTGGGCAATGTATTAACGCCTCATTTTGGCCATTGCGAGAGATTTGCAATTGTTGAAACGGAAGATGATCAGATTCTCGGTATGCATTATCTCACACCGCCCGTTCATCAGCCCGGGGTATACCCGAGATTCCTGGCGGACCAGGGGGTGAGTGTTATCATCTCAGGAGGCATGGGATTTAAAGCCCAGGACCTTTTTGCCGAGAACAATATTGAAGTTTGCATTGGTGTTTCAAGCGATTCGCCGGAGTATCTGGTGGAGCAATATCTAAAAAATCAACTGACAACGGGTGAAAATTTATGTGATCATTAATTCTCCGGGCGCCGGCCGATTGCATCCGGGCCTGTCTCTATATTAATCCGATCCATGAAGATTGCTGTTGCCAGCGGTAAGGGAGGAACCGGTAAAACAACTTTAGCCACCAACCTGGCTGCATACCTGGCCCAGGAGAGAAGGGTGGTACTGGCAGATCTTGACGTTGAAGAACCAAATTCCGGGCTGTTCATTAAGACCAGAACGGTTCACAGGGAAGACAAATTCAAGATGATCCCGCAGTGGAACCAGGATGCCTGTGACCTGTGCGGAAATTGCCATGAGGTTTGCAATTACAATGCCATCGTTCAGCTCGCTTCGGTTATTATGGTCTTCCCGCAATTGTGCCATGGCTGTTATGCCTGCTCTGAACTCTGTCCCGCTTCCGCACTTCCGATGGTTCCCCGGAAAATGGGTGAATTAAGGCACTCTGAGAGCAATGGTCTCGTGCTGGTTGAAAGCAGGCTTGACATCGGCCAGGAGCAGGCAACCCAGCTGATTTTCCAAACCAAACAGTACATCGACAGGCATTTTCCCGATGGTGTGGTTAAAATCTATGATTCACCTCCAGGCAACTCGTGTCCAGTTATGGAAGCCACCAAAGATGCAGATTTTGTAATCCTCGTGACGGAACCGACTCCTTTTGGATTGCATGACCTGAAGTTGGCTGTCGAAACCATGAATGAAATGAGCAAAAACTACGGAGTGGTAATCAACCGCGATGGAGTGGGTAACGACGATGTACTTCAATACTGCCGGGAGGAAAAGATACCTGTACTTGCCAGGATCCCGAATGACCGGCGGATTGCTGAGTTATATTCCCGGGGGAAACTGGTTTATCCGGAGGTTCCCGAGTTCCGGCATCAGCTGGAAAAGCTATGGAACCACCTTATGCATACTCTGGCCCAGTAAATGAAAGAGATCGTTGTCATATCGGGCAAAGGGGGAACGGGAAAAACCTCGTTGACCGCTGCATTTGCATACCTGGGCGGTAAGGAAATTGCCGTAGCGGACTGTGATGTCGATGCGGCCGATATGCACCTGCTTTTAAGGCCCGATTTCAAGGAGTCCGAAGATTTCTACAGCGGTGAAATGGCAACCATAAACCAGGATGCCTGCACCCTGTGTGGAGAATGTGCCTTGATTTGCCGGTTCAATGCAATCCAGCAGACCGATGGCCGGTATGAAGTGGATCCGCTGAATTGTGAAGGCTGCGGATATTGTGCCCGGGTTTGTCCCGCCGAAGCCATAAGCAACACAAACCTCAGAGCCGGTGAGTGGTACATATCCAATATTAAAACGGGAGGCAGGATGGTACATGCCAGGCTTGGAATCGGTGCAGACAATTCCGGCAAACTCGTTGCGAAGGTCAAAAAGGAGATCCGGAAAATTGCAGGGGAAGATAACAGTCCCATTATCCTCGTTGACGGTCCCCCCGGGATCGGTTGTCCGGTAATATCTGCCCTGTCCGGAGCGGATTTTACGGTCCTGGTTACCGAACCTACGGTTTCCGGGCTGCATGATCTGAAAAGAGCATACCGGCTGGTCAAAAAATTTAAAATCCGGGCCGGATGCATCATCAATAAATCGGATCTGAATGTCCGGATAACGGAAAAGATTAAAACCTTTCTTCATGCGGAAGGCATAGTGCACCTGGCCTCTTTGCCCTACGATGAATCCTTTACAGAATCAATGACAAAAGGAGAGACCATCGTGGAATCCTCCGGTAATCATCTGACAGAAATTATTGTTAATGGATGGAATAAAATAATACAATTATTATGAAAATTGCTTTTACCACCAAGGGAAACAGCTGGGATTCCATGATGGATCCCCGTTTCGGCAGGACAGAATTTCTTCTTGTCTATGACGAACAAAAGGAAGAATTAACGGAGTTTGATAACCGGTCCATTGAGAATGAAGCTCACGGGGCAGGTCCCAGAACGGCTCAGCAATTATTCGAGCTGGGAGCAAAAGTGCTGATCACCGGAAATGGACCGGG
>CAYSJH010000045.1:0-37642 GCA_964431315.1 uncultured Bacteroides sp. | reverse complement strand
TCGAAAACCGTTGTCCGCTCACGCGGACCGGGGGTTCGAATCCCCCTTTCTCCGCACTTTTAAAAGCTTGCCAATTAACCCTTGTTTTAATTTTTCATAAAATTTCTTGCATTGGCATATCAAAATATGAAAGAAATAAATATCTTTATATCCTTGATCATGAACTTTATTTACCCTTAAAAAAATTATCTATGAGAACCAGGCATTTCGTATTACTACTTGTAATTTGTTCGCTGACCCTTTCCGGAAACGCACAACCGTTTGTAACAGGTGATAAAGTGATCAATGTGGGATTGGGCATTGGATCAACGCTTTATTCCGGGGCAGGATATAAAACGGGCTTACCTCCCGTGTCCGCCTCATTTGAATATGGTCTGAAGGAACTGGGTCCCGGGATCCTGGGAATCGGCGGCTATCTGGGTATATCCACCTATAAGTGGGAAAGTACCTTCTCAGGCAGTACCTATGGATGGAGATATTCAAACATCATCATAGGGGCAAGAGGTAACTATCATTATAATTTTGTGGAGAAACTGGATACCTATGCCGGATTACTGCTGGGATATGATATCGTGAGTTCAAAAGAGATTGGTGATTGGCCTTTTGGATTTGATTACACCGCGAACAGCAGCAGTTTTATCTGGTCCTTTTTTGTCGGAGGCCGGTATTATTTCTCAGATTCGTTCGCGGTTATGGCGGAGCTCGGGTACGGGATCGCCTGGCTGAACATAGGGGCGTCCTTTAAATTCTAACAACTCCTTCCCAGCTTTCAGTGGATACCGGATAACTCCAACTGACCATAGCCGATACAGCAATAACTGACTGCATTTTTACGGGAATCTTTAGAATTTCTTTAGAATTTAGCCGTTAATTTGCAGCATGAAGCTGTTGATCATTGAGGATGAAATTGAATTGCTCATAAGCATAAATAATTACCTGGTCAGGGAAAATTACATCTGTGAACTGGCCGAGAATTTCCGGAAGGCCGAAGAGAAATTAACAATTCATGAGTACGATGCTGTCCTGCTCGACATTACCCTGCCGGACGGCAGCGGACTCGAACTTCTCAAAACGATTAAAAAATTCCAGTTGAAAGCCGGGGTGATCATCATCTCGGCAAAAAATTCCCTGGATGACAAAATCAATGGCCTCGACCTGGGTGCCGATGATTACATGACCAAGCCCTTTCAGCTCTCCGAACTGAATTCCAGGGTCAAAGCCGTACTCAGGCGACGGCATTTTAACGGAACAAACATCATTACTTTCAGGGAATTATCCATAAATACCGATGGAAAGTCTGTTACTGTCCATGGAAATGAATTAACATTAACCCCCAAGGAATACGATCTGTTATTGTATTTTATGATCAACAAAAACAGGGTTCTGACGAAAGAAGTCATTGCAGAGCATTTATGGGCGGATAATATTGAAATGGCGGATAACTTCGATTTCATTTACACCCACCTGAATAACCTGCGCAATAAAATCAATCGCGCCGGGGGTACCAATTACATCAAAACGATTTACGGGATGGGTTATAAATTCTCGGAACCATGAAATTTCTTTATAAAATTAACCGCAACCATCTCATCCTGTTTACTGCCATACTTCTGATAAGCTCTGTGGCGGGATTTTATATTTTACATCACATCATACTGAATGCAACGAAGGAGTCGCTCGTCGAAAAAGAAACCCTGTTGATTAAACAGATCAACGAAACAGGCGAAATCCCTAACCTTTATCCTGTCATAGAGGTAAAAAAAATCGATCAGTTAAGCGATGAGGAACCCGAATTCAAGGAGATCCTGATCCAGAACGATGTTGAAGACGAACTGGAACCCTACCTGGAATATTCAAATCACGTAAAGATAAACGACTCCTTATACTCCATAAAATTGCGCCAGTCCATATTTGAAAATGAAGATCTGGTGATCATCCTGGCGCTTTCCTTATTTCTCATAATTTCTGTTTCATTCGGAGTTTCATTTTTTATCAGTAAAAAAATAAATAAAACCATCTGGACTGATTTTGAAAGCAATTTGCGTGCGATTGAACGATTCAATTTCAGTGATAATAAGAAAATAGAGCTTCTTGAATCAAATATTGAGGAGTTTGACCGGCTGAACAGGGTGATCAATGTTCTGACGGAAAAATTAATAGCCGATTACCTTTCTCTTAAAGAATTTACGGAAACTGCCTCGCATGAAATTCAAACGCCGCTGTCCGTCGCCTTGATGAACCTGGATGAAGCATTGCAGATGGACCTGAATGAAGAAGCTTTTAAGAAGATCTTAACCTCCATTAATGCCCTGAAACGTCTTTCTGCACTGAACCAGAGTCTCATTTTGCTTACCAAGATTGAAAACAGGCAGTTTAAGGCAGATGGGGATCTCTCATTGAATGATTTAATCAGCAGAAAGCTGCAGGAATTCTCCCCCCTTTTTGAATCAAAAGAACTGGATGTTGAACTGAAATATGAGCAGGATTTTATACTGAAAATGAACGACCAGCTTGCCGACCTGCTGTTTAACAACCTGCTCTCGAATGCCATCAACCACAATTTGAAGGGAGGAAGCATTCAGCTGGTTATCAGGCAGGCCGAATTAATCATTTGCAACACCGGCGATCCCAATTCACTGACCGATGATACCATTTTCGATCGTTTCACCAGGGGGAACTCGAAATCCTTTGGACTGGGACTGGCCATCGTCAGGAAAATCTGCGAGACACACCACCTGGAGATTCATTATACAAATGACAAGCTGCATTGTTTTACGATCAGTAAAGATTTTTAACAAGCCATGAACAGACACCTTGTATTGATCATTTCGTTCTTGTCCCTCTCGTTCGTGTCACATGCCCAGACACGGGACCTGGATTTTTACCTGGAGCAGGCCAGGAATAACAGTCCTCTGATCCACAAAAGCACAAACGAGAATGAAATTATATCGCTTGATTTGATGCAGGTTAAAAGAGTTCTGTCGAGACCAGAAATCAACCTGGAAGGAAACATCCTGTTTGCACCCATCGTTTCACACGACGGTAATACGCCCCGTTTTGAATGGGTATCGAACGGGGCCACAAATTATAATGGTTACGATATGGCTATAACCGATGGTGGGCAATACCAGGCCGGTATTACAATAAAACAACCGGTACTTATAGGTTCTGTTTTTCGATCGTATTCAAATAAAGCAGAAATATCAAAGGAAATAAACAATAACAATATAGATTTAACGATCCATGAACTCGAGCAGATCGTAGGTTATCAGTACATTCTTTGCATGAAAGCAAAATCACATAGAGAAAACAATCAATTACTTCTAAACCAGATGGATGAACAATTAACAATCATGAAGAAACTGGTTGAGAATTCCATTTACAAACAAACCGATTTATTGCTTTTACAAATAGAGCACACTAATTACTATACGGTGTACAAAGCCTCACAAGCTGAATACAGAAATAATTTATACGATTTGAACCTGATTTGCGGAATCAATGATACTGCCCTTGTTGATATTCAGGAAATAAAATTTAAATTAAAATCTTACGCTGTCGATTATTCAAAATTTATGACGGCCTTTAATCTGGATAGTCTCAACCTGCTGGCCGAGCAAACCATATACGAACAAAAATATAAGCCTCAGGTATTTTTGTATGCCAATGCCGGGTTAAACGCCGTTTACCTGCCGGCAATCAACCGGCTTGGATTCAGCACGGGTATCAGCTTTGGCTGGAATATTTTTGACGGACATCAGCGTGAAATCCAACAACAAAAAACAAAGATAAACCTTAACACCCTTGAATTTAATAAACAAAATTTTATCACGAATACCGATATCCAGAAACATAAAATTATCAATCAGATTCAATCGCTCGAACAAAGAGAAGATATTGCGAAGGAGCAAATTAATCAGTATGATATGCTGATTACCGAGTATCAGACAGAACTTCCTTTTGGTGAAATATCCATAATGGATTTGAAAAATATTTTCAAAGATATGGCCGCAAAGAAACAAGAATTGGTAGTGCTGGAAATGGAGAAACAATCTCTGATTAATTCATATAATTACTGGAATTACTAAGTTATCACAATGAAAATAATAATTACTTCCGCATGCATGGTTTTTATTCAATTTATGCTTCCCTCCTGCAAGCAACAAAGAACCGGTCAGGAGGTGCAAACACCATTAATTTCAGTCAAAACAACTCCGGTTAAACTGGGAACCATCGAAGATTACATCAGTCTTAATGGTAAAACAATTTATCTTAAAAAAAACAGGATTGTTGCACCTATTTCAGCTTATGTCACAAAAGTAAATGTGCAATATGGTGACATTGTCAGGAAAGGTGATGTCTTGTTTGAGCTGCAAACCAAAGAAAGCAAAGCATTAAGCAACAACACAGCCGATATTAAAGTGCTGGCTTTGTCCGGTGGTACTATCAGTGAACAAATCATTAACCAGGCCGGAGCATACCTTGTAGAAGGAGATCTGCTTTGCATTATCGTCGAAAACAAGGATTTAATGGTGCAGGTTAATGTTCCGTATGAATACAACAGCCTGCTCTCAACAGGAACCAATTGCAAAATACTGCTGCCCGACCATACGTCCTTCAGCAGTACAATTGCCAAAATTTTGCCTGCTATCAGCCAAACAGACCAAACCCAGACGGTCTTTCTGAAACCAAACACTGCCAGAAAATTGCCCGAAAATCTAAATCTTACGGTGCAGTTTATTCTTAACACACACAGCCGGTCGTTTTTGATTCATAAAGAAGCAGTAATGACAAACGAAAAACAAAGCGATTTCTGGCTGATGAAGTTAGTGAACGACAGTATGGCTGTTAAAGTTCCTGTTCAAAAAGGAATTGAAAACGACAGCCTTGTGGAAATCCTGTCCTCTGAATTGAACATAAACGATTTGATAATCACTGAGGGAGCTTATGGTTTGCCGGATAGTTCGCTTGTACAGGTTATAAAATAGTATGGAAAAGATCTTCGTCAGGTATAAAAGTCCCTTAACAGTAATAATGCTGCTTATTCTAATAGGTGGGGTATTCTCATATCATAATATGAAGACTTCACTTTTCCCGAATATTACTTTTCCTAAAATCAAAATAATCGCCGACAACGGAGAACAGCCTGTGGACAAAATGATGGTTACGGTGACCAAACCACTCGAAAATGCCATTAAAAAGGTTGAGAACATCAATTTGATACGCAGTACCACCACCATGGGCAGTTGCGAAATTTCAGCCTTCATGAATTGGGGTTCCGATATTGATCTCGACAAACAGCAGGTTGAATCGCAAATTGCTCAGATTAAAAATAATTTACCTCCTGGTGTTCAAATTACCATTGAAAAAATGAATCCGTCTATTTTGCCGGTAATGGGCTATTCGTTGCAATCGGACACAAAAGATCAGGTGGAGCTGAAAATGTTGGCTGAGTACGTCGTCAAACCCTATCTGTCGAGAATTAAAGGTGTGGCATCGGTTGATGTAATTGGAGGAAAAGTCAAGGAATACCGGTTGATTCTGGACGAGCAAAAACTCAGTACATTAAAAATCAGCACGCAGGATATCAGTAATGCCCTGCAACAGACCGATTTCATTAAATCAAATGGATATACAGTCGATTACAACCGCCTGTATCTGACGGTAACGGATGCCACGATTAAAAACAAGGAACAGCTTGAAAACCTTGTTCTTTTTGATGATGCAGTTCGCAGAATAAAAGTTACGGACATTGCAAAAGTCGAAATCTCGGAACGCAACGAATACATCAAAATTAAAGCCGATGGGAAAGATGTTCCCCTGGTGGCGGTGCTCAAGCAGCCTAACAGCAATTTGATCGAAGTTTCGGACCAGGTTACCCAAAAAGTCGGGGAATTGAATAGCATATTACCCGATGGTGTGACATTAGCACCCTATTATAAGCAGGCTGAATTTGTGAATGGCAGCATACAGAGTATTATTGATGTGCTGTGGATAGGCTTGTTATTAGCTATTGTTGTGGTTATCCTTTTCCTGCGTTCGATGAAGTCGAGCTTTGTAATATTGATAACCATTCCACTCACACTAGCGCTTACATTTATTGTTCTCTATTCCATTGGCTTCGATTTTAACATTATGACCATTGGTGCTATTGCTGCCTCCATTGGTCTAATTATAGATGATGCCATTATCGTGATAGAGCAAATACACCGGACAAAAGAAGAATTTCCTGACAAAAAACCCATAGACCTGGTAGGTAAAACCATCGGATTTTTATTCCCTTCCATGGTAAGCTCATCGCTCAGCACCATTGTTATTCTTATTCCGTTTGAATTGATGACGGGAGTAGCAGGTGCTTATTTTAAAATTCTTACACAGGCCATGATGATTACCCTGCTATGTTCATTTATTATTACCTGGCTGGGTTTGCCTTTAATATATTTGCTTCTATCGAAAAAAAATAGCACTGGTAAGAAAGTATATGCCCGCCAAGTTACCCATCGGTGGACACAATTATTTATTGCCAAACCTTACACGAGTATACTATTTGTTTTGTTCCTTATTCTGAGCATTGTGTTCATAATTCCGAAATTGCACACAGGGTTTTTGCCCCAAATGGATGAAGGTTCTATTGTATTGGACTTTGATAGCCCGCCGGGTACGTCGCTTGAAGAAACAGACAGGATGCTTACAAACGTGGATCAAATTATTGAATCCATCCCTGAAGTTAAAACCTACTCCCGGCGCATAGGAACCCAGATGGGATTTTTTATTACTGAACCAAGCCGGGGCGATTACCTGATTGAATTGCATAAGAGCAGAAACAGAACCACCGACCAGGTATCCGATGAAATTCGCCGGAAAGTTGAAAGAGCCGTACCTGCTCTAATTGCAGATTTTGGCCAGGTAATTACTGACATGCTCGGTGACCTGATGAGCAGCGTCCAGCCGATTGAAGTAAAGATATTTGGTGATAATCATGCTAAAATAATGGAGTTGTCTAATAGAATTGCTGACAGCTTAAGAAATATTGAAGGTGTTGCAGATGTTAAAGGGATTGTGATTGCCGGACCTATGTTGAAAATCTTACCGAAAGAAGATAAATTGGAACAATTTGGGTTAAGCCCGTCTGATTTGCAGGCTCAGATCCAAACCTGTCTGGAGGGAACTGTTGTAGGTTCCATTCCCGAAAAGGAGCAGCTTACCGATATCCGTTTAATTTATCCATTGAACAATCGTACGCCCGTTGAAAAAATCAAGCAGTATAAAATATCTATCTCTTCAGGTGATTATCTTCCAATTGGCACATTTGCCGATTTTGAAATACAAAGCGGTGTGGCTGAAATAAACCGGGAGAACCTGCAGACTATGGGTGTTGTAACGGCCCGCTTAAACAACAGGGATCTGGGTAGTGTAATGAAAGACATTCAACGCAAATTGGCTGCAGTAAATCTGCCTCCCACCTACCAGATAAGGTATGGCGGAGCTTATGCCGAGCAACAGCAATCATTTTCAGAATTATTGAAAATACTGATAGCAGGCTGGTTGCTGGTTTTCACTGTGGTTTTGTTTATGTTCAAACAGTTGAAAATTTCACTGGCGGTTATTTTCATTAGCCTGCTGGGTATTGCAGGTAGTCTCTGGGCTTTGTACATCACCGGAACACCGCTAAACGTCGGAAGTTACACGGGACTGATAATGATAATCGGCATCATTGGAGAAAATTCCATTTTTACCATCCAGCAGTTCTTCTTTGAAGTAAAAAACACTACCGTAAAAGATGCCCTTTCAATAGCCATCTCAAAACGACTTCGGCCAAATTTAATGACCGCCTCCGGTGCCATAGTAGCACTTTTACCGCTGGCATTCGGGATCGGTACTGGCGCACAAATGCACCAGCCCCTGGCAATCGCAGTAATTGGCGGATTTGTAATTGCTTTGCCGCTGTTACTTATTGTTTTACCAAGCCTGTTAAAACTGATGTATACGGAGAGAAGATGAAAATTTTAAATACCCTTTTTTTTTCTGCTTCTCACACTTATTATTCACGCCCAGCAAGATTCAATAAACAACAATCGAAAAAACAAAGTCTGGATAAATTCATCCATTCAACTAATGTATCAGAATGGGCATGTTTTTGCTACCAATGACTTTTTAAGAGGGAAAAACACCGAAGCAGAAAAAATTAGCACTTATCAGGCATTAGCATTTAAATTTTCAACACAAACCACAGGCAGGAAGCTTTGGGGGAATAACTTTACAAATTTCCCTGTTGGGGAATCGGAGTTTATGGGGCAGATTTTAATAATCCGGAAGAAATAGGTGTTCCGGTAGTTGTTTATGGCTTTTTTAATGCTCCTCTCCTCAGATGGGATAAACTGACCTTTAATTACGAATTAGGCTTTGGTCTTACTTTCAATTGGAAATCCTTCAATCCCATAACCAATCAATATAATAAATCCATGGGAGCCGCCGAATCAGCGTTAATTGAGGCAGGATTGGATCTGGGTTACATGATAACAAAAAGGCTTGAATTTGACGCTGGTTTTAGTCTCACCCATTTTTCGAACGGGGCTCTTAAGGTGCCTAATTATGGAATAATTACAATTGCGCCAAAAATAAGTTTAAAGTATAATTTCTTTGATCTGCCAAATTTTCAAAAAATGAAAGTTCCAATTTATAATGACCGGAACGAATGGGTGGTGTCCTTTTATGGTGGTGCTAAAAATGTGATTTTTGATACCATTAATATTGATATTATTGAAAAATATAAAGGAGTTTATTATTCCGAACTGGGATTTTCAATCGGGTATAATCGGCAAATCAGCTATAAATCTAAATTTGGTTTAGGCATGACTTTCTCCTATGATGGTTCTGTTGATGCGCAAATAGCTATTGAATAATGAATTAGAACCGGTTAGAGGAATATTTCGCTACCAGATAATCATAAGTATTCATCCTTCTTATGAATTAGTAGTAAATAAAGTATCAATCGTATTACAACCTTCATTCTATGTCTACAGTAAGAAACTGGAACATCAATCACCGATTTTTCACCAGAGAGCCGGTATAAAATATCATTTCACCGATCATTTTTTTGGCATGATTACTTTAAGGGCGTTCAATTTTCATGTTTCCGACTTTATCGAATGGAGCCTGGGGTATAAAATATTCCGTGAAAAAAGGGCCGCTTAAAGATTCCTTTAGAATTGACTTATAGCTTTATAGCAATCTTAATTTTTAATCTTGTATTATGAAAATTATTTTTGTTGAAAGGCACTATTTCAATGATACGTAACACAGCTTGTGCACCTCTGGCGTGGATGTTCCTGCATAAGTAAAAACCGTCTTCTCTCAACCATTTCCTGATGCCTGTGAAATTGAAACATCCTTAATAGCAGATTATCGGAACGCACATAGCTTCCTGTTTGGTCATTTCTATCGAAGATTATTCCAGACTTGACGTTTACAGGTTTGCCGATAATAATAATCCGGTGTGGGATTGATTTTCATCCACCAGCTTTATTTGTGAAATCCTATTAGTCGCCCCAACCTTTTTCATTTTATTTTATCTATTTACTTTAAAACCATTGCAATCAAACTATTTGGATACCAGAGAACTTATTAATAATTGCATCAGTAATGACTCTGGGGCACAAAAGAAATTTTATGATCTGTTTGCTTCGAAAATGTTAAGTATCTGTCATCGTTATGCGAATTCTAAAGATGATGCTGAAGACATTTTCCAGGAGGGTTTCCTGAGAGTATTTGAAAACTTACATCAGGTTAAAAATGCAGATTCATTGGAATGGTGGATGAAAAAGATATTCATAAATGAAGCTTTGAAACTATATAATAAAAATAAGAGACTCAGCCTGGTGGGAGATTTGTCACTGATACAGACCAAAACGATTAAGGCTGATGAGTTTGGTGTATTTGACAAATTAGGATCTGATGAGATCATCAGAATTATACAAATGCTGCCTGATAAAATGCGTATTGTTTTTAATATGTATGCTATTGAAGGATTCAGCCATAAGGAGATTGCCGAAATGCTTAATATATCTGAAGGAACATCCAAGTCAAATCTGCACGATGCAAGGAAGGTACTTCAACGGAAAATCTTATCGCTAAATAAAATAAAATTATGGGGTTAATATGGACAATGAAATATTCAATAAGGAATTTGATGATTTTCTGAAAAAACGTTATGAAAATCATACCATTGAACCTGATAGGGCATTATGGGAGAAAATAAATGCAAGGCTTTATCATAAGAAATTTGATAAAAGCTTTCGTAAAGTCAGACAATTAATAGTCGCGATCACCTCTTTGGCCCTGATCTTAGTTGCCACATTTATCTACTTTGAATTAAAAACTGAGAAATATCAGCCTGAAACGAAACCCATATCTGAAACAACCAAGACAACAGTTGCACCGGATGAATTATTAGTGCCAAAACAAAACAATAACACACAGGAAAAAAACTCTGATACACTCGATAAAGTTTCTGTATTTACTTCTGATAGAACCAGTTTAGAATCAAATGAAAGAAAAACAAAAAAGATTGAGTCAACGGTTCGTTTAAAAAAGGAAAGCAACCGGTTACCACCCCTTTTAAAACAAGCTCCGGATTCCATTAAAATCAGTAATTATAAATATGGTATTTTTAAAAGGAATGCAGTTGATAACAAGATGTATCCGGATCGGTTGTCAATAATAATTCCAAAACCATTTCTTTCTGATTTATCTATAATCTTAAACCCGGGCATAAATGAATCTTTAATCCTTAGAAGAAATGTAGCGAAAGAATTTAGCCGCGTTTCTCAAAAACAAGCAAAAGAAAATCCGAAAATACCCGGTCCATATCAAAGCTTTTCTCAATCAACGGGATCAGATATAAAAAGATCAAAATTAAGACACTTACCTTTCTTTATTCAAGGTTTCGTGTCACCTGAAATATCTTACAGGGCACTGGTGGTAAATACACAATACAGCATACCGGACTATGGCAAAACATATTTCAATAAAAAAGAAAAAGCTGATTTCACTTTTTCTGCCGGGGTATCTGGAGGAATTGGCATTACTGAAAAAATAGTGTTGCAGAGCGGGGCTTTTTATTCGAGATACTCAATTAAATTTAAAACTGAAGCCATTTATTTGTTAAATACCGGAGGGGATGGAAATCTGATTTACACCTCATCGGGACCTGTGAATTTAACACTCATATCATCCGATTCACTATCAAAAGAATCTCTTATTAAATCCTATTTAAATTTCTCCTACCTGAGCATCCCTCTTACTACAGAAATTCATTTTTTGAATAACTATTTTATAAATATTGGTCTGAATTTCAATATGCTGATCGGTCAGAATCTGAATTGGAAGGCAGAAAATTACGACGGTAATTTTTCAGATGCAATTTCAAATCCTATAGATGGATTAGCAGCAAGCAGTATCAGTATGATTGTGGGCCTTGGAGCAGAAAAACCTCTCACCCACAACTTGTCAATTATTGTAAATCCTTCACTTAAATTACACCTGAGTTCTATGAATAACAGGGCTCCTGTAAAATCATATCCTTATGCCTGGGGTTTGAATTTCGGATTGAGATACTATTTTAATTAAGCGGTACCCTTTATTTTAAATAAATAATCTATTTCTATCAGACCCAACTATTTTACAAGTTGCTAATCTTTAAAATACAGATATGAACTTTAAAGAAAAGAGTCCTTAAATTTTTAACCTTAAATTTTAAAACAATGAAAACAATAAAGAGATTAAGTTTTGCAGGAATGATCATCACATTCATTCTGCTAGTATCAGGTTGCGCGAAAGACAACTCATCTCTTCAAAAATCATCACAATTGGCTGTTAAATTATCAACAAGAAAAAGTGCCGTTGCAAAAGTTAGTGGTAGTAATGGTTTTACACTGAATTCTGTTATTATCAGCATTGCCGATTTAACCATCGAAGAGAATTCCGGCAACGATGTTGAGCAACAAGGTAATCATAATGACGGTGGGAGTGACAAAGAAGATAATAATAAGGAAAGTGCCGATATTGAAAATGGTGATATTATTCTCCCTGGTCCTTATGTATTAGACGTGATCGACGGGAAGGTCAGTATTGAGCAAGTGGGTATCTACCCGGGCACTTTTAAGAAAGTTGATTTTACTTTTTTACCTAACTCCGAAACGAGGTTTGATGGTAACTCAATTATTGTTGAAGGAAGTTTTCAGAAAACAGACGGTGCAATTTTTCATGTGATCCTTAAATCTGCTTTTAATCAACAGGTTCAACTTCCGCTTGCCAATGGTGGCATTATCGCTGTGCCAAATAGTACTCTTACAATTACAATTCTTTTAGATATACCAGCATGGATAAACAACCTTGATTTTTCATCGGCTATTGTTTTGAATAATGAGATACTGATCGATAAAACCAATAATCAGGAATTATTAAAATTATTTGAAGCAAATCTGACCTCAAACATTGTTATTGAAGATTAATCATATTACAGGTCATTTCCAAGAAGAAGATCTTTTTAATAAACAAAAACCTCGGAATGTAAGTGCTCAGGATTTTCGAGGTTTTTGTTTTGTGGAATCTATATTATCAGGGTTTCTTCATAATCATATCAAAATATAATAAATCGACTTTTATGGTTAATTAAAATGACCTGATGGAAAAATAAGTATGAAAAAATTTAAAATTTTAATCAGAACGATAAGTTTGCTCTTAATAGCGGCACTTGTAACGAAAGCTGAAGCACAAAATATTACATTGAATGGATATATTAAAGATGCTCGTACCAAAGAATCACTTATAGGCGCTACCGTATTTTCAACAAATACAAAAAAGGGAACAATAAGTAATGAATATGGATTTTATTCAATTACCCTGCCAAAAGCCGACACATTAGGATTGATAATTTCTTATGTTGGTTATCAGCCACAGGTAAAGAAACTCACCATAGATAAAAACTTACGTTTAGATATACTATTAGAAGTGAAAACTTCATTGTTGGGTGAAGTTGTAATATCTGCTGAAAAAAACGATAACAATGTACAGAGTGCGCAGATGGGTGTTATAAACGTACCGATGAGAGCCATAAGTACATTGCCTGTACTGGCTGGTGAAAGGGATATTATGAAAATCATTCAGTTTTTGCCGGGTGTTCAGCAAGGCCAGGAAGGCACAACCGGATTTTACGTACGCGGTGGAAATGCCGACCAGAACCTTATACAATTAGATGAAGCAACTATTTACAATCCTAACCATTTATTTGGCTTGTTCAGCACGTTCAATGTAAATGCAATAAAAAGCATGTCTCTTACCAAAGGTGGCTTCCCTGCTAAGTTTGGAGGCAGGTTAAGCTCTATTCTTGATATTTCAATGAAGGACGGTAATAAAGAAAATTATCAGATAGAAGGCGGAATAGGCTTGCTTTCTGCAAATTTAACAGTGCAGGGACCGATAGAAAAAGGCAAATCATCTTTTATCATATCTGGAAGACGCAGTTATATTGACCTTTTATCAAAGCCCTTTTTTAAAGGCGGTATAAATGGCATTAATTACTTTTTATACGATTTTAATGCAAAAATAAATTATGAGCCGAGTAAGAACGACCACTTATTTATAAGTTACTTCACCGGGAAAGACGATGCCATATACACCGGAGCCAGTAGTTTGAATTATAATATTGGGTTTGGAAATACTACAAGCACAGTCCGTTGGAATCATCTTTTTGGAAACAAATTATTTAGCAATACTTCTTTAATAAAAAATGATTATCATCTGGGTTTAGCTACAACACAAGGGAATTATTATTCTATGCTGTACACAGGAATTAATGATGTATCTGTAAAGACAGATTTTACCTATATGCCGTTACTAAATCATGAAGTTAAAGCAGGATTTATTTATACGTATCATACACTTTTCCCTGGAGTTGTGTCAGCTAAGATCCCTAAAACAGGCAGTCGCATGGACATTAATCGGGACAGTATTCCAAAAAAATATTCAAATGAGATGGCATTTTATATCAGCGATGAAATTAAAATGACTGATCTTTTAAGCGTGAATTACGGTTTGCGAATCCCTGTTTTTCATTCCAAAGGTAAAACTTATTCATATGTAGAACCGCGCATAACTGCCAAATTTTCGCTCAACGAAGGTACTTCTATTAAGGCCTCGTACACTCAAATGAATCAATTCGTGCATCTTGTTCCCAGCAGCACAGCTTCCCTTCCCACAGATATCTGGATAACAAGCAGTCCAAAAGTTAAACCACAAAACAGTACCCAATATGCTTTGGGTCTCTTTCGGAATTTTAATAATAATGAAATTGAGACCAGTGTTGAAGTGTATTACAAAACCATGAACAACCAGGTATTATTCAAAGAGGGAACGCAAATATCGCTGAATACTAATCTGGAAGATGTACTGGCCTTTGGCAGCGGGAAATCATATGGGATAGAATTTTTTATGAAAAAGAATTTGGGGAAACTTACAGGCTGGGCCAGCTATACACTTTCAAAAACCACAGAGAAATTTTCTGAATTAAACTACGGTAAAGAGTTCCCATTTACCTACGACAGACGCCATAATCTCTCCATAACTTCTATCTATCAACTTTCAAAAAACTGGACATTTTCGGCCGATTTTACATTATACTCAGGTATTGCATTCACACTTCCGGGAGGTAAAATTTTTGTTCCAGATGACGGATCATTATACGATGGCATATATTATGATTATACCAGTCGCAACAATGCCCGTCTGAGGATGTATAACCGTCTTGATATTAGTTTCTCAAACAAAAAACAGACTAAAATATTCGGTAAAATTTTTGAAAGAGAGTGGGTTTTCAGCGTATATAATTTGTATAGCAGGCAAAATCCATATTTTGTTTATCTCACAACTGATCCCGTTACTAAGATACCACAAGCCAAACAGGTTTCTCTCTTACCTGTAATCCCAAGCGTGTCATTTAATTTCAAATTTTGAGCGTAATTATTTATAAGATGAAAAATCTTGTGATCCTATTAGATATATTCTGGCTGTTCTTAGCCGGTTGTGAGAAAAATATTACTGTTCCGCAACCGCCATATGACAGCAGGGTAAGCATTGAGTGTGGGTTGGAAGTAGGTGTTGTCCCAACACTTTATCTTTACAAAACAATTCCTTATTTTACTATTGAGGATGTACGCCATCTTTTTGTTAAGAATGCGATTGTTAAAATCAGTAATACAACAAGCGTCGATAGCTTAGCACTTGATAGTACTTTCAATTATCTGAAATGTGAATATGATTACCTCTACAAGGGTAATATTTTCATTGAAGCTGACAAAAAATACCAGTTATCCATACTGTACAATGGCATAACTTATTCAGCATCTGCCACCACAAATCTTACGGCAGTAACAATAGACAGTATAGGTTATACTGATGCTTTTAAGGATATCTATGGAGAACATGAAGGTGTAATTCCATATTTTCATGATGTGCCCAATCAAACTAATTATTATCGGTACGAAATGATTCGGACCGTTGATTCAACCATGAAGTATAATGGTGTTAAACTTAACAGCCCTTGTATTGGTGGCGGTTCGGTCACGATTCTGGAAGAAGGCAGAAGTGTGTATAATGACCTGAATTTAAATGGAAGCCAGATAAGCCTTGTTATTGAACCTGCTTTTTCTCATCGTACCGGTTCGGTTGGATTGGTAAGAATTCAGGTCATTGACAAAGTTACCTACGATTTTTTTGATCAATTAGATCGTCAAAAGCTTGGACAATTAAACCCATTTGTAGAACCGGTATTTTTATCCGTTGGCCAATTTGGCAATAAAGCAATTGGTTATTTTGGAATTATCGCCAGAAGTTCTACGGTGCAATTTATTTTTCCTGATTAGTCCCCCAAAATGGCAAGCCATTCCTACCATAAACAAATAACAAAATCAGAAAAATACATATAATTGATAATTAGCTATTTGCAATTTTGTTATATGAGAGTTACGTTTGAAAAACTGAACTCTTAAGGATTCCTTTAGATTTGCTTTGTAGCTTTGGTGCAGTATTAATTTAAAATCCCGTAAAATGAAAAATCTATCTTTTATTGCCGGCGTTATTGCATTGCTTGGTCTTGCAGCCTGCGGACAAACAGGGAAAGATGTTCCGACAAAGGTCAAAGAGGCATTCACTCAAAAATTTCCCGATGCCACCAGTATTAATTGGGACAAAGAGAATGACACCGAATGGGAAGCCGAGTTCAAAATGAACGGTACGGAATATTCGGCAAACTTTGATAATACAGGCGTATGGGTTGAAACTGAATACAAAATCAGTTCGGCTGATATTCCGTCAGCTGTAAAGACAACCCTCGAAAAAGAATATGCCGGGTACAGCATCGAAGGCGCCGAAATATCTGAAACTACTGATGGCAGGGTAATCGAACTTGTATTAAAAAGCGGGAAAGAAAAAACGGAAGTCATTATGGACATGGAAGGGAACATTGTGAAATAAGAGCAGGCTGAAAAAGAGGGTGAATAGGGTGAAGAGAATAATGAATAGTCTTAGGTGGTGTTTAGAATGCTGAAAAAACCTTGATTGCTTTATACTGGGACTGAACACCCGGTAGTGGTCATATGACAGGTGCTCTGATTATTCCACCGTGCCTCGCCTTATACAAACATAACTATCTGAATTCCATCCGATTAAGCAGGTCGTTTGAACGCGATTCAGATTCGCTGAGATATAAAGATATACAGGCATTTCCAGCCTGTCCTTGCAGTAATATATTGACCTGAATTCCAGGTATTCTTATTAAGATTTAATTTTATTAAAGATATAGAGGTCTGAATCTCTTAATTATGTATATTTGATCATATCAATTTAATAAAACCACCACCATGAAAACCATAAAAGATTTCCAACGCCTCCCGGACCGGACCAGGAAGACAATTCTGGTCTTTGCAGTAGCTGCACTTTGCCTGCTGAGCTATCTTGATCCCCGTTTCCTGGATAACCGCGGTTCCCTCACTCTTTCAGACAACAGCATATCAGAAAACAATAATAAACTGATTATGGCCGGTGTGTTTTCCGCGGCCCTGAACCGGATGCCTGATTATTCTGCACGGAATCTGGATTATATAATTAAAGCTGGTTTGAATATCGGAGCAAGTGAAGATTCCAGGATCAAAGTCCTGACCCTTGAAGATACTCCCGAGGCTGAGCTGGCAATTGAGCCATGGATGACGGATAATACGACCTGGTTCCGGACCGATGATATTGCTCCCGGAGATGAGCCGGCATATGAACCATGGATGACGGATAATAAAACCTGGTTCCAGGCCGATGATATTAATCCCGTGCAAGAGCCGGCATACGAACCATGGATGACGGATAATACAACATGGCTCCCTTCCTCAGACTACCTGGCGCAGAAAAGAGGACCAGCCGTTAAAAACGGAATGCTCAACCAGTTTTTATACTGATCTGTCAACCACCTGCACAGACAGGCGGAACAACTATTTAACCCACTTATAGGTAATATCGAAGGTGCCTAAATCTTCGTCCACCACCGATTCACTGAACTCCAGGACGTCCGCGGTGAGTGTCTTAATGGTATGAAACGTCTCATCCGCGGTCCCCTTGTCAACGGTTATGGTTTTCCCATCCGCACTTAATTCCCATGTGCCGCTGTCGCTTTGACCCAGCATGGTAATGGTATAGGTCCCCCCGGCTGCATAAGTCATGGTGCCATTTGTCATGAATGCGGCCACCAGATTCACAGCGAGTTGTACGTCGGGATCGGTCGATGATGTTGTGATGGAACTGAATTTCCATACATGGGCCGTAAGGAGTGAGCTCTTGTCGGGTCCGTTTTCTTCGTCATCTTTTTTACAGCCGGTTATAGCCAGAATCGAAAGGATCAGGAAGCTCAGAACAGAATAACGCAGGATTTTTTTCATGGTGTTTTTTTTGGTTCTATAACAAGTTACGACAAAAATTCAGTTCTGCAAATTGCCATTTCAAAGCCGGGCACGGCAGGATACCGCCACGGAACGCTTTCCCGGATTGATCTGGCCGTTTCTTGGGATATCCAGCAGATTTTCCGGAATTACTCTGCTCTTTTCCTGTAATAGCCGGCCTTCTCATCGTCTTCGAGCCGGGTATAGATGTTTCCAAGGTAAGCGGCGTACCCGGGATCGGGATTGATTTTATAAAGTTTAAGGAAATAATCGCGGGATTTCCTGAAATCAATGCTTACCTGTTTGAACGCTTCAAGCAGGATGGCGTATTGTTTACGGGTATGGTTTTCCTCATAGGCCTTCATCTGGTACTGGTAGGAGTTTTCGGCCTTCCAGAAATAATATTCCCCGAACCATTTCAGGGCCGGTTCGCTGTCAGGATCCTTGACCAGGATAATTGCGGCAAGGGAGTCGCATAGGCGGTCGTTCTCCTGCATCCGGTTAAGCTGCAGGCAGGTTTCCAGGTTTCCGACATCCTCCCTGGAGGCACTGTCCATTTCCATCCAGAGTATTCCCGCAAGTTCGAAATCCTCACTCTCGATACAGGTCTGCAGCAGCCTGTTCCTGGCATCCGCTGCATCACTTCCCTGAGGGAATTTTTCGAGGTAAGCCTCGAGGGCTGAAATTTCCTTTGAGAGGTTATCGATGTGCCGGTAGTTCCGGGCAAGGTACAGGTACATTGGCCCGTCTGTACAGCCCACCTGTTGCGCTTTTAAAAGATGATCAAGCGACCTTGGGTACTCGCCGAGCTCAAAGGCGGATATGCCGGCCATTGAATAGATGTTGCAGGTGGACTGCTTCCCCTTTTTCCCCATATCCCCTATGATCTCTTCGCAGACAGCCAGTGCCGTCCCGAAATCACCTGCCCGGAAAGCCTTTTCGCCTCTTGCGGTTTTTTCCAGATACCTGCTCCCGGAGCAGGCTGCAAATATCAGAAGGATTGTGCCTCCGATTATGGATATAACGATCTTCATTTTGTGAGATTTGTCAGTATTCTGGATGCATGGAATCGAATCCTGGAATTAATGGTATTTCCTGATTTTGCCCTTGATCTGAAAGAGCTGCCTGATGTCGGCCCTGTTTATCTCGATGGTTTCTGCCTGCCCACCTGATGCCGATAAAACCAGGGTATCCGGACTGCCTGAGGCCCGGATGAACCGGAGCAGATTTATTTTATTGGTTATTATGATATAGGGCAGGTCGTAGATATAGGTGTTTTTATCCACCTGGTCGGCCATGATGATCTCCCCGGGCTGAAAATCGGGTGACATTTCCTCACCGAAGACCTCCAGCGCTATGTCGCATTCCAAAAAAGACTCGATCCGGACGATATGCGCCGGGCGCGCATTCCGGCAGCTGAGCAATTCCTTAAATTCCCCTTCGATCGTGCTGCCGAACGTCCGGATCATTTTGTTCAGGGTGTCCGGAGGAATGTAATCGCCGGGCTTTTTCCCGCTCAGCATGGGCAACTGGTTGTACCTGATCCATTCGGGATTGACCTCGGGAAATGCTTCCATGTATTTATTCATAATACGTTCGGACGGGGCTTCGTTTTCATAGAAGAATTTTCGCAGTTCATGTTCGTTAACAGACAGTTTTTCAGCCACTTCACTGAGCGTTATGGCATATTTCCTGTGAATGTGCGATAACCTGTCGTTGATGTTCAGGAAGGAATCTTCCGCTATGGAGAACATCTGTCCCTGTCCCGCTATCAGCCATCTTACATTCAACTGGTTGTACCGCGTAAGTATCTTGAAGATGACATCATAGCTCGGATTTCGTTTCGGATTGTTTATGATGTTGGTGATCGTGGAATTGTTCTTTAATCCGATTTCCCTGGAGAACGAGTTTTTATTCAGACCTAACTCTTTGATTAAAGAATCTATACGTCCGCCAATTTCTGACATTTATGAGAAGGGTTTTGGGGTGGTTTTTATGTTAGATGATATAAAATCATCATACTTTCAAAAGGCAGTAAAATAGTTATATATTTGTGTCTTAAATGTACGAAAAACATTTGCCGGAAGAAATCTTTCGGGATCCAAATCACAGGGTTGTTTGACAAACTTATAAAAAGAATCCATAATAATCAGACCTTGCTTGGTTAATGTACATTCTACAGGGGAGAAGAAATAGGCCGGTCCTATCAATGTTTATTCTTATGGTAGTGGTTTCATTTCAAACATTATTTTCAATGGACCGGCCTTCTCCTCTGCTTATACCAGCCAGTATATTCGTTCCCTTGATAACCTGAAACGCTGATACAGGGCGGAAAATTCTTCAACCCGAGGATTTTATTTCATACATTTATAGGGTGAACCGGGTATCATGTAAGATCTTATTTTTGCTCTATGCCTCCGTGCTGTTCCCCGCATCAGCATTCGGGCAGGCAGTCACGGAGGACTGGCTGAAATCCGAGTATACCGTCCTCCTGGCCGGGTATTTCACCTGGCCGGAAGAAGAGAAGATAGACACCTTCACGATCGGGGTCCTGTCCTCTGAATCCGTCTACACCCAGCTGAGCCTGAAGTCAGAGATGCAGGAGTTCAAGCAAAAGCCTTTCAGGGTTATTTATTTTAACAGGCCCGGTGAACTGCAGCCGGTGAATATCCTCTTCGCCGGGGAGAAGAGGAATAAATCCATTCGAAAGGTTTACAACCGCCTGGCAGAAAAACCGGTGCTCCTGGTGACGGACAGCTGCATGGAATATGAATTTACCATGCTGAACCTGATGGGGATGAACCTTGCGGGAACGAAACCTTTCCGGATCAACAAGAATAATATTGAAAAAGCGGGACTGTCAGTCTCCTCCAAGATACTGCTCGTTGGTGGGTCGGAAGAGGATCTCAGGGATATTTATCACGAACTCGAGCTGGAAGGAAACAAAATGAGGGCTGAACTGGATACGCTGAGCCGCGAACTTGAAGGCAAACAGAGGGAACTGGCAGAGAGCGAAAGGGAACTTGCGAAAAGATCCAATGAGATCGACCTGCTGGTCCGGGAGATCGAAACCCAGACGGACCAGCTGACCACACTTTCGGACAGCATAGACCTGAAGCAGATGGACCTGGTCGCAAAGATAAGACTGCTGGCAAACCAGGAGCAGAAAATAAAACTCAGGGAAAATGAGATCAATACCCTGAACGCCGAGATCTCAGGCAAGGAGATGGAGATCGATGAACGAAGCCGGATCATACAGAAACAGATGGACGACATTGTCCTGCAGACTGCGATGATGAAGGAACAGCAGAAGATCCTGGACAGCCAGAAGATACAGATCGAACGGCAGAAAATGGTATTGTGGTTCTTTGGCATCCTGTCGGTTCTTATACTGGGACTAGGATTTGTTATTTTCCTCGCATACCGGATCAAGATCCGGGCAAACCGTATACTGCGGGAAAAGAACCATATCATCGAAGACCAGAAAAGGAATATCCTGAAACAGAACGAAAACATTACGGCCAGCATTTACTATGCCCTGACCATCCAGCAGGCCATTCTGCCTGAAGAGGATAAATTGAAGAGGCTGTTCGACTGCTTCATCATTTATATGCCGAAGGATATCGTATCGGGTGATTTTTACTGGTTTTCGAGACGGGGCAGGAAAAAAACCGGGGAACGGTCCTTTTGCTTCGCTGTGGTGGATTGCACAGGTCATGGAGTGCCGGGAGGATTCCTTTCGATGATCGGATCAAGGACCCTTGATTCCATCGTCAATGAGCAGAAGATCGAGCAGACGGATGAGATCCTGGAGTTAATGGACAAGCGGATAAGGCAGGCCCTGAACCAGCAGAAATCCGATAATGAAGACGGCATGGACGTATGTCTCTGCAGGCTTACCTACCCGGGTGACGAAGTGAAGGATGATACAGTTTACCTGAGCTTTTCGGGGGCCCGGCGTTCCCTTTACCTGATCAGGCAGGGGCAGGATGCGGAAATCATCAGGGGGGTCCGGCGGACGATCGGAGGCAAATACTTTAATCCCACACCTTTTTTAAAGAATGAGCTTGCGCTGAAGAAGGGGGACCGGATCTACCTGACGAGCGACGGTTTGACGGACCAGCATTCCCCGCAACGGGAAAAATTCGGGACCGGAAGGTTCATCAACTTCCTGAATACGAGCAGCTCACTTGGCATGAAGGAACAGCAATCAGGACTCGAAGAGGAGATCTATCGATTCATGAATCCTGAAATACAGCGTGACGATATTACGATTATGGGTATAAAACTGTAAATTTATCCCGTCCAATCCTGAAAATCTTTACCCATGGAGAACCTTCTGATCCCCATTACCGAAGATGAATACGACAAGCCATTCGTGAGTTTTGATGGCTCGACCGGGAAATGCGAGATCTCGGGCGAGAGCTTCCCGGAAAAAACAGCCGAATTTTACGGACGTTTGATGGAATGGCTTGAAAAGTACATCAGGGAAGTAAAAGGGCCGATTGATTTTGTTTTTAACCTTTCCTACTTCAATACGAGCTCCTCAAAACGGATCCTGCACATCATGATCCTTCTTCAGGAATACCAGGCAAAGGGAGGAAAAGTGAAGGCGGGATGGAATTATGACCCGGAAGATCTTGACCTGGAGGAAGACATCGAGGACCTTAAAACCATATCAAAGCTTGACCTGAAGATGAATCCGAAAGGAGGGGAGACCCGTTACAAGAGGTTAAGCGAGGATCGGTGACCATTCGCCCAAATATTCTGTTTAAAGAATTGACTTCATGTTCTCGACCTGTGCCGGTTTCAGGATCTCGTTTTCGGTGATGAATCCGTCCACCCAGGACGACGGTGTACGTTCAAAGTACAGGTTTTCCACTTCAATGCCCTCGGGGGGATCTTCCCATATCTCACCGGCGGGTTTTCTTGCTTCGATGTAGCCGGTTTCCTGGCGCTGAGCCGGGAGGCTTGACCAGAATTTACGGCTGTCGGCCAGGACATAGACCGGTATCCCCGCATTCTTGCCTGCCAGGCAGATGGCATAGCTGCCGGTCTTGTTCACGAAATAGTCCCGGTACACGGAATCAGCCCCCAGCAGGATCATGTTGATCTGCTGAAGATGCCTGGTAAATCCAGTGTCGGTGACCAGAGTAACGTCGTAGCCGAGCTTGCTGATCAGGGTGGCCTGCATCCTTCCCTCGTAAACGGGGCGGGATTCGGTTTGTATGACCTTCACCTTTTTCCGGTTACCCGGGAATTGCTGGAAAACTTCCTTCACAGCGCTGCTCTGGCTGTGCGTCAGGATCGTTTTCTGGCTCATGTCGATGATGGAAAGGGCCCTGGCAGCGAGCCTGGAACTGACATTCGACCAGATTTCCTTGTATTGCCTCAGGAAGTCCAGCAGTATCAGGGTCCAGTTTTCCTTTTCTTCATTAGCCACCCGGATCACCTGGTTGTAAAAATGAATGAGTACGAACAGGTTTTTATGGGTTTCCTGCAGCTTTCGGACCTGGTTTACGAGGGCTGCCCGGTCCTTCTGCGATTGCAGTTCGCCTTTTTCAAGCCAGTAAAGGAGGAGTTCAATGTATTGTTCAAGCAGTTCGGCCGATCCGGAATAATTGTTCGATTCAAATTTCTGCAGGTCTGCTTTCCACTTCATGGGTTCTGATTAATCAATGCCCTGCAAATTAACAAATATTCACCTATTCATAACGAAGCGCATCCGCAGGATTTGTGAGTGCCGCGCGCAGCGCCTGGTAGCTGACCGTTAAAAGTGCGATCAGCATGGCGGCAATGGCCGCCCCGGCAAAGATCCACCAGACCAGGTGGGTCCGGTACTCAAAGTTTTGAAGGAAAACCCGGTTCATTACATACCAGGCGGCAGGGATGGCCAGCAGGCATGAGATCAGCACCAGGAGGGTAAATTCCATTGAGAGCAGCAGCATCACGGTCCTCACCCTGGCACCCATGACCTTCCTTACGCCGATCTCGCGGGTGCGTTGCTCGGCGGTAAAGGAGGCCAGCCCGAAAAGCCCGAGGCAGGCTATGATGATGGCCAGGACGGTGAAGTATTTCAGGAGGTTCCCGAGCCTTTCTTCCGCCCGGTACATCTGGTCGAGTGATTCATCCACAAAGGTATAATCAAACGGGTAATTGGGAATGACCCTGTTCCAGGTATCCTCGATCCCTTTCATGGTCTTTCCGACATCACCGGGAGCAATGCGGACAACCAGGTGGCTCAGCCATTCGACCGGTGCCGTGATCAGCACCAGCGGTTCAATTTTCGTCCTCACCGAATGGTAATGCCAGTTTTTCATCACCCCGATCACCTGGCCATGTATGTTCCAGAAAGAAAAATTGTGGCCCACCGGGTTCTCAATTCCCATGATCCTTGCCACCTCCTCGTTGATCACAAAATTGGCTATCGTATCGTGGTACAGGTCCGAGGGGTATTCCTTTGAAAAGGACCTGCCGTGGGCCATTTTAATGCCCATGGTCTCGATGTAGTCGAAGTCCACCGGGTTATAACCGATCAGCACTTCCAGCTCGGGATCTTTCCCTTCCCAGTTCGCCCCCCCCGAGTTACTCCCGATGTTATGGGGCTCGTGGCCGCTGGCTGAGACCTGCAGTACATCCGGATCCCTGAGCAGCTCTTCCTTCAGGGTATAATAATGATCTTTGATGTCCCCCCGCATATAGACGAAGAAAAGGTTTTCCCGGTCGTAGCCCAGGTCCTTGCTTTTCATGTAATTGAGTTGACGGTATACCACGATGGTCCCGATAATCAGAAAAACCGACAGGGTGAACTGGATCACGACCAGGACTTTGCGCATCCTTCCGCTTTTCATCCCGGAGCTCAGGTCGCCCTTCAGTACCCGGATGGGCCGGAACGCGGAAAGATACAGGGCCGGGTAGATCCCCGAGATCAGTCCCGCTAAAAGAGTCACCAGGATCATGGAAAACAGGAAGCGGGCGCTAAGAAGGCTGCTGAAATCCAGCTCCTTGCCGGAAACCCTGTTGAATACGGGAAGGATGGAGGAGACGATTAAGAGTGCTACAACGAGGCTGATAAAAGCGAGCAGGACCGATTCGCCGAAAAATTGCAGGATGATCGCGCTCCGGTCTGCCCCGGCGGTCTTTCTCAGGCCGATCTCTCGTGCACGGTTGGCCGAGCGGGCGGTGGAAAGGTTCATGAAGTTAATGCTTGCGATCAGCAGAACGAAAAGGGCTATGGCGGAGAAGATGTAAACATAGACTATGGCGCCGGGATCGTGCCCGTACCCAAAGTAGGAGTGGAGGTGGATGTCTGTGAACGGGGCCAGCAGGAATTCGGTGTCCGATCCCTCGTTGTGCTGCCTTACGATGCGGGTAAGTTTGCTGTTGACCGTATCGATGACGGCATCCTCATGCAGCATGACATAGGTACGGATGGAATTACTGCCCCATGAATCCTGGTACTGGCCGGTTTCATTCATATAGCTGAACGGTACCAGTATATCGAAGTCAAGGATGCTGTTCTTGGGGAGGGACTTCAAAACACCCGTAACGGTGAATTCATGTTTATTATTGACCGTAAGGGTCTGACCCACGGGATTTTCCGTGCCGAAATATTTTTCCGCGGTTTCCTCGGTCAGGACGGCGGACCAGGGTTCTCTCAGCACGGTCGTAGGATCCCCCTTGATAAGGGGAAACGTGAACATTTTGAAAAAGGAGGTATCGACGGCCACGCATCCCCCTTCATAAAAGGATTTCTCCCCGCGGGTAAAGAGCATGCCGCTGGGCCACTGGTACCGGCAGGCATCCTCGATCTCGGGGATCTCCTCTTTCCAGACCGGGCCGCTTGGATAAGGGGTCACGGTAACGTGATAAACCTCGCCCGAATAGAACTGGTTCTCTTCAGCCCGGTAAAGACGGCCGGCATGCTCGTGGAACCGGTCATAGCTCAATTCGTCCTGCACCCACAGCAGGATCAGCAGGGCACAGGCAAGTCCCACTGCAAGTCCCATAATATTGATCAGCGAGAATCCTTTCTGGCGGACGATGGTCCTCAGGGCGGTAATCAGGTAATTACGGAACATGGACAGGCTGATTAGGTTTGGTTTGGTCGATCGGGTTTTTTCCGGGATCATTAAAAAGACGAATGAATTTACGAAAGATTGCAGGATTGGAACAATTTTGTTTCAATATTTACGGTGCGATTTTTGAAAGAGGATTAGCGGAGCATCTTAAGAGTTCGTATTTTTACTTTACCTGAACCTAACAGTCCGTTCATGAAATACAGAATGCCTGCGGATTCGGAGATCCTGCAGTATTTATACGATGACGGAGGCGTGAGGGGGGAAAAGGTGGCCATGCGTTTTCGCTGGCTGCTGGTGGTGCTGGTCCTGTCACTTATCACCGTCATGTTCCTAAAGGGACAGACCAGGGAGGCTTCCTGGTCCCTCGTGCCCGTCAGCATATTCATCCTGTATAACCTTTTCCTTATCTTCCTTTTCCGGCGCGACCGGATCGGTTACTGGGTTAGGTACGTTTCGGTCATCATCGACGTCGGGGTGCTTACCCTGCACATCTATGTTTATTCCACCTTCTTCTCACAGCTGGCGGTCGCCGTAACGGCTTCCATTTACATCTATTTCATCCTGCTGTTCCTCTCCGTACTCCGGTACGACCGGAAACTGGTGATCTTTGCCACCCTGTTTGTACTGTTCTGCTTTAACCTGAATTATTACCTCAGGATCGGAAGCGTAGACCCGGAGCTCATCAAACAGGTGGTTTCCGCCGATCGCGCGGGACATTTTTACAAATCGATGTACATCGTCCTGTTCGGTTATATGCTGCTGCACATCCCGCGCCTGGTGACCGAGCTGATCAGCCGGCAGGAAAGGATCCTGGCGGACAAAAAGGAGTCGGAGATCAAACTGACCATTGAACAGATGGAAAAACAATTCCTTGGAGAGCGCCTTGCATTCGAGAAGGAAACCAATGCCGCACTGGCCAGGCAGAAACAGCAGATCGAAGAGCAGAACCGGGAGCTCCAGCAGCTTCTGGCGGCGCGGGACAAGCTGCAGAGTGTCATCAGCCATGACCTGCGCAATCCCTTCACCGTAATACAGTCCCTCACCGAATCTCTCAGCGAGAACCTTGAAAAAATGGATGAGAGGGATGCACGAAGGGCGGTGCAGACCATACACGATACCAACCGCAGGGGACTCTACCTGCTCGATAACCTGCTGAACTGGACCCGCCTGCAGACCGGCAAACTTAAGGTCGACGGAACTGTGATCCCTGTCTATGCGGTGGTTCAGAACATGATCGAATACTTCGATATCCCGAGCCGCAACAAGGACCTGAAGATCCGCAACCAGGTGGAACCTTCACTCTCCCTTTTCTGCGACGAGGATATGTTCCGCACCATCCTGAGGAACCTGCTTTCAAATGCCCTGAAATTCACGCCGGGAGGGGGCACGGTCGGCATTTCGGGCAGGACTGAGGGAGGTCAGACCATCGTCTGCGTGGAGGATAACGGGGTGGGCATCAGCGGGAATAACCTGAAGCGCCTGCTCCGCTTTGACGAAAGCTTTTCCACCCCTGGCACGGCCAGTGAAAAAGGTTCCGGGCTCGGTTTTTCCCTGATCAGGGAATTCGTTGAAATGAACCATGGCAGTTTCAAGGTGGAAAGCGAAGAGGGTAAAGGCACCGAGGTCTTTATAACCTTCCCGGAAAGCCGGCCTGCGGGTTAGATTTCATCGCTGTTCGTGATCCATCCGCTCGTCTCTCCGTCCGGTCATGTCTCCGTCCGGTCCTGGGCACCATTTGTTATCCGTCTGCTCATATATTAATTTCGGGACATGGTAATGCAGAAAAATCCGTTTGACAGGGGATATTTCCCGGAACCCTCCCTTGCGGGGGAGGACGGGCTGCTTGCCGCGGGCGGGACACTGGAAGCGGAGGTGCTCCTGGAAGCCTATTCCAGGGGAATATTTCCCTGGTACTCGGAGGGGTCCCCCGTTCTCTGGTGGTCGCCCGATCCGAGGATGGTGCTTTTCACGGACCGGTTCAGGATTTCGAAAAGCCTGGCACAGACCCTGAGGAAGGGGGTATTCGAGATCCGGATGGACACGGTCTTTGAGGATGTGATCAGGCACTGTGCCCGGCAGCCAAGGCCCGGGCAGAAAGGCACCTGGATCACAAGGGCAATGACCGATGCCTATACCCGTCTGCACCGCGAGGGATATGCGCACAGCTTCGAGGTATTCAGGAAGGAAAAGCTTGTCGGGGGTTTATACGGGGTCTCTCTGGGCGCAGCCTTTTTCGGGGAATCCATGTTCCACTTCGAACGGGATGCCTCCAAGGTCGCGCTTTTTCACCTGGTGGAATTTGCCAGGCAGAAGGCTTTTGACTTCATCGATGCCCAGCAGAGCACCGGGCACATGAAAAGCCTCGGGGCCATCGAGGTCCCCCGGGAAGAATTCATGTTATTGCTTGAGAGGAGCATACAAAAGTCAACGATCAGGGGGAACTGGACTAAAAATAACTGACCGTCTTGATGTTCAGGAATTCCTTCATGCCGATATCCGATAGTTCACGGCCATAGCCGGAGGCCTTGATGCCGCCGAAGGGGAGGCCGGGTTCTGATTTTACCATGCCGTTGATGGCCACGGTTCCGCTTTGAATGCCCCTGGCCATCCGGTCGGCCCGGTCGCGATCCCCCGTCCACACGCTGGCACCCAGTCCGAAACGGGTATGGTTTGCCATCTCCAGGGCCTGTTCTTCGGTTTTAAAGCGAAAGACTGGGATAACGGGACCAAAAAGTTCCTCGTCGTTGATGGGGGCATCGATGGGAAGATCGACGATGATGGTCGGTTCCAGGATAAGGCAGCCTTCCTTCAGGCGCTTCCCTCCGGTCAGGACCCTTCCCCCCTGGTCGAGGATGTGCTGGATATGATCTTCCAGTTCGAGCAGGAGGTCCTTGCGTGCAAGGGGACCCACCATGGTGTCCGGGTCCATCGGGTCCCCGACCTTCATGGCCTCCACCCGGGGCACGAAAAGGGACATGAAACGATCAAAGGCCGCTTCTTCGATGATGAACCGCTTGGCGGCGATGCAGCTCTGCCCGTTGTTCTGGAACCTGGCCATGATGGCGGTCTCTGCAGCCTTCTCCAGGTCCGCATCGGCGAACACCACGTAGGGATCGCTGCCCCCCAGCTCGAGCACGGTCTTTTTTCCCCGGGCACCGGCGATCTCCGCCACCTTGTCCCCGGCGTAATTGCTGCCGGTAAGGGTGACCCCCATGACCGCCGGGTATTTGATCACATGGATGGCCTGCCGGTAGGAGATGTAAAGGTTCTGGAAAACCCCCTCGGGGGCTCCGGCCCTCAGAAAAAGCTCCTCCATCGCCGCGGCACAGCGGGGCACGTTGGAGGCATGCTTGAGAAGTTCCGTATTTCCCGCCATGAAGTTGGGGGCGAGGAACCGAAAGGTCTGCCAGTACGGGAAGTTCCAGGGCATGACGGCAAATATGATCCCCAGTGGATCGTAGCGCAGGTAACTTTCCGGGGCGGTGGATTCAATTTTCTCTGGCGCCAGGAATTTTTCGGCATTTTCGGCATAGTACCTGGAAACCCAGGCGCATTTTTTGACTTCGGCGGCGGACTGGCTGATCGGCTTGCCCATCTCACAGGTAATGATTTCGGCATGCCTGCCGGTTTCCTCATCCAGCATACCGGCCACCCGGTTAAGTATTTCTGAACGTTCCGCAAGCGGAGTGCGGCTCCATTCCAGGAACCTCTTTTCGGACAGCTTCAGCTTTTGTTCAAGGATGATGTCGGACATGAGATCGAATGCAGCCTCTTCCTTGCAGGTGAAGGGATTGATACTCTTATAAGCCATGGGAAAGGGGATTGATTTTAATCCATTAAGTTAACAAAATCCAAAAGAAAAACCGCTGGTTGACTGATAGTCCCCGCGGAGATCAGGGATTCAGATGCGGAGTCCCATTACCAGGATATCATCGATCTGCTCAACCTCGCCCATCCAGTCCATGAGTACCTTATCCAGGATATCCCTCTGTTCCTTCATGGATTTTTTATTGATCCGGAGAAGGAGATCCTTGAAGTTCTTGGTCATGAATTTCTTCTGCCTGGTACCCCCGAACTGGTCGACATAACCGTCCGAGAACATGTAAAGTGCGTCACCCTTTTTAACCTTGATATCATGATTGCTGAAGGGATCGTTCTTTTCCTTGTGGATGCCAATGGGCATTTTATCGGATTTGTATTCGGTCAGTTCGTCATCCCGGATGAGGTAAAGCGGGTTATAGGCGCCCGAGAACTGGATCTTCATGGCGTTGATATCGATGACGCAGAGTGCCAGGTCCATACCGTCCTGGGTTTCCCCCGTGACACCCGTCTGTCCCAGGGAAGCGATCACGTCGCTGCGCAGGTGGTTGAGGATCTCGTTGGCCTGGGTGGTATCCGATTTATTCACGATCTCGTTCATAAAAGAGATTCCCAGCATGCTCATGAACGCCCCGGGGACCCCGTGTCCCGTGCAGTCTGCTGCCGCAACAATGGTTTTGTTATCCTTCAGGGTCATCCAGTAGTAGTCCCCGCTCACAATATCCCTGGGTTTGTAAAGGATGAAGTGTTCCTTTAACTGGTTGAGCATGGAATCGGGCGGGAGGACTGCGTTCTGGATACGGCTGGCGTACTGTATGCTGTCCGTGATCTCCTGTTTCTGCTGGAAGATCTTGTCCCGCTGCTGCTTGATCTCGATGTTCTGTTCCTCAAGCAGGATATTGGCCCTTTTCTTTTCCTGGTACTGGTGGTACACGATGAAACCGAATACCAGGATGATCACCGAGATGCCGATGACCGAGATCAGGAAGACCCTCTGGCGCTTGACCCTTGCGACCTGGAGCGCGTTCTGGGTGTTCAGGAGTTCGTTTTCCCGCTCGATCTTTTCGGTCTCGTACTTGGTTTCAAGCTCCGAGATCTGGTTCAGGTTCTCTTCCCGTATGCTCGAATCTTTCAGCATGCCGTAGAGTTCATAATTTTCCAGGGCAAGCCGGTAATCGCCCATATCCCTGTAGACACCGGAGATGTCCCTGTATACATCGAACATTTCCCTTTTCAGGTTCAGCGGCTTCGATATTTCCAGGCTCTGGTTCAAGTAATCCAGGGCTTGAGGGTATTGTTTCATCCGGTAATAGATCTTCCCGATGTTCTTGAGATCTTCCGCTTCTTCCTTTCGCTGGCCGATTTCCCGGTAATACGCCAGTGAGCTCTGGACCGCCTTCAGGGCTTCGTTGTAAGCCCTTCCCTCGAGCTGGATCATGCCGATGTTCCTCTGCACGCTGGCAATGCCCGCCCTGTCGCCAAGCTGGGTATAGTAGTCCAGGGCCCTGCGGAAATTCTCCAGTGCCATATTCAGCGTATCCAGTTCCTTGTAGACAATGCCAAGATTGATATAGGTTTGTGCGAGTCCCCTTATCCCTCGTGGATCATCCGGTTTTTCTTTATTATATTTAAGGAAAAGGTCCAGACTTTCCTTATATTGCTCAAGGGCTTTTTCAAAATCAATTTCAAATGCGAAATAAACGTTGGCGATGTTGGAACGCGCCTGGGCCTCCTGGAGGGTGTTCCCGATCTGTTCCTGAAGCCTGAGGTTTTCCTGGTAATATTCGATGGCCTTGTCGTATTCACCCATCGTCTTGTAGACCACACCGATGTTGTTCAGCAGGAAAGCACGCTGATCGGTCAGGTCACTCCGGGTAATAGAATCAGGAGCCCGGGATTCCCTGGTCTTGAGTATCTCGACTGAAGCCATCCATTCTTCAAGTGCCTGGTTGTAATCCCCCAGATAATAATGAGCAGCACCCAGCGTGGTGAGTGCCCAGCTCTGAAGATGAAGGGAACCGGTTTTTTCAGCCAGCTCGACTGCCTGCTGCCCGTATTCAACGCTTTGCTGCAGGTTCCTGCTGAAAAAAATGCGACTCAGGGCAAGGAGCGCTTCCACCTTGACGGAATCGTTGTCCGTTATGGCAACTATGTTCAGGATGCTGTCAACGGGGGATTGGGGTGTAACAGGGGGGACCAGTAAGAGGAATATCAGTATGTAAAGCAGTTTTCTCAAAATGGAATGAGAGGACTTATTAAGATCATAAATGTAATTTATTCTGATGAATTATCAATGCCTGGCAGACTGCCCGTCCCGATCGGGTAACTCATCGGTCAGGATCGGGAAAATCATTGCTCCGGATCAGCGGGAAATCATGACCGATGGAAAAGGTATACGGCCACTGGGTATCTCCCTTGTATTCCCGGGAAAGTTCCGGTACCTGGTCGTTCAGGTAAGCCTTCAGTTCGAAAACGGTTACGTTGCCATCCCTGGGTGCCCCGTCCGCTTTCCCTCCCAGCGCTTCGAGGATGGCATAGGTGAAAAGCCCGTGGCCCAGGCTCTGCACTTCCGTGGCGTACTGCTCGCTGCCGGCCGCGGCCATGACATGCACGCCCGAGCTGCGGGAAAGCTGTGCCATCGCTTTTTCCTCCATGGCTCCCCTGCGGGCAAGGATCTCAGCGGAACCTCCGCTCTGGCAGGCATCCAGGACCACCACCTGTTTCAGGGCAGGGATGTTCCGGAACTTCTCCTGAACGGTTCCCGCCTCGAGCGATTCCACAGCCAGTTTATCGGGCTGGTAGAGGCTTACGTTCTCGGTGGGAATAAAATAAAACCGGTCGCCGACCATGCTCCCGTGTCCCGCATAATAAAAAATGAAAACATCCTCGGGCCTTGCTTTATGGGACAGGTCCTCGAGGGCTTTGAGGATATTTTCGCGTGTTGCCTCCCGGTCGTAGAGGCAATTGACCTCGATCTTTTCAAAAAGTTTCTTTCCCTCCTCCTGTATGGTTTTGCTGAAAGCCCTGGCATCGTCCTTTGCATAATTCAGGTTCAGCGCCGGATTTTCGTACTCGTTGATCCCGACGGCGAACAGGTAGCAATTGATCACCCGGCCTTTCCCGTCGTAAAAAATCTGCACGGCCGAAGGGAAAGACTCGATCCTGCCCTCGCTGTAGGCGCTGACCTGGACGGTGTTGAGTCCCGGTACAAGCTCAATCGGGAGGGACATTTCAATTGATTTCCCTTTCCCCGGCACCTTACTGAAGGTTTCTTTTCCCACAGGGATACGCTTGCCGTTATTCAGCAGCCTGATCTCGTCGACACCGCCTCCCCGGTTGGTCAGGTTTACGGTGAGGTTTAGCCGGGGAGTGCTCACCGTGTCGCGGCCCGGGGTATCCAGGATCTCCACCTCCGGGGGCGGGGATTCCTTCAGCCGCTCCTGTATGCTTCCTTCCCTTGCTGCCGGCTGAGGGGCAGAAGGATCCTGGACCTTCATTTTTTCCTGCAACAGGCCGGGGCTGTAAAATTCATCGAAGAACTGGTCGATGTTGAAGAGTTCGGTGCCCCGTGCAAACGAAATGGACCTGCGCGCTCCCTCGGAGGCATCAAAATGCCCGTCGGCTGTCGAGACCATCCAGTCGTCCTCTCCCATGAATATGTAGGTAAGCAGCAGCTCGCCTGTTTTCAGGTTCCAGGTTTTCAGGGTTCCGTCATGGCTGCCGGTAACCAGCCATTGCCCGGAAGAATCGATATTCACCGAACTTACCGTACCCCTGTGCCCTTCAAAGGTCCTCAGAACCTTGCCGGTCCGGATGTCCCACAGCTTTGCCGTATTATCGTCGCTGCCGGTGACCATGTAATTACCCGTTTCATCGATGTCGAGGCATTGCACCCGTGCCCCGTGGGCTGTGAATTTCCTCAGCAGCATGCCGGTGGACAGGTCCCAGAGCCTGGCCTTCCCGTCCCAGCATGCCGTCATGATCCTGTTGTATTCGGGAAGTCTCCGGACGGCAGACACCACGTCGGTATGCCCGATGAATTCGCGGACCTCCTCGCCGGTGTCGATCTCGAACATCTTAAGCTTGCGGTCCAGTCCCCCCGAGATCACGTACAACCCGTTATGGCTGAACTGCACGGCATAGGGGGAAACGTCCTCGTGTGCCCGGATGCTCTGCAGGAGCCGGCCGGTTGCCACTTCCCATATCCTGACCCTGCCGTCCCAGCTCCCGGTGGCGAGGAGTTTTCCATCGGGACTGAAATCCACCGAGAAACAGGGGATATTGGCTGTTCTTTCCGGGAGGGAGACAACCATTTTACCCGTGCTGACTTCCCAGACCCTGGCCGTTCCGTCGGCTGCGCCCGTGGCGAGGTATTTGCCGTCGGGACTGAAATCGAGTGATATGACGATGCCCTCGTGACCCCTGAATACCTGCACGGGCTTCCCGGTATAGAAATCGTAAAGTTTTGCCAGGTTGCCCATTTTCCCGATGGCCGCATACTTTCCGTCCGGGCTCAGTTTGATCTCGTTCATGAAGGCAACCCAGTACATGTATCCGTCGCTGAGGATCTTCTCGTCCACATCGTTCAGGTATCCCCGCAGGCTGAGCACCTCCTTACCCTGGGGGATCCTCCAGATCTTCGCCGTACGGTCCTCGCTTCCGGTAATGACCAGGTTCGCGGAAGGGTGGAACCTGAAAGAGGTAATGTCCCTCAGGTGTCCTTCCAGCATGGTTACCGGTTTCCCGGTGGATGCGTTCCATATTTGGCATTCCCCGAATAGCGTGGAGGCGATGTATTTTCCGTCATAACTGTAGGCGGCATCATCCCACCTGCTGCGCCGGCCCTGCATGCTGCGGAGGAACTGTGCATCGGAGGTCCTCCAGACAAAAACCGAGTCCATATTCCCCACGACGATCTCTTCCCCGGAAGGGGAAAAATGGGCATCGATCGAACAACTGGTGCAGGAATTCCTGCCGTTCTTGAACTTGCGGACCTGTTTACCCGTGCGAAGGTCGAAAAGGAATGCGCTGTAGTCGTTGCTGCCTGTCAGGAGCATTTTCCCGTTGGGACTGATCTCAACCGAACGGGCCGTCGGGTAACCGAAATTCTTCTGCATGGGGATATCCGCCGTGTCCGGGTGGAAACGCTGCATCTCGGAGGCGTCAGCCAGGCTGAACCGGATGGCATGGTGGTCCTCCGTGCCGGCGATGATCGAATTCCCGTCCGGAAGGAATACGACGGACAGGATGCGGTCATCCGGCAGGAAGATATCGTGGATCAGCCGGCTGGTCGGAACTTCCCAGATCTTCAGGTGATCATCCCGGTCAACCGAAGCCAGGTAGCGGTCCCCCGGACCAAAGTTCAGGCAGCGGATGCCGCTGGTGTGTCCCATGTAGGACCGGATCTCACGGCCGGTGGAGGTTTCCCAGAGTTTTACGGTTTTGTCCGAGCTCCCCGTGGCGGCAAACCTTCCGTCATGGCTGAAGGCGACGCAGGTAACCGAAGCATAATGCCCGGTCTTTACGACCGTCTCGATTGGGTAGTCCTGTGCAGTGGTCGCCAGGAAGGTAACGAGGGCGCAGGCCAGAAGCAGAACACGCCGGGATTTCATCAATTATGCGGTTTTATCGGAAGAGAAAATTACAAATTAAAACGATACTCGAATACTTTTTCTATATTCGAATGAGTCAAAGCATAGCGGATTGAAAAGAGCTGCGATCCTTACGGTCACTTTTATATTCATTCTCCTGCCCTCCTGCCAGGATGAGGTGATCTGCACCCAGGATCTGGTTGCAAAGGCCAATGCAGGCTTTTATGTGCGTGATGCATCCGGACAGCGCGATACGCTTGTTGGTAGTTTTATCTTTTATTCCGTGCTGAGGCCCGACAGCATGCTGTACGATGCATCTTCCGGGATACACAGGATCAGGTTTCCCCTTCCGCAGAGTCCGGCGGAATACACCGCATTTGTCATGGAGAACGGTTCGCTGGCCGATACCATAATTATCCATCATAGCACCCGGCTGGAACTGGTTTCCTTTTCATGCGGATTTGCCGCAGTCCATGATCTTGAAAGACTCGAATACGGGAACCGCATCATTGACACCATTTCCATAGCCAATCCCCTGGTTGATCTGACTGATGATGAGAACCTTAAGATATACATCAGGCCTGCTGTCGCTGATACTGCTGGTTAGTCCCCCGGCTCCCGCCCAGCAGGACAGCAGCCGGTCCGGGCAGGGAAGCCGGGTCCGGGGTCCGAGGATAGGGTACGACGTGGCTAGCCTGGCCCTGCTGTATTTTGAGCCGGAACGGATGATCTATACGGTTTCGGTGGATTACGAGGCCTGGCAGGACATCTACCCGGTAATCGAAGGAGGCTACCAGCATGTCGGAATAGAGAAGGATATTTACCGCTACACCTCTTCGGGACTGTTCATCAGGGCAGGGGTGGACGTTAATTTAATGCAATACGAACAGACCAACGTTTACGAGATGATTTACGGGGGATTGCGATACGGTTTCTCAAATTTCAGTCAGAAGGCCGACGAGATCCTCATCCGGGAGGATTACTTCGGCGACCTGACCGGCGGAAGCGTTCCCGAAAACCGGATCAACGCGCACTGGATCTCCCTCGTGGGAGGGGTCCGCATCGAACTTTTCAGAAATGTTTTCATGGGATGGTCCGTGCTGGGCAACCTGAAACTTGCCATGGGCGACGATTCCGGCATGGTGCCTTACAACATCCCCGGTTTCGGTCCGGGGGACAAAAGGGCCAGCATTGTCATCAACTACAGCCTGGCGTATCGTTTCCCGCTGCAATCCTACCATCCACGAAAAATTATAAAACGCGGGAAGAACCAGCAGTAAAAAAGATCACCGGGAACCTGGACCGGGAGTCCGAACCGGGAACCCGGATACCCTCTCTTAACTGGTTATCCTCTCTTAACTGGTTGCCCGCTCCAGTTTTTTCAGGATCGAGAAGATAAAGGCGGCCGCCAGGATGCAGGCGGTGACCAGGACGCCCCAGAATATCCAGAGCTGGACCTTGCTCCACAGGATGCCCACCAGGGCCACGCCATAGTTGCCGATGGCCGTGGCGGCAAGCCATGCTCCCTGCATCATGCCCTTATACTGGGGCGGGGAAACCTTGGAGATGAAGGAGAGGGCCATGGGACTCAGGAAAAGTTCCGCAATGGTCAGGGTGAAATATGTGGTGATCAGCCAGTAGGGGCCCACCAGTTTGTCCGCAGGGGCCCTGACTTCACCCAGTTCACCCGGCGAATAGCCCATCAGGCTAAGCGATCCGATGACCATAATGATGAACCCGGCTGCCGTGATGATCATCCCGATGCCGATCTTTTTAGGTGCCGAAGGCTCTTTTCCCCTTGCCGCAAGCCAGGTAAAGAAGCCCACGATGATGGGGGTCAGCGCGACGATGAAGAAGGGATTGAAATGCTGGAACTTCTGGGGGGTAAAATCGTTCTCTTCCGAATACCCGCTTATGCGCAGCCAGGCCAGGATGGCAAACCCGGTGAAAGCAATTGCCCCGATGAGTTTCTCGGTGGGAGTGCTTTTTTTACGGATCACGAAGATCAGTCCCACGAGGGAGAGATAAATGGGCAGGAGGCCGAACAGGTCGAACCAGATGTTGGTGTATTTGCCCACAGTATCCACGGTGTAGTCCCGCGCAAAAACCGTCATGGCAGCCCCGTTCTGGTGGAAGGACATCCAGAAGAACATGGCTACGAAGAATACCAGGA
>CAYSJH010000044.1:37229-38858 GCA_964431315.1 uncultured Bacteroides sp. | reverse complement strand
TTCTGGCTGAAAGCCATTGTCGATACCATCAGCAGTACCCCTGCCAATGCAAAGAACCGAGTGTAGATTTTTTTCATAGTCTTGAATTTTAGTTTTAAAAATATATATGCAATGACACAAAAGTATTGAAAAAAGGTAATTCTGCCAAGAGACGGATGTTTAATAAGTGTCAGAATTGGGGGGGTATATAAACACAAATGGGGGCTCTTTCACGAAGAAAAAGTCCCCATTCCGCTATTTGCTGACCGTAGTCGACGAACAGCGCCAAGCTACAGTTATTATGACCGTTCCATCAGGGCGGCAACCCGGAGGATGCCTCTTTATGAAACCCGGATCTGTTTCCGTCAGGCTTTTTCAAGCCTGCTTTCCCCAGACCTCTTCTAACCAGGTTGATCCGGTCGCAAAACCCGAAGGTTTTACCGTTGGATCCGGTTGCAGCAGGTGGTTACCCTCGCGGGCAGCTCCTTATCTGCTTCCCCTGATAAGCCAGCTTTTCAAAGACGGGTCCTTTCGGACCTGACCTTGAAGAGATGGAGCAACCGGGTATTCCTCCGAAGAGGATTTCCTTGCTGCCGGTCTCTCCGGGGTTGATCGTTCAGAGGCAGTGCCTCACGGCTCTGTTCTTTTCCGGATCCGGCCCGGATCGTTCTTGCCGAAACAAGATCAGTCCTGGCTTTTTAACCCTGGTGAGAAGCCTTTTATCTCTCACTTGGTAGAAACAAACATAACAGGATTTAATACAGCACACAAATATTTTGGTGTGTTTATCTCAACACAAAATCCACATGAGTTATTAACAATTTGTTAATATCTCGGCAACTTCTCTTGACGCAGAACTAACAGGCAGTTTCGACCTGTTTTGGCTCCGGCTGTATACCAATAATGCCGATCATGCGTTTAATATCCACAGGGTTTGTTTGGCTGGTTTACGGATCAGCGGCTGTTCACGCCAGGGGGACATCCCGGGAAATCATTAAATTGAATCCGCATGAAGCACAGATTTCATACATTAACCGCAGTGATCCTTCTGCTCGGCGGCTGCACATCTGCGCAGCAGGGGCAGGTTGATCCGGTAAAAAAGGAGGTAAAAGTGGATAAAATCATCCGGTCGGACCAGGAATGGAAGGAGATCCTTACTCCGGAACAGTATCGTATTGCAAGGGAGAATGGAACCGAAGCTCCTTTTTCAGGCAAATACTGGGACTTTTTCGAAAAGGGTCATTATGAATGCGCGGCCTGCGGGAGCAGGCTTTTCGAATCGGGTTCAAAATTCCATTCCGGTTGCGGCTGGCCCAGTTTTTTTGAGCCGGAGTCCGATACCACCATCGAGTATCACAGGGACACAAGTCATGGGATGGTCCGGACAGAGGTGATCTGCGCCAAGTGTGGTGCGCACCTGGGACATGTGTTTGAAGACGGACCGGAACCCACGGGACTCCGATATTGCATCAATTCCGAATCCCTGCGGTTTGTCCCCGATAAGGAGGACAAATAATCCACCCGGGAGTTCAACCCTACAGTTGAAGAACGTGCTTGATACATATAAAACCGGGGTGCCGCTTGCGCGAACACCCCGGTACCCCTAAACCTAATTTCTTAAGATCGGATGGTCTATTGCTGCTTGATGGT
>CAYSJH010000044.1:0-37129 GCA_964431315.1 uncultured Bacteroides sp. | reverse complement strand
GTACACCAGCTTGCCCAGAAATTGACCAGGTAGGTCGTGTCGTTAGAAAAATGCAAATGAGGTTCAAGATCATCAAATGATAGCATCCTTGGCTGAAGCCTCAGGGTAAAAGAACTCAGTAACCAAATTATAACTAAACCAGTTGAAGAGATGATCCTGAACCTCATTATAACATTATCTATCTGCACACAAAAATAATAGAATATTCAGATCTTTAAACCTTTTTAACATGCTTTTAACAAAATTCCCGTGATCTTTTCTGATGTCCCGCAATTACTGGGTACGAAGATACTTTTTCAGCTTTTCGGGTATCTTAAAATAAGTATAGCGGTGGGAATGTTCCCCGGCAGCCATCACTTCTGAGTCCCCCGATACCTTATAGGTACTCTGTTCACCGGCTATCCTGGAAAAATAGATATCGTACTCCTTCCGGTCCCTGTCCATCATGATCACATGAACCAGGTTCTTGTCAATCTTCGATTCCAGGGGGACGGAACAGATTGGACAGGAAAACTCCAGGGCCTCCCCCATGCTGTAATCGAATGAGGGATGTTTAATGCTGTCGTAATTCCCTAAGCCGGGATGGAGCAGCAACAGGCCACCTTCCTTTTTCTGGTTCCTGGCCTTGAATATGATGTAGTTTCCCACCTTGAGATGACCCTTGCAGTGAGGGCACAGGTAATACTTTTGCATGGCCGGCCTCCTTTCTTACGATTATTTCCCATAAGATACTACCTGTAAGAATAAAAGTCAAGATCCCGGTGGAAAAAGAGATTCGTCATCATAGCTGAAGGGGGCTGTAAGTTCAGGTACATTCTTATCAACACCCCTTTTCGTGATGAGCTTTGAGATGGTGTGAGATGCCATCTTATTCTCCCCGACGGGGACCAGGTACTTCATGGCCTGCTCTGCCTTCAGGTCCGGGTCGACCCAGGCTTCCTCGTTCTCATGCGGAAGGATCACCGGCATCCTCTTTTTGGTATTATGGATCTTTTCCATGAGGGAATTTGCGGCCGTGGTAATGATGGTAAAGGTCCGGATCATCTCCCCGGTTTCACGATCGGTCCAGTTTTCATAAAGACCGGCCATGGCAATGGGAGGTTCTCCCTCCAGGTATATATAATATGGTATCTTCCCTTTCTCCCTTTGCTGCCATTCGTAAAACCCCCTGCAAAGGACCAGGCAGCGTTTTGATTTGACGGATCCCCTGAAAGAGGGTTTTTCCAGGATCGTCTCAATTCTGGCGTTGAAGGTTTTCCTCCGGATTTCCTCAGCCGAGGCTGCATCCTTCACCCAGATAGGTATGAGTCCCCATATAAGCATCCCGATGGATCCGGGATCTTCAGAGGGAATGACCGGCATCGCAGGCAGATCAAAGGCATTGAAATAATAGCCGGGCCGGTAGGAAGAAGGTTCGGTGAACCTGGCTCCAAACCGTTTTTCAAGTTCGTTCCTTGTCAGGTTGATGTTAACGGTGTAGCACATGGGCTAGAGCTTAATGCCGGTCCTGTTCCCGGCAGGTACGCGCCAGGGATTTATTAAAACCGGAAGCTCAGTGAAAAGATAACCTGTTTGGCACGACTGTCAAAATTGACCGGCTTTCCGTCTACTACGATCTGGTCCCCCAGCCTGGAGATGTTACTCTCGTAACGGATATCCAGTCCCGCCTTCCAGATGTCCAGCCCAACTCCAACCTGGTAGCCGATGGTGACCGGTTTCAGTTTGGTCTCATATCCGGTCACATCGGTCAGTTCGTTCCTGTCCGAAACGATAACGCTGCCCACCGGTCCCAGTCCCAGCCTCAGGTTCCCCAGCTTGGCCCCGATGAGCACGGGCACATCGATCCGTCCGACCCTCTGGCTGGCCAGCTGGTCAAGGGAGGTGTTGATATCCTTTACCGTATATTCGCTGGCAACGGAGGTATAGAGGAGTTCCGGCTGGATAAAAATCCCGAAAAGGGAGGCACGCAGGAATGCCCCGGCGTGGTAACCCAGTTTGCTGCCGGGACTGGAAGTGATCTGGTAATCGCCGGCACGCATGTCGGTCTTGATATTGGTCAGGTTGAGTCCCCCTTTAATCCCAAGATCAATCTGTGCATGAACGGAAAGTGCAATCGAACAAATGAAGGCCAGGATTGTTATTTTTTTCATGATGCGTATTTTATCAGAATTCATGTCCCTAATCTAAAATTTATCTATGTTAAACACAAGCCGGGGTAAAAGTAAATCATCATCTGCTAACTTTGTGTCGGTTCGTGAATCACGCAATATTATAAAATAATCCCGTCCGGTATTCGTCTCACTAATTATGAATTCCAGGGTACGTCTCATATTCCTGTTTTTTGCTGCATTCATCCTTGTCGTTGATTCGATCGTTTTCACCGGACTGCTGCATGATTTCCCCGTATCAGGCCATCCTGCAGTCATCGCGGCTTACTGGATCGTACCGGCCGGGTTTATAGGGGGACTATACCTACTCGGCAGGAGGTTCCTGGCCGGTAACCGGACCAGGGCCTTTTCCGGATTTTTTATTTTCGCAGGGATCTTCATAGCATTCTATGTGCCCAGGATATTCTACTCCGCTTTCCTCCTGCTGGAATACCTGCTGAAGATCGCCGCATTTCCCATTTACCATCTCCTGTCGGGTCCAGAAACCTTCGGTGAATTCTTCCTTTCAGGTCCCCTGAACTTCATCTCCCTCCTGATCCTGCCGGTCTGCGTGCTCTCTTTCTTTGTGATCATCGACGGTATGTTACGGGGCCGGTTCAGGTTCCTTGTCCGCCCGGTTGAAATTCAGAGCCCGGACCTGCCTCCGGATTTCGATGGATTCCGGATCGTGCAAATTTCCGATCTTCACCTGGGCAGCCTTCACGGGCAGCAGCACAGGATCAGAAAAGCGATCGACCTTGTCAACCGCGAATCGCCCGACCTGATCCTGTTCACGGGGGACCTGGTCAATAATGTCGCAGAGGAAGCGGATGGATGGACCGGGCTCCTGTCGGAATTGAAATCCCGGTGCGGTAACTATTCCATCCTGGGTAATCACGATTACGGGGAATATTACAACTGGACCAGCGAGGAAGCGAGGCTGGAGAATATGAACCGCCTCTACAGGGTTCACCGGGAATCGGGTTTTATCCTGCTTCGCAACCAGTCGGTGAAAATAGAATCGGGCACCGGCGGGATCTACCTTGCGGGGGTTGAGAACTGGGGACTGCCGCCCTTCAAGCAGTACGGGCACATTGGCAAAGCGATGGAAAACATCCCTGAGAACGCTTTTACGATACTCCTTTCGCATGATCCTTCCCACTGGGATGCGGAAGTGCTGGGGAAAACCCGGGTCCAGTTGACCCTGTCGGGACACACGCACGGCATGCAGTTCGGCATTCGCACCCGCAGATTTAGGTGGAGCCCGATCCAATGGAAATATCCCCGGTGGATCGGTCTTTACCAGCAGGGGGATCAGTATCTCTACGTGAATCCCGGCCTGGGTTACATTGGCTACGCAGGCAGGATATGGATACCCCCGGAGATCACCCTTATAACCCTGAAAAGATCAACCTGAAAGAATTTCCGGGCCCGTTTCATAGCTGTCCGGGGTTCTGTGGTGCCGTGCAGCCGGATCACCCCTCCAGTTCAAATGCATCCATGAGGTCTCCGAGCTGTTCTTCTATCTTGTCGAGTATCGGATCCAGGTATTTCCCGGCCGGTTCCGTGCTGCCGTCGGTGAATACAAGCTGGATCTCCACATCCTCGGAACCTTCCACGAACCTGATATCCGCGATCTTTGATCCGTCGCCGTAATTGTACAGGGCAAGCCTGACAAACTGGTTAAGCGCCTCAGCCTCAGATTCCCCCTCCGCATTTTCCATTCCACCGATATCGATATTCCCCGTAAGCTTCACGGTTCCGTAATGGACAAATCCGCTGAGTCCAGTAATGATCATCTCTTCCCCCCATTCATCCGTTTCAATGGTATAGGGCGCCTGGAGGTCGAAGGACATGGCAACCGATTCCCTGATCGAAAGGGAGGCGGCAATTGCAATCACCGATCCATTGTCCGAAAAGTCCAGGGTGGCCGTCAGGGGTTTGATCATCAGGCTTGCCGAGATGCTAGAGGGCATTTCATAACTGCTCCAGGTGGCGGTAAAGCTGAGTTCGATGTACTTCGTGCCATCCACAGTCAGATCGGCCATGATTCGTGTAGGCACATAGATCGTGTCCACCCAGTAATCCCAGTCGTCGAGGAACATTTCTTCCTCGAAATCCGAGATGGTCAGCACTGCGTTGTTGCTGTTGCTTCCCTCGGTCGGGAACGTAATGATGATCTTGTCCGGCGGCACACCGGGATTCACGGACCAGCCGGGAAGTGAAGGATCCCAGGAGTAGGTGCCGGCAAGTTCATCAAATCCGGAACCTCCGTCCAATTGTAATTTTTTCCCGGTGATTCCGGTCAGGAACCAGTTCCACGGCCTGCAGCGGGCAACTGCATCATGCTTGAAAATTCCGCCCATGGGATCGTCGATCTCGAAAAGATCCAGGAGGGTATTGATGGCCTTCATGCCCTCCGATTCCGTGAGTTCCCCCAGGTCGGCATCAACCACGCTGGGAAGCTCGGCGAGGGTTTGCTTGTTCTGTTCAACACTCGGACCCTCGTCTCTCGAACATCCGAATCCGATGACCAGGAACAGGCTGAGAAGCAGGATAATTCTGGTTTTCATACCATGGATTTTCATAGGTTCCCTTAAATATAATGAAAATCACCTGATTTGAATATCTGAATTACCCGAAAAATGCAGGGAGATCCTAGTGATTGATCCCGGTGAGATTGATAAGGGACTGAAGCTGGCCGTCTTCCGCAAGGCGCTTGAAATGAACGGGATCAATATTGCCCCTCAGGTCGGCGACGAAGAAAGTGTTTTCCGACCCGAACATCAGGATAGCTTCCCGGATGGCCCCGTCCTTTTCCAGTATCCGGATGAAAATATCCTCCCCGGCCGTTTGCATGCGGAACAGGTCCGCGAACTGATTACGGTTTGTAAATTCCATGACCGTCGTCCGCAGCTCGCCGGACAGTCCGGAATCATGGGTTCCTTCTTCGAGCGACAGCATCCGGAAGGTGGAGAGCTCCTGGAAAAGACTTTTAAGCTCAGCCTGGTCCGGATCGTTCTCACTCAGGAACATTCCCACCAGTCCCGGTGGAAAGCTGATGGCAACAATGTTTTCCCGCTCCCTGTAATGGTCAAAAATGGTTTTAAAGGATTTGGCCCTTTCCGGTCCGGGCCTGCAGCCTGGAAATGCCACCAGCGCCGTAATGAAAAAAGCCATGAAAAAGGCTGATAATCCTTTCTCATGGCCCGGGATCTTGCGGCGTATCATTTTCTTTCCTCAAGATTTTCCAGTTCTTCCATGCCTTCGATATCCATGGTTTTGGACAATTTAGCAATGGTGTTCAGATCGATTTGTCCTGTGATGGCGATCAGGACATTTTCGTCACCCTCCCCTCCGACGATCAGCAGAAGCTCGACGATGACGCCGTGGTCCTCCCGCGCCAGAAATACTACGTCCGATTCACTGTTCTTAACGGTCATCAGCTCCTCATACTGATCTCTCGGCAAATCCTTCATGATCTCATCGTAGAAATTCACCCCGGGACCGAGGGCTTTGCTGTCCTCGACGGCAAGGATCTTAATGCCGGTCAGTTTCCCAAAGACTTCCTGGGTCTCCTTGAGTTCCTTATCATCAATACCCTCCAGGTTGGCAAACATGCTGAACATGTACTTGGATATGAAGACGGTAGTAAACCCTTCCTTGCCGGCGTATTTGTCGAATATCCGGTCTACGGATTTATTCTGCGCCATTGCGACAGCAGAAACTCCGATAAAACAAAAGAGAAAAAATAACTTTTTCATGACGTTATTATTTAGATATTAATTTTCTGGTTTCCTCGATCCGGGAAAATTTTTCCATGTACTGTATCCCGGTACCGAAGGAAAAGACCGGATGCATGTAATTCACACCTGCATCCAGTTTTTCAATATTTTTCAGAGGTTCCGTTGCAGTATTCATTTTCTCGGATACCATGTACAGTACCTTTTTTGCCTCAACATAGGCCAGGTAAGGATCTTCGTAAGTATCTTTCCTGACGATCAGCGTTGAATTTTTTCGGATCTGCAGATCGATGAAAATCCCGGCCAGGATAAGGACCGCTGCGGCAACACCGCTGATCCAGTAGTACCTGAGGCGCAATCCCGGTTTTTGTTGACCGGGTTCAACTCCCGCAATTTTCCTTTCCAGTTTTTGCTCCAGGTCCCCCGGCAATCCTCCGGACCGCTCCTGTGTGAAAAATCTGAAAAGCTCGGCCTCCGCCTTCAGGTTTGCGTGTCCTTCCTGCTGCGCAAAAAAACTGCGCAGTACTTCCTCCTCTTCAAGGCTGGTATCTCCCTTGTAATATTTTTCCAGCAATTCCTGTATTTTTCTCAGATCTTTCATGCCTGATGTATTTTTTGCAGGGTTTCCCTGAGTTTTTTCCTTGCTCTTGAAATGTTCACCCGGATGGCATTCACCTCGAGTCCCGTTATTCCCGCAATCTCTTCGTATTCCATTCCCTCTATGTCCCTCAGCTGAAGCAGGGTCTGCTGCTGTTCAGGCAGCGTGGCGATAATGTTGTTGAGCCTTTCCATGGTTTCTTTCAGTTCCAGGCTTTTCCCCGGATCGGGACTTTCATCGGCCTCTTCAAAACGGTATGCATACTCATCGCGGTCATCATAATACTGTGGCTTCTTGAGCTTTATCCTGTCCAGGCAGAGGTTCCGCGTCATCCTGAAAGCGAATGCCTCGATGCTTTTCACCTCGGCCAGCCGGTCCCTCCTTCCCCAAAGCTTCATCCATATATCCTGGATCACATCCTCCGCATCGTGGGCATTTCCCAGCAGTCGTTCGGCATACCGGTAAAGCCTGCGGCTAACGGGTAAAACCGTCTCCCTGAATTCGCTTGCATCCATAAATTCTTTCCACTGTCTTTCCCAAAATTAGCCATCTTTCCGACATCTGCCAGCAGGACCCTGCCTATTTGCATGGGGCCGTTAAACCCGGTCGGGGATCAGGGGTCAATGATATCTCCCAGACCCTCCAGGCCCTCCAGCTCCGACAGGGCTTCCAGGTCCTCCATGGTGAAACTGCCCTCTACGGAGACCAGGACATTATCCTTACCCCCAACCAGTACCAGCAGTTCTGAGAGTTTGCCGTCCTCCTCCTTGGCCAGCACAAGAACTTCCTGGTCCGATTCCTTGACCACAACCAGTTCCTTGTAATCGCTGAAGTCCATACCTTTCAGTTCTTCCATGAAATTGACAACTTTCGTGCTATCGCATTCATCCTCCTGGGCAATAACCCTTACCCGCTTGATCTTGTTAAGGGACCCGTTGATTTCTCCCTTTGATTTTTCCATATGCGAAATGACCTCGAAGGCTTCCCGGTTGACCAGGACCGTGGTAAAGCCCTCCTTGCCGTAATACTTTTTAAACAGCTTGTCGACAGACGATTTCTGTGCATTCACGAGAAACGGGAGCATGAGCATTGGCAATAAAAATGCAATCTTTTTCATCTTTTCAGAATTTGGTAAAACATTCGGATTCAAAGTGATTCAGGACTATGACGAGTGAAAAGCCGGTTCATTACAGAGGGAATTCATTTTGTTCCCTTCAGCAATGGAAAAACCGTGTACGACTCGGTAAGCATTGAGTCTGCCCGATGAATGGATGCCGGTCAGTCAGGAGACCGGGCACTTCGAAGCAGGGCATCCAGGAATTCCTGAGGGGCACGGGTTGGCCGGCCGCTTTCACGACTGATGAAAACAAGGTCGAGATTGCCCGTACAGAGCAATTCTCCCTTTTCATTATATATTTCGTGGAAGAAACGGATCCTCGCTGCCGGCAGGTCCCTGATCACGGTCCTGACCATAAGCAGGTCATCGTAACGGGCAGGGGCATGGTACCGGATGTGCATCTCCCTGACAGGAAGCAGGATCCCGCTGTCCTCCCAGTCCCGGTATGTAAATCCGAGCGAACGGAGCATTTCTGTACGGGCCACTTCAAAATAGGTGGCATAGTTGCCGTAATAAACATACCCCATCCGGTCCGCTTCGGCATACCTGACCCTGACCCGGGTATCGTATTGAAAATGCATGCCCAAATGTAAATGTTTTCAATGGTTTAAGGAAGGGTATTTCTCAGATCATCAAAATCTTGAAAAATATATTTGGAAAACAAAGAATAGGTTATAATTTTGCAGTCCGAAATTATCGGGTCGAATCAGTAGCTCAGCAGGTAGAGCACATCCCTTTTAAGGATGGGGTCCTGGGTTCGAGCCCCAGCTGATTCACTGAAAACAGGGCATAATTGCCAAAAATGAAGGGAGTTACAGCAACTCCCTTTTCTTAATAAAGAGTCCCAGCGTGAATAATAACCAGAAGTCGGATCATGATTTTGCCGTGGTCGTGCCAATGGCCAATGAAGAAGCTGATTTCGGGGTTTTCACCTCCGCACTTGCCGGAACGCTTGACCGGATTCAGTCCGGCCGCGTTTACATGGTGGTGGACAAGGCTTCAAAAGACCGGACGCTCGAGCTTTGCAGGGAACTTGCCTCGAAGGACAGGCGGTTTGAGGTGGTGTGGGCCGAAAAGGACCGACACGTGGTGGATGCCTACATGAACGGCTACCGTGCTGCTGCAAAAAACGGGCATGAGGTGATCATCGAAATGGATGCCGGCATGTCACACGATCCCCGCGCGCTGCCCATGTTCCTGAGGGTTCTGAACGAGGGGAATGAATGTGCCTTCGGGAGCCGGTTCATCAACGGGGGATCCATTTACAATACCAACCGCTACCGGACCTTCCTTTCGAGGTTCGGGACCACCCTTTCAAATGTCCTCCTGGGCACCAGGCTTTTCGACATGACATCGGGTTACCAGGGATTTCACCTGAACGTGGTAAAGGAATTCATCGAATTCCCCCTTCGCTCCACCGGTCATTTTTACCAGACGGAGCTAAGGTATCTCCTGCGGTTCAAGAGGTATGCCGAGATCCCCATACACTACCGTGTTCCATCCCCGAGCATTTCCGCCTCTTCCATAAGGAATTCCCTGTCGACCCTGATCTATTATTTCTGTAAAAGAATCACCGGACACCCGGCCTCGATCAAATGAACGCATCGCCCGCCTTAATCATTACGACCATAGCCCCTCCGAACAGGGTTATCAAGCATTATGCCGGACTGTGCGAACGACGGGGAATTGATTTCATCATCGCGGGGGACCGGAAGAGTCCCCCGGGATTCTCGCTGCGGGGGACCGACTACTGGAGCCTTGAACGACAGAAGGCTTCGAATTTCCAAACGGCCGTTTCTGTCCCCGAAAACCATTATGCCAGAAAAAATATCGCCTACCTCGCAGCCATTGAAAAGGGACATGACCTGATCCTCGAAACGGACGACGACAACCTCCCGTACGAGAATTTCTGGAACCTCCCGGAACGTAAGATTGCCGGACAAAAAATTGTGGACCTCGGATGGATCAATATTTACCGGCTTTTCACCAATACGATGATCTGGCCCAGGGGCCTGCCCCTCGAACAGCTCGGCGATTTCCGGGATTATACGGCAGAAGCGGCTGCGGAGCATGATTGTCCCATTCAGCAGGGACTGGCGGACGAGAACCCGGACGTCGACGCGGTATACCGGCTCACCCGCGAATTGCCCGTAACTTTCAATAAGGACCTGTTATTCGTACTCGGCAAAGACAGCTGGTGCCCGTTCAACAGCCAGAACACCGTCTGGTTCCGGGAGGCATTCCCGCTCCTTTACCTCCCCTCGGAATGCAGCTTCCGGATGACCGACATCTGGAGGAGCTTCGTAGCCCAGCGAATCGCCTGGGAGTACGGGTGGAAGATCGCCTTCCGCTCTCCAACGGTATACCAGGAACGCAATGAACACGATCTGCTCAGGGATTTCAGGGATGAAATGCCGGGCTACCTGAACAATTCAGCCATCGGCAGTGCCCTCGCATCCCTTCAATTATCAGGGAGGACGGAAGACATCTTCCAAAACCTTACCAGCTGTTACCGCCTGCTCGGCGGAATGGGACTCGTGGGAAAGGGAGAGATGGACATAGTGGGGAAATGGAACAGCGACCTGGAGGGACTTCTCTGATGGCAGTCCAATACCTTGAAATTCTGCCCGGCAGCTATACCATCCACCGGCTACGCCCGGACCAGGAGCCACCCGCTGCCATCGAGGGTTTCTTTTCGGTCACCCGCAGCGGGGAAGAGATCTCCATAGTCTGCCGTGACGGCATTGAAATCCCGTCGGAGAAAAGCAGCCCGGGCTGGAAATGCCTGAAGCTTGCAGGTCCCCTTGAACTGGACCAGATCGGCATTCTGCACGACCTTATCGCTCCCCTGAAAAAAGCCGGCGTAAGTGTTTTTGTCCTTTCAACCTACGATACGGATTACCTGCTGGTACCGGGCAAATCCCTCCGCAAGGCCATCGACGCATTACCGGGCAGCTACAGTATTATATCCTGAGGTCCCAGGTATTTTTTTTATTTTTGCCAAAATTTCCAAGATGTACAGAGCCATCATACGCCCGCTGCTTTTTCTCTTTCGGCCCGAAGCCGTGCACAGGCTGGTGGTTCTGTTGATCAAGGCAGCCTTCCTGATACCCGGGATGAAGCCCCTGGTCAGTTCCTTTTACCGTGTCAGGAATGAGAAACTGAGGCGCGAGGTGTTCGGTCTGACCTTCGAGAACCCGGTGGGACTTGCGGCCGGTTTTGACAAGAATGCCCGGTTTTTCAACCAGTTCTCCGCTTTCGGGTTCTCATTTATCGAGGTAGGTACGTTCACTCCGGCGGGACAGCCGGGCAATCCCAGGCCACGCTCCTTTCGCCTGAAAAGGGACCGGGCACTGATCAACCGCATGGGATTCAACAACGACGGTGCACGGGCTGCAGCGCGGAGACTGGGAAAGCGCCGCACCCGCCTGATCATCGGGGGAAACATCGGCAAAAACACGTCCACGCCAAACGAAATGGCAGTGGAAGACTATGCGGCAGCCTTCCGGGAACTTTACGATGCGGCCGATTATTTCGTCGTAAACGTTAGTTGTCCCAATATAAGCGATCTCAGCCATTTACAGGACCGCGAACAGCTCGATGGCATATTATCACGCCTGAGCGAAATCCGCGCGGAAAAAGCCCTTAAAAAGCCTGTCCTGGTCAAGATTTCACCGGATCTCAACAACCGGCAGATCGACGACGTGATCGAACTCATCGGCCGGAACGGGATGGACGGGATCATCGCGACCAATACGACGATCACCCGGGAGGGACTGAAAACCGATCCTGCAAGGGTCGCATCCATCGGGAGCGGGGGAATGAGCGGAAGTCCCCTTCGGCAAAGATCGACTGAAATAATCCGTTACATAAGTGAAAAAACCGGCGGAAAACTGCCAATCATAGGGGTCGGGGGTATCATGAGTCCCCCGGATGCCCTCGAAAAGCTCGAAGCAGGAGCCTCGCTCGTACAGGTCTATACCGGATTCGTTTATGAAGGTCCCTCCCTCGTCCGCCGCATCAACCGTTCAATCCTGGCAAACAAGTGATTTGCCTGCCACAGGCACACCCCAATCCTGTCCGCAGAATTAGCATTGCCTAGGACTCTGACTGGTACTCGCGGAAAGTCTTGTCGGTATAAAACACAATCACCCGTTCAACCACACGCTTCACCGGCTTTTCCGGTTCCTGCCGGATGTTCTTCAGTCCCGCAGTTTCAACTTTCGCTGAGAGTTTAGGCTCTTCCTTTGCCGGAGATGTCTCTGAAAAGGGGCCGTCGAACAGGGCACCCGGAGTCCTCCTTTGCTTGTACATATCACCGAATCCGGTAATAAGCCATTCGGCGCTTATGCCCGGGAAAGCGTCCAGGATCTTGTGGATGAAATCAAATCCCGGTTTATTCCGGCCTGAGAGCACATGGGATACGCTGGAACGCTGAACTCCGATCTTGTCGGCGAACTGGGAAGAAGTCAGGTCTTCCCTGCGTAATATTTCCTGTATCTGGTCCTGCATGACGTTTTACAAATGTAATATATATTGGAATAACATGTGTAAACTTTTAGCTGAAAGCATAATTTACAATTGTCATTTATCCTTTCAGTCCGATCCCTGTGATTTTTGTTCCTCCAGGGTATTCGATACCATCTATAATGGTTAATTGATAAGTAAATTCTCGAATTGAAGAACAGGAAAACCTCTTTTTAAGCAATTTTTAATGTAAAACTTTATTTAAATCATATATAATACTGGTTTATAGCAAATTATTAATTAAAATAGCTTAATATTAAAGGCCTGATTGACATTTGTAAACATTTGTATTATGTTTCACTTGATGTATTTGTCCTAAAATACTGGTTAATAATGCATTATTCATTATATAGGATTGTAGGACAATGATCCATATTGAAGCCTGGTGCCTGACCCTCTCAAGCGGGCTATATCGTTTAGAAATGTAATGTATATTTGTGACATTATGGCATAGGTTGGTTACATTTGTAATTTCATTCTTCTGCCCTGCCCCACCCTTTACAGGCTTTTATCTGCCACGGTATTTTTTATACTTTTATGACTTAAACAGAATTTGCATTCTTATGAAGAAGCTGAAGCTCCACTGGCAGATCATCATTGCACTGGGATTGGCGATTGGGTTCGGCATCCTGTTCCCTACCTCCTATATAATCCGGGAAAGTTCTTATAAAATCCTTGAGCGTACGGAGACCGATACTTGCGTAATGGCCAGTCTGGACCAGATAAGGGATATTGAATTCTCCTCGCGGGATGCCTTTGACAGGGCTATTGGAGGCATACTGACCCCAGCTCAGAAGCTTAAATATTCCTCCAGACTCGCGGATGCAGCCTATTACAATCCCCATGTATCAGCAGTCAGCTGGATGGGGGACCTTTTCCTCAGGGCACTGAAAATGATTATTATACCGCTTATATTGAGTTCACTGATCTCAGGAGTGACCAACATCGGGACAGGTGGGAATCTTGGCCGTCTCGGGCTTAAAACCCTGTTTTATTACATTCTAACCAGCATATTTGCCATTCTTACCGGCCTGTTCCTTGTCAATCTGATCAGGCCCGGTGTGGGTGCAGACCTGAACTTCACTCAGACGGTAGAGGGACTCGTGGAAAAGCAGCCCAGCCTGGGCGATATCCTGATCGATATCATCCCGACGAACATTTTCGAAGCCCTGAACAACAGCGATATGCTTTCGATTATCTTTTTTGCCATCCTGTTCGGTTTTTTCATCACCCGCTTGAAAAACCCGTATAAGGATATCCTTATCAGGGCATTCAATGCCATCTTCGAGGTTATGATGCAGATCACCCTTTTCGTGATCAGGTTCACCCCCCTGGGGATATTCGGGATCGTTGTCAAGGTGGTTGCAGACCAGGACGACCTTGGCAACCTGGTAACCCGGATGGGACTCTACATGGGGACGGTCCTGCTGGGACTGCTTATCCACTTCCTCATTACGCTCCCGCTGGTTGTCAGGATCATTGGAAGGGCAAAGCCCTGGAAGCATCTGAGAAACATGTCAACACCACTACTGACCGCGTTTTCAACCTCTTCTTCCGGTGCCACGCTGCCCCTGACCATGGAAGCAGTCGAGCATAATTCCGGCGTTTCGAACAAGATCAGCAGTTTTACCCTTCCCCTCGGGGCGACCATCAACATGGATGGTACCGCACTGTATGAATGCGTGGCAGCCATGTTCATAGCACAGGCCTACGGAGTGGATATGACCCTGATACAGCAACTGATAGTCATCCTGACGGCTTTGCTTGCCTCGATCGGGGCAGCGGGCATTCCCATGGCGGGACTGGTGATGATCACGGTAATCCTTACCGCTGTTGGGTTGCCGCTTGAGGGAGTGGGACTCATCCTGGCGGTGGACCGGATACTGGACATGTTCCGCACCGCCACCAATGTCTGGAGTGATTCCTGCGGAGCCGTTGTGATCGCTAAATCGGAAGGTGAAAAACTGCTTGTCTGACCCGCCATGATATAAATCATACGGAACCGGGCTCCGGGTTACATTTTTTTTAGTTAATTTTAAAAAGCGTCAGAACCCAATTTAAATAACTGATTATCAATGGATTTACTTGAAAAAATAAAAGCAAGGGCAAAGACTCTTGACAAGCGCATCGTATTGCCGGAGGGACTTGAAGAAAGGACCCTGAAAGCCGCCGATGAACTGATATCCGAAGGGATTGCAAAGATCACCCTGCTCGGAAACCCGGACTCGGTCCGAGCGGAAGCCAAAAAATTCGGCCTGCAAAATATTCCCGGGGCAAACATCATCGATCCGCTCCGGCACGATAAAAAGGAAAAATACATCGACCTGATGGTTGAGTTGCGGAAGCACAAGGGACTTACCAGGGAGGAAGCCTCCCGGCTCATAGAGGATCCGCTGTACCTTGGCACCCTTATGATCAAGAATGGCGATGCCGACGGGGAAGTTGCCGGCGCCATGAATGCCACCTCGGATGTGCTCCGCCCGGCATTGCAGTATGTAAAAACACTTCCCGGCATCAGCGTGGTGTCGGGAGCTTTTATCATGATCCTGAAGGACAGGGAATTCGGCGAGAACGGGATCCTCATTTTTGCCGATTGTGCCGTGCACCCCGATCCGACGGACAGGGAACTTGCGGAAATTGCCGTTGCCACGGCTGCCACCACCCGGGCCATTGCCGGATTTGAACCCCGGATCGCCATGCTGAGCTTTTCAACCAAAGGAAGTGCCAAACATGAAATGGTCGATAAGGTCGTGAATGCCACCCGGATGGCCAGAGAAATGGAACCCGGGCTCCAGATCGACGGGGAGCTCCAGGCCGATGCAGCCATCATCGAATCCATCGGGAAGAAAAAGGCTCCGGGAAGCAAGATCGCAGGGAATGCAAATGTCCTCGTATTTCCCTCGCTTGATGTCGGGAACATAGCCTACAAGCTCGTCCAGAGGCTCGCCCATGCGGAGGCCATTGGTCCCGTGCTGCAGGGTATGGCCGCACCCATCAATGACCTCTCGCGGGGATGTTCGGTCTCGGATATCGTAAACCTCGTTGCCATCACCGCGAACCAGGCAGGGAGAACAGGAAATGAATCATTCAAACCTCAATAAAATGCCGGAAAGATTAGTAGATTACAGCCTGAGCAAGGAGATCAAGCAGGGGAAAAACGGGGGTCTGCAGAAAGTTGGCGTGATCGGTTGCGGGAATATGGGCCAGGAGATCGTCCGGACAATCAGCCAGCACGGGATCGATGTCATCTACCTGGATGTTACCGAAGAAAGGGTCAGGGAGATACGCGTGGAGCTTGAACAGAAGCTTGACGAGATCATCAATAAATGGGGACTCACCGAGAGCGAGAAGCGGGCCATCATGTCAAGGATCACGGGGACAACAGATTATAATGACCTGAGGGACTGCGGCCTGGTGATCGAATCGATCAATACCAAGCTGAGAGGTACTTCGCTCGAGATCCGCAAGGAGATTTTCAGGCAGGTCGAAGCGGTCGTGGACAGCGATATCGTGATCTGTTCGAATAATTCCACCCTGATGATCTCCGATCTTGCCGCTGCGCTTAAACATCCCGAAAGGGCCGTAGGCCTGAATTTTATAACGCCATCCACCAGCGTCAGGATCGTGGAGGTGATCAGGGGCAAGGATACCAACCGCGAATCCTTTGAATTCATGATCCGCTTCATCAATAAACTTGACAAACGGCCGATCATGCTGAACGAATCCCTGGGTAACGTAAGCACCAGGCTCATTGTCACGCTTATCAATGAGGCCTGCGAGGTCCTTATGGAAGGAGTTGCATCGGTACAGTGCATCGACGATACCATGAAGCTCGGTTACGGCCTGCAGCTCGGTCCCTTTGAGATGGCGGACAGAGTGGGACTCGACAAGGTTCAGAAATGGATGGATAACCTGTATTTTGAGTTCGGGGAACAAAAATTCAAGCCCGCCCCCATTCTTAAAAGGATGGTCAGGGCGAATTACCTGGGCAGGAAGAACGGCAAGGGATTCTATCTATACGAGGAAGGGAAGATCAAGGGTCACCTGGTCACCACCACCGAATTTCATTGATATTGAATACAGGCAGCATTATTTTCGAACGTAAGACACAGCTATGAAAATCATTATAATAAACTGCGGCAGTTCCTCCATCAAATACCAGCTCTTTGATCTTGCCACCAGGGAGATCCTGGCCAGGGGCCAGGTGGAAAAGATCGGGCTGCACGGCTCATTCATCAGGCACGAACGCAACGACGGCGACCAGGTAACGCTTGAGGGAGAAATCGTCGATCACCAGGCGGGGATTGAATACATGCTCGGGCTCCTGACCAGCAAAAAACGAGGCAGCCTGAAAAGCTTTGATGAAATCGATGCGGTCGGGCACCGTGTGGTTCACGGCGGGGAAAAATTCCATGACTCCATGCTGATTACACAGGAGGTTATCAAGGGAGTCGAGGACTGCATTGACCTTGCCCCGCTTCACAATCCCCCTAACCTTAAAGGGATCTACGCCATACAGTCACTCCTGCCAAAAGTCCCCCAGGTAGCTACCTTTGATACGGCATTCCACCAGACCATGCCGGATTATGCCTACATGTATGCCATTCCATACTCCCTTTACAAGAAATACGGGCTCAGGCGATATGGATTTCACGGATCCAGCCACCGGTACGTCGCAAAAAGGGCCTGTGAGATACTCGGAAAAAAAGCGGAAGACCTGAAACTGATCACCTGCCACCTCGGTAACGGTGCCTCCATGACGGCCATAAAAGGGGGCAGGTCCGTCGACACTTCCATGGGACTTACTCCCGTGGAGGGACTGATCATGGGAACGCGCACAGGAGATCTTGACCTGGGGGTGCTGATCTACATCATGCAAAAGGAGGAGATCGGACTGAATGCCATCAACACCCTGATCAACAAGCACAGCGGTATGCTGGGTGTAACCGGCGTATCATCCGATATGAGGGAGATCGAAACCGAAGCATGCGAAAAAAAGAACGAACGGGCCATACTGGGACTCAGCATGTACCATTACCGGATCAAAAAATACATCGGTTCCTATATGGCAGCGTTGGGAGGAGCGGATGCGATCGTTTTCACAGGCGGCATCGGTGAAAATGCAACCAGGAGCAGGCAGGAGATCTGCAAGGGACTGGAATATATGGGAATTGAATTAGATCAGGTAAAAAATAAGGCTGCCCGTGGCAAAGAGGCTATAATAAGCAAGGACAGTTCCAGGGTAAAGCTGATGGTCATCCCGACCAACGAGGAACTTGTCATCGCCGAAGATACCGCCAGGATCATTAAAGAACTTAAGTGAGTCCCTGCACATGGCTTTACTGAAACTTGAAGACATTCTCGAAAGGGCAAAAAAAAGGGAATCCAGGAGAATAGTTATAGCCGCCGCGGAAGATCTTTATGTCCTCCAGGCCGTGATACGGGCACGTGCGGAAAACATCGTAAAGCCGATCCTGGTCGGGGACACGGCAAAAATACTCAGCATCAGCAGGGAAAACCGGCTGGACCTGGAAGATATCCCCATGATCGACGAGGTGGATCCGGGCAATGCCTGTAAACTTGCAGTGAGACTGATCCGTGACGGTGAGGCGGACATCCTCATGAAAGGCCTGGTATCCACGTCGCCACTTCTCAAAGCGGTGCTGGACCGGAGGAACGGATTGCGCAAATCAGAGCTGCTGAGCCATGCCGCCCTTTTTGAAATCCCCGCATACCACAAACTCCTGGCCGTTACGGATGCCGCCATGAACGTGAAACCCGACGTGGGAGAGAAAATCTTCATAATTAAAAATGCAGTGGAGATATTCCACCGCCTCGGAATACCGGAACCCAAGGTTGCGGTGCTCTGTCCGGTTGAAAAAGTAAATCCAAGAATACAATCAACCCTCGATGCCGAAGAGATCAGGAAACAGAATGAATCCGGAAAGATCACGGGCTGCCGGATCGACGGACCCCTTGCCTTCGATAATGCCATATCGTTCGAAGCCGCAATGCACAAAGGGATCAAAAGCCCGGTTGCCGGTGATGCAGATATCCTGCTGACACCTGACCTGAACAGCGGTAATATCCTGTATAAGTCCCTCATCTTCTTCGGCAGCAGCATCTCCGCGGCCGTGGTAATGGGTGCCCTGGTCCCGATCGTACTTACCAGCCGGGCCGATTCGGAGCAAAGCAAATTAATGTCCATAGCCCTGGCCTCCGCCCTGGACTGACCTGCTGCACACCATGCATATGAACTGGACTTTTTTGAAATATTTAAGCTAAATTCGAAATAAAACCCATAACGTCATGGCCTTCCATCATATCCTTGCCATAAATCCGGGATCCACGTCCACCAAGGTAGCCATTTACATCAACACCAAGGTGGTATTCCTGAAGAGCATTCCGCATGACTGCCATGAACTGGCAAAATTCAGCAATATTTCCGACCAGTTTGAATACCGTAAGGACATCATCCTGGAAGAACTCCGGAATGCCCACATCGAACTCGACAAGATCGAAGCCATCGTGGGACGGGGAGGATTGGTAAAACCCATAAAATCAGGAGTTTACAAGATAAATGAGGAAATGAAAAAGGATCTCCGGAGCGGGATCCTGGGTGAGCATGCAAGCAATCTCGGGGGACTCATAGCCGACGATATTGCCAGGTCTCTTCCACGGGCCGCCGCTTACATTGCCGACCCGGTCGTGGTGGATGAGATGGAGGACGTCGCCCGGATATCAGGACATCCGAAATTCCAGCGCATTTCAATCTTTCATGCCCTGAACCAGAAAGCGACTGCCCGCTCCTATGCACGGCTGCTGAACAAGAAATACGAGGAGATGAACCTGATCATAGCGCACCTTGGAGGCGGGATTACGGTAGGCGCGCACAGGGAAGGCAGGGTCATCGATGTGAACCAGGGACTCGACGGGGAGGGACCCTTCTCCCCCGAACGAACCGGCACCCTGCCCGTGGGTGCCTTGGCCCGTCTCTGTTTTGAGGAGGGAATCACCTACGACCAGGTCAAAAACATGATCACCGGCGAAGGTGGTTTCGTTGCCTACTTCAATACCAACAATGCCTACGAGATTGAACTGATGGCTGAAGAGGGGGACGAAAAAGCCAAACTGATCCAGGATGCCCTGTCCTACCAGGTTGCCAAGGAGATCGGGGCCATGGCAACCGTATTGCATGGTGATGTGGACGGCATCATACTCACCGGGGGAATCGCAAACAATCCCATGGTGGTTGAATACATCAAGGCCATGGTGTCCTTCATCGCACCGGTCATCATCTATCCGGGCGAGGACGAAATGCATGCCCTGGCGATGAACGGCCTGCGGGTCCTTAAAGGAGAACTTGTGGCCAAGGAATACAGCGAGGAGAACCTGGTAAAGCCAAACCTCCCCGGCAAGTAAGTCCAGGCTATATAGATATTCATGAATATCCCCCTTTAGCCGGAACAGGGGTGGCTAAGGGGTCGACAAAGCTACTGGAATTGTTTTGCCGTTGAAATACTTTTGACCGTTCAGGGCAAAATCATACACAAATTCAGCCATTTCGGAATCCTTCAGCGGTGCCTGCAGGCCCGGGAAGGCCTCCCCAAGCATTTCCGTCTGAACGGAGCCCAGGGCAAGCGCATTGAAATGCACCCCGGCTTCAGCAAATTCCACCGCAAGGCATTCGGTCAGGATATGCAGGGCAGCCTTTGTGGCACTATAGGCGGAAAGTCCCATAAATTTCCTGCTGCCCTGCACGCCCGCCATGCTGCCGATATTTACGACATGGGAAGCACCTGCCCTTTCCAGCAAAGGTATCAGGGTCCGGATAAGGACCATCGGTGCCGTGAAATTCACAGTCATCATGCGGTTTACATCCTCAGGGTTCAGTTTCATGATCGGTTTTTTAACCAGGAGTCCCGCGTTGTTGACCAGGATATCCACCCGGTCAAAAAGTTCCATGATATAATTCCCTAGCTCTCCCGCAATTGCCTCAAGGTTTTCCAGGTCAAAGGGGTGGATCAGCAGCCTGGATGCCGGATGCCTGTCCAGGCATTCCCTTTCCAGGGCCTTCAGTCCCCTTTCATTGCGTGACAGCACCAGCACGCTATTGCCGGGGTCCGCGGCGAATTTCAGGGCCGCCTGGTAACCAATTCCCCTGCTTGCCCCGGTAACAATAATATTCATCGGTTCAGAGTTATTAAAGGGATTAAAATAGCAAAAAACGGGGATACGGGAAATTTTATAATTTTACCCCAAAAATAAAGAGGATATGTACGCATCGCTCCAAAGGTTTCTGACCGCCCTCGTCCTGGCCTGCTGCCTGGTCCTTCCGCTTTCCGCATCCGGGTGGGAAGAACCGCCGAGCCTCAGGGACCGCCTCTTTTTCGGGGGGAATTTCGGGCTGTCTTTCGGAAATACCACCAGCATAATCGTTTCCCCCATTGCAGGTTATCGTGTCACACCCCGCCTGGCAGGGGGAGTAGGCATCCGGTATGAATATTACAAAAGCAACTATCCCGGGTTCGTCCCCTACGATACGCATATTTACGGAGGATCCGTCTTCACCCGTTACATGATCGTACGGAATATGGGTGAGGCTGTCGGTATCGGGGGACTGGGAACGGGTGTGTTCATTCAGGGTGAATACGAATTGCTGAACCTCGAAAGCCAGTATTTTGACCATAGCCAGACCAGTACCCAGGGACGTTTCAACCTTCATTCAATACTTGTCGGAGGCGGGATCTACCAGCCCATCGGGCAACGATCGGGATTCATGATCACGGTGCTCTGGAACCTGAACGAATCGTACAATTCAATTTACTCCAACCCGGTGATCCGGCTTGGCTTCACCTTTTGAACCTAATTTATAAGTAATTTAACACGTTCCTGTTTTGATATTCATTCCGTAAGGATTTATTTTGTGCAATTGTTTATCAATCATTCCATATTTCATTAAGATCATGATCGTAGAAAAAAATAAAGTTATCAGCCTTTCCTATGAATTGAGAGTGGACGGGGAGACCGTCGAATCGGTCGGTGCGGATTCCCCCCTCATGTTCCTGTTCGGTGCAGGGAACCTGCTCCCGAAATTTGAACAGAATTTAGACGGGCTGAAAATCAACGATAATTTTAATTTCGAGATCAATGCTGACGAGGCCTATGGACCGGTGAATGAGGACGCCATCGTGGATGTGCCCATGAAGGCCTTCGAGATGGACGGGGAAATCGACAGGGAACTCCTCAGGGAGGGCAACCAGATTCCCATGCTTGACCAATCCGGCAACCGGCTGAATGGGAAAATAGTCAGTTTCGACGACCGGTTTGTTACCATGGATTTCAACCACCCCCTTGCCGGCACAGACCTGCATTTTAACGGAACGATCGTTGAGATCAGGGAAGCAACCCCGGATGAGCTTGAACACGGGCATGTGCATCCGGCTGACAGCTGCAGCAACTGTTCGGATCCCAACTGCCACGGAGAATCCTGCTAATCGCACAGGGTAAACAGGTCGGCATCCCGCCAGGCCGGAAATTTCTCGCGGAAGGCATTCAGATCATTGAGATTCAACCGGACGATCCGGGTACCGGCCCTTTCGGTTCCCAGGGAGGCGATCCGCCTTCCCTTTGCATTAAAAGCCAGGGAGTCCCCGGAGTATTCGATGCCCATGCCGTCTTTCCCGACCCGGTTCACTCCAATGACGAAGGCCTGGTTTTCAATGGCTCTCGCCTTCAGCAGTGAAGACCAGACATCCTTCCTGGGAGCGGGCCAGTTAGCAAGGTAAACCAGTACGTCGTAGTCGTTTCTGTTCCGGCTCCAGACAGGGAATCGCAGATCATAGCAGATCAGGGGCAGGAACCTGAATTCCCCTTCCCTCACGATGACCCTCCGGCCGCCCTTTGCGTAGTGTTCATCCTCCCCGCTCATCCTGAAAAGATGTCGTTTATCGTAGAAATGGAACTTTCCGTCCTTCTGCATCCATATCAGACGGTTAAAATATTCCTCCCCTTCCTTAATGATTATGCTGCCGGCAATCGAACTGTTCAGTTCCCCCGACATCCCGGCCATCCACTCCATGGTCCTGCCTTCCATGGGTTCGCAAAGCTCCCTGCTCCGCATGGTAAAACCCGTGGTGAACAATTCCGGCAGAAAGATGACGTCAACGGGTTCCCCGATGCCCCTGAGGATACGGGTGAAGGCGCGCAGGTTCGGCTCCACGCTTTCCCAGACGATGTCAGGCTGTATCATTGCGATGCTTATCATGACCATCAATCAATAGGAAGGGGCCCAGCAGGGGGCCCCCGAATTCAATCATTTCCGATAAGGAATCCTCATTTCTCAAGTCCCGCCTGGTAATCAGTCAGAACCTGGGAGATCAGCGGAAGATAGAATGTCCAGTAAAACTTCGAGGCACTCTGCTCCTTATTGCTGTAAAAGATCCTTTCAAAGGTGCGTATGCCCTGCAACTTGGCATTCCAGAGCCGGACCGGGTAATCGGAATAATTACCTGCCAGGTAAAGGAAGGGCGAACCGCCTGATGACTGAATAATGGCAGGAAAGCGGGAAGGAAGCCCGAATTCGTCCAGCAGGGCCTTGCCCTCAATGTTTATGTGGATCTTGTATTCCGCCACGGTATAATTCGCCAGGGGGTCCATGATATCGAACCATCCGGGGTAGTGAACGGTTTCAGGCAGCTCGTACTGTTCGAGCCCGAATTCGGTAGTCTGTATCTCGGGGACGGCCATATCCAGGTGCTTGCCGGCTTCCAGGACAACCACATGCTGTGCAAGTTCATTGACCAGGATGATCCCCGCTCCCGTAAATGGCCATTCTCCGTTATTCCTTTTCCTGTAGATACCAACGACCCATTCCGGCAGGTCTTTGCTTTTAGCGGGATCAAGATTATGAATGTATCTGCCGGTCCAGTTTGACCACCGGATTCCCATGAGTTCTTCGGTCTTTTTCCTGACCAGACCGATGGTAGGCGGGGCGATAAAGTTATATTCGGCAACAACCAGTTTGTCCCGGTCAAGCATTGCCTTGATGAACAGATAGTCAGAATTGTTCAATCCGCCTTCAATAAGGGTGCCTTTCCCCGTATGGGTTTCCCTGCGGTACCAATCATTGAAAAAGACCCCGTAGGTGTCGGAAAAATAGGCCATATCGTACTCGGAAGCCAGCTTTTCAACTTCTTCGAGCTTTATTCTCTGGACTTCGTATTTCCTGGTTCTAAGCGGTTTGAGTGGGTGAAAACCATAATAATCCTTCTGGTTGTGATAAGCCTTTCCATCACTTTTTACGAACTTTTCATTCAGCAGCACCCAGAAAATGGCACCGTGTTCCCTATTCGTAAGGTCCAGCACGGTCTTATTCATAACCAGTACGTTCAGAGGCCGGCTGGCCTTGAATGACCATACAATCCAGCTTGATACAGGGATCAGGATCAGGATGATAAGGATGACGACAACGGTTTTGATGGTTTTCATAGGTTCAGAAATTTGGTTCATTATTGTCTAATGCACCTCAAGTGCCCCTATCAGTCATCTGCGAACTCAATCAAAAATAAAAAATTAAATTCAGAATTGAAATTTAAATCCGTACTTCTGTTTCAACTCTTAAGCGGCTTTATTATGATCCAGGTTCAAAAAAGTAAATGTGGGACGATTTTTGTGACTGTATTCCTGAACAAAGGCATTATTTATTAATTTCGCGGAATAATTTTTTCACTTAATCGATAAGAGTCAGATCATGAAGAATTTATTGCAACTTTCATTGCTATTCATCTTTTTTGGGGTTCACAGCGTTTCCGCCCAGCAGGAAAACATATTCGACAATCCCAAATACGGAGCGGACAGTGTCTCCAGGATGGAATGTGCGAATAACCTTTCCACCATGAGCGAGTTTATGAAAATAAACCTCTCGGACTATGCACTTCCTTCCTGGCAGAAGGTTTTTGCAGATTGTCCGGAATCAAGCAAAAACATCTACCTCTACGGGGTCAGGATCTACCGTGACAAGATCGAAAGGGCAAAAGACGACGAAGCCAGGGCAAGTGCCCTCGATACCCTGATGCTCATCTACGACAAGCGGGCAGAATATTTTGGACAGGAGGGTCTTGTGCTGGGCCGAAAGGGACTTGACCTGCTGAAGTACGACAGGGAAAAAGTGACGGAATCCTATGACCTCATGAAACGCTCGGTTGAAATGAGTAAGATCAATTCCGAACCGGCCGTCATGGTAACTCTTATGCAGCTTTCCAATGCCCTGTTTAATACCGGTGCCATTGAAGGAAAGGAATTGATCGATAATTACATGATAACCACCGATATACTTGAAAAATTAGTGAAAGTGGGAAGACCCGAGGACCAGGCTGATAAAGCCCTTGCCAACGTTGAGGCGATCTTTGCAGGAAGCGGCGCGGCCGACTGTGCCACCCTGGTGCAGATTTTCAGTCCCAAGTTCAAACAGACACCGGAAGACCTGGAATTCCTGAAAAAGCTTACCACCCTGCTGTCGGATCAGAACTGCGAGGATGCAGAGCTGTTCGCCCGTGCTTCGGAAAATCTCTACAAGCTTGAACCATCCTCACAGGCAGCCTACAACCTGGCTACACTTTTCTTCAAGAAGGAGAATTACGCAAAATCCGTTTCCTATTATGAAGAAGCCATATCAAACGAAACTGATGCTGGGAGGAAGGCGAAATACCTGTACGAACTTGGACTCATAAAATATACCCGATACGATGATTACAACCAGGCCCGTGAACTTGCCCGGAGAGCCATTGAAAGCAAGCCCAACTGGGGCGATCCCTACATCCTGATCGGTAACCTGTATGCATCAAGCAGTACCCGGTGCGGAGAGAATGAATTCGAGAAAACAACCGTGTTCTGGGCTGCAGTGGATAAATTCATGCAGGCAAAAACAGCGGACCCTTCGGTCAGCGGGCAGGCATCAGAACTCATCGACAAATATTCCCAGTACTTCCCGAACGCGGAGGATGCCTTTTTCTATGGCTATGAGAACGGGCAATCCTATACCGTCGGTTGCTGGATCAATGAGAGGACCACGGTCAGGACCAGGCAGAGGCCCTGAAAATGAATTATTAACAAAGAATCCACAATCGAAGGTCTGGATTTCTTTTTTTTTGCGGACTTAACATAAATTTAACACGCAAACCGGATTCATTTTGCCTGATAAATTACCTTTGCATTCATATTATAAGTCTTCCCCCCGATGGAAACATTCTACCTGCTGATCGTAGGAATACTTATTCTCCTTGCAATATCAGATCTCGTGGTAGGTGTCAGCAACGATGCCGTTAATTTCCTCAACTCGGCCATCGGTTCCAGGGCAGCCCCTTTTAAAATCATTATGACCATTGCCGCCATCGGCATCCTTTTCGGAGCGACCTTTTCCAGCGGCATGATGGAAGTTGCCAGAAAAGGGATCTTCCATCCCGAACATTTTTACCTGAACGAGATCATGGTCATTTTCCTGGCCGTCATGCTGACCGATATCATCCTGCTCGATCTGTTCAATACCTTTGCCCTTCCAACTTCCACCACTGTTTCCATCGTGTTCGAATTGCTGGGGGCTGCCGTGGCGGTGTCGATCATCAAGATCAGGGGGACCGGTGCCGCCGCATCGGAAATGAGCAATTACATCAATACGAGCTCGGCACTCCTGATAATCACGGGTATCCTGCTTTCCGTGGCCATTGCCTTTACTTTCGGCATTATCATTCAGTACCTTGTCCGGGTGCTTTTCTCCTTTAACTATGAAAAAACCATTAAATACTTCGGGGCCCTATGGGGAGGGATCGCAATTTCCATCATTACCTATTTCATACTGATCAAGGGGGCAAAGGGAGCCTCCTTCATTTCAAAGGAAACGGTCACATGGATCGGGGGACACACCTTACTGATCCTGGGGGCGAGTTTTGCCGGCTGGACCCTCCTCCTGCAGCTCGCTCAGTGGATCCTGCGGCTGAACATCCTGAAATTCATTGTGCTGATCGGGACCTTTGCACTGGCCATGGCATTTGCCGGGAACGACCTGGTCAATTTTATCGGGGTGCCACTGGCGGGACTCGAATCCTTCAGGTCATTCACGGCAAGCGGCGCCGCGAATTCCAACCAGTACCTCATGACCTCCTTATCGGGGCCCGTGCGCACACCTACCTTATTTCTCCTGGCGGCCGGCATCGTCATGGTAATTGCCCTCTGGATTTCGAAAAAGGCCAGGTCGGTAACCGATACCGAAATTAACCTCGGCAGGCAGGATGAAGGCTTTGAACGATTCGAATCTTCAGGCGTTGCACGGGGAATAGTGAGGGTCGCCATAGCCCTCTCGGGAGGGTTCAGACGGATCGTGCCGAACAGGGTCACCAGCTATCTTGAAAGCCGGTTTGCGCAGGACAAATTCAAGACGAGCAAATCCAGTAAAGGAACGTCTTTTGACCTTGTCAGGGCTTCCGTAAACCTGGTTGTTGCCAGTGCGCTGATCTCTTTTGCCACATCCCTTAAACTTCCTTTGTCCACCACCTACGTTACCTTCATGGTTGCGATGGGAACATCCCTGGCAGACGGCGCATGGGGCAGGGAAAGTGCTGTATTCAGGGTTTCCGGCGTGGTCATGGTCGTCGGGGGCTGGTTCTTTACGGCATTCTGTGCCTTCACCTCGGCATTCCTGCTGGCTTTCCTGATCAACTGGGGAGGGGCCATCGCCATACTGGCACTGGTTATTCTCGCAGCCTACGTATTGTACAGGTCCTTCCGCCTGCACCGGAAACGTGATTCCGAGATGAAGAAAAAGTCCGCCAGCCACGCCGTGGCAGAAGAATTGAACGGGGAAAATATCCTGAAAAGCTGCACCAAAAGTGTATACAAAACCCTTTCCGCAATAGCCATCCTCCATTCCAACACAATATCGGGTCTAATCGATCTCAAAAGAAAATCAATCAAACGGAACCTTGATGAAATAAAGGAGCTAAACAAGGAGACGAAAATACTGAAAAACAACCTCTACCAGACCGTATCGAAGCTCCAGGAGGACGATTTTGAATCCGGGCATCATTATGTCCAGGTAATTGACTACCTCAGGGAAACCGCACACTGTCTGACCTTCATCGCAGGGCCTGTTTTTACCTACATCGATAATAACCATCCCCCGCTCATAAAGGAGCAGAAACATGAATTAAGGGACCTTTCAGAGCAGATCAATGTCTACTTCTCCACCATCATTCAAACGATCAAGAGTTCCAGCTATGAACATATGGAGAAGTTGTTCGAATTACAGCAGAAACTGCTTGAGGCATTAACAAAATTAAAGAAGAGGCAGCTCAAAAGGATAAAAAGCCATGAAACGGGGACCCGTAACAGTGAATTGTTCCTGAATACGCTCAATGAGACCAAGAATCTCCTGTTGTATACGATGAATTTGCTCAAGGCACAACGTGATTTTGTGAAGCATAATTCCGGGAAGGCGGCAGAGGTCAATAAAGTCCGTCAAATCCAGAACTAGTTCACGAACTTGTACCCGACTCCCTTTACGGTCTGGATAAAACCTTCCCCGATCTTTTCCCGTAATTTGCGGATGTGCACATCGATGGTACGATCGCCGACAATGATCCTGTCCCCCCACACCTCATGAAAGATCTCATCCCGTGTAAATACCTTCCCCGGCTTTGAGATCAGCAGGTTCAGCAATTCAAACTCCTTCTTCGGGAGGATGAGCTCCTCCCCCTGTTTCAGGACAATAAAACGTTCACGGTCGAGAACGATGTCCTCTGAAATGGTGCTCACCATCTCCCTGGCATCACCGGGGTGATAATGGCTTCTTTTGAGCAGGGCCCGTATGCGGCTTGTTAGGACCTTGATCCTGACAGGCTTGGTTATATAATCATCGCCGCCTGCCTCAAAACCGGCAATCTGCGAATAATCTTCACCGCGGGCGGTCAGGAAGGCAATGGTGGTTCCGCTCAGGGCCGGGATTTTCCTGATCTCCTCGCAGACCTCTATCCCGTCCATTTCGGGCAGCATGATGTCGAGCAATATAAGGTCGGGCTGGTATTTTCGGGCCGACTCTATGCCTTCCTTTCCGGTGGCCGCTGAATAGACGGTATAGCCTTCCTTTTTCAGGTTGTACCCGATAAACTCAATGATGTCGGGCTCATCATCAACGATCAGTACTTTATAGTTGCCGGGATTGAATTCCATCTCAGGTCAATTTGGATTAACATCGTTTATAAAATTATCATTTCTGAGCCTATTGTCAAAACCTGACCTCACCATAACAAAAAACCCGGCGGACAGCCAGGTTTTTATAGGGTTATAATGATTCAGAATATCTAGTTAATACCTGCACTTACCTTAACCGTTGAAGGCTGCAAACGGATGGTAAGAGGAAGTCCCGGATCGTTAGCCACAGACGGGGTCTCAATTTTTTCACTGTCGTACGAAATGTATTCGACCCGGATGGTATAATTGCCCGGTTTGAGGTTTTCTATCCGGAATTTCCCGTCAAAATCCGTATATTGAACGATTTCCGATCCTTCAAGTTTAACCTTGACACCCGTCAGGGATTCGCCGGAAAGCCGGTCGCATACAAAGCCTTCGATTGCCGTTACAGCATTACTTTTCACATCCGTAACCGGTTCGATGGCAAAGATGCCGGATGAAATCATCAGAAGTGCTATTGCTGCGAGAATGGTTTTCATTTCCTGCATGATTTATTTTGATGTAAAGCTATCTTTCGAATATTACCTGGCCATTACCGGGCGGTAATCTTTCCATTATGATTACATTAATTTAACATTAAGAATTTTTCGACGATATTAATTCAATGTAAATATTTAGTATCATTGAACAAACAAACCATCCATGAAACCTGTTGCTAAATATTTGTTAATCTGTGCATTACTGCCATTCCATGGCATGCTGGCCGCCCAGGGGGATGCCGGTAATCCCGATTTTCCCAAGGGTTCCCCGATTCTCAGGATCTTCGCAAATGTCTATACCGGACTGACCGATGCCGATCCCTCAAAAGCTTTTGAGATAAGGCGTGCCTACATCGGGTACAAATACCAGTTCGATCCGCATTTCTCCACCGAGCTGAAGCTTGACATCGGAAGTCCCAATGATATTTCCGAGTTTTCCCGCATCCGCAGGTATGCCTATTTCAAGACGGCCGCGCTCTACTGGGATAAGGGAAAATGGACCCTTAAAGGCGGCATCATCGATACCGAACATTTCGGGATCCAGGAGAAATACTGGAAACACCGCTACATTTACAAATCCATGCAGGACGAACATAGTTTTGGTCCCAAGGCCGACCTGGGAACCACCGTTGTATACCGGGTCCATCAGCAGATCTCACTGGATGCGAGCCTTATGAACGGGGAGGGATACAGTAACCTCCAGCGCGACAACAATTTCAAGGCAAGCATGGGGGTCTCCCTCTACCCGTTGGAAAGGATCCTGCTGAGGATTTATTACGATTTTATCAACCAGGAAGTCCTGCAATCCACCCTTTCCACGTTTGCAGGGTATAGCTACAAGAGGATCACCGCCGGGGCGGAATACAACCGGAAAGGCAACGCGGATTTCAATGGTAACCATAATCAGACCGGATTATCTGCCTATCTTTCCTGTGACCTGAACGATAAATTTGAGGTTTTCGGCAGGTTCGACCGCCTTTCCTCCAACATCCCTGAAGAATATACCAAACCCTGGAACCTGCAGGACGACGGATCTGCACTGATCGCGGGCATCCAGTTCCAGCCCATCAAACATGTGAAAATCGCCATGGATTACCAGGATTGGGTGCCCTACGCCGCCAACCTGGGAAACCAGCGGTACCTATTCATCAACCTGGAATTCGTACTATAATACCATGCTGAAAATGAGGCGAACATCCGGTATTTTCCTTGCCCTGGCAGCAGGCCTGTGCTTTTCAGGCTGCCGGAAAAGCGATTACATGGTTGACGAAACGGAAAGCATACGGGACAATGGCGCGGGGACGGGTACGGTAACCTGGACAAAGGAAAAGGATTACCTTCTGGAGGGACTGGTATTCGTGAATGACGGGCAGACCCTGACCATTGAAGCCGGTACGGTGATACGTGCAAGAACGGGACAGGGAGCTGCCGCTTCCGCACTTATAGTAGCCCGGGGCGGAAGGATCCTCGCCAGGGGAACTGCCTCCGAACCGATCATCTTCACCTGCGAGGGGGATGACCTGGAAGGTTCGGTACCTCCTGAATCAAAGGGACTCTGGGGAGGAGTTATCCTGCTCGGCTCTGCCCCGCTTAACAACCAGTACAATGAAAATCACATAGAAGGGATTCCTTTTACCGAGCCAAGGGGTACATACGGGGGCATCCATAACGAGGATGATTCAGGGATATTGCAGTACGTGTCCATACGCCACGGAGGGACAAAACTGAGCGAGGACAATGAGATCAACGGGCTGACCCTCGGCGGTGTGGGTAGCGGCACGACCATTGAAAACATCGAGGTCATTTCCAATGCTGACGACGGCTTTGAGTTTTTCGGGGGGACCGTGAATTGCAGGTACCTGTTGTCTGCTTTCTGCAGCGATGATGCTTTTGACTATGACGAGGGATATTGCGGCAGGGGACAGTACTGGGTGGCGATTCAGGAACTGCAGACAGGTGACCACCTGATCGAGGCAAACGGCGGGATCCTCCCCGAAAACGGCCGGCCTCTGTCCGCTCCCCTCCTGTTCAACCTGACCCTTGTTGGAAGTGGCACCGCCAGCGGCAGGACCGGAATAAGTTTCACCAGGAATGCCGCGGGGGTGATCTCCAATACCGTGGTGCTCAACCAGGAGTACGGGGTTGAAATTGAATACAAACCCGGGGTCGAAGACAGTTACGAACAGTTCGTGGACGGGATGCTGCAGCTGCAGGGTAATGTTTTCTACGATGTGGCGGACAACGATACCCTGAACATTTTCAGGGTTATCTGCGCAAATCCATCCGAGAACCTTACAGACCAGTTCAATAGCATCCGTGGATATTTCAGTACCGCAGGCAACAAGGTGGAAAACCCGGGAATGGTTTATGGCGGGGAACAGTTCCGGCTCGTAGCGGGGGATTATGTTTTCGGGGGACTGGCACCCTATCCTGATGACTGGTTTGATAAGGCTTATTTTCAGGGGGCGTTCGGGACCTATAACTGGGCATCGGGATGGACCCTCCTGAGCCAGGCGGGCATTCTGCTTGACTGACCGGGCGGAAATGCAGGCGGCCGGGCACCGGTTCGCTATTGTTCTCAGGCCATATGCTCGGACCTGAGCAAATCGTTGATGGTCTTGACGGGATTAAAGGTTTCGATCGGCACTTCCACAAAAAGGGTGTTCCAGTCCGACATGGCTCCGTTCCACAATCCAGGCAATTCCTGGGCCTTGAGGCTTCTTCCATCCTTCGATTTTACGGAGATGAACCCGGTTTCGGGATCAACATGATCATTCAGGTTAAACGCATGGCCAAGGTAGTCCCTCGTCGCACATACCAGGTCGACCGGGTTGAAATGGGTGGCGTTGCCTGCTATAGAGGATTGCTGCGGGTTGCTGAAATCGATCTGGGCGGATTCGACGATCTGCAGGGATATCGATCCGTCGCGGTTACGGGCCCAGAAAGGTCCCCCGCCCGGCTCCCCTTCGTTCCTGACCATTCCGCAAACCCTCATCGGGCGGTTGAGTTTCCGTCTCAGAAACGAAGCCTTATCCCGTCCATCCAGCTGTTTGTCAGCCTCTGAAACCCGTGTAAACAATTTATTTTCAAGGAAGTCCCCTATCTCATGGAGTGCAGAATGATCCCCCGCATCCAGTATCCGGATGTACCGGAAGACGGTCTCCCTGTACTCCAGCAGGATCCCGGCAAGGGCGCTTTTATACAGGCTGGTGACCGGTTTCATGCGATCGGGACAAACGTTGTCTATGTTCTTGATGAAGATCAGGTCGGCATCCAGTTCAGTGAGATTGGTCAGCAGGGCACCGTGGCCTCCAGGCCGGAATACAAGCCGGCCATCCACTTCCCTGAACGGCTTGTTTTCAGGATCCACGGCCAGGGTATCGGTGAAGGAGCGTTGCACAGAAAATCCGACGTCGTGACGCACACCATTCAGGTCCTCGTAATGGGACTTTCTCTGTTTCAGGAGTTCCCTGAAATGATCCAGGTGTTCCTCCGAAACCGTGAAATGAAGGTTTACCCTGTCCCCCTTCCCCAGGCAGTATTCCGCGCCTTCCACCAGGTGCTCCTCGAGCGGAGTTCTGCATTCATGCGGGTATTTGTGGAACCTCAGCAGGCCTTTCGGCAGCTGCCCGTAATTCAGTCCGTCCTCCTGCAATACCGTCCGGATAATATCGGGAATATCCCCTCCGGCCAGCAGGGTGCCGAGATCCTTTCCCTTAAGCCTGATCGATTCCTCCAGGTCCTCCCTCAGGGCAAGCTTACCGAGTCCCCCTATGAATTCCTCAATTTCAGGGGGGACTTTCGCGCCTGCCCCTTTTTTGCCCGCCTCATTCAGGTATTCAAACAGGCTCTTGAACATCCGTGTGGCGGCACCCGAAGCCGGGATGAATTTCATGATCCGGAGATCCCGCTGCCGGTTCCTGTATTTCTCAGCATAAGCGGAAACCTCTTCCCGGGCAAGGCGGATGATGCCGTCGCCGGCTGTCGCCGCTGCGACAAGAGTAATGGGCGGGAATCCTTTCCGGAAATTTTCAAGCTGGATCTCGATGGATCCCGGTGTGATGCCTTTTTCGCTTAACTGTTCAAGGTCCCGTTGAGAGAACGGATAATGGCTCATGTTGCGGACTGGATTTTGAGGCTGCAAGATAAAATTTACCGTGTAAATTCACAGCGATTCAGCCATTTCTTTTCCCTTGCGCAGGGCGGCCAGGTTCATGGCGATGATCTCCTCCCCCTTCCTGCTGAAAATCTTCCTGATGCCCTGTTTAAAACTCCCGTATGGAATACCGATGTAAGGCGTTGCCGCTCCGAGCACAACCATATTGGATACCCTGGCCGATCCAAGTGAGGAGGCGATGGCATCCGCATCGAGCGCGACATGCCTGGGAACAGCGTCGATCTGCTCCTTCAGGGCCTCCAGATCAGGGTAATCGGGTATGTTGATGAACGGGTTGGTATTGGTGATCAGCCATCCACCGGCCGAGAGCCACGGAAGGTATCGCAGTGATTCCATGGGCTCAACGGAAATGATCAGGTCCGCTTCTCCCAGGGGTATCAGGTCGGAGGCGATGGACCCGGATGAAATCCTCATGTTGGATTGCACGGCACCGCCGCGCTGGCTCATGCCGTGCACTTCGGCCTGTTTGATCTCCAGGTCATTCCCGAGCGCGGCCATCCCGATCGAGGCCGCAATGGAAAGGATCCCCTGTCCACCCACACCCGCAATGATAATATCGCATTTCATGGATCCGGTTTTATGGTTTTGTTTTTTCCTTCCTTTTCCTGCGGGTCGCGGTCTGTATGCACTCCCTTTCCGCGAGGATAACCGAGAGGCCCCCGTAGGCAATTTCCTCCTTCAGGATCTCCACGTTGTCCCGGTGATATTTTTTCAGGGGAGTAATCCTGCGGATGTGTTCCGGGGAAACGCCGAGTCCCCTGCAGATCGACTCCAGCCTGTCCTCGGCATGCGATTTCTGTCCCCCTGTCATCGCCGTGGTCCTGTTATCGGAGATGATCACGGTAATGGGTGAGTTCTCCATGACGGCATCCAGCAATCCGGTCATCCCGGAATGGGTAAAGGTGGAATCCCCTATTACACTGACCGAGGGAATGAGTCCCGCATCGGCAGCTCCCTTGGCCATGGTGATCGAAGCCCCCATATCCACGCAGGTGTCGAGGGCATTGAACGGAGGAAAGGCACCGAGCGTATAACAGCCGATGTCCGAAAATACCCTTCCGTCCCCATAGGATTCCATCGCTTCATTCAGGGCATGGAATACATCGGCATGGCTGCATCCCTTGCACAGGGCGGGAGGACGGTCCCTTACCAGGGAGGGGACCTCCATGCCTTTTTTGGGGGACAATCCAAGGACCGGCTTCAGCACATCGGGATTAAGCTCACCGGTTCTGGGCAGGCTGCCGTCCAGTTTTCCCCTGATCTTTTTGGCAGTGCCCAGCACCCCTCTTAACGTTTCCTCGATCAGCGGGTATCCCTCCTCGATCACAATGAGCGAATCGCAGCGTTCATAAAGCTCGCGGATACGCTTTACGGGAAGCGGATACTGGCAGATCTTCAGCACCGGCCAGGGTATTTTGAAATCATCGAAATTCTCAGCAAGGTAATTATAGGCCAGTCCCCCCGTCAGGATGCCAACGGAAGTATCTGCTGCGTCAAAAAATGCATTGAACCTGCTTTCATGCGATTCCTTTTCCAGGTCAGCCTGGACATCGATAAGGCGCCGGTAGCTTTTACGGGCCATGCCCGGAAGAAGGATGAACTGGGTCGGGCTCCCGGGCATCCGGAGTTCGTTCCGGGGTTTGGGCGGGGACCGTTTCACACCGCTGCGGGAATGGGCCAGACGGGTAGTCAGGCGGATCATGACGGGGACCAGGTAGCGCTCGGACAGGTCAAAGGCCCCGTATGCCATATCGTATGCCTCCTGCTGGCTGGAAGGTTCCAGCACGGGGATCATGGCAAACCTCGCGAAATACCTTGAATCCTGTTCATTCTGCGAGGAATGCATGGAAGGATCATCCGCCACAGCGATGACCATGCCACCATTCACCCCTGTGATTGCGGCATTCATGAACGGATCCGCCGCAACGTTCAGTCCCACGTGCTTCATACACACCATCGCCCTTTTCCCGGCGTAGGACATGCCGAGGGCCGATTCCATGGCTGTTTTTTCATTGGCCGACCATTCGCTGTGCACCTCCCCGCGAAGGTCCAGTCCCTGCACATATTCGGTTATTTCGGTGGATGGTGTCCCCGGGTATGCGTATATGCCGGACATCCCGGCATCAAGCGCTCCCCGGGCCACGGCCTCATCCCCCATCAGCATCAGTTTCTGCATCATTCGCCCGGTCCTGGTTTGATGTCCCAAATTAAAAAAATACATCCGATCAAATGATAAGAAAAATCATGTTTTACGGGACTCGTAACTGCTTTATAACATCCCGGGGGAACGGAAGCGATCCTGCCCTGCGGTGATCAAATCTGTCCTGCGGACCGGACCCGGATTTCCCCCTCAGCTGTAAACGGTCAGGACCAGTCTTCGCCTGCCCCCCCGGTCCCTGAATTCGCAGAGGTAAATGCCCTGCCAGGTGCCGAGATTCAGTCGGCCGCCCGATACAGGCAGGGTGAGGCTGGCCCCGAACAGGGATGATTTGATATGGGCCGGCATGTCGTCGGCTCCCTCAAGGGTATGGCGGAACCCGGACTGGTTCTCCGGCACCATCCTGGAAATGAAGGATTCAAAATCTTCCCGTACGGTCGGGTCCGCATTTTCGTTCAGGGTAAGGCCGGCGGAGGTGTGCTTGATCAGGATATTAAGCAGGCCCTGTGCAGGCAGTTCGGGCAATTCCTGTTCGATGTAACGCGTTATCAGGTGAAATCCCCTTGGAAAAGGAGGCAGCGTTATTTCTTTCTGCTGGATCATGGCAACTAACCCGGGCACAAAGATAGGCATTCGCCGCAAACAGGGACCCCTTAAATTTTGTTAATTATGCCGTTACAGGTTTAAAATGTTAGGTATTTTTGCCATTTTTGGGCATTGAAAAGAAATCTCCTCATATTAATCACCCTGTGCACCGTACTCTTTTCCTCCCATGCCCAGGCCGATGAAAAACTGATCCAGCTCTCAGGCGTGGTAAGGAACGTATACCTGCAGCCCTTGCAATTCGTCCATATCCTGATCCTGAATCAAAGAAGGGGGACCATCAGCGATACCAGGGGCATGTTCTCCTTCGTGGTGCAGCCCCACGATACCATTATCTTTTCTGCCGTGGGATTTAAAAGGACCGGGCTGATCATCCCCGATACGCTGAGATCCTACCATTACCCGGTCGATGTGATCATGAAGGAGGATACCATTGAGATCAGGGAAGTGATCATACTGCCCTGGAAGACCTACCAGGAGTTCAAACAGGCCTTTGTTTCCCTCGAGCTGCCGGACGATGACCTGGAACGCGCTTTCCATAACCTGGCCATGATACACAGCCAGATCCACAATCCGGAGGCTCCCCCGGACCCGGACGTGAATTACCAGTACCACCTGAGGGAGCAGTACAATGCCACCTATTCGAAGGGCCAGTATCCCTATTATACCATTTTCGACCCGATGAGATGGGCACAGTTCTTCAAGTACCTGCAGGAAGGGAAGTTCAAGAATCCGGACAAGGACAGATAGGCCTCCGGCGATATAATAATACTACACAATTAAATGGGGATTATTCAGTTTAAGTAGTATCGACCGGCCGAACGATGAAAATCAGTCCATCGCATATCCTGTTCCTGTGCCTCCTCCTCTTCGTACCGTTTCTGGTCCACGGCCAGCAAACCGCCCTGGTCTCCGGCCTTATTACCGGGGCCGACGGCGCCCCGGTCTTTCCTGCCAACGTGGCCGTTCCGGGGACACCATACGGGACCGTAACGGACGAAACCGGGTTTTTCGAGCTTGAGGTCCCGGCCGGTGAACATTTCACCCTTATCATCTCCTTTGTGGGATACCGGCAGGAGGAGGTACCCTTACGCCTCTCCCCCGGGGAAAGCGTGGAGATCAACCGGGTCCTGATACAAACCGCGCAGGACCTGGACGAAGTAACGGTGCGTGAAGCCTACGAGAGGAATACCACAATCACCCGGATCGATATCAAGACCCTCGATATGCTTCCAACCGTCTCCGGGGGTGTGGAGAGCATCCTGTCAACCCTTCCCGGCGTGTCGAACCGGAACGAACTGAGTTCCCAGTATTCGGTCAGGGGCGGCAATTACGACG
>CAYSJH010000043.1:0-39184 GCA_964431315.1 uncultured Bacteroides sp. | reverse complement strand
CAGATCGAATCCGATTTCGCGGGACTGATGTTCCCGGGGATGATGAATTCGGCGGTGCAACTCTGCGATAAGGTCGGGCATATCATGAATTACGGCGACGGATGGTACGGCGGCGTCTTTGTGGCATCCACCTATGCCCTGGCCCTGGTGGCTGACAGCACGGCAGACATCGAACAGATCGTAAAGGAAGCGCTGAAGGTCATTCCCCCGGAAAGCAAGTTCTCACAGTGCCTGAGCGATGTGATCAAATGGCACAGGGAGGACCCGGCGGACTGGAAGGCCACCTGGTTCAAGACGATCCGGAAATGGGGAGTGGACATCGGCTCCCCCCTTGGGGTCTTCCGGCCCTTTAACATAGACGCAAAAATTAACGCGGCCTGGGTCGTGATGGGACTGCTGTACGGTAACGGGGACTTCACCCGCACCTTTCAGGTCGCGGTCCGCTGCGGCGACGATGCAGACTGCAATCCGGCCACCGCCGGCGGCATACTGGCCGCGATCAAAGGTTTTCGCAGCATCCCGGAGTACTGGACCGCGGGACTCGATAAAATCGAGGATACGCCCTTTATGGGGACTTCCATCTCACTTTCGGACGCCTATGAAATGTCCTTCCGGCACGCGGTGAAGATGATCGAACGGAACGGAGGGCGATCGGTCGGCGATACGCTTTACATCAGGTTGCAAAAACCGGAAACCATACCGCTTGAAGTTTCCTTCGAAGGTCATTACCCCGTAGCCAGGGTCGTTCCGAAAACCGTGAACAATTCCATCTCCTTCGAGTTCGACGGGATAGGCTTTGCCCTTGCGGCCCCACCGGATGGGAAGGATTACGGAAAGCGTAATCTCGTTTTCAACACCGAGATGTATATCGACGGCAAGCTTGTTGAGAAAGTCAAGCTTCCGACGGCCGTCAATCAGCGCAGGTTTACGCCCTTCTGGAAATACCAGCTTCCCAGGGGCCACCATCGGGTGGAGATAAAAATTCTGAATCCGGTCGACTATGCCAGGGTGCAGTACGATTATGCGGTTATTTATGACGACAAACCGTTTCTCATGGAATGGTGACCGGCGCCGGTTTCCCGTTTTCGCGGTTCTGCTGGTCGGGCTGGTACCAGGTTTCCTGAAACAATCCGAATACCCGCGTCTCAACGTTCGGGAAGTTTACTGCATTGACCTCCTCCCACAAAACCGGACCACGATAAAGTAGAAATTTCCGGGCAATTATTGCAATGAAATAGTCAAAATTTATGTTTGCTCAGATCGTATTTGCACTGCACCAGTCACAGGAAAGTGTAAAAGTTGCCGAAATATGTTGTAAGATGGGTCTCAGCGAGAAAAGGCTGAAGCATAGTTTTGAGGGTGAGGTCAACGTATTATTACAAGTCATCCCGACGTGATATCAGGGCGATCCAAAACCGAATCCGTGACATTTCAGAAGTAAATATTGGCTCGAATTTCTGGAGTGTTGTACACTGCTCCGGAGAGAAATATGGAAAGATAATCACAAGAAAATATACAGGATTTATGAAGGTTTGCGTCAGATACATGGGTATAACAATATAAATTTCAATTAAATAAAAAATGAAAAGGTTCAATCCGGTCTTCCACCCGAATTGCCCGCAACAGATTGACATCGATCGGGTAGGCAATCACAGCTTATATTTTTCAACGAAAAAGTCTGGATTTAGCTGACGACATACCCTGTATTCAAATTCCGGATTAATGTGACGAAGGGTATGAATTGGTTAGTTTATAGTATTGTCTGGTAAACGAATAGAATTTTTTCATCCCCATCGGTTTATAACCATTTTTCCGGTTCATATCGCTGATTCTGAATAGTAAAGATTGATACCGGAACAACTCTTTGTAGGTTTTTATTAACGAGGTGTTGGTATCCCAAACATGAATGGCTTCCGCACCGGCTCCGTTTATTTCAAATATTTGAAAATCAGTAGCTTCCTGTAAATGATAAATCGATTTGAATTTTATGTCAAAACGGCCAAAGTAGAATTCAGGCATACTGCAGGCAATCTCATTGAAGCGTTGGTTCAATTTTGTGGTAATATAGTTTTCTCCGTTAGTGTATAGGCCTCCGACACGTATGCTGCCTATGAATGCAAGCCGCACAACCTCTTCCCGAAGCGGTACAGATGCAAGATCATGGAGTGAGATGCCCTGGTGTAAAGTATCTTTTCCAAGGTAAAAACGTGACTTGAAACTGGTTCTTTGATCCTGTTTGATCAATTCCAGGACTGAACTTTTACCATCGCCAATAACATGAGGATAATACCGGAATGTCAGGGAAATTACTCTTCCATGGGATTCTTCAGGATATCGGATATAAAATACTCCTGCTTCAGCTTCATACGGGATGGGTTCCTGGAAGATGACGGAGTTGTTTTTAGGAAAATCTCTGAAATATTTCAGCAGTTCTGCTTCATTTTTAATGATCCTGACGCCATAGCCCTGCCAGCCAATATCAGGTTTTGCGACCAGTGGAAAATCCAGGGATGCTGATGAAAGTTGACCCAGTGCCATAGGAAGCATATTTTCCAGCGGGATACGGTCATCCAGGGTAAAGGTTGTATAAGGTGCAATCCATTGACGATACTCCTCAGATACCTGGTCCATCAGATCGCTTTTCGATTCCCCCAGCAGGCCTCCGGCTTCGATATATGGATTGGCTATGGTAGGAAGTGTGAGATTCCGGTATCTGATGCCGGACAGAAGCCATCGCACTCCAAGGGGAATATAGAAAATCAGGGGCGGGATTTTTTCTGAAACAGATACCTTGCGTTTAAGGAAACGGATGGAAGGCATACCAAGAAAAGTTTCCTGATTACGACTGGTATCCGGATAGTAGATCGTATGGACAGCCTTGTTATTCGATAATCTGAGCCAGCCTGGCTTGATCATTTTATAGGTTATCAATAGAAGAACAAGACTTACCATGATGATCCATCCCAGATAACCGAAGGCAGGGAATACGACTTCTCCGAGTTTAATCACCAGTGTCAGAAGTATTGTCGAGTATACGGCGCCGGCGGCCAAAGTGGTTATAAAGAACCGTTTGAAGGAGACACCTGTAAGTCCGCATGCAAGATAAGTCGGAAAAAGAAGTCCGGGCAGGACACGAACAAGGGCTATTGAGGAGACAAGATTTTTTTCGAGACTTATTTTGGCATTTTCAACTCTCCTGTTAACAAGGCGATGATGAATCCATGGAATTTTCCTGGCTGCCATTCCAATGCTGTAAATGAACAGATCTCCGCTGATGATACCTGAATACAGGCTGATGGCAACAAGTAACAGCGGGAATTCTTTTTTAACCACAAGTAATCCACCTGTAACAATTGCCACATCTTCCTGAACGAAGGTTTCAAAAAAAAGTCCGATACATTTACCGAGCCAATCGGTTCCGGGATTTATCATAACGGTTGTTAAGGTTGAAACCTGTTTTTTAAAAAAAAGGGCATTTACTCTGGTACTACAGTTTGGAATTTACCCATCTTTTAATTAAAAAACAATTTGCTAAAAATACTTAAAAATTAACGGGAAAGGAATAGCATTGCAAAATATGGAGCAATTGCTGTGCATTGCCAGCTAATAATATTATATATATGTTACCCCGGAAGCTGGAATAAACAATCAGAAATGTTCTGTTTCCTTTATGATCCTTCATGAATCCCGGTGGCAATCAGCCAGGATCGATAAGGATTGGAAGGAAAATATCTTAACTGGACTGCTTCTATATTAATTAGAAAATATTTCGCAATCGGTTGTATTTTTCTATATTTAAATGCTTTTTACACCGTGTGACCGGGTTCTGATGTCTGCTGACTGAAGTCAGGATTTACCATCCACGGCTGAATAAAAGCACCCGATCACTAACTGAACGTATGAAAAGGATTCCGCTAAATGCCTTATCGGTACTCCTGATCTTCCTGGTCCTTGGCTGCAGGGAGTATGACCGGGAAGAAAAATACAAGCGCCCGGACTGGCTTGCCGGCAAAGTATATACCCAGGTGAAGGACCAGCCCGAACTTTCAACCTTTGCCCGTTGCATCGAATTAACAGGGTATGATACCATCCTGGATGTTTCGGGCAGCTATACCGTTTTTGCCCCGAACAACGAGGCATTCTCCGCCTATTTCCAGAATAATCCACAGTACAGCTCACCCGAAGACATTCCCCTTCCGGAACTGAGGCGGCTGGTAAAATACCACATCGTTCAGAATCCCTGGAGCAAGCAGCAGCTGAGATCGCTTGATGTGTACGGGTGGATCGATACCCTCGATCTTACCAATAACGAGCCGAAAGGCTATAAAAGGGAAACCCTGCTGCTTGAGAAAAACTGGAATTTCGGGATATCCTCAGACAGGAGCGGGAATATCATTCTCACGGATAGCCTTGAGTCAAACTGGCACCGGAAGGTGATCACCGATTCCCGCAAGTATGCTCCCATATTCTACAGGGAATACTTCGATATATATAAACTTACCGGCAGGGATTACGAATTCTATTTCGACAGGCCTGTGGAAAGCGCCGGCGATATGTATTATGTCGGGGGAAAGATCATCGGGGACGAGATCTTTGCGGAGAATGGATTTGTATACAACATTGACCGGGTCATTGATCCCCTTCCGAATGCCTACCAGATCCTGAATACCGACGACCGGGAATATTCCTACAAGGATTTCCTGAACCTCCTCTATAGATACCCCGAATTCACATACAACCGGGAAAAAACGCTCGACCAGCCCGGGGCCGATCTCGGGCTGGAGGTCGATTCCCTGTTCGATCTGACCTTTCCCGAACTTCCATGGGACATCCAGAATGAGGAAACCAGTCCCCCTTCCGGGACCACAGGCCTTCCGGCTAATGTCACCATCCGGTATCATCACGGGCTGGTCGCTCCGACGGATGAGGCCTTCGCAAAGTTTATCTTTGACTACCTTGAGCACGGGGAAGGGATTCCCTGGGGAAGCCTCGAGAACGCGCCCGACCATATTAAAAGGATCATAGCCAATAGCTATATGTCCATCGATCCGGTTTACCCGACGAATTTTGAAAACGGTTTCTATAACGGGCAGCTTGACCTCGTGACCCTTAACGAGGCGGACATCGTCGATAAACAATATGCGAGCAACTGCACCTTTATCGGCGTGAGCAATGCCATCGTTCCGCGTGCGTTCAAGGCTGTAACGGGACCGGTATACCTGCAGCGGGGATACTCCTATGTCATGTATTCCATCGAGGCGGCGGGACTTTTATCAGCCCTTAAAAGAGAAAATGAGGATTACGCATTTTACGTTGAGTCTGATATGAACTGCCGCGCAGACTCTTCCCTGCTGTATTTCGATTACAATAAAAGCTTTGCATTGTACCAGCTTTCAGAAGGTTCCGCTGCCTTACGGATCTCGCTGGGCACCAACGAACTGCGCACCCTGCTGCTGAACCACATCGGGACCAGCTCTCCCAATGGACTGGCAAGGAAGGAATTCATTAAAAACCGGGCAGGCAATTACCTGGTCGTTGATAACCAGTCCGGCGAGGTCAGGGGAACAGCACCGACCACCATCGGATACAGGGGATCCGTGGTGGTCACCGGTCCCCCGACGCAGCTCAGTACCAATGCGGACAACGGGACCACCTACGACATAAAGAGCTGGTTCAGTTTTTCATCGTCGAGCCTGTACTCGCTGATACAAAACAACTTCCCGAGATTTCATAACCTTATCCGGCAGGCGGGACTGAGCCAGGATGCCTATAACCGGTACAGTTTCATCTCCGACAACGAAATTTACACGGTATTTGCACCGACGGATTCGGTGCTGAACATCTGGCTGGCCGATACCACCCTGACCACGGCCCAGATGAAGCAGTTCTGCCTCATGCATTTCGTGCAGGGAAAAATGATATTCACGGATGGCCGCCAGTCCCCCGGGTATTATGAAACCCTCCGGCGCGACGAAACTTCCACGGAATTCATTACCGTATATTCAAAGGTTTACATCGAACCAGGCATCGATCTTATTCATTTCCCTGATAAGTCGGGAGGGGATTACATCGATATCAATGAGTCCGGCGCGACCAACCGTATCGCAGGGATCAACCTTGGCACGGGCGATGAAGTGTTTGCCAATACGATAAGCAACGCCGTGGTACACGCGGTTAACCGGGTGTTTGAGCATGGATTGATGGATACCAGATAAGCTGTTTAATTCACTTTGGGTTATGAAAAAAACCATACTTCTGTTCCTCGCCCTGCTTTCGTTACCGGCAGCTTATGCACAGCAGGGGGTGATCATCAGGGGCAGAATTATCGATAAGGCCGATAATTCAACGATCATCGGTGCCAATATAATCGAATACGACAAGGATAACCGGATCATCAACGGTACGGTTACGAATGTCAACGGGGACTTTATCCTCGAGATGAAGGATAGGAATAACGTTGTCAAGGTGAGCGTGATCGGGTACGAGACCCAGGAAATTGACGTCGACCCTTCCAAACCGATAACCGTAAAACTCGAGACCACCTCGCTGGACATAGAGGAGGTGACCGTAACAGCCCAGGCAAAATCTTCCAGTACGCTTATTAATGTTGATGACCGCGACAATGCAACATCCACCGTAAAGCTCGACCTGGTGGATATGCAGGATGCCGGTGTGATTTCCATGACCGATGCACTCCAGGGAAAGGTAAGCGGCCTGGACATCATCAGTGCCTCCGGCGATCCGGGATCAGGCTCCCAGCTGGTCATCAGGGGATTGAGCTCCATGGGGAACAACAAACCCCTGATCGTGCTGGACGGAATTCCACAGTTTAACACACCCGAGGGATTCAGCCTGAGTTCGGCCGACCAGGAAGACATCGGGAACCTGGTGAACATCCCCGTTCAGGACATCAAATCCATCGAGATCCTGAAAGATGCAGCCTCAACGGCCATCTACGGTTCAAGGGGAGCCGACGGGGTCCTGCTGATTGAAACCCACAAGGGCAGGATGGGGAAGGTCCAGTTCGATTACCAGTACAAGGGGAGCGTGAATATTCAGCCTCCCGCCATCCCGATGCTGAACGGTGACGAGTACATCATGCTGCAGCTGGAGGAATGGCACAACGCCCAGGGGGTGTTCGACATCCCGCCTGAAATTGCCTACGACAGGGATTACCCGGATTTCTATAACTACTCAGCCAATACGGACTGGATCAGCACCATTACGCGGACAGCCTATACCCATGACCACTATTTTAAGATCTCCGGAGGGGGTGAGAAGGCCACGTACTTTACCTCCTTCAGTTACATCAATGAAGGGGGGACCACCATAAGCACCGGCGCCAAACGTTTCTCCACCCGGGTGAACCTGGATTACCATCTTTCCAACAAGTTCCTTTTCACCATCCAGTTCAATTACAACAAGAACAATATTGACGGGAACCTGGAACTCGATGATGGAAGCGGTATTCATAAAAGGAATATCAGGGAAATGGCCTATATCAAGGCACCGAACATGAGCATCTGGGAATACGATTCAAAAGGTCAGCCGACCGGGGAATATTTTACCCCGATTAATTCCTACCAGGGATCAGGAAGTATTTATTACAATCCTGTGGCAGTTGCCAATCTCGGACGTGACGACCGCATCGAGAACGATCTCCAGAACACCTTCAGGCTCAGGTATACCATCCTGCCCTGGCTGATCTTCAGGCAGACCGTCGCTTTTTCATTCGGCGGATCCAAAGCGCAGAATTACCTGCCTTACAATGCACTGGGTACGGACTGGCTGGCATGGACCGTCAACAAGGCCGAAGAAAGCAACAACAACAATTCATCCATCCATACGGAAACCCAGATCTCCTTCAATTCCCCCTTCAAAACAGAACGGCATGTCCTTTCCGGCGCCGCGACATTCATCAGCAGCCAGTCGAGGTATGAATGGATGAACATCCAGAGCAACAAGATCCCCAGTACCGATATCAGGGATCCTTCCATTGACGGGCAGATCAACTGGATCGGGACAGGCTCGGGCGAATCCCGGGAGATCGGGCTCCTGGTGAACCTCAATTACAAGTACCTGGACCGCTACATGCTCCAGACCACTTTCCGTACCGATGCGGCTTCCTCCTTCGGCGTGAATAACCGCTGGGGATCATTCCCGGGAATATCCGCCGCCTGGAGATTCTCCGACGAGCCTTTTATGAAATCCGTTCAATGGCTGGGTTCAAGCATGCTCAGGGCCAGCTGGGGCATATCAGGCAGGCAGCCGGGTGATGCTTATGCCCGCTATGCTACTTATGTAACCGCCGGCAACGGCAGTTACATGACCTTCCCTGCCATCGTTCCCAGCCAGATACAGCTCAGTAACCTGCAGTGGGAGTCGGTTTCTTCGGTTGACGTGGGAATGGAGCTTAACCTGTTCAATAACCGCCTCTACATTGAAGGGGACGTCTACCAGAAAGTAACCAATGACCTTCTGTTCAAAGATTACGATATTCCAAGGTCCTCCGGGTTTAACCAGCTGAAATACCTTAACGGGGGACAGCTCGAAAACAAAGGATGGGAACTGATGTCGGATTATAACGTCATCCGACGTGAAAAGATCTGGGTGGGACTGAATTTCAATATTTCCAGGAACGTCAATTCCTTTAACCGGTTGCCCGAGAATTTTAACACCGAACGTTCCACTGCCATCGGCAACGAGGATTATCCCCTGCGCGTTGTGGAAGGTGAACCAATCGGATCCTTTTTCGGATTCCATTACCTGGGGGTTTACCCGAGTGATAAAGATGTCATTGCCAGGGATGCGAACGGCAACATCCTTTACGACAGCAAAGGCATCCCCCTTCCGCTGACCTATACCGACCAGTATACCTTCAAGGGGGGCGATGCAATCTATGAGGACATGAATCACGACGGGAAAATAGACCTGAACGACGTGGTTTACATCGGCGATTCCAACCCGGATTTTATCGGTGGGTTCGGTGCCACGGTGAAATACTGGAACATCGATGTTTCCTGTAATTTCCAATACCGCCTCGGTTTCGACATCATCAATAAGGTGGCCATGCAGACCGAAGGCATGCTGAACCGGAACAACCAGAGCAAGGCGACCCTGAGCCGCTGGAGGGTTCAGGGACAGGATGAAGCGGGGATGCTTCCCAGGGCTTACCTGAATCACCCGGCCAATAATCTCGGTTCGGACCGTTACGTTGAGCAGGGCGATTTCCTTCGCCTTATTAATTTCGTGGTTGCCTATGAATTGAAACCGGAGATCTGTCGCAAGCTTCGCCTCAGGAGACTGAGCGTTGCTCTCAGCGGACGCAAGCTGTTTACATGGACCCGGTATTCCGGGCAGGATCCCGAGGTAGGTCAGGATGCCAGCGATCCCTTCTGGATTGGAGTGGACCAGGCAAAAACGCCGCCGCCCAGAATTCTCACATTGAGCATTTCAGCCGGTTTCTAAAACGTTCATCAGATGAAGACTGGAATCAAACATATACTGATCATCCTGGCGCTCATGGTTCCCACCGCCTGCAGCGACTGGCTGGTCCTTATCCCGCCACAGGGACTCATAAGGGAGGAATTCTGGCAGTCCAAGGAGGACGTTGAGGCTGTTGTAATGGGGGCTTACCAGGAATTTGCAGCGATGGACGAGCTGCTCTTTAAATACGGGGAGATCCGGGCGGATATGGTCGTCGGGGACGTAAACCAGGGAAACGACGACCGGAAGGTTGCGGAAGGCAATATTTACTCCGATAACTCCCTTTGCAACTGGAACCAGTTCTATACCGTAATTGATTATTGCAATGAAGTGATTAAAAATGCGCCCGAGGTGAAGAAAGTGGATAATACATTTACGGATTATGCGATGAACGGATACCTGTCAGAGGTTTACTGGCTTAGGGGCCTGGCCTACTTTTACCTGGTCAGGGTATTCGGGGATGTGCCCTATATCACGGAACCCACCGAGACCGACGATACCGACCTTTACGTTGAGAAATCCGACGGGGAAGAGATCCTGAGAAAAGTATCGAAGGACCTGGTGGATAAAAGAATTTATGCCACCACGGACGGATACCGTACCCTTGCGGAAAACAAGGGGCGTGTGACCAAGGCCGCCTACGATGCCCTGCTTGCGGATATTGCCCTCTGGCTTTTTGATTACCGGGACTGCATTGCACATGTGCAGAGGATCGAGGCCAATACGGAATACGTGCTCATGCCAGGTTCCAGGTGGTTCGAATTATATTATCCCGGCAATACCCTTGAAAGCATTTACGAATTCCAGTTTAACCGGAGCCTCAACCAGGAAAACAGCATGTACGGGTTGACCAACCGGAACAGCTACAATTATGATCCGAGTCCCAAAGCCATAGAGAGCTTCAGGAAAGGTTCATCCACCAGGGAAACCGTCAGGGCCGAGGATGCATCCATCAAGAGGTACAGCGAGAACGATTACATCATCTGGAAATACGTCGGAAGGCAGGCAGACGGGGAATCCGTGCGGACAGGAATCGACCAGACCAGCTGCAATTACATCATTTACCGCCTGGCGGACGTATTGCTGATGAAAGCAGAAGCGCTTTCACAGCTGGAACGCTTTGGCGAAGCTGCCCAGATCCTGAACCTCATCCGGAGCAGGGCTGGATTCGATACTCCCCTCAGTGTGCCCAGTTCCCCCCAGGCATACGAAGACGTGATACTGGAGGAACGTGCCCTCGAACTCGCCTTTGAAGGCAAACGCTGGTTCGATCTTATGAGAATGGGAAGGAGGAACAATTATGCCCGGAAAGGCAAGCTTATAGAGATCATCGTGGCCAATGTACCCTCCACCCAGAAAAGGATACTTGCCACCAAGCTTACCAATCCGCTCGGCTGGTATATGCCCATCTATAAAACAGAACTGGAGCGCAATAAGAACCTTCTCCAGAATCCTTACTATGACTATTAAACAATGAGACAGATCTGCGTCATATCGGCCCTTTTATTCCTGGCTACCGGGTTCCAGTCCTGCAAGCATCAGGTGATAGAAGCCGGATTTGAGGACCAGGAAAAAATGACGATCTATGATTACATGGTCGAAAATGAGGATAAATATTCCAGCTTCCTGCGCATCCTTGAAGTCGCAGGCATCGACAAAACCCTTAGTGCTTATAATCCTTACGCGACCGGCTACACCCTGTTCCTTCCCGGGAACGATGCAATTGACAAATTCATTGCGGAAAGCGGGATCTTTTCATCACTCGATGAGCTTCTGCAGGATAAGGAATATTCATCCGACCTGGGACGCTACCATACCGTCCTGCTGGGCATCAATTCGAATGATTTTCCTTTCGGGGCATTGCCGGGATATACCATGTCGGGGGATCTCCTGACCGTGAATTTCGTCATTGAAGAAGATACGTCTTATTACAAGATCAACAACCAGGCCCCCGTCATCCAGCCCAACATTGAACTGTCAAACGGTTACGTCCATGTGATCGGGAGCACCCTGCACCCCGTTAATTTTAACACCTATGAATGGCTTCAGCAGCATTCCGGGTATTCCATCTTCAAGTCCGCCGTGGATGCGACGGGCCTCCAGGAAGTGATTGAGATCAACCTGAAGGATGAAAATGCGACGGGAAGCGCCATCACGCTCCTGGTCGAACCCGATACGGTATTCAACAAGCGGGATATATACACCCTGGAGGACCTGGCCGCCTCCGTCAGCCCGGATCGCAGCGATTACACCAATCCTTCCAACCCGCTTCATACCTTCACTGCCTACCACATGATAACGGACAATGAATTCCTGGGCGATTTTGAGGAGAAAAGCACGAATTACAGCACCTATTCAGAGATTCCCCTGAACATCAACGGGATGGGACTGGATATAATCATCAACAAGGGCAAGCAGATCTTTGACACCATCATCAATACCCCGGATACCGTAATCATCGATTACATCGGGTTCGATTATGATGCCAGCAATGTGATATCCCAGAGCGGCGCAATACATATCATCGATCAGATCATGAGGCCACAGCAGCCCTCAAGAGCCATACAGACCTACGAATTTTACGAGGAGCCGCTTCTTAATACATACAGGCTGGAACCGGGCACCTACCTGATCGATGATACCACCGCGCTTTACCACATCAGGTGGACCGGTGCTGACCTGTTCTTTACAGAGGAGGCATCTCCACAGGAGAGTTCGGCCTGGGGGGCTGATTACCTTTATATCAGCGGTGATTTTTCGATATCGTATACCGTACCGAAGATTGTGGGGGGAAGATACAGGGTACTGCTCAGGTTCGAGGGACTGAACCGGGGCAATGCTGTTGTCGAAGTGTTCATCGATGGGAAAAACATGGGTGGCCTGGTTAACCTGGCAAGCGGGGGTTCAACTACGAGTCCCTTCACCACCAGGACGCTGGGAACGATCGATTTTTTAAAATATGAACAGCATACCGTAACGATCCGGACGCTGATACCGGGCAGCTTCTACTGGGATTTCGTCCGGTTCGAACCGAATTAATACCGGAAAGCATGAACCATATAAGAGCAATAGGAGGGATGGCAGTACTGGTAATCTTGCTGGGTTGCGAAAAATACTGGGAAGAGCATTACGGTACACAGCCTGAAACCGTCAATGAAAATGTATGGGATGCAATTCAGAGACAGTCTGAGCTTTCCACCTTCGTCCATTACATGAAAGAATTCAGTTATGACACTCTTTTCCTGACCAATGACAGCTACACCCTTTTTATACCGGACAACGACGCATTCGAAGTGCTGCTCGATACGGGCGAGGTAACCCTTTCCATCCTTGATTACCACATCTCGCAACATTTCATACAATCCGGCAGCATTCAGGGCACACGTAAAGTTCAGACCCTGGCCGAAAAATTTGCCGTTTTCGAGCACACGGCCAATTCCTCCCTTTTCGACGGGATCCCGCTTCAATTTGAAAGTCCCCTTTACCTTAACGGAAAGTATTTCACCATGGACCGGGTGGCCGAGCCCAAACCCAACCTGTATGAGTTCTTCGAGGTCCATAATCCAGTTCTGAAGGATTACATCGATGAGCAGGATTCCATCGTGCTGGACAAGGAAAAAAGCCGGCCCAAAGGTTTCGACTCCCTGGGCAATACCATCTATGATACGGTCTCTACCATCTATAATAAATTCGAGGCCGAATACTTCCCGGTTTCGAAGGAATTCAGGAACAAGACCGCTACCATTGTGTTCCCGCTCAAGGATGATTATGAAGCCGCCCTGACTGAGATGGCGGAGAAACTGGGTGGTAGTTTTATCGATTACAATGACATCCCGCTTGAATGGCAGTACGATGTCCTGATCCCGCACCTGCTTGAACACGGGGTTTTTGAGAACCAGATGGAGGAATACGAATTCATGTTCAGGCCAGGAAAGGACAGCATCAAGCTGAAGAATATCCTGGGGGACAGCATCGTAGTTACCTATGCACCAACTGGGAAAGCCCTCTGCAGCAACGGTTATGCCTATAACTATGCGGATTTTACCGTTCCCGACTCGCTCTACATTGGCTCCTCCAGATTTGAAGGGGAATGGCTCCTCAAGACTACGGGACTGGGAAAGTACACCTGGAAGGAAGAGGTGATCGTAAAAAGCGACCTGCCCTTTGAAGTAAAAAAAGAATACATACCAACGGCATCCAATGACTCGGTTATGAACATAGCTTTCACCAAGGGCTACACGGGCAAATATTCACTGGAGTTTAAAACGGAGACCATGTTCCCCGGCTTATATCACATGGTGGTAAGGACCCATATGGACGTCGGGGGCATCTATGACATCTACGTGAACGATGTGCTTGTCCTGGAGGATTTCGATTATTATGATTACGTGGTCAACAGGGGGATCTACTGGAGCTGTGAGGGTGGCCGGTTCCTGCCGGAAGGGCGCTTCAACCGCTTCGATGCCTGCAACGTTGCCATCGAGGATTTCGGCAGGGTAAAGATACGCTTCGAGTATAAGGGTCCCGGACAGGTTGCCGGCAACGGGCTGGTGATCGATTATATCGAATTTACACCGGAGGCGAAAAAATAAAACAGCGCTGGAGTACATGATGAAAATGCTAAAAAAATACAGATGGTTACTCCTGGTCGTGGGACTGGTTTTCATTTCATGTCCCGGTCCGGGCCAGGACCTTTATTCCCTTAAAGGACATGTATTATCCGGAAGAGGAGAACCTGTGCCCGATGTCTCCGTAAGCGTCCGCGGATCAAGCCGGCTTCCGGTGGTGACGGATTCCACCGGACAGTTCAGCATTGACTCGGTCCCCTGTGATGCCTGGATCATCATTGCACCGACTGCTAAATATAAAACCAGGAGGATTTTCCTTGACCGCAGGGAGTCCCTGGAAGTATACCTTACCCCGGAGGACATGGTTTCCGGTGACGATCCGATGACCGTCATGACGCTGCAGGTTCCGAGGAGAAATGTCATCCCGGCCCAGAGCGAACTGAACGTGGAGTACATTTACGAATCAAGCATCCATTCCGTGGACCAGTACATGCAGGGTCGGGTCCCGGGAATGTTTGTCGTAAACCGTTCCGGCATGCCCGGGAGCGGGGCAGTGACCTTTATCAGGGGGGTGAATTCCATCAATGCCACCAACCGGCCCCTTTACGTGATTGACGGGATACCGCTGACATCGCCCGGGATATTCGGTTCAAACCTTGCGGGATTTGAACATAATTCCCTCCTTGATCTCAATCCCTCAGACATTTCAAGGACCATAATCATCCGGGACCCCACCATCACCTCGACCTATGGTTCCAGGGCATCCAACGGGCTGATCCTGATTGAAACACTCGATCCAAGCGTAACCCAGACAACCATTGATGTGGATCTCAGGTTCGGGTATTCCCTGGCCCCATCCAACCTGATCCCCCAGCTGAATGCCGACCAGAACAAAACCCTTCTGAATGAGGTCCTTTTTACATCCGGGATGTTCGAGGAGGATATCCGGGAACTGTACCCGGGACTTTACGTTACCAAAGAGGATGAAAATTATATTGATTACCAGCATAATACCAACTGGCAGAAGATCATCTTCGGCAACGCACTCATGTCCACTATGAACGTTCAGGTCAAGGGAGGGGATGAAATTGCACGGTACGGGCTCTCCTTCGGCTACACCAATAGCGGAGGGATCATTAAGACCACGGGTTACCAGGCCTATAACCTGCGTTTTGTTGGCCGCCTTAATATTTTTACCTGGCTGAAGATGAATGCGGGGGTTTCTCTTAACACCAATAACTCAAGGCTGAAGGAAGCCGCGACAGTGGAACAGACCAGTCCCATCCTGGCAAGCCTGGCAAAATCCCCTATGCTGAATCCATACCAGTATGATATCGACGGCAATGAAGTAAATACCCTTGCCGAGGTGGATGAGATGGGAACCAGCAATCCCCTTGCCATAATCAGCAACTACGAGGCGAAGAATTATAATTCCAGTTTTTTCTCTACCCTGGGACTGGAGGGCACCATCAATGATTACCTCAGCCTCAACTGTGATTTCAACATCAGCTATAGCATTCTGAAGGAACAGATCTTCATGCCCAACCGGGGAATGGAACATTATTACAACGATGAAGCGATCAATGTTTCCAAGGCTACGAATAATGACCTGAATACCTTTTATAACCAGACCTACCTGCGCTTCAGCCGGAATTTCGGGAACAGTCACCGCCTGACATCCAATACGGGCGTTCACATCTTTACCAACAAGTTCGAGCTGGACTGGGGACTCACCAAGAATGCCCATGAGAACGACCAGTACCGGGACCTCCAGGATGGCCAGGCCAACCTGAGGGAAATCGGCGGGGCGAACAGGACCTGGAATTCGATTACTCTTTATGAATACCTGACGTACTCGTACCGGGATAAATATATGGTGACCGGTACAGTATCCTTCGACGGATCTTCCAGGATCGGCAGGAATGCCGCCAATACCTTCAAGATAGGGAATGTCCCGGTCGGGACCTTCTATTCAATGGGACTTGCCTGGAGGATATCAAACGAATCCTTCCTGAAGAATGTATCCTTCCTGGAGGACCTGAAACTGAGGCTTACAGCCGGGAAAACCGGTAATGACGACATCGGTGAATCAAGCGCAGGGAATTATTACCAGGCCATTAGATTCAGAGAGACGGTCGGACTATTCCCTGCCGTGGTGAAAAATGACCAGCTTACCTATGAAACCGTTTCCCAGCTTGATGCGGGACTGGACCTGTCCCTTTTAGGGAACCGCTTCACCACCAACGTGGACCTTTTTAAATCCTCAACACAGGATATGATCATTTATAATCCTCTCGAGGAATATTTCGGTTTCGATTTCAGGGTGGAAAACGGTGGAGCGATGGAAAACAGGGGACTTGAAGTCAATGCTTTCCTGAGGATAATCGACGGCCATAACTTCAAATGGGACGTGCAGGCCATGTTTTCAAAGGTGAAAAACCAGGTCACCGAGATCAAGGGGGGCAAAAAAGTTTACCAGATCCCCGGAGCCGAAAAAGTGAACATGACCGGGGAACCGGCTTACAGTTTCTACGGATATCTTTTCAAGGGGGTCTACAGTACACAGGCGGCTGCGGATGAAGCGGGACTGGTGAACAGGAGGCTTATCCCCTTCCGGGCAGGTGATGCCATCTTTGAGGATATATCGGGACCGGAAGGGGTAAAGGACGGTATCATCAATGATTTCGATAAAACGATTATCGGGTCTCCCCTGCCGGATTTCCACGGTGGATTTTACACTGCTGTCAGATATCGCAGGTGGTCCCTTTCGGGATTTGTACAGTTTGTATCGGGCAACGACGTCTTTAACTATGTCCGTTATAAGAATGAACAGATGACCGGGCTGGCTAACCAGAGTTCCAGTGTACTGAACCGCTGGCAGTATGACGGCCAGGTGACGGATATCCCAAGAGCGCTGTGGAAGGATCCCGTGGGAAATTCCGATTTTTCTTCCCGGTGGATAGAAGACGGTTCTTACCTTCGCCTGAAAAACGTCACCCTCAGCTACCGGATCCCCGATAAATTCCTTGTTTTCAACTATGCGGAATTCTATGTTTCGGCGAACAACATGTACACACTCAGCAATTATCTCGGTTATGACCCGGAGTTTGCCTATTCGCACGAGCAGATCTACCAGGGGGTTGATTACGGGCTCACGCCGCAGGCCAGGCAATTCATTGCAGGCATTAAAATTGGATTTTAGAGATTTGAAAATGAGCGCATTCCTGAAACATATGAAAAACCAGGTTAAACTTGCATCCCTTCTGCTGGCTTTCCTGTTGCTTACCTCCTCCTGTGAGAAGTTTTTCAATCCGCCCCAGGAGCTTGATATAACGGAAGACCTGCTGTACCAGGACTGGTACGAATACCGGTCCGTGGAAATGGGTATGTACGGCCTGCAGCAGCAGCTGGTTGAACAACTGATCATCCTGGGTGAATTGAGGGGAGACCTCCTGAACATAACGGCAAATGCAGATGCGGACATGATTGAAATATATAATTTCAACGTATCCAGGACCAACAGGTATGCTTCACCGGTAAATTTCTTCAAGCTTATATCAGCAACAAACAATTTTATCAAGGTGCTGAAACGCGAACATCCTGAGGTGCTGGACCCCTCATCCCCGGTCACCAATTATGACAGGCTGTACGGGGAAGCACTCTGCATGCGTGCCTGGGCCTATTTTACTGCGGCGAAAATCTACGGGAAGGTGCCTTTCTTACCTGAATCACTGACAACCCCGGAAGAGGTCATGGCATTCATTGAGACACCCGGCATATACATAGACAGTGTGTACATTGATTTCGGGAGAGGCGGGTATTACAACGATACCGTATACGATAAGCCCGATACCCTGGAAAGGCAGCTGTACGAACTGCCCCTGGTCATCGATTACTTTACCTACCAGCTTGAAAACGAGGTAAAGGCGGTAGGCGTCAACCATGCCATTGAGAACAACGACAATACATGGGAGGTCACCATCTGGAACACCTATGCAATGCATTCCCTGCTGGGGGTCATGTACCTGACCCAGGGTGATCTTACCATGGCCAGGCTGCATTTTGATGTGGTCATGTCTCCACCATCCGCCGCCAACCGGAGATATCACGTGGATGGGGCTTTTCAAAACGGTAACTGGGGAAGCATTTTCACCGGCATCGACAACAGGGAGCACATCTTTACCATCTGGTTCAACAAAGCAAATTTCCAGCAGAACCTGCTGCAGGAATTTTTCGAACCCATCCACCCCCATAAATATATGCTCAAGCCCAGCGGTCCCGCGATATTCCTCTGGGAAACCGTCTGGAGGTTTCAGGTTTACGCCTACAACCAGGCAGATCCAAGCCGGACTGAAATGGCTTTCCCGGGGATCCCGGGGGACTTTTACAGGGGTTACGGGACCTCCTACCTTTACCTTGACAATTCCTACCGGTATTTAAGCGGTGATGAGTGGATGGAGATGCTGGACCTGAAATCCAAGGGGGATTACCGCAGCGTGAACAACATGATGGAAGGCATGGACACCATAGTCATCAAATACTCCCTCAACAAGTACACCTACGACCAGGATGCCAATTTCCCACTCTACCGCGCCGCCGGGATCCACCTTTACCAGGCTGAGGTATTTACGTGGTGGGAGCGTGTTATTAACGGGGTGGTCCGGACCACGAGCGAAAATGCCCTGGGAATAATTAACAACGGCAGTTACTATTCCCAGAGCCAGACGAGGACCGAACTTGGAATACGCGGAAGGGTGGGCTTCACCAATGATGCAGACAAGATAGACATCAACAACGAACAGTTCATACATGATCCCTTTACAAATGAGATCACCGGGTACCGGGACCTGGGCGGCAGGTTCCTTGAAAAGCAGTACCTCCTGGAAGAGCATATACTGAATGAGAGAGCCAGGGAGCTGGCCTTTGAAGGCGAACGCTTTTATGACCTGATTCGCGTTGCCAAAAGGCGGAATGACCCTTCTTTCCTGGCAAGAAAGGTGTCAGCAAAATACCCCGCCGGCCAGCGTGAACAGATCTACAATCTCCTGCTTGACGAGAACAACTGGTACATCCACTACTTCGAATAGTTGCCCTGAACGATCCGGAACCTGACCCTGCTTCCGAACGGGTTGGTAGCGATGCGATAGGCACCCTCCTCATAGTTCAGATCAATCCTTGACGGAGCCGTGTCGCCCGGGAGGCAAACCCATGCCTGGCCTGCCCGGTCTTTCGATGCAAACACCCGGAGTTCCAGTTCGCTCCAGTCCATGAATCTGGTCGATTGCGCCAGTTTGATATGGGGAATGACCGAGCCATCCCGTACCAGCAGGATTACGGGGATCTTCCCGGCCTCGATGCGGTGCCAGCCCCCGGCGTAGGTTCTGCCGGTCTGGTAATCGATCCAGTTCCCGGGAGGCAGGTACATATCCCTCGAATTGGCATCGTCAAAAAGCGGTCCCACTAAAAGGTCCGATCCGAACATGTACTGGTTGTCGATAAGCCAGGAGCCGGGATCATCCGGGAATTCGACAAAGAGCGCCCTGAGCATGGGCAGTCCCCCTTCGGAGGACAGGTGCGCCTGGGCATAGATGTAAGGCATCAGGCGATACCTGAGGTTGTCCGCTTCGCGGAAAGCATTCATGAAATCCTTCCCGTATTCCCATGGCTCGGTGGGAGGGGCTCCGTGGCTTCTCACATGTGATGTGAGCATCCCGAAGGGGGTCCAGTGGCGGTAGATGTTTTCCGGTGCTTTATTAACAAATCCCCCGATATCATGGCTCCAGTAGGTAAACCCGCAGAGGCCCAGTGAGAGGCCCCCCCTCAGCACGGCTGACATGGCGGAATAGGTATTGGCAGGATCCCCCGACCAGTGGACCGGGTAGCGCTGGCTCCCGGCCCATGCACTGCGGGCCCAGATGATCCTTTCACCCTTTACCTGGTAGGTGATGTCCGAGACGGCCTTGTTGTACCTGAGCGGGTAGAGATTGTGCTCGTAAAATCCCGTCCTGCCGGATGCATAGATCCCGTAATAGGGCGCAGCCTCGCCGAAATCGACCTTGATGGCCCCGACGCCCATTTCCAGCAATCCCCTGATCTTCCCCTGGTACCAGTCCACCGTCTCAGGATTGGAAAAATCCAGCACCGCATCCTCGTTCGGGACGGTCCCCTTGTTGCTTTTTACATAAAGTCCCTTTTCAACGATTTCGGGGAAAAGGGTGTTTTTGGGGACAAAATACGGCAGCTGCCAGAGGCAGGTTTCAATCCCCTGTTTTTTAAAATCCTGTATCATTTTTGCAGGATCCCTGAACCTTGTCGGGGAGAATTTGTAGTCACAGCGCCAGTCGGTCTCGAACCAGCCCGTATCGAAGTGCAGAACATCCGCCGGTATCTCATATTGCCTGAGTTTATCCACTACTGCGCGGCCCTCATCCTCCGAAAAATAAGTGATCCGGCTCATCCAGAACCCGAAGGACCAGAGCGGGGGCACCGGTGATTTACCCGTGAGATCCGTGTAAGCATCCAGAATCTCTTTCGGGGTACCCAGGAAAACAAAAAGATCCAGGTCCTCGTCCCCGATCATCAGGGTCTCCACCCCGGAAAAATATTTGCCGAAGTCGCAGGTAATGGGACTGGAAGTGTGCATGAACATGCCGTATCCCCGGCTGCTCATGAAGAAGGGGATGGGCTTGTACATGGTTTCGTTCTGTGTGCCGTTGGCGTCGTCAGTCCAGAGCACCACTTTCTGTCCCCTTTTATTGAAAGCCGTAAAAGATTCCCCGAGCCCGTAGATCTTCTCGTCCGGCATCAGGTTGAAGGAGGCAGCGAAGCTCCTGGAATAATCCGTGACCCTTCTGACCCAGGAGAAGGGAAGCACGGGGGTGAAGGTGCCGGAGTTATCGCTGTGATGATTGGTGCTGGTGAGCAGCCTGCCACGGGCATCGTAAAAGGAAACCCTCCACGGGGATTCCGATATGACCACCCTGCCTGATTTACTCGAGTATTCATGGCCCTCTTCCGTTTTGCGGTAGGTCCACGAGGAGCGGTCCACCGGGGCCTCACCCCCGGCAAGCATAAGGGAAGTCTCCCCGGATCCCGTTTCAGATCCCGAGAAGGCACGCAGGCGCACGGTCGCCGGTGATACAAAATCTATACGGAACGAGAGTTCCGGCGAAGCGGCGTATTCGTTCCCGGGGAACTCGTTGGCCGGGACCGGCAGGAACCGGCCCAGCATGTTGTTGAAGGCCATCCTGGTGGAATATTCATTCCTTTTGTAAATGATGGTCCCCCGGCCGCTTTCCGGGTCAAACGATCCCAGGTCGCCTGCCAGGTAATAGGTGTTCCTGAAATCGCTGAAATCGGCGCTTATATCGACCGGTTCGTTGTAAAGGTTGAATCCCTGCAGCTGGCTTCTGAGTGCCTGTCCCGGCAAAAGGAGCAACAGCAGCAGGATTGCGGTGGATTTAAGAAAGGATGGTTTCATGGCTGATGAATTAATTCTTAAAATTTCGCCGGATCTGATGCCCGGAGGAGTTCCCGGGTTTTTATCCCGGATTCCTTGAGATCCGATTCCGTCCAGTTTCCTGTTGAACTGGCTGAAGTTTTCAGCATGGAACAGGATTCGTTCTTGTCGGAAATGGACCAGGTCACCCAGCCGATCCTGTTTTTCTTCATCCAGGCTATCCACTGATCCCACTTTTCATAGTCCAGCGGCCCGTCTCCATCGTAGTTCATCCCGGCCGATTCAGACACGAAAATGGGGATTCCCGCTTTAAGTGCTTTATCGGCCCTGTCACGCAGCGATTTGTCATGACCCGCTGCATAGAAATGGAGGGTATACATCAGGTTAGCATAGCCAGGGATCGGGTCTTCGGCGACAATATGCAGATCCTGGTCCCAGTGTGGACTCCCGACCAGTATGATATTGTCCGGATCGTATTCCCGTATGACTTTGATCACGTCGATGGAATAGGCCTTGACCTTTTCCCATGGATCGTTCACCGGTTCGTTGAAGATCTCGTAGATGATGTTCGGGTAGCTGCCGTATTTTTCCGCCATCCCGGCAAAAAATCCTTTTGCCGCCTCCGTCTGTATCCCGTGGCTGTGCCAGTCTATGATCACGTAAATACCGCATTCAATGGCCCCTTCAATGACTTCTTCAATCTTTTGGGTCGACCATTCGGGCGATTGGAGGTAACCCCTCCCGGGTTCCACGCCCATAGCGGCCCTCACGACGTTGCAATTCCAGTCCCCCGCCAGCCATTTCACGCTTTCCCTGTTGTAAAACCTGGGCCAGAAGTTATGCCAGCCGTAGCTGACACCCTGCAGCATGATCTCCTTCCCATGCTGGTCCACTATTTTCGTTCCTTTCACGGAAAGATTTCCGTGTTCACTCACCGGCTGGGACCACAGGATGCTGATGCCGGGGAGAATAAGAAATAAAAAAAGGATTGTTCTTTTAATATTTTTCATGGTAAATTCCCCTGATAAAGATCATGGATGGAACTTGATGATAATGCATTCAGGTCCATATGGAACAAGAAGGTAAAAAAAGAGCCTGAAAATTCAGGCTCTTTTTTTATCCTCAATACTGCTGTTATTGCTTGATCAGCTTGTAACGGCCGATTACAGAATCGGAATTGCTGATTACAATGTAGTAGATGCCGCTGGACTGGTTATCGAGTGAAATCACTTCCCTGCTTTGCATTGCGGGGGTTTCGAGAACCAGTGCACCGAGCGTGTTGTATACCTTGATCCGGTTGCCGGCTTCGAGCCCGGAAATTTCGACCATTCCCTGGCTCGGGTTCGGATAGATCCGGATCATATCATTGCCCAGGTCCTGGGTTGAAACGCTGCTGAGCTGTATGGTGTAGTAAACAACGGTAACGCCATTTGCTGCGGTAACCATAAGCTTATCCTCTAAATCCATGGTCCCGGTGGATTTGGCAACACCGGAAGCATCGAGTACGGAAACCGAGGCTCCCTGTGCCGGGATCAGGTTGCTCAGGAAGGTATAGACCAGGGTACTGCCGGTGATTTTATCACTGCTGATATCCAGGATCAGCTGGTCCACCTTGTAGACATCCGACAGCACGAAGGCCAGGTAATCGGATTTCTTCCCTTCCGGTGCAAGCATCGAGAGGTAGTATACCGCCTTGGTGACTCCATCCTGGGCTGTTACCACCAGCTTATCGTCGAGGACAACGACCCCGTCGGTGCGCTCAAGTCCGAACTTGTCGATCAGCTGCATGGTCGCTCCCGGTGCAGGAATGAGGTTCCTGAGGAAGGCGCCCACATTCGTTCCCTGCGGCAGGAAGTCAATTACCCTGACGGCCTGGTCCACGTGGTATACGTACGAGGTCACAAAAGCGTCGCTGGCCGATGCATTGGGTTTCAACTGGTAGAGAATGGTTACCTCCCCGCTCTCCGATGTTACCTCGAAGAAGATCTGGTCGTTGACCTCAACATCCACATACATGGTGTCGAAATTGACGATCTTGAGGGGTATCCATTCATCATTGGCACCAATGATGGTAAAGGATGCTCCGGACGGTACCGTTATGTTGTCAACCACTGTTGCCAGGGTTGTCCCGTAATCGAATCCGCCCACCGTACCCGTTGCTCCGTCCACCGTGATGGTATAGGTGGTGGAAGTAAGGGTCGCGTTGTCACTCAGGCCCTGGTCGGTAACTTCAAGCAGGTACTTGGTGGTGTTGACGCTGTCGGCCGACAGTACGATTAGTGTGTCGCCGTTTGCAAGCACATCGGTGCCTGTAAGGATATTCCCGTTGGAAACGGCTTTCAGGGTGAGTGACTGTCCCGCATCCTTCTTGAGGATGTTGGTCACAAACCCATCGACCGTAGTTCCGGTCACAACTCCCCTGATGTCAAGATCGCCCTTGTATCCATTGTCGACCAGGTAGGTCGTTGAGGCAACCGTGGACTTGTAGACCGTTACCTCGTTCATGAAATGTTTGCCAAGATCCTCGCATATAAAGAGGATATCATCCGGCCAGGGTACAGGTGGATTTTTCGCATCGTAAAATGCCCTGTTGGTCATGGTCCACCAGCAGTCATCCCAGGTGGTACCCCAAGATTCACTGGGGATTGTGGGATCAGGCAGGTAATACTGCGGCTTGCGCACGTAGCTCTGAAGCTGCGGCTGGTTTGCTTCCGGTCCCACTGTCCACGGATCGCCGTCGGTAGCCCCGCCCCAGTGATCGATCAGTTCAAAATCATTGGGATCGTTGGCAGCTTTCAGTCCCCCGTGAATCGAATCCCGGGCTTCCTCCTTGATCTTGAAAATGTAATAGTGGTATCCTGTCCATCTCTGGAAGGCATTCCAGCTGCCCACCACCTCGTTCCACGGATTATGGAGTGGCTCCCCTGCAGTACCGTTATAATGGAGCTGGATATCGCATTGCCGGCTTGCAAACCACGGGAATCCGCTGCTGCCGTGTCCGCCGTCCTGGATGTCACCGAGCACAAAGACATCACCGGGCTGTACCCATGAATCCGTTGCCAGGTCCTGTACGGCGCGGCCCGGCGTGACCGCCCAGGTTGCTTCATCGGCCCATTTGTAGCCGGGAATGTACTTGCCGTAGCGCTGTCCCCAGAGGGTATCAACGCTGTACCGCTGGATGGCCGTCGCCGGATCGGCGGACTGGACGCACACCAGCATGTAGTTGCTCAGGTCGAGGGGTTCGGTACCGGGGTTGCAGACCTCGAAGAAATCATTGGCCCACTGGTCCTGCCATACGATCTGAGACCAGAACGGTTCTCCCTTCCAGGGCTGTATTTCATCCGGAGTGACCTCCTTGAAGAAGGTGACGTTGTAATTAAGGATCGTCGTGTCGTCCTCGGCTGTGACCTTGAAAGAAGCCGTTCTGTCCACCAATGAACCAGAAAGGTTCTTGGCCCTGGTGACCTTCAGGGTGGCATTCAGCTGCTGGGGCTTGGCCACCAGTGCAGGTATTCCAACTACGTCATAGGGTACCTGGACGTTATAGTCAAAGAGCGTACTTACAAAGTTGGGCAGGGTGTCCCCCATCCAGCCGAAATAGCCCTTATAGTATTCCGGTATATCCGGCCATGTGATGGTGGTCAGGTTTGCATTCCGGCTTGCCCTGTATTTGTAGACTTTCAGGAAATATTCCTTCTCGGAGCCGTTCTTCGCCGTGACCTTGAGTTTATCCCCTAATTTCAGATCTGTCCGTTCGTTTCCGTCCTCCCAGACGATGTCCCAGTCAGCATCCGGAGCCTTCTCCAGGTACTTCAGCAGGGTATCCACACGGGTGGCGTAGGCAACATTCCAGATGGTATCCATCCCCGGATTTCCTTCCGTGACCCTGAAGGGCACGTAACCGCCCGTGTAGAAGCCGTCGTTGTCCTTTGTCCTTTTCGGGACCACCCGGTTTTCACCGTTTGCAGGAGGCGTGACCACGATTTTGAAATCCATCTTGTCGAGGTCATTCCCGCAGGCATAAAGAGTCAGGACATCGCCGGTGCGAGCCGAAACATACGCCGAGTCTTCAGAGTTCTTTGCGTAATGGTAATGCCAGGCTATGCCCGGTACGTGGTTGAAATGAAGCATGATGGAATCATCATTCCTGACCCCCCAGGGCACAGTCAGGATGGTGTCGGTGAAGTTAATATCGAGGTCATTCGATTTAATTGTTGCCTCGTCGAGGTTGTAATCCCCGTGGTTGCCAACGGTCCAGAATACCGCCCGGTTAGGTTCCCAGTTGCCTCCGGATACCTGGGGGACCGGAAGCCATTCGGATTCCGTGATGTCGTTCCCGCGGGCTTCCGCGAAGTCGGTATTCCCCGATTTGATGGTGAATTTCCGCATCAGGATGTCATTGTTTGTGGCATCGGTAGCCCCCGCCACATCCATGGCCCCGTCCTGGCGCGTACCATCCGTTTCGTCGAAAATGCCGTTCACCTGGTCGATCATTACCGAATCCCCGTTGCTAAGATAATAAAGCAGGAACCAGGTATCCCTTCCGTTCCAGACCTCAAGCACCCGGTATTTTTCCGAGATGCTGTCGGTTGCATCGCCGGACCGGTCAGGATGGTGGATCTGCAGATCGGCAAGTTTCCACATTTCCTTCTTGGTGATCCTCTCGTTGCGGTCGTAGGCATAACCGAATTGGGCTATTTCTCTGGCAGCCTGTTCCTCCTCATAGTCCTGGAAAGCGGCTATGACATAGGATTTGCCGGCGTCAAGCACCACGTTCGGCAGCATCATGCGATGGGCATCGTCCACGTTCGCATAGGGCTGACCAGGCCATGGAATTGTACCGGCCGGGTAAGGCGCTGACCAGGGACCGATCACGCCAAGCTCGAATCTGGCAAGATGCAACGCCGAATCGCCAACATTGGTTATTTCGAGGTATGCATGGTCCATCCGGTCAAGCCTGACCTCTGAGAGGATCAGGTGCCGGATCGTATCCTGCTGAGCATTAAGCATTCCACAGGACACAATTAGAGAGAGTAGTAGAAATTTTAGTCTCATAATAACTTCTGGATTAGTTTAACATAAGGTTGAAGTAGCAATAGTCGAGTAATATTATAAAAAATATTGAAATTTTAGAAAAAAAACTGGGGATTGATGCAATCGGTTGAAATTATTAAGAATCATTCTTAAGAGTGGCCGCATTTAAGGTTTTCAGTAAAATATGATATACAACATACGCATTGAAATTATTCAGCGGATGGCAGCAATAATTTTTTTTATTTTACAGGGCCATATTTCTGCAATGAACCATGAAAAAAAATAGAATGCTATATTCACAGGGTTTAAAACGGGAGTTTTCCCTCACAATTATTATATCAGTTATGGGTGTAGTGGCCGCCGGGCAGGCCGCAACGGGAATTTTTGAGCATCATGCGGATATCGGGGATTGTCAGATTGCCGGGGACATGGTGTATGACCCGGGTAACCAGACCTGCCTGATGACGGGTTCCGGCGAAAACATCTGGTTTGACAGGGACCAGTTCCATTTTGCGTGGATGAGAATGAAGGGGGACTTCATACTTCGGGCCCGGGTGGATTTCATTGGCAAAGGCGGGCATGCACACCGTAAAGCGGGACTGATGGTCCGCGCAGGTACCGGCACCGGGGCTCCCCACGTCAGCGGCGTGGTGCACGGTGACGGGCTTGCTTCGCTTCAGTACAGGACCCGGCCGGGAGGCATGACCGCGGAAATTGTATCGGGTAACAGGGCTCCCGGGATCCTGCAACTCGAACGGAAGGGGGACAGGTATATTTTTTCCACTGCCATGCCGGGAGAACCTTTCATCGCGGACACCCTCCCGGCGGCGGACCTGGGGGATGAGGTCCTGGCGGGAATCTTCATCTGTTCCCACGATAACAGTGTCACGGAAAGCGCCCTGTTCTCAAACGTTAGGGTCATCATCCCGGCCCGGGAGGATTTCATCCCCTATAAAGATTACATCGGAAGCAGGCTTGAGATCCTGGAGCTTGAAACGGGACTCCGGAAGGTGATCTACAGCTCCCCCCTGTCGATCCAGGCCCCGAACTGGTCGCCCGACGGCAAATACCTGGTCTATACCTGCGAGGGACTCCTTTACCGGTACGACCTTGCAACCGGCATACCCGCGGTCATCCCATCGGATTTTGCCACCCGGAACAACAATGACCATGTCCTTTCCTTCGACGGCAAACGGATGGGCATCAGCCACCATGCCGAGGATGATGAGGGCAGGTCAAATGTTTACATCATGCCAGCCGGAGGAGGCATCCCCGAGAGAATCACCCGGACAGGGCCATCCTATTTCCACGGTTGGTCACCGGATGGCAGATACCTGGTCTTTACAGGAGGCAGAAACGATCAGTACGACATCTATAAGATCTCGACCAGCCGGAAAAAGGAAATAAGGCTGACCGATACACCCGGCCTGGATGACGGTCCCGAATTTTCACCCGGAGGGGAATACATCTATTTTAACTCGGAACGGAGCGGGACCATGAAGATATGGAGAATGAAACCCGACGGAAGCGATCCCCGGCAGATCACCTTCGACGAATTCAACGACTGGTTCCCTCATATTTCACCCGACGGCAGCCAGATGGTATTCCTGTCCTATCAGAAAGAGATAAGGCCAGACGACCACCCGTTCTACAAACACGTCTATATCCGGGAAATGCCGGTTACAGGGGGTAAACCCGGGATCATCGCTTACGTATACGGGGGACAGGGAACCATCAACGTGACCAGCTGGTCTCCTGACGGGAAAAGGATCGCCTTTATCAGCAATTCCGCTTTAAACCCGGATGGTTCCCCGGATATTGAATGAATGATCACCAGGAATAAATAATGACCCAAAATCAGGTTCTTATGAACCATCACCGGCTCCTTATCGCCTGCTTTATCCTGCTGGCCCTGCCCTTGGCCGGGCAAGCCCAGGCCCTTTCGAAATACATCACGATCGACCAGTTCGGCTACCTGCCGGGGGCAAAAAAAACAGCCATTATCAGGGACCCCCAGATGGGGTTTGATGCTGCCGAATCATTCCTCCCCGGCAGTGTTTACTCCGTGGTGCGGTCAGCTACCGGGGAACCGGTCTTCTCAGCGGAGATCTCGCGCTGGAACGGCGGCAATACGGATGCATCTTCGGGGGACCGCGCATGGCATTTTGATTTCAGCGTTGTGAGCGAAACTGGACGGTACTATATCCTGGATGAGCAGAACAACCTCAGGTCCCATGAATTCCTGATCTCGCCAGATGTATACAACGAATTGCTGAAACATGCCATGCGGACTTTCTTCTACCAGCGCTCCGGGTTCGCCAAGGAAGCAAAATACGCTGGTGAAGCCTGGGCCGACGGGGCCAGCCATGTCGGGAACCTGCAGGACCTGAACTGCCGGTCCTTTTTTGACAAGGATAATCCCGCCAGCGAGAAAAACGTTAGCGGTGGATGGTACGATGCAGGCGACTACAACAAATATACGAACTGGACGGCCAATTACATCGTGGAAATGATGAAGGCATACCTGGAAAAGCCCGATGCCTGGGCGGACGACTACAACATCCCCGAATCGGGCAACGGGGTTCCGGACCTGCTGGATGAAGCCGTTTGGGGAATCGACCACCTGCTGCGCATGCAGCAGCCGGACGGGGCGGTCCTCAGCGTCGTTGGAGAATCCCACGGGAGTCCCCCTTCATCCGTTGGCGGCCCCAGCTATTACGGTCCCCCAAACACCTCCGCAACCCTCAATACCGCAGCTGCATTTGCCATCAGCTCAAAGGTTTACCGTTCCCTCGGCATGCAGGAATACGCGGATACCCTGCTGGCGAGGTCGCTGCTGGCGTGGGACTGGGCGGAAGTCAACCCCGATTCCCTTTTTAATAATAATGATGCTGCATACGGTTCACAGGGACTGGCAGCAGGGGGACAGGAAGTGGATGATTATGGCCGGGGGATGATCAAACTCGAAGCGGCCTGTTACCTATTCGAGGTTACCGGGATCACTGCTTTCAGGGACTATTTCGACGCTCATTATACGGATTGCCATATGATGCAATGGAACTGGGCCTACCCGTTTGAAGCGACCAACCAGGACGCACTGCTTTACTACACCGGTCTGTCGGACGGCACGGCAGCGGTGCAGAACAACATCCGGAACGTTTACAGGAACACGATCCTGAACAGTGCCGACAACCTTCCCGCCTATACCTCCGGCAGGGACCCGTACATGGCCTATATCAAGGATTATACCTGGGGAAGCAATGCCGTCAGGTCGGCCCAGGGAGGCATGTATTACAACCTGCTGAGTTACGGGATCGAGGAAAGCACGGTAGCTGCGGATGCCGCCCTGGCCATCCTGAACTACCTTCACGGGGTGAATCCCCTGGGAATGGTATACCTGTCGAACATGTACGCCTACGGCGGGGAGAATTGCGTGAATGAATTCTACCACTCCTGGTTCACCAACGGAAGTGCGCTGTGGGACAGGGTGGGGGTTTCTGTATGGGGACCCGCACCCGGTTACCTGACAGGCGGTCCCAACCCGGGCTACGACTGGGACGGCTGCTGTCCCACGGGATGTGGCTCCTCCTCCAACAATGCCGTCTGCACCTCGGAATCCATTACCCCGCCGAAAGGCCAGCCCAGCCAGAAATCCTACAAGGACTTCAACACGAGCTGGCCGCTGAATTCCTGGTCCGTCACGGAGAACAGCTGCGGGTACCAGTCCGCCTACATCCGCCTGCTTTCAAAGTTTGTAACCGCATACACCGATTGCAACGGGGATGTGTACGGAACCGCCTTTTTTGATTCCTGCGGGGTCTGCGCCGGGGGGAACACCGGGCTTGTCCCCGTGCTCGATACGAACCTTTGTTTCCCACCGGACGGCTTTGCGAATAACACGGACCCGGTGCCCATGATTTATCCGAATCCAAACCGGGGCAGCCTTCAGGTCAGGGATCACGGGCAGCTGCCCTGCCGGATCAGGATCCACGACCTGAGCGGCAAGCTGATGATCGATGCGGAAATTGACGGGCCAACGGCCATCGATACCGGGTTGCTCCGCCCTGGATTTTACGAGGTATCCATTGCCACCAGCCGCAGCCTGATACGGTATAAAATGGTCAAACTATAGCGGTTCCAAAACCATGAAAAAAGTTCTTGCATTTTTATTCCTCCTGGCCATCCTCGGTGGATGCAGGGATAAAAAACACACAAGGACTGAAGAAATGTTCAACAGGGATAACCTGGTGGTCTGGTGCATCGTTCCCTTCGATGCAATGAAAAGATCACCCGAAGAACGGGCAGTCATGCTGGATGAGCTTGGATTATCAAAGCTCGCTTACGATTTCAGGGAGGACCACCTTCCGTTATTCGAAGAGGAGATCCGGGTCCTTTCGCAGCATGGGATTGAGCTCCGTGCCGTCTGGTTCTGGATACAGGGCCGGGGGGACCACCTGCTTGACAGTACGAACGAGTTCGTCCTTTCAACGCTTGAGAGGACCGGCACCCGCACCGAGCTGTGGGTCAGTTTCCCGGAAGATTATTTCGAGGGAGGTTCGGACTCGGCAAACCTTGCCACGGCCGTCCGGGCCGTCCGGGAGATCCTTGGGAGGGCGGAAGCCTCCGGTTGTTCGGTCGCGCTCTACAATCACGGCGGCTGGTTCGGGGAACCCGCCAACCTGGTCCGGATCATCGAGGCAATTGATCCCGGTAAGCTCCGGATCGTCTACAATTTTCACCACGCTCACCATCGCATTGACCGTTTCCAGGAGGACCTGGACCTCATGCTGCCATATCTTTCCGTTATCAACCTTAACGGGATGAGAAAGGAGGGACCCAAGATCATCACCCTGGGAGAGGGGGACAGGGAACTGGACATGCTCAGGATCATCGTGCAATCGGGTTATGCAGGGCCCCTTGGTATCATCGGGCATACCGATGGTGAAGACATCCGGACCGTACTGGAGCGTAACCTGGAAGGATTGCAGAAGCTGAAGGAACAGTTGTTCCCGGCGCCGGGGGGATTGGAATTGTGGTACGATCACCCTGCCCGGCTCTGGGAGGAAGCCCTCCCGCTGGGGAACGGACGCATGGGCGTAATGGTTTACGGCAATCCCGGGGAGGAACACCTGCAGTTTAACGAGGAAAGCCTGTGGGACTGCGGGCCAAGGGAATACCAGAGGGAAGGTGCGGTGGAATACCTGGACACGATCCGGCAATTTATATTCCAGGGCCGGCAGGCGGAAGCAGAGGAACTGGCCGGCAGGGTTTTCATGGGACGGAGGGCCCGTGAGGAAAGCTATCCGGGAAAAAAGCAGAAATGGCTGGACAGCCTGCTCCGGCTTCCCCTGGCGGGGGATGGGATCCTGCCGGGTTACGATGATTCGGACTGGCCTTCCATGCAGATCGAGGGAAAGAGCGTCTGGGAGAACAGGGGATTACCGGACATGAACGGGAGTGTCCTTTTCAGGAAGAAGGTGGAAATCCCGGAGGAATGGGCCGGCAGGGACCTGCGCCTTGTCCTGGGTAACATCAAGGACCACGATCTCACCTACGTCAACGGGGTGAAGGTCGGGGAAACCGATGTCAGCAACACGGACCGCACGTATATCGTTCCGGCTTCGGTCATGCACGCAGGTGAGAACCTGGTCGCGGTCCGGATACAGAACTATGTTTCCACCGGGGGCTTCAATGCGGTCAGGGAAAAGCCTTACCGGATGCATATCCATCCCCTTGAAGGAGCGGATGAGCCCGTGTTCCTGGAGGGGGACTGGAAATACCGGGTGGTGGATGAACACCCTCCTTTCTATCCCCAGTACCAGGCGGATTACCAGCCCTTCGGAGACCTCATGCTTCGTTTCCCTGGCCATGAGGACTTCAGCGATTACAGGAGGTCCCTGGACCTGTCCACGGCCATTGCCCGTGTCAGTTACCGGGCCGGAGGGAACACCTTTCGCAGGGAATATTTCATCAGCCAGCCGGACCAGGCTTTCATTGCAGAATTCAGCTCGGATCGTCCACGCAGGATAAGTTTCAGTGCACGTCTCTCGACCCCGCACCGCCTGCACGGGATTGAAAGAATTGACGACCGGACCATCGCATTGTCCCTCAGGGTGGAGGATGGGGAAATGAAGGGATCCGCATGGCTGCGGATCCGGTCGGAGGGAGGCACGGTGAGTGTTGCCGGGGATTCCCTTCTGGTGGAAAATGCCGACCGGGTGATCCTCAAACTGGTGGCCGCCACGAACTTCGTGAATTACAGGGATCTTTCGGCCGATCCGCAAAGCCGCTGCCGGACTTTCCTGGAGCAAAGCGATGGCAAGGAGTACGCTGCCCTCAGGGAGGCCCATGTGAAGGAATACCGGTCCCTCTTCAACCGCTTCAGCATTGACCTGGGGGGAGAGGAGAAAAGAAGCCTGCCTACTGACCGGAGGCTGGTTCTGAATACTTCCGATCCGGACCGGGACCTTGTGGCACTCTACGTGCAGTACAGCAGGTACCTGCTGATCTCCTCGGCCCGGGAGGGAAGCCACCCGCCCAACCTGCAGGGCATATGGAACAACAAAATGGAACCGCCCTGGGGAAGCAAATATACCACTAACATAAACTGTGAGATGAATTTCTGGGGAGCGGAACCCCTGAACCTTGCCTCCTGCCATACCACCCTTTTCGATATGATGGACGAGCTGTCGGTCGAAGGGGAAAAAACAGCCAGGGCGCACTACGGTGCCAGGGGCTGGGTCCTTCACCACAATACCGACCAGTGGAGGGGCACCGCACCGATCAATGCATCGAACCACGGGATATGGGTCACCGGGAGCGCCTGGCTCTGCCACCACCTCTGGGAGCACTTCCTGTACGGTGCCGACACCGCATTCCTGCGTGAAAGGGCCTATCCGCTGATCCGGGAATCGGCGCGCTTTTACATGGACTTCCTGACCCGGGATCCAGTCACGGGCTACCTGATCAGTACACCGTCGAATTCGCCGGAGAACGGGGGACTGGTAGCCGGTCCTTCTATGGACCACCAGCTCATCCGTTCCCTTTTCAGGATCGTACTGGAATGCAGCCGGATCCTCGACACCGATCATGAACTGGCAGACAGCATCCGCTATTCGCTGGACAGGATAGCCCCGGACCGGATCGGCCGCCTCGGGCAGCTCCAGGAATGGATGCAGGATATTGACCGGGTGGATAACCACCACCGCCATGTTTCCCACCTGTGGGCCGTGTATCCCGGTGCGGAGATAACATGGGATAAGGATACCGGCCTGATGAAAGCAGCGGAACAATCCCTCCTTTACCGGGGGGATGAAGGAACCGGCTGGAGCCTTGCCTGGAAGATCAGTTTCTGGGCCCGCTTCATGGACGGAGAACATGCATTCAAAATGGTCTCGATGCTTTTGAGTCCCGCTCTCCAGGAGGGCCGTGAACCCACGGGAGGGAGCTACCCCAACCTGCTGGATGCCCATCCTCCCTTCCAGATCGACGGCAATTTCGGGGGTGCAGCCGGGATCATCGAAATGCTGATGCAGAGCCACCAGGGTTACATCCAGCTTCTGCCCGCAATCCCGGAGCAGTGGCCGGACGGCAGGCTGACCGGCCTCAGGGCCAGGGGGGGATTCGAGATCGACATGGAATGGAAAGACCGGCAGATCACCCGTCTTAAGGTACGATCCTCTGCCGGCAACACCCTCCGGATAAGGTACGGGGGAAACAGCATTGAAAAACCAACCCGGAAGGGAGAAATATTGACCATCGTTGGTTCCTGAATCGACGGGAAAAAAGCCTGACATCTTTTTTTTCTGGATGAAAACGATTACATTTACCTTGACTCTGGCAATCGCCAGTTACAATCGTAAACCAGAATGCCAATGGCGAGCATGAATGACATTGCCCGGAAGGCCGGTGTATCCATTGCAACGGTTTCAAGGGTGCTCAACAACAACGGGAATGTAAATGAAGTTACCAGGGCAAAGGTCCAGAAGGCCATAAAGAAGCTGAAATACCATCCGAGCAGGGTTGCCAAGCGCCTGCGGTCGAAATCCGTCTCCAGCCACATGCTGGGCGTGCTGATCCCGGACATCCAGAATCCTTTTTACGTCGATGTGCTTCGGGGAATCGAAGAAATTGCCTACAACCGGGATTATGCCATCATCATGTGCAACTTCGGGCAGGATGAAAAGAAGGAAAAGCTGTACCTTGAAATCCTCCAGTCGGAGGCCATCGACGGGCTCATTGCCGCTCCCGCACGTGAGAACGATCCCCTGCTTAAGAAGATGGTGAAAGAGGGACTGCCGGTTGTTTGCGTGGACAGGGGACTGGAGGATGTGGAAGTCGACATGGTGGTCGTCGATAACCGCGAAGGAGCTTTAAAGGCGGTCAATTTCCTCATTGAATCCGGGTATAAAAGGATTGCATACATATCGGGACTGCCTAGCATCCCTACCAGCCGGCAGAGGGAACAGGGCTACCGGGATGCCCACCTTCAGAACCGGCTCACCCTGGATGAAGCCCTTATCAAGCACGGGGACTCAAAATACGACAGCGGGCTCAGGTTATGCCGTGAACTCCTGAATATGCCGGATCCGCCGGACGCCATATTCGCAGGCAATAACCTGATCACCCTGGGTGCCCTGGAAATCATCCATAAGATGGGCTGGAAGATCCCGCAGGACATTGCCATCATAGGTTTTGACGACATGGTCTGGTCCAATTCGCTCAATCCGCCGCTGTCCGCGGTCAGGCAACCGGCCCTGGAGATCGGGAAACGGGCAGGGGAGCTGCTCATCCAGCGGATAGAAGAGCCCGGCAGGAGTTGCATCCAGATGATTCTCAAGACAGAATTGATGAAGAGAAGCTCAACCTGACAGGAGTCCTTAAGGTTCAGTAAAGGTCCTGTTTCACGGGGAATGTTGAAAACGATTACATGTAAGTTTAGTTATGTAAACGTTTACAGGTTTTGCTGAAATTTGTATATTTACTTTTGATTTAAACCGGACCGGCCTGAAACCGGGTCCCTTTGCTGCAGAGTCCCCCGCGGGAAATTTATTCAGCAGCTTTTAATTTGAAAGTTAAACGTAAATACAGCGGAGTGATTGTTCCCATGGTGACCCCCGTGAATGGGGACGGGGGGATCGATGCCGGTTCGGCCCGGAAACTTGTGGAACACCTGGTTGGCAACCATTGTGTGCCCTTCATCCTGGGAACGACAGGAGAGGCAGAATCCCTGTCGGGGGACCAGAAGATTGTACTGGCCGGGTCGGTGGTCAGGGCGGCCGCCGGGAGGATACCAGTGCTGGCAGGCATTTCTTCGAATTCAATGGAGACTTCCGTTCAGCTTGCCAGGCATTTCGCGGAGATTGGCGTTGAAGCTGCCGTGGCCACCCTGCCTTCGTATTATCCTATGGAGGAGGAACAGATGTTCCGTTACTTTGACCAGCTGGCATCCCGCATACCCATTCCGCTCCTGCTTTACAATATGCCTGTGACTACGGGACTGTCCATTCCGCCCGGGGTGATCGACCGGCTGAGCCATCATCCGAATGTAGCGGGACTGAAAGACTCGGAGCGGGACCCTGACAGGCTTGAACGCTCGCTGCAGCTCTGGTCAAAGAGGGAGGATTTTTCTTTCCTGGTAGGATGGGCTGACATGTCTGTATACGGGCTGTCGAAGGGGGCGGACGGAATTGTCCCCAGCACCGCCAACCTGGTCCCCCTTCTCTACCACCAGCTCTACAGGGCCGCATTGGATGGCCGGAAGCCTGAGGCCTTAAAGCTGCAGGAAACAACGGAGCGTATTTCCATGCTCTACCAGGGGGAAAGGAAACTGAACCGGTCCATACCGGCGCTGAAGGTTTTGCTTTCCATGCGGGACCTCTGCGGACCTGATGTTCTTCCGCCTTTGTACAGGATGGAAGTGGAAGAGGAAAGAAAATATTACGCAGAAATGCAGGCAGAACTTGAACGAATGGGGGTATAGATGAACGGGGGACCCGGAATAAGGCCGCTTATTGCCATCACCATGGGTGACCCGGCGGGAATAGGACCTGAAATTGCTGCCAGGGCCATGGCGGAGCCCGGCATGCATGACAGGGCAAGGCTGCTGGTGATCGGCAATGCAGCGATCATGGAAGAGGCAGCTGGCCAGGCGGGACTTCCGCTTTCCGTGCGGTCCATCGAACAGCCTGACGAGGCGGGCTTCGATCCGGGTGTGATTGATGTGATCGATCTCCCATTGCAGCCCGGTGCCCTGATCCGGGCCGGGGAAATTTCTGCCGGAGCGGGGGACCTGGCATTCCGGGCCGTCCTAAGGGCCATAGAACTGGCCATGGATAAAAAAATTGACGGAACTGTGACCGGTCCGATCAACAAGGAGGCGCTGAACCTTGCAGGGCATAATTTTTCGGGGCATACGGAGATCTTTGCACATTTTACGGGGACCTTAAAATATGCCATGCTCCTGGCTGAGGATCGATTCAGGGTGATCCATGTCAGTACCCATGTATCCCTCAGGCAGGCCTGCGACCTGGTGAAAAAAGAACGTGTCCTGGATGTGATCGGCCTGATGGATGAAGCCCTGCGAAAGATGGGCATAAAAAATCCCTGTATTGGGGTAGCTGGACTGAATCCCCATTCAGGCGACGGGGGACTGTTCGGCGATGAGGAAATCCTGGAGATCAAGCCTGCCATTGAAGAAGCTAGAGCTGCAGGAATGAATGTAGCGGGACCCGTACCGCCGGATGCGCTCTTTGCCCTGGCAAAGGGCGGGCATTTTGACGGATGCGTGGCCATGTACCATGACCAGGGCCATATCCCTTTCAAGATGCTCGGATTTGACTGGGATGAGGATGAAGGCAGGATGAAAAGCGTCCGGGGCGTTAATATAAGCCTGGGACTGCCCATTGTCCGGACATCGGTGGATCATGGAACGGCCTTTGAAATTGCCGGGAAAGGCATTGCCAGTCCCCATGCCATGATTGATGCGATCGACTATGCAGTACGATTGCTGTCGGAAAAGAATACGGATTGATCATGATTGCAGTAATCGCAGATGATTTTACGGGAGCGGCCGAGATCGGTGGAGTGGGACTCCGGTACGGCCTGAAGGTTGTTATCCTGACCTCCGTGCAGGAACAGCCGGAGGCAGATCTGCTGGTTATTACCACAAATTCACGCTCCCTTTCCCCGGATGAAGCTTCTGCGGAGACGGAAAGGATCAGCCGCCTGGTCATGGACTTTAAACCGGACTTCATATATAAAAAACTGGATTCTGTCCTCCGCGGGAACATTACCCGTGAGATCATGGCCCATCTGTCGGTTTTCGGAAAAAAGAGAGCCATCCTGGTCCCCGGCAACCCGGATCTGGGCCGCACCATCGAGAAAGGCTTCTACTATGTGAACGGGATTCCGCTGGACCGGACCTTCTTTGCACAGTCCCCCGATTTCCCGGTGAATTCCGCGTCTGTCGTGGACATCATCAGTAAGAAAGGCATCCCGGCCGTATCCAGGTCAATCGATGAGGAATTGCCGGGGTCCGGGATCATTGTCGGAGATGTAACCAGCCAGTATGACCTGGCACGTTGGGCCCAGAAAATCGATGAAAATACCCTGGCTGCCGGGGGCGCGGGCTTTTTTGACGTTATAATGTCCGGCTTTTTCCGGAAACAGAAGGAAATCGGCAGGGAACTTTTCTACCTGGACGGAATTTCCCTGTTTGTCCTCGGAAGCCGGTATCCCAAGGATGAAAAAATGCTAGGCAAGATTAACGGCAACGACCTGGTAAGGCTGAATATGCCGGAGGCGATATACCGGGACAGGAATTTCGCTCCTGCACTGCTGGATCGCTGGGCCGAGGAAATCATCCGCTCCCTGAACAAAGGGGAACGGGTGGTGGTATCGGTCGACCATGAAACGCATGATGAACCGGGACTTACCAGGCGCATCAGGACAACGTTAGGAAAACTGGTGCAGCGTGTTTCGAGCAGGGTAAAAATAGACAACCTGCTCATCGAAGGAGGAGCGACCACCCATGAGATCCTCCACAACCTGGGCATCATTAAACTTTACCCCATCCATGAACTGGAACTTGGGATCATCCGGATGAGGGCGGACAACTATCCGGGTTTATGCATCATTACAAAACCCGGCAGTTACAGATGGCCGGATCATGTGGAATTCAAAAACAGGGAAACAGGTACCTGAGTGCCGTTTGGCTTATGGAAAAAACCGTCGGTCTGCATACCATTGATTACCTGATCATCCTGGTCACCTTCCTGGTGTCGCTTGGAGTGGGACTGCGTTTTGCAAGGCGGCAGAAGGATACGGGCAGGTATTTCAAGGCAGCAGGCAACCTGCCATCCTGGGCGATCGGTATGTCCATCCTGGCCACCCTGATCAGCAGCGTGACCTTCCTGGCCTACCCCGGTGAAGGCTATTCCTCCAACTGGATCCGGCTGGTACAGGGATTGATGGTGCCCCTCGTCCTGGTGTTTATTGTAGGCGTCATCGTGCCCCTGTTCAGGAAAGTGATCCGCCTGAGCGCCTATGAATACTTTGAAAAACGCTTCGGTTTTTTCGCCAGGCTGTATGCTTCGCTCGGATTCATCCTGACTCATTTTTCAAAGATGGGTACCGT
>CAYSJH010000042.1:0-41003 GCA_964431315.1 uncultured Bacteroides sp. | reverse complement strand
TCGTTCTGGCTGTTGCCATTGTAGAAATATTGCGAGCCAATGACTGTAGCAATACTCGCACCCTTTCAGGGTCTTTCTCGACTCCATCTACACGTTGAACGTCTATATTAATAACAGCATCAACATAATTCATAGCTATTCGAGGAGACTGTTTCCCGGATATTACAGCAGCCGGCCATCCTCCTCTGCATATCGCATGTGCTAATTGCTCAATCGTCAAAGTGCTTTTTGCAGCGATATCTGTTTTTCCATCAAAAAGATCTTTGAGTGATATGCTTCCATTAGATTCATTAGATTCAAACAGGCTCATAGGTCGCATAAGCATCCGGGCAATTCTCCCAGTGCCAGAATGAGACGTTTCATTGTCACTTGGCGTTGCAGACCCTGTAAGAATAAACTGACCCAATAGTCCTCTTTTGTCGACAGCAAATCTTACAGCATCCCAGATTACAGGAGCCATTTGCCATTCATCAAGAAGAAGCGGCGTTTCCCCTTCCAGCAGAAGTGATGGCTTGGTATCTGCAATTGCCAGATAACCCGGACCTTCATCAGGATCCTGCATGTACACCACACTATTTGCTATTTGTAATGAAGATTGTGTTTTGCCGCACCATTTTGCCCCTTCCACAAGAACCGCTCCAGTCGATTCAAGCATGCTTTTTAAAAGCCTATCACTAATACGAATGATGTAATTTGAATAATTCATAGATATCTATTAATCTTCTCAAAGATACTGATATTTAATCTATTTGAAAACGTATTCCGTATTTTGGCGCTGTTTTATTCCGTATTTTGGCGCTATTCTATTCTGTATTTTGGCAACATTTTATCCTAGGCTGGATTGAATCAGACAAAAAATTAATTTCAACTTACTTTTACCCACCAGATCAACTCCAAATCCCTCAGAAAAGGTTCGTAAAACAGTCCGGTTCGGGGTACAAACAAAATCCCAGAACGCCTGTTATCTGGATGTTTTGGAATTTTCTTCTTCAATCGGGTAGGAATAAACTCATTATCCCATTTTAAGCCTTTAGAATTAACTCGGAGCAATGATTTCCCTTCAGGGGACCAATTTATCCAAATGCATGAAACCTCCCTGAATCTGAAATACCAAAATATATCATTTGCCTCTTTATAAAAATAACCTTTTGAAAACTCAAGTTTTATAAGGTTCTCTAATGTCGAATACCATTTAAATCTTTGGATGAGGTCAACTTAAACGTGGGTATTTTTAACAACAATTGACAAGTAAATTAGGATTAATATTTAACTTTGCTCCCCTGAAATCTGGCGACTGCAGGTTTCTTTCAGATTCAACATGGCAGAGCTTACGGAAAAGCAGCAACAGTTTGATTTGCGTTACATCCAGATGGCAAGGGTATGGGCCAGGAATTCCTACTGCAAGAGAAGGCAGGTAGGGGCCCTGCTGGTCAAGGATCGCATGATCATCTCAGACGGCTATAATGGCACGCCTTCGGGATTTGAGAACGAGTGCGAGGATGAGAACGGGCAGAGCAAACCCTATGTGCTTCATGCCGAGGCCAATGCCATTACAAAGGTGGCCAAGTCGAACAACAGCAGCGAAGGTGCTACCCTTTACATCACTGATTCACCCTGCCTTGATTGCGCAAAGCTGATCATACAGGCCGGGATCAAAAGGGTGGTGTACGGGGATGAATACCGGATGACCGACGGCATCAGGCTGCTGGAGAAGGCTGGCATTGAAATTGTGAAGATCAGCGACGTACCCGGAACATGAAAAAATACAGGATCAATATTATTTTTCCGCTGCTTCTGGCCCTTTTTCTGGTCGGAGGCATGTTGATCGGTAACTGGTTAAACCGGGGCTACGAACAGGACAGTTTTTCTGTATATCCCAGGGTAAATAAGATCACCGGGGTGATCGATTACATATCCCAGGAATACGTGGATTCAGTCAGCCGCGATGAACTGGTTGAAAACACCATCCCGGAGATACTCAAGCAGCTTGATCCGCATTCCATCTATATCCCGGCAAAAGAACTTGCGAAATACAACGAACCGCTGGAGGGCAATTTCAGCGGCATAGGTGTCCTGTTCAACATGCAGGAGGATACCGTCTACATCATGAATACTGTCCTGAACGGACCTTCGGAGAAAATCGGGATCAAAGCGGGGGACCGCATCATCCGGGTCAACGATTCACTCGTTGCAGGCGTCAGGATGCCCTCGGAGGATATCGTGGGCATGTTAAAAGGGAAAAGAGGGACAAAAGTAACGGTTTCCATCGCCAGAAGGGGAATCAATGAACTCCTGGATTTTGAGATCACGCGCGACAGGATCCCCATCGCAAGCATCGACGTGGCCTATATGCTGACCGATGATGTCGGGTTCATCAAGATCAGTGAATTTTCAAAAAACACACCCGAGGAGTTTCTAAAAGCCGTCGATACCCTGAACGAACAGGGAATGAAAAAACTTATCATCGATCTTCGGATGAACGGCGGCGGCTATATGAATGCCGCCACGGAAATCGCCGACCAGTTCCTGAAAGCGGGGACTCCGATCGTTTATACAGAGGGACATGCACAGCCCAGGAAGGATATCCTGGCAACGGCCAAGGGGAAACTGCTCGAGAATGAACTCATCATCCTGATCGACGAATTCTCCGCCTCCGCAAGCGAGATCCTGGCAGGGGCCATCCAGGATAATGACAGGGGACTGATCATCGGCAGGCGGTCGTTCGGGAAGGGACTTGTGCAGCAACAGACGATGTTCTCCGACGGTTCCGCAATAAGGCTGACCATCGCCCGTTATTACACCCCTACCGGGAGGTGTATCCAGAAACCATACCAGAACGGGCTGGATGATTACATCATGGAAATCCATCAGCGCTTTGAGCGGGGAGAGTTCATCTACGCCGACAGCATTAAATTTGCTGATTCACTGAAATATAAAACCCCGGAAGGTAAAACGGTTTACGGCGGAGGAGGCATTATGCCGGACATCTTCGTCCCGCTTGATACAACCATCAATACCGGGTATTACAACCGGGTGAGCAACAGGGGACTCATATACAGGTTTGCCTACAAATATGCCGACAGCAACCGGAATAAATTAGTCGGATACAGGGATCACAATGAACTGCTGAGGTACCTGAGAAAACAGAACCTGTATGAAAAATTTGTGGATTTTGCCGAACAACAGGGAGTCCGCGATACGGATGAAGAGATCATCCTTTCCCGCCATGTCATTTCCACCACCATCTATGCCAATATTGCAAGGTACACCCTGGATAACATGGGGTATTATCCCATCATATACGAAATCGATCCCACGATACAGAAAAGCCTGGAGATCTTTGCGAAAAACCAGGGTCCTTCCGCATTTCTAAAGAATTAGTACCCGCCCAAACCGGCCCGGATTTTTCCGGACATTAAACCATTCTTCCCTGAATCTATCTAAGGATCATATTACAGAAACTTTTTAAAATTTTGATATCATGAGAAAATTAGAGATAAGCAGGAAGATGATGGTTGTATTCATTGCATTGTCCGGGCTTTCGATCGGCCTGATGGCACAGCCCCGGGAAAGCAATCCCCGGTTTGAACCCGGAAATCATCAGAAAAATGACATGCTGGGCCTGAGTGAAGATCAAAAGACGGAAATAAAGCAAATCCATCTGGACAAGGCGAAGGAAATCCAGCCCCTGAAAGACGAGATGAAAATCAATAAGGCCAGGATAAATGCCCTGATCCACAAGGACAACCCGGATATGAAGGAGATCGTCCCCATGGTGGAAGCAAACGGCCGGATCCTGACCCAGATCCAGGTAAAGGAAATTGACAGCCGTATCAAGATTCGTGCCTTGCTGACGGATGACCAAAAGGTTATCTTTGATGCCCGTGAGGGACAAATGCAAAGGCACAGGGAAATGGCACAGCGTGTTCCCCAGAGAAATTTACCGGACAAACGCAGATTTTAGGTTTTGGACCGGATGCCCGCTGAAACCCGGCAACTCCCGGGAATAACGGGAACTGTTTTCGGTCGATAAGGTTGGTTTCGAGGACCTGCCATCCTTAATGGGTAGCAGGTTTTTTATTAAATTTTTATTATATTTACATATAAAAAGATGATTAACTCTTCAGAACCATGAAAATCAAAACTACTTTTGCTGTATTATTATTGCTCACAGCCAGTTTCGGGGTACTTGCCCAAAAATCAGTCAAGCTGGCAGGGGAATTACCAGATAAATCCCCTTTACTCCGCTCCAGTCACAATCCGGGTGAGCGTATTCAGCCGGAAAGGGAGAAAACCCACCCGTTCAGGCTGAACACGGAATACCAGAACCTGCGGTTGCCTAAAAATGCGGACCATCGCATGAAGGCTGAACCGGCTGCAAATGCCTTTAAGGAAAAGCTTGACAGCCTTCACTACCAATATTTCGATACCATCTCAGGAACCATGTACCTGGGTGGGGATGAATATTATTTATACGATACCAAAGGCAGGAATTATTCCTACTGGTCCACTGATTTTAATGAGCAATTTCAGGCCGTCATCCCGGAGAGCAAGATAGATGTGAGTTATTCCGGAAATTACCTGTCCTCACAGACTTTTTTTAACTGGTCCGCAGCATCGGGAAAATGGGAGCCTTACTATCGGCAAACGTACACTTACGACGCCAACGGCAACGAGACCGTACATCAATCTTATAGTTATGATACTTACGCGGGACAATGGTTTCCGAATTACATGGACAGTACCCGTTATACCATAAGCGGAATGATACAGGAAGTAGTTACGTATTTGTACGAAGGCGACTGGTATCCCAGCTCCCGCACCCTCTACAGTTATAACGGGAACGATAACCTGATCCGGCAAAACAGCTATTACTGGACTGGTGATACCATCCCCTGGCTGGACGAAATGGAAACCCAGTATTCCTATGACCAGTTCGGAAGGGATACCACGATCAGCAGCAGATACTGGGACGGTTACCAGTGGTATGACAGTTATAAAACCCTGAAAAGCTATGATGCAAACGGGAACCTTACCCTGTATGAGCAATACAGCTGGAACGGGGAAATCAAGGTCTGGGATCCGAGCTATAAGGAAGAATACACCTATGACGTCAATAACAGGCAAACCAGGGTCATTTATTACAGCTCGGACTGGTTTACCACCGCATGGTACATCGTTGATAAATATGACTATACATACGATGCCACAGGGAATGTCCTGGAAGAAGCTTATTCCACTTATGATACCCTTGCCAAGGTTTACATACCGGACTGGAAAGACCTCTATGAATACGACCTGAGTGTGGATATACAGAACGTTGCCATGCCATACTGGTTTGGAATGGAATTCGAAGGAGAAGCTGGCATGCAGTTTCACAATAAAATTACCGACTACCGGGAACTGACCTGGAACCCGAGGAGCTTAAGTTACGAGACCACGGAAATAGACCAGGTCTTTTATTCCGGGTTTTATGACAGTCCCATTAACGATGCATCCTGTAATGCTGATTTTACCTGGAGGCTGGATGTCAATGACGACCAGCTTGTCTTTTTTACGAACACCTCCGATTCTGCCGTCACATACTGGTACTGGATGTTCGGCGACGGTGCGACAAGCACCAGGGAAAATCCCCAGCACCTGTATGCGAAACCGGGGACATACAAAGTCGTTCTTACCACGGTCGATGCAACCGGTTTCTGCAACAATACAGCAGTAAAGCAGATCAAGGTCGGTAATCCGGCCTGTAATGCCGTATTCACTTACCTGATTGACACGGCCAAAATGCAGGTTGCCCTGGCAAGCCAGTCAATGGGGTCCGGTATCAAATATTACTGGAACTTCGGGGACGGTTCCGTGGATAATGGGCAGAACCCGGTCCATGCATACAACTATCCAGGTACCTACCAGGTCTCACTTACCATCTCGAGCGACCTGGGGACCTGCAGCGACCGGTACACGGCCACTATCAGGACCGGCATCAACATCTGCAACGCCGATTTCGCAGTCTATGTGGACTCGATCGATAATACCGGTTATTTCAGGGCCAAACAGGTACTGCCCGGCAACCAATACCAGTGGATGCTTGGAGACGGGGCCAGCGGAAAAACCCCGAATTTTTTCCATACATTCACCCATTCCGGATTTTACACGGTAGTTCTTACGGTTTCGAATGAACTGGCCGGTTGCGTGGAGAGCCGAAAGGAAAACCTACTTATCGGTAAACCAGCTGCAGCGGGGAAGGCAGACTTTATATACCTGGCCGGTGACGATAACAAGGTAGAATTTACCAATCAGTCCCTCGGCTCGGGCCTGAATTTCTACTGGGATTTCAACGACGGGGAAAGCTCCGAGGAAAAGGATCCGGTGCACCCCTATATCCTGCCGGGTTATTACACCGTATGCCTGACGGCATTCAATGCGGACGGCAGCCGGGATACTTACTGTGAGAAGATTTTTGCCGGCACCGATACCAGGGATGAATGCGAAGCAAGGTTTGAGTACGTGCTCAGTAACGAGGGACTCCAGATCGCCTGTATGGACCGTTCATTTGGCAATCCCGATAACTGGCTGTGGACCTATGATGACGCCTGGCCGACAAATGAAAAGGATCCCGTATGGAATTCAGCCATGCCGGCCTACGTCAGGGTACAGCAGGCGATCATGAACTCCGCAACAGGATGCCGTGACGAGGTCTTCGCCCTTGTAAATATGGGAGCAGACGACCGGATGAAAGCAGGATTTGCCTATATGGTAGACACCAGCGATAAAAAAGCTGACACTTATCCGATAGATTTTGTCGGGATTTCATTGGGTGATGCGGGCAAACTGAAATGGAGTTTCGGCGATGGAAGCTATGATTCAACCACTGTTAATCCCACCCATATCTATAATTTCCCCGGGCTCTATCAGGCCTGCCTGACCATCACCAATACCTCAACAGGCGATTCGGATACCGAATGCCAGCAGGTAAGGGTTGGCTGGCCGGTGTCCCTGAAGCAGGTAAATTCGCTTGATGTGGGATTAATAGCCTATCCGAATCCTTTCAGCGAAAGCACCCGGATCGAGATCGTGCTTGCCGAAAATACGTCGATCGATCTTTCCGTTTATGACCTGATGGGAAGGAAAGTCAAAACGATTGCCGCCGAACACCGGACGGCCGGTACGCATAGTTTTTCACTGGATGCTTCGGAACTTGAAGGCGGAAGCTATTATCTGATCCTTGACACGGGAAATGGCAGGGCCAAACAGTTAATAAACCTGATTAAGTAATCATCTTGAATAATGTAAAAGGCCGCTCCGGTTTGCACCGGGGCGGTTTTTTAATGCTTCAGCAGGTGAATTTTCTGTTTATTCCTCCAGCCGGCCTGTGAAGCATAGTCCACTATGAAGATCTTCAGGTCGGCCCTTGATTCGTATTCAACGAAATATATTTTCTTATCCGCCTGGCTTTCGTATTTCACAGCATACCAGAGCCCGTCCCTGTCCGCCTGGGATTCATACTCTACATAAAAAACCTTCAGGTCACACTGTGATTGGTAATCCACAATAAACACTTTCAGATCGGCCTGCGACTCGTATTCCACCTTGAATACTTTCTGTGCGGACCCGTGGTTCAGCGGAAAGAAACCCAGGAAGGACAGGATCATCAGGTACTTATACATAATGCTTGTTTATATAAGCACCCGCAAAAATTAAACCGGGATCGGAATTTAATCTGACAGGATCCCCGTGTGATAATACCGGGACGGTCCGGAATGACAGGATATAGATGGAATGATCCCGGAAATCAGGGGGAATAGATCCTTTCCAGGAAATGACGAATTCCCCCGAGCGATTTCTCCTTTTCCTCGATGAATCCCATGTGGCCGGAATTTTCGAGAATTAACGTTTCGGTGCGCGGGGAAAGGGTGAAATGCTGCTCATAAACCTCGAAGGGGATGTAATTGTCTTTCTTCCCGGCTATGATCAGCAGGGGGTCGGTTGAATTTCTCATCACTTCCCTCCTGTCCGGCCTGGCTTTCATTCCTTCCAGCGCATGAATGATCCCTTCATCGGGAGTGGCCATGGCAATCTGCCTGGCCCATTCGATCTTCCCTGCAAATTTCTCCTGGTTGTCCGCTGCAAAGGCTTTGGGGATGTTTACATCGATGATCTGTTTTTTCTTCCCGGCCCGTACAAGGGTAATTTCCCTGTCACGGTTCTCCTTCTTCTCCCCGGTATCTGCAAGGGCGTGGGCATGAAAAAGTCCGAAACCGATGGTGGTTTCCGGATAATAATCCTCGAAGGCAAGGGCTGCATATCCTCCCATGGAATGTCCGATGACCACTGTGCGGCCTACTCCGAGGACATCCAGTACGTGTTTGACTGCGTCTGCCATGATGGCCATGGATTCAGTGGTTGAATAAATACCGGAACGCCCGTGGCCGGGAAGGTCGACGCAGATCACCCGGTAATCTTTTGAAAGTTCATCCGCAAAACCATTCCAGATCTCGAGGGATTCAAGGTACCCGTGTAGAAGTATGACCGTATCGCCATTACCCATGTCGGCATAACGGATAACAGCATTGTGATATTCAACGGTCGAAATCATTCCATTAAATTAAAACAATTTCACCAATTAGGGATATCCTGCAAGATTTTTAAGCATTTTTTCTTTTCATCCGTTCCTCGATTGCCTCCGCCTCTATGGGAAAATCTTCCATCAGGTCAATGTTCCCGTCGCGGGTAACCAGGATGTTGTTTTCGATCCGGATCCCGGTCCCTTCCTCCGGGATATAAATTCCCGGTTCACAGGTCAGGATCATCCCCGGTTTTAACGGTGATTGTTTGCTTCCAACGTCATGGACGTCCAATCCCAGGTAATGTGCCGTTCCATGCGGAAAATATTTCCTGAACAGCGGATTGTCAGCCGGTTGTTCCCTGATCTGGGCCGCGGTATAGAGTCCCACATTAATATGCTCCTCCTCCCACAGCTTTCCGACTGCCTCGTTGATCCTGTCAATGGTCGTACCCGGTACCATGAGCTGCCTCGCCCCGCGTAATACCCTCAGGGTTGCATCGTAAAGTTTCCGCTGTCGCTTGGAAAATTTTCCGTTAACCGGGACGGTCCTTGTACAATCGGCAGCATAATTGGCGTATTCGGCCCCGAAATCCATCAGCAACAGGTCCCCGTCCCTGCAGAGCCGGTCATTTTTTATGTAATGCAGCATACAGGCATTCCCGCCGGAAGCTATGATGGGCGGATAGGCATGTCCCCCCGCCCCCTGCCGGATAAATTCATGGGTCAGTTCAGCTTCCACCTCGTATTCATGCAACCCGTCCTTTACAAACCCGAGCACCCGGTCAAAGCCTGACCCGGTGATCTCGATCGCTTTCCGGACCAGGCCAATTTCTTCAGGTTCCTTCACCGTCCGGAGTTCCATCATAAGGGGAGCCAGCCTCCTGTATTCATGCAGGGGATAAAGCTTCTTCATCTCCATCATCATGCGTTCATCCCTTAAGGGGTATTCCGGTTTGAACTTCTCGTGCTCGGGGACATTGCAGTAAATGTGGCTTTTTTGCAGGATGATAACGCGCATGATGGCTCCGAAATCATCCAGCCAATGAATCGTCCGGATGCCGGAGATTTCACCTGCCTCTTCCTTTCCAAGTTTCCTGCCCTCCCAGGTTTCGAGTTTCGGGTCCGGTTTGCGCAGGAAAAGCAGGGTATTTTTGTTTTCATCTTCCTGGTCCGGGTCAAGTACCAGAACGGACATTTCCTGCTCTATGCCGGTAAGGTAAAACAGGTCGGAGCTCTGCCGGTAGGGATAGAACTGGTCGCCGCTGCGGACCATCTGGTCTCCTGAGTGAATGATCGCAACCGATTTTTTTTCAAGCTCGCCGAGCAGTTTCATTCGGTTACGCTTGAATAACTCCGGTGAAATTATTGGATATCTCATCTTGTAAAATTCCTATAAATACGCTTTATTGTGTTGCGAAACATCTGCCACTTCGGTGATAAAATTAATTTTGTAAGGGTAAAGATACACAACAAGCCATTACTCACAACATCCGTAAACCTTCCAGATATGAGCAACATTTTTAATTCCAGCATCGGCAAAAAGCTGATGATGGCACTGGCCGGATTATTCCTGATCGTATTCCTGCTGGTGCACCTGGGTATTAACCTGACCCTGATCCTGTTCGATGACCCGAGGATCTTCAATATTGCCGCACATTTCATGGCCACCAATCTTGTGGTCAAGATCTTTGAGGTGGTCCTTTTCGGCGGGTTCATCCTCCACATCGTTTACGGGCTTATCCTCCAGGTCGTAAACTGGATCGCCCGGGGCAAACGTTACAGGGTATACAATTTCGCCCAGACCTCATTCTTTTCGAAGTTCATGATCCATACCGCCGCGATCGTCCTGATCTTCCTGGTGATCCACCTGATGGATTTCTACATCAAGACCAAATTCGGACACGGCCAGGTGGAAGAGATCGTATACAACGGGAAGGTTTACCACGACCTGGGCAGCCTTGTGCTGGAAAAATTCCGGATCCTCTGGGTCGATGTTTTTTATATCGCATGTTTTCTCTTCCTGGGATTCCACCTGCTTCACGGATTTCAGTCCACCTTCCAGACACTGGGACTCAACCATAAGGTCTACACTCCCTGGATTAAAGGCCTGGGGGTGCTTTATACCCTGGTTGTCGTGGCCGGATTTTCGATCATTCCACTCGTAGTCTATTTTACAAGGTAATCAAGCTAAACCATACATCATGACCAAGTTAAACTCCAGGATACCGGACGGACCGCTCGAAACAAAATGGTCCAATTTCAAATCGCACCAGAACCTGGTGAACCCGGCTAACAAGCGAAAACTCGATATCATTGTGGTTGGAACTGGACTGGCAGGTGCTTCCGCAGCGGCGACCCTGGCGGAACTCGGGTTCAACGTCATTAATTTCTGCTACCAGGATTCCCCGAGGCGTGCACACAGCATCGCCGCCCAGGGAGGGATCAATGCCGCCAAGAATTACCAGGGTGACGGGGACAGCATTTACCGGCTGTTCTATGATACCATCAAGGGAGGGGATTACCGCTCCCGGGAAGCAAACGTTTACCGCCTCGCAGAGGTCAGCAACAACATTATTGACCAGTGCGTGGGACAGGGCGTTCCCTTTGCCCGTGAATACGGGGGGATGATGGACAACCGTTCCTTCGGGGGTGCCCTGGTCTCAAGGACCTTCTATGCTCGCGGTCAAACAGGCCAGCAATTGCTTCTGGGCGCCTATTCGGCCCTGAGCCGGCAAATCAAACTGGGCAAGGTCAAATCCATCACCCGCGAGGAAATGGTTGACCTGGTGCTGGTCGACGGGCGCGCCAGGGGAATCATCAGCCGAAACCTCGTGACCGGGGAGATCCGCCGTTACGCGGCGCATGCCGTTGTCCTTGCTACAGGCGGTTACGGGAACACATTCTTTCTTTCCACCATGGCCATGGGGGCGAATGTGAACGCCGCCTGGGAAGCGCATAAGAGGGGCGCCTTCTTCGGGAATCCCTGTTTTGTTCAGATCCACCCGACCTGCATTCCCCAGCACGGTGATTTCCAGAGCAAGCTCACCCTGATGAGCGAAAGCCTCCGCAACGACGGCAGAATATGGGTTCCGAAAAATAAGGAAGACGCAGACAGGATCCGCAGCGGCCAGGTAAAACCTACCGAAATCCCAGAAGAAGACCGTGATTATTACCTCGAGCGGCGCTACCCGGCATTCGGCAACCTGGTCCCCCGCGACGTCGCCTCCCGGGCGGCCAAGGAGCGCTGTGATTCGGGACACGGGGTCGAGAAGGAAACGGGACTGGCGGTTTACCTTGATTTTGCGGATGCCATCGAAAGGCTCGGCAAGCATACCATCGAGGAAAAATACGGGAACCTTTTCCAGATGTATGAAAAGATCACGGACCACAATCCGTACGAAACTCCCATGATGATCTACCCGGCCATTCATTATACCATGGGCGGGATCTGGGTGGATTACGAGCTGATGACGACCATACCGGGACTGTTTGCCATCGGGGAGTGCAATTTCTCCGACCACGGGGCCAACCGCCTGGGAGCTTCCGCTTTGATGCAGGGACTGGCGGACGGGTACTTCGTACTGCCCTACACAATCCAGAATTACCTGGCCGACCAGATAAATGTTCCTCGCTTCAAAACCGATACACCGGAATTCGAGGATGCGGATAAAAAAGTGCGGGAACGCTTCGACAGGCTGATGAACATTAACGGGAAGCGCTCTGCTGATTCCTTCCACAAGGAACTGGGCAGGATCATGTGGGAATACGTTGGGATGGAGAGGAATGAAGAGAGACTGAAAAAAGCCATCGGGCTGATCCGGGAACTTAAGGCCGAATTCTGGAAAGACCTGAAAATACCGGGGGAACAGGCCGAGATGAACCAGGAGCTTGAGAAAGCCAACCGGGTGGCGGATTTCATCGAGATCGGCGAACTGATTGCCAGGGATGCCCTTCACCGGGAGGAATCCTGCGGTGGGCACTTCCGTGAGGAATACCAGACCGATGAGGGTGAGGCATTGCGGAACGACAGGGATTTTACCTACGTAGCGGCCTGGGAATTCAAGGGCGAGGACAAGGAACACGAACTGAACAAGGAGCCACTGGTCTTCGAGAATATTGAAGTGAAACAGCGTGACTATAAGAAGTAAAATAATACATGAAACAATATAAAATAAAACAGCGATGGACTTCATATTAAAAATCTGGCGGCAGAAATCAGCCCTGGCGAAGGGCAGGTTCGTGACTTATCAGATCAGTAACATCTCTTCCGACTCCTCCTTCCTGGAGATGCTTGACCAGCTAAACGAACAGCTGGTGGCAAGGGACGAGGAACCGGTGGCATTCGATCACGACTGCCGGGAAGGGATATGCGGAGCCTGCGGCCTTTACATCAACGGGCACCCGCACGGGCCGGACAAGGCCATTACGACCTGCCAGCTTCATATGCGGAAATTCAGGGACAGGGATACCATCATTATCGAACCCTGGAGGGCTAAACCTTTCCCGGTTATCAAGGACCTGATCGTGGACCGTTCCGCATTTGACAGAATCATCCAGGCAGGGGGTTACATCTCGATCAATACCGGTACCGTGCCGGAAGCCAATACGGTCATCGTACCGAAAAAGAATGCGGACCTTGCCATGGATGCGGCTGCCTGCATTGGCTGCGGAGCCTGCGTGGCAGCCTGCAAGAATGCCTCGGCCATGCTGTTTGTCGCGGCCAAGGTGTCACACCTTGCACTGCTCCCGCAGGGAAGGCCTGAAGCCAGGGAAAGGGTCAAATCCATGGTGACCGAAATGGACCGACTCGGATTCGGGAACTGCACCAATACCGGGGCCTGCGAGGTCGAGTGCCCGAAGGAAATCAAACTCACCAACATCGCCCGCCTGAACCGTGAGTATTTTACGGCCAAAGTGCTTTGATGGAAATTTTATAGGTTACTTCTTCATCGTTTCCTTGACTTCCTCAACGGTCTTCGGGATGGGTTTGCCCAGGACCCTCTGACCTGTTTCTGTTACGAGTACGTCGTCCTCAATGCGGATGCCACCGAAATCCCTGTATGTCTCTGCCTTCTCGTAGTTTATGAAGGAGGTGAATTTCCCTTCGGATCTCCATTTGTCCATCAGTGCAGGAATGAAATATATGCCCGGCTCGACGGTCAGCACATAGCCTCTCTGAAGTTCCTTCCCCAGCCTCAGGTAAGCCGTCCCGAACTGCTTACTTCTTTTAATCGTATCGCTGTAGCCCACATGGTCCTCTCCCAGGCCTTCCATATCGTGCACATCCAGTCCCATCATGTGTCCCAATCCATGCGGGAAGAACATGGCATGCGCACCTTCTTTTACAGCTTCATCGATATCCCCTTTCATCAGTCCCAGGTCCTTCAGTCCCCCTCCAATGATCCTGGCAGCTCCGAAGTGAATATCACGGTATGGGATCCCGGGACGGATCTGCTTAATGGACCAGGTTTCGGCTTTCAGCACGATTTCATAGATCTCCTGCTGGCGCCGGCTGAATTTCCCTCCCACGGGAACGGTCCGGGTTATGTCCCCCGCATAATGATTCACCGTCTCTGCACCTGCATCCGTCACCATCATACGTCCCTCCTGCAGCAGGTTCCCATGGTAATGGTTGTGCAGGGTCTGGCCGTCCATACTCAGGATGACCGGGAAGGCAACCGAGCTTCCGTGGCCCAGAGCAATCCCTTCGATGCGCCCCGCGATTTCCCTTTCGTAAATGCCCGGATGGGCCATTTTCATGGCCGTGGTATGCATCTCATGGGTGATGTCTACAGCCCTGGAAATTTCTTCGATTTCTTCCGGCTCTTTCACCGAGCGAAGTGCAATAACCGCCCTGATGAGATCCATGGAAGCCTCCTGCCGGATACCGGAATGATCCATTCCAAGCAGGTCGGCCATTTCCAGCAGGGTATCGTGCCGGTACGGGGGAAGGAAATGAACCTTTCGCCCTTTCCGCATCGCATCCCGGAGAAAATCCCCAAGCTTTGTCCCGGCCTGCATGTTCCTTATGCCTACCTGTTCTCCCAGTGAATTCATCGAAGGCTGATGCCCCATCCAGATGATGGCATCAAGGTCCAGATCATCCCCGAAAAGAATGTCTTCGCCGGTTTCAAAATCGATCACACCCGTTATGCCGGACTGATCCAGTCCGAAGAAATACAGGAAATTGCTGTCCTGCCTGAAATGGTAGGTATTGTCAGGATAATTCATGGGACTTTCATGATTGGAGGGGAATAATGCCAGTCCCTTTTTAAGGCGCTTCCTTAATCCGTTTCTCCTGCTTATGTATGTTTCAGCTTTAAACATTTCAATTTCAGTTTACAATTCAATCCCTAAGTTATAAGGAATAAATGGTTATCCAAATGCCCCCGGAAAGGGAGACTTTTTGAAAGTGCAACAGGACAGGTGCAGGGGAAATGGACCACAAAATTCAGCCATCCGGTTTTATTAACAATTTAAGTTTCTGATCGTGAAATCCATATAAATAATCCTTATTGTATTAATTTGATTCAGTATCACTTACAGCAATTTTTTATCGTTCGTCAAAAAAGTACGAATACCCTTGTATGTTGTTAATATTTTAATATCTTCGCATTTTATCCTGAAATATTAACAACCCACTAACACCTTTTCAACAAAATGCCTTACCGAAGACTCCCAAACACTGACAACTCCCGGCTCAAAGCATTATTGAAAGCTCACCAGAAAGGAAAAGACATACCGCCTTTCAAACTGGCATTTTCGCAAAGCACCTATCAGAGGATCGTATCCTTTCTTCCCGGTTTTGAAAAAAAGATCATCCAGCAGAAAGCTGCCCTTACCAGGCAGACGGAACGCAACAAGGATTACCACACCCTGCAGAAGAAAGCCAAATTATACATTTCCCATTTCATCCAGGTGGTCAATATGGCCATCCAGAGGGGTGAGATCTCGAGCGCCATCCTCGACTTTTACAATCTCAACGGCTATTCCAGGAAATTACCCCCGCTGAACAGCGAGGAGGAGATCATCAAATGGGGAGGGAGACTGATCGATGGGGAAACCCAGAGGATCCTCAAGGGAATGAGTCCCATTACAAATCCGACCATTGCCGTGGTAAAGGTCCGATACGAGAAATTCCTGGAAGCTTACCATAACCATAAGAACCTGCAGCAGGCAAATAACCGTACCCTGAAGGAACTTGCCGAGATCAGGCCTTTTGCAGATGACATCATTCTTCAGACCTGGAACGAGGTGGAGGAATCCTTAAAGGACCTTCCCGATGACCTCCGCCGGGAAAAAGCCCTGGAATACGGGCTGGTCTATGTATTCCGGAAGAATGAGCTGAGTGACCAGAACCTGTTCCGCTCAAGCAGGATGGGAATCAGCTGACATTTTTCCCACCTGGCGTATTACTGCAATCCCGATCGCGGTAAGCAAAAGGCTCCCGAATATATAAAGGACAGGATTGTGCTGCATACCCAACTGCTGCGGGTCGATCCCCAGTTTTCCCACCAGGAACAGATTATAGTAGACAACCGCCACCGCGTTATTCACAAAATGTGCCAGTACAGGCAGCCAGATATTGCCGGTCCACAGGAAAATATACCCGAAAAGGGCTCCCAGGATGATCCTTGGCATGAATCCCAGGAACTGGTAATGGGCCAGGCTGAACAGGACTGCAGCCGTCCATACGGCGAGGTGCCCGTTGCGGAACCACTCCTGGAAGATCCTCTGCAGGGTGCCCCGGAAAAGGAACTCTTCGCCGATGGCCGGGATGAGCGAGATCATGAAAAGGTTGAAAAGCAATCCCCATACGGTCCCGGTAGCCAGGTAAGATTTCATCAGGTTCCATGATTTTTCGTCGCTCTGTTTTATTCTATCCATCCACTCGCTCCATTGTTCGGGCAGGGACAGTTTCTCGTTCAAAAAACCCAGGTAGTTGATCCAGGGAATGGAGGCAAGCATCAGCAGGATGACCAGGATTGCCAGTGAAATCCTGATCTTCCGGTCCGCCCGCAGAAATTCCCAGGTATCATTTTGTATCAGGAATCCTGCCAGCAGTGCAGGCAGAAGGAATACGCCCAGGGAATAAAGGACCTGCAGGAACTTAAGGAGCCGGATATGCCCTTCCGCATCCTGGTTTTCCAGTACGCCAATTACCTCCGGGGGAGAGATCCCGAAGATCGGCCAGGCAAGCAGGATGCCTGTGCCGAAAAGGATCAGGTAAGAAGTAACCATCAGGAAAAGCACGAGGAGGATCTTCGTAAAGGGCCGGGCGGTATGGAACAATCCGTATGCCATTTGGCTGAAATTAATAATTTTGCTGGCATAAAACAATAAAAGGAATACTTAACACCCTCCTGGCTTTGCTGTCGATCGGAAATCTTAAAATAGAAGGAAAGCCCCTGTTGCTGGCCCCGATGGAGGACCTTTCGGATCCGCCGTTCCGGTACGTCTGTAAAATGTTCGGTGCGGATCTGATGTATACGGAGTTCATTTCTTCGGACGGACTGATCCGGCACGGGGCAAAATCAGTAAAAAAACTTGAAATATTCGATTATGAAAGGCCGATGGGGATCCAGCTATACGGCCATCTTATCGAGCCGATGGTCGGGGCAACCCGCATGGCGGAGAATTCCCGTCCCGAATTAATCGACATCAACTTCGGCTGCCCCGTGCGGAAAATTGCCAGGCGTGGAGCCGGAGCCGGGATGCTGCGTGACATCCCACTGATGCTGAGAATGACCGAAGCCATCGTCAGGGCCACCAGCCTTCCCGTAACGGTTAAAACCAGGCTGGGCTGGGACGAGCAGAACAGGAACATTGTCGAGGTGGCGCTCCGGCTGCAGGATGCGGGGATCAGAGCGCTCACCATCCACGGCCGGACGGGAACGCAGCTTTACAGGGGGACGGCGGACTGGACCCTGATCGGGGAGGTCAAGAACCACCCGGATATCAGGATCCCGGTCATCGGTAACGGGGATGTAAATGGACCCGAAATAGCCGCCGAGCGTTTCCGGCAGTACGGGGTGGACGCGATCATGATCGGCAGGGCCGCCATCGGCCAGCCATGGATCTTCAGGGACATCAAGCATTACCTGGAAACCGGGAAAAAGCTACCCACTCCGGACCTCTCCGAAAAGATCCGGCTGGCCAGGACCCACTTTCAGAAATCGCTCGAATGGAAGGGTGAGCCCAGGGGGATCTTTGAAATGCGCAGGCACTTCATCAATTACTTCAAGGGACTTCCGGATTTCAAGGAAACACGCCTCAGGCTCGTCACATCAACCGATGTTTCGGAGATCCTTGAAATTCTCGACTATATAGGGGAAAAATGGTCATCAGAGTCCTGGCAGATGCAATGATCAGAAGCTTTCAGGAGAGGCTATGGAGAGTGGCCTTGCCGGGATGATCGGTATTGTAATGGAGTCCCCTGCTTTCCTTGCGGTCCTGCGCCATCTTTATGATCAGGTAACCGGCATTGATCATGTTCCGCAGTTCACATAGGGATTTTGATAGGGTTGACTTTTTGTAGAGTTCCTCCGTTTCGCGGTAAATGATCTCCAGCCGGTTCAGTGCCCGGGTAAGCCTCAGGTCCGAGCGGACAATCCCGACGTAATTGCTCATAATCTGCTGCATCTCCTTGAAGGTCTGGGTAATCAGAACCATTTCCTCGGGGTGCGTGGTACCTTCGTAGTTCCAGTCCGGGATGTCCTCCTGTATCCCGACAACCTTTGCCTCTTCCACGGCTGAGCGGGCTGCGCGGTCAGCATAGACAATGGCCTCAAGAAGGCTGTTCGAGGCAAGCCTGTTCGCCCCGTGAAGGCCGGTACTGGATGTCTCGCCTGCAGCATAAAGGTGTTTGATCCAGGTTCTCCCGCTGGTATCCACCTTGATTCCCCCGCACATGTAATGGGCTGCCGGGACAACCGGGATCGGATCCCTGCTGATGTCAATCCCAATACTCTGGCACTTTTCGCTGATGTTCGGAAAATGCGATTTCAGTTTTTCCTCATTCAGGTGTGTCGCATCCAGGTAAACAAAATCATCTCCCCTGACCTTCATTTCATTGTCGATGGCCCGGGCAACGATGTCGCGCGGGGCAAGGCTCTTGCGCTCATCGTATTTCTGCATGAATTCCACGCCATCAGAAGTCTTCAGGACGGCACCAAATCCCCGGACTGCTTCGGAGATAAGAAAGGAAGGCCTTTCGCCCGGGTGGTAAAGGGAAGTCGGGTGGAACTGAACAAATTCCATGTTCTCGATGATGCCTTTGGCCCGGTAAACCATGGCGATCCCATCACCGGTTGCAATGGGTGGATTGGTGGTGGTGTGGTAAAGGTTCCCGACGCCTCCTGTGGCGATCATGGTGGTCCTGGCAAGGATGGTGATCACCTGGTCTGTCTTCAGGTTCAGGACGTAAGCGCCGAAACAGCGTATGTCGTCACTGTACCTTTTAACCAGCATTCCCAGGTGGTGCTGGGTGATCAGGTCCACCGCAAAATGTTCCTCGAGGATCTCGATGTTCGGGTGGGTCTTTGCACGGTCGCTGAGTTTCTCCTGTATCTCGGCGCCGGTATTATCCTTATGGTGAAGGATGCGGCTCTCGGAATGCCCGCCTTCCCTGGCCAGGTCGAATTCCCCGTTTGATTTGCGGTCAAAGCTGGCGCCCCAGCGGATCAGTTCCTCGATCTGTGCCGGGGCATCCTTCACTACCTGCCTTACCACCTCTTCATTGCACAGGCCGTCCCCGGCGATCAGGGTATCCGATATGTGCTTCTCGTAGGAATCCGGTTCATTGATCACCGCAGCAATCCCGCCCTGTGCAAAATGGGTGTTCGTTTCTTCCATCCGGGATTTGGAGATCACGCAGACTTTCCCGTGTTCCGCAACCTTGAGCGCGAAACTCAGTCCCGCAAGACCGGTCCCTAGCACCAGGAAATCAACCTTTTTCTTCATAAGGTGATTATAAATGAAATACAAATATAATAAGGCAAATTTCAAATCACCATGATACCCGTCAGAACCTTCCGGAAATCTTCAATGGAGTGATTATTTTCTTTACTTTTGTGCCATTACAATAAAATAAGATTTCTTTTGATTATGGCTCAGGAAGACCTTTTTAAGAAGATCATTGCACATGCCAAGGAATACGGGTTCGTTTTCCCTTCGAGTGAAATTTACGATGGATTGAGCGCAGTCTATGATTACGGGCAGAACGGGGTTGAGCTTAAGAACAACATCCGGAAATACTGGTGGGATGCGATGGTAAACCTGAACGAGAACATCGTCGGGATCGACTCCGCCATCTTCATGCACCCCGAGATCTGGAAGGCTTCCGGCCATGTCGATGCATTCAACGACCCGCTTATCGATAACCGGGATTCCAAGAAGCGGTACCGGGCTGACCAGCTCGTAGAGGATTACCTTGACAAACTGAGGGAAAAAATCGAAAAGGAAGTTGAGAAAGCCGAAAAGAAATTCGGCGATGCCTTCGACCGGGAAAAATTCCTGTCGACCAATCCCCGGGTCCTGGCAAACCGGGAGAAGATCGACCGGGTTCATTCCCGGTTCATCAAGGCCCTGGAAGAGAATAACCTGGTGGATCTCAGGCAGATCATAGTGGACTGTGAAATAGCCGATCCGGAATCGGGCTCCAGGAACTGGACAGAAGTAAGGCAGTTTAACCTGATGTTCGATACCAGCCTGGGATCGGTAACGGATACTGCCAGCAAGATCTACCTGCGACCGGAAACCGCACAGGGCATCTTTGTCAACTTCCTGAACGTCCAGAAATCCGGCCGGATGAAGATCCCGTTTGGTATCGCCCAGACCGGGAAGGCTTTCCGGAATGAAATCGTGGCCAGGCAGTTCATCATGCGTATGCGTGAATTCGAACAGATGGAAATGCAGTTCTTCGTCCGCCCCGGGGAAGAACTCAAATGGTTTGAATACTGGAAGGAGGCCCGGATGAAATGGCATAAATCCCTTGGACTGGGAGACCAGAATTACCGCTTCCATGATCACGACAAGCTGGCACATTATGCCAATGCAGCCACAGACATTGAATTCCGGTTCCCGATCGGTTTCAAGGAAGTCGAAGGGATCCATTCGCGGACCGATTTTGACCTTTCCCAGCATCAGAAATTTTCCGGCAGGAAGATGCAGTATTTCGACAATGAGCTGAACGAAAGTTACATCCCTTACGTGGTTGAAACTTCCATCGGTCTTGACCGCATGTTCCTGTCGGTCCTATCGGGTTCTTACGAGGAGGAGAAACTGGAGAATAAGGATATTTCGGATGAGGAAAGGGTGGTCCTGAGGCTTCCCGGTTTCCTTGCCCCGGTCAAGGTAGCCGTACTTCCGCTGGTTAGAAAGGATGGCCTTCCGGAGGTTGCACGCAGGATCATGAATGAACTGAAACTGGATTTCAACTGCCAGTACGAGGAAAAGGATTCGATCGGCCGCAGGTACCGCAGGCAGGATGCCATCGGGACCCCCTACTGTATCACCATTGACCATCAGACCTCACAGGACGATACCGTGACCATCCGTTACCGTGACACAATGAAACAGGACAGGATCCCGGTCAAACAGGTACGGGCCATTGTCCATAAAAAAGTCAGTTTCCAGAAACAATTAAGCAAGCTAGGATGAGCGATCCCTTACGGAAAAAAGTGCTTATCCTCACTTATTACTGGCCTCCAAGCGGCGGGGCGGGAGTGCAGCGCTGGCTGAAATTCACCAAATACATGCGTGAGTTCAACTTTGAGCCGGTGATCTACACGGCTGCCGACCCGGAGTACCCTTCCCTGGATGAATCCCTCTACGGGGATATCCCGGAAAACCTGATGGTTCTCAAGACCAGGGTATGGGAACCCTACAAGCTTTACAAATGGTTTACCTTCCAGAAACGAGGACACCGGATCAATACCGGATTCCTGAATAAAGATAAGCGGAAGGGACTTGCCGAGAGAATTTCGGTCTGGATCCGCGGGAACTGGTTCATCCCCGATGCACGCAGATTCTGGATCAGACCTTCGATCCGTTACCTGACCCATTACCTGAAGGATCATCCGGTCAGCCTGATGGTAAGTACAGGTCCCCCGCACAGCCTCCACCTGATCGCCCTGGGTGTTTCGGAAAAGCTTCACATTCCATGGGTTGCGGATTTCAGGGATCCGTGGACAAAAATAGATTTCTACCAGGACCTGATGCTGGGCCGGCGGGCAGACCGCAGACATCAAAGGCTTGAAAAAAAGGTGTTGCAAACGGCAAATGCGGTCACCGTGATCAGCCAGGATATGCAACGGCAGTTTGAAGAAATGGGATGCTCAAACCTCAGGATCATCCCGAACGGATTTGATCCGGAAGATTTTATCCTGCCGGGTGAAATCCCGGACACGGGCACAGAATTCAGCCTCACCCACATCGGTAGCATTGTGCCTTCCAGGAATCCAAAGACCCTGTGGACCGTCCTCTCCGAGATCATAGCGGAAAACGAGGATTTTGCCGGCAGTCTGAAAATCATTCTGGTGGGTGCAGTTGATTATTCGGTGATACGGTCTGTTGATGAAGCGGGACTCACACCGTATGTGAGCTTTGTGGATTACCTCCCTCACCGGGATGCAATCATGAGGCTGAAAAGCTCCCAGGTATTGCTCCTGCTGATAAATAACACCCCGAATGCAAAAGGGATCCTGACGGGAAAATTTTTCGAATACATGAATTCCGGTCGGCCCATTCTTGCCATTGGTCCCACTTCAGGCGAAGCGGCCGGGGTCCTTGAGGAAACGGGCACCGGGCAAATGATTGATTTCAACGATGCCCGTAAGCTAAAACAGCAGATCCGGGATTATTACAATCAATACAGGGAAGGGAAATTGAATGTGTCGGCCAGGAACCTCGGGAAATATTCAAGAAGAACCATAACCGCAAATATGACCGAATTATTTAATGAAATTCTCAATACAGCATGAAGGTAATAACAGTGGCCGGTGCCAGGCCAAATTTTATAAAGATCGCACCCCTTTACAGGGCCTTTCAGGACCAGGCAAACCGGTTCGAACATCTCATATGCCATACAGGCCAGCATTTCGACAAGAACATGTCGAAGATATTTTTCGAGGAACTCCAGATACCGGAACCTGATTTCAACCTCGGAGTGGGTTCGGGAAGCCATGCCGACCAGACCGCCAGGATCATGATCGAGTTCGAAAAGGTCCTCCTCAAGGAAAAACCCGGCCTTATCCTGGTCCCCGGTGACGTCAACTCCACCCTGGCATGCAGCGTGGTAGCGTCAAAAATGGGGATCCCGGTCGGACACGTGGAGGCCGGACTGAGAAGTTTTGACCGGACGATGCCCGAGGAGATAAACCGCATTGTCACAGACGTGCTATCCGATTATCTTTTTGTGAGCGAAAAATCCGGGCTCATAAACCTGGAAAAAGAGGGAATCCCTGACGGGAAGGTCCATTTTGTGGGCAATATCATGATCGACAGCCTGGTACACTTTTTACCTTCGATCGAGCGCTCGGACATCCTGAACAAGTTACGGCTTGTCCCCGGCGAATACACCCTGATGACCTTTCACCGGCCGCGGAATGTGGATGACAGGGATTCCCTCGCTGAACTGGTGGATATGCTGAACCGGCTTGCGGGAAAATCCAGGCTGGTCTTCCCGGTGCACCCGAGAACCCGCAAGAATCTCGAACAGCACAATCTGTTAACGAAAATGGATCATGAAATCCTTCTGCTTGATCCCATCGGTTACATCGATTTCCTTGCCCTTACCCGTTCTGCAAAACTGGTCATCACAGACAGCGGGGGGATACAGGAAGAAAGCACCTACCTGGGGGTCCAGTGCATAACGGTGCGGGATAACACCGAAAGGCCCGTCACGGTGACCGAAGGCACAAACCAGCTGATCGGCACGGATCTTAAAAAAGTCGAAAAGGCAGCAGGCGAGGTGCTTGAAGGCAAGATCAAAAAAGGAAAAATACCGGAATTATGGGATGGCAGGACTGCTGAAAGAATTGTTAAGATACTGGCAGAGAATCTTTAAATAGGGTCTAATGAAAATACTGATGGTCCTGGACAGGGAATTCCCTCCCGACCTCAGGGTGGAGAATGAGATCGAGGCACTTTCAAGGGCCGGCCACAAGATCCATTTAGCCTGTTTTACCAGAAGAAATGCTCCCGCGGATGAGACCACTGAATCCTGCCACATTCATCGCAGGGCCATCCGGGACCTGACCTACAAGAGCAGCGTCGGAGCGCTCGTATTCCCCATGTATTTCAGGTTCTGGAAACGGTTCCTGGTGGATCTTTTCGCAATGCATTCCTATGATGCCATACATATTCATGACCTCCCCCTGCTTAAGGTCGGGGCAGATCTGAAAAAGAAATACCGCTGTTCGCTGACGGCCGACCTGCATGAGAACTGGCCTGCCTACCTGCGGATCTCGCAGCACACCAGGTCACTCCTCGGCCGCATCATGTCGCCGGACAAAAAATGGATCCGGTATGAAAAAGAAGTGCTGCAGGAGGCCGACCATATCATTGTGGTTGTGGAGGAGGCCAGGGAAAGGCTCGGGGGACTGGGACTCGATCCAGGAAGGATCCATGTGGTCTCGAACACCCTGAACCGGGAGCATTTCCACGCCGGTGAAGCCTCCAGGACCGGAACGGACCGAATTCTTTTTTATGCAGGGGGACTGAATTACCACCGCGGCCTGCAGGATGTGATCCGTGCCCTTGCACTCGTAAAAGACGCCCTTCCCGCTTTTAAATGCTGGATACTTGGAACCGGCAGCTATAAAAAGGATCTTGAGACACTCACCGCTGAACTGGGACTCGGGGACAGGGTTCTCTTCCACGGATGGGTACCCTACGATAAAATGACCGAAAAACTGATGCGGGCGGACTTTGCCCTCATCCCCCACCTGAAATCGGATCATACGGATTCCACCATCCCGCACAAACTTTTCCAGTACATGTATGCAGGAAAACCGGTCATTGCATCAGATTGTGCGCCCATTCAGAGGATTGTCAGGGAAACAGGCTCCGGGAAAGTCTATCCGTCCGGAGATCCGGAAGCCCTGGCCCTTCTGCTCCGGCAACTGGAACAGAAGGATTACCGGGAAATGTCGGCTAACGGGAAAAAATGGGTGGATCAAAAATACAACTGGGAAGCCGATGCGAAAAATTTAATCGATATTTATACTTCAAACTCAACCAAAGAGAAATGAAACAGGCCATCCTCAGAAAAGGCACAGTCTTCCCTGAAGATATCCCGGCACCCATAGTCTCCGATGGATCTGTGCTGATCAAGGTGGTGAACAGCTGCATCAGTGCGGGGACTGAAATGGCGGCGATCACTTCCAGTGGGACTCCTCTCATCCGCAGAGTGCTTGATCAGCCCGAAAAAGTTCGGAAAGTCCTGAAACTGGCTCTCTCCGACGGGATCAAAAAAATCTACAAACAGGTTAAGGGAGAACTGGATGCCGGAAAACCGGTCGGATATTCCGTGAGCGGGGTGGTCATTGCAAGAGGAGAAGGAGTCCGGCAATTCGAGATCGGGGACCGGGTGGCGGCTGCGGGCGGGGGACTTGCATACCATGCCGAGTACGTCGATGTACCCGTGAACCTCGTGGTTAAGATCCCGGGCGATCTGCCGTTCCGGGAAGCATCCACCGTTACTCTGGGGGCCATTGCCCTGCATGGCACCAGGCGGGCAGATCTTAAACTGGGGGAATATTGCGTCGTCATGGGGACCGGTATCCTCGGGCTTCTGAGTATCCAGATCCTGAAAGCCGCCGGGGTAAGGGTAATAGCCATAGATCCGGATGAAAGGCGTTTACAAATAGCCAGGGAACTCGGTGCGGAATTTGCCTTGAACCCGACCAAAGAAGATCCTGTCAAAACGGTCGAAAATTATACTTCCGGGTATTGTGCAGATGCCGTCCTGTTTACCGCTTCGACCGGATCGAGCGAGCCCCTGTCCCAGTCCTTCCGGATGTGCCGGAGAAAGGGCAGGGTTGTCCTTGTCGGCGTATCGGGTATGGAGATCGATCGAAAGGATATGTATGCAAAAGAAATCGATTTCATCATTTCGACATCCTATGGCCCGGGAAGGTATGATCCGGATTACGAAGAAAAAGGCATCGATTATCCCTACTCTTACGTCCGGTGGACCGAGAACAGGAACCTGGCAGAATACCTCAGGCTGCTGAGCTCGGGCCTGGTGAACCTTGATAAAATGCTGGAAAAGGTTTTCCCCATCGATCAGGTCAAAGAAGCCTTTGAAAGTCTTGAAGATCCTCAAAACAAGCCCCTCCTGATACTTCTTGACTATGGGGTTCCGGACCCGGGATCCTTTGAGGAACAAGGGGGACAGAAAAGAGAAGTACGGACCGGCCCTGACCTGTCCGGCAGGGATATCCTGAACGTTGCACTCATCGGTACGGGGAATTTTGCAAAGAACATGCATCTTCCCAACCTCTCGAAACTCCAGGGTAAATTCCGGCTGTATGCCGTAGCCGACAAATCTGGTCCCGCATCAAAATCCACCGCTGAACAATATGGCGCCTCCTGTGCGACCACTGATCCCGTGGAAATCTTCAAAGATGAAAAGGTAGACCTGGTGCTTATCTGTACAAGGCACGATTCGCACGGTCCCCTTGTCCTGCAGGCCCTGGAGCACGGAAAGCACGTCTTTGTCGAAAAACCGCTCGCAACCCGGCTGGAAGAACTCGAAAAGATTGAAGATTTCTACCAGGGGGACAAACCCGGAACCAGGCCCCTGCTATTTGTAGGATACAACAGGAGGTTCAGCAAATATGCCGGGGAGATCAGGTCACACCTCATCGGCAGGATCGGTCCCGCTATACTTACCTACACCATGAATGCGGGGTATATACCGCCGGATCAGTGGGTCCATGAGAACGGGGGAAGAATTGTCGGGGAAGCCTGTCACATCATTGACCTTTTCCATTACCTGGTGGATGAACCCGTCGTTTCCCTCAGCACTGAATCCATCCATCCGGAAAAGGGCAAATTCTCCGCTTCCGATAATAAATCCATGATCTTTAAATTCCGCGACGGATCCCTGGCGACACTGGTCTATCTTGCGAATGGAAACCCGGATTATCCAAAGGAAAGGCTTGAAGTCCACTTTGACGAAAAGACCATTGTGCTTAATGATTTCAAGTCCCTGGAGGGATTCGGGCTTGCCCTGCCTTCCATGAAATCATCCACTCCTGAAAAGGGCCATTTCGAAGAATGGATACAGCTTCATAAAAGCCTGAAGAATCCGGGATCAGAATGGCCCATTCCACTTCAGGTTTTACTTGAGACCACCCGTCTTACCCTAATGATTGAATGACAGATAAAATCGCCATAATAGGTCCCTACCCACCCCCCTATGGAGGCATTTCAGTCCACGTGAAAAGGATCCTTGAACTTATTCCCCCGGGGTTTTTCCGGCTATACAATTACAACCCTTCAAAATACCCGTCGGCAAGGGATTTTTACGGGAAGAAAAAATACCTGGTATTTTTCATTTTTTTCTTTTGCAGGTACCGGCTGATCCACTGCCATTCGGGGGACCGGCTGCTGCGCCTGCAGTTCAGTTTCCTGGGATTCTTCAACAGGAACATCTACCTGCACATTCACAACGAGCGGTTCATTGAGGAGCTGGAAAGAAAGGGCCCTGTGGCCTGGTTGCAAAGGAAATGGATCAGGAATGTCCACATCATTGCAGTCAGTTCAAGCATTACCCGGGCATTAATGAAATACAATCCGGCCTCCATCCAGCAGATCGAGGCGTTTTTGCCACCGGTTTTCAATCGCGGGGCAATCGATGAATTCATGAAAAAGTATGGAAATTTCTTCCAGGGGGACCGCTTCGTGGTTTCCATGACCGGTTGGTTCGACTATTACAAGGGGAAAGATCTGTATGGTTTCGATATGGCCGCTGAGATGCTTAAAAGATTCTATGACCGGAATATGCCCGTATCCCTGGTTGCCACCATCAACGGCATCCGGGAAAGGGAACTCTACGATGCCTTCACTGGTTATGTTGAGGAAAACGGACTGCGGGATTATGTATTGCTGCTGAGGGATTTCCCGGAAGGATGGTTGCCTTTGCTGGCCTCAAGGGTCTTCATCCGCACCACCAATACCGACGGGGATGCCGTCTCCATCCGGGAAGCTCTCTGGGTAGGCACACCTGTTATTGCCAGCGATTGTGTGAACCGGCCGGAAGGAACCATTTTATTCAGGAACAGGTCCCTTGACGACCTGTCTGCAAAGATCCTTGAGCAATATAATCTTCCCCGGGGAGATATCGGGTCAAAAATCGAGGCATTCGGAACAAGATCCTACAGCAGCAAGCTGCTGAGTGATGTGTACAAATTATAAAGTCAAAAAAACATTTGAAAATCAATGCTGTACAGAAAAGATAAAATTATTGAACTATGCACCGGGAAAAAAACACTGCACCTTGGTTTTATCCAGCATTCACACCTGTATGAAAAACTGATCAATGAGGGAACCTGGTTGCATGCCCGGCTGAATGAAGTATGCACCGAACTTGTCGGAATTGACTTTCTTAGGGAGGAAACAGAAAAGACCCGTGACCGTTTCGGATATGAAGTATATTGCGTGGATGTAACCAGGCTGGAGGACTGGGAATATAAGGGCACATTCGATATCATTGTCTGCGGGGAGCTGATCGAACACCTTGAAAATCCTGGACTGATGTTCGATGGATTGAAACGCTTCATGGATGAAAACAGCATCCTGATCATCACCACCCCGAATCCCTGGTCGCGAAACAGGCTGAAACGGATCCGGAAGAAAGAAAATGAAGCAGACTGGCTGAATCCCGAACATACCTGCTGGTTTTCCTACCAGACCCTCAAACAATTGCTTGACAGAAAAGGATATGCTGAAGTCAGCTACGATTATTATTACGGGGAAACGGAAGACGAACAATTCCAAACGAAGTATTCGATGCTTAACCGTTATCTTCGTTTCAAGCGAAAAATACTCGGACGGATGATCCCTGTTCAACAGCATACGGGACTGTTTTTCCAGGCCAGGCTCAGAATATGAAATAATGTCTTCCCGCCTGAAGTATGACAGAAGAAAAGAAAATAAAATCCCTGGACCAGTTGCTGAACTGGATTGAAAGGAACGGATATGCAGGCTGGGATCCCTATGATATCAAGGGAAAAAAATGGGTGATCGGTCTTGCTGACCGGGGCCGGCATTCATTCTTTTTCAGGTACCTGAGGGAAACGGTATACGAGTTTTTCTACCGCTTTCCGCTGAGCAGCAGGAAAGCCCTGAAAATAAAACCGGCAATCAATCCCAAAGCAATGGGATTGTTCGCCTCCGCATACCTGCAGCTCTACCAGGTCAGCGGAAAGAAAAAGCACCTGCTGTCTTCCCATGAATGCCTTGACTGGCTGATCGGGAATGCTTCAGGACAGGGCCCTGGAATGGGCTGGGGATATCCGTTTGACTGGCAGTCGGATAAACTGATCCCTGCCCATACGCCCAATGGCATTGTAACTACTGCAGCCGGGGATGCATTCTGGAGATTTTATAAACATTACGGGGATAAAAAATATCTCGATTACTGTGAAAGGATCGCACAGTTCCTTTCCTCCCTACCGGTTGATCGTATGGACGGGGATAAATTATGCTTCTCCTATACTCCCGCCCAGAAGAACCACGTTCATAACCTGAATCTTTTCGTCGCCGAATTCCTTATAAAAACTGGAATGGAGCTTAAAAATCAGAGGTGGACAGAAATGGGAAACCAGGCGGTGAATTATACCCTGAACGATCAGCTCGAAAACGGATCGTTTGATTATAACGGTCCGCCTGAAAAACCCCTGAGATTCATTGACCATTACCATACCGGGTTTGTCCTGAGGATGCTTTATTCCATCTGGGAACTCACGGGGCGTGAAGATGTGTATTCCGCCACCGAAAAGTGCCTTCAACATTATGTCGGAAATTTTTTCGAGGACGGGACGATTCCCAAATTATTGCCTCATCGCAAATACAGGATAGACATCCATTCATGTGCGGAAAGCATCATCTGCCTCAGCGAATTGTCCGGAACATGGCCCCAGTACCTTCCCATCGCTCATAGGGTATTAAACTGGACCATAGATAACCTGCAGGATCCTTCGGGTTATTTCCATTACGGATACCTTAAAAGCAGGTTCACCGGCAGAATTTACCGGTCCAGGATTCCTTACATTCGCTGGGGACAGGCCTGGATGCTGAAGGCCTTTTCCACCATTCCTGCCCATTCATCCTAAACGATCCCCGTATGCTGAAAATCCTCAAGACAACCCTGAAAAGCACCTTCATCTACAGCATCGGGAATCTTTCCTCAAAACTGCTAGGGATCATACTGATCCCTTTATATGCCTCGAAATTAAGCATTTCAGAATACGGAATGCTGGGAATGCTTGAAGTAACTGCCCAGATCGTCACTGCCGTGATGGGCATGAGCCTCTACAATGCATTTCTCCGCTGGTACTGGGACAAGGATTTCCAGAAACAGCAAAAGGCCATGTTTTTCACCATCCTGGTCTTCGTCACAGCATTCTCACTTTTCATCATTGCCGCACTTCTGCCGTTTAAAAAGCAGATCTCCACTCTGCTCCTGGAATCCGGAGAATTTTCCTTCCTGATCATTCTGGTATTCCTGGTATCTGCTCTCGAAGCACTGGCCCTGATTGTCTCCACCCTGATCAGGCTCCAGGAAAAACCCGGATTATTTTCAGCCCTTTTCGTTGCCAAGGTTCTCAGTAGCCTCTCCTTTACGGTGTATTTTATCGCATTCCGGGGTAAGAAGATCGACGGAATTTACGAGGCGCAGTTAATCGGCCTTGGTGTCTATTATTTAATGGCTTCGGGATTTGTAATCAGGAACATTAAACTCCGTCTGGAAATCAAGGTTCTCAGAGAAATGCTGAAGTTCAGCTATCCCCTCCTTCTGGTCGGGATCTCGGGAATCATCCTGACTATATCAGACCGTTACATTCTCAGGTTCATGAGCGATCTGTCCTCGGTGGGAATTTACAGCCTCGGGTTTAAAATATCCAATACCCTGAGGGTGTTCATCATCGCCTCCGTGAACCTGGCCCTTCATCCCATCATATTCAAGTTGATGGATTATCCCGACAGCAGGCGCATTTATTCCAAGATCATGACCTATTATGCATACGGTCTGATGTTTTTTGCCCTGGGACTTACGTTGTTCGGTAAAGAAGCAATCAAGTTCCTGGCCAAGGCAAATCCAAGTTACTGGCATTCGTTTGAAATCGTACCACTTCTTACCCTTGCGATATTTTTCAGCATGCTGCGGGATGTTGCCCTGACAGGTATTAATATTTCTAAGAGGACCCAGTTGAGCGCCAGGGTAATTATAATCGTTACGGCACTGGATATAGGTCTCAATATCCTGATGGTCCCTTTTCTGGGTTACATGGGTGCAGCCATTGCCACTTTTATAGCCCAGACCCTCTATTTCGTAATGATCTACTATTATGCCCAGAAATGTTATCCCATCCCCTATGAACTGGGAAAAGTATTCAAGATACTTTTGACAGGCATTGCAATCTATTTCATTTCCACCCTGACAGCGGATGTTGTCTTGTGGTTACGCCTGATTATCAAATCTTTGCTGATTATCTCCTATCCCTTTCTCCTGTACCTTTTTGCCTTCTATGAGCCCGTTGAATTACAACGGATCAGGGAATTCTGGACAAAATGGAAAAATCCTATTGCGCTGCCCGGGAACCTGAAGGATTTCTTCGAAAAGACCAATGATGAGATCTGAATAACCCGCAAAAGAAGGCCTGGTGATCAACCCGGAAACCTACCTGACAACGTGCCATAGAACCTGATTGGAAACATGCTCTTTAATCTGTCGAAACCTGCATGCGAATCTTTTTGGAATCCTTCCCGAGAACCTGCCACGAAACCCGGGGAGCCAATAACAGATTGAAGATCAGAATATCTGACTGTGAACCGGATTTGTATCATTTAGTTTAATTATTTTTAATAATGGTAACCGTTTATTTTGATTTACCCCTAAAAGTAATGAGATGAAAAAGTTCCATTTAACCTTGATTTTGTCTGCGATCTGTTTCTCAGCATATGCACAGGTCGATACGATCTCTACCAACGTTTTCCAGTCCGGTGGAAAACTGGGAATCGGAACCGATATGTCGTCATCTTTGGTAAGTCTCGAGGCGGAAGTGACATCCGGAATCGAAAGAAATTTGATGATGATTAATAACCTTTCTGACGGGACCCATGGCTATACCGGTACCATACTCAAGACCGGGAGTGGTGAATTTCAGTCCGTTGTCCAGGATTATGGGACCGGCTACGTGGCATCCCCTTATTATGATTTCGCCGGATTTTTAAATCTTTCAAATAATTCCATGGCCTGATAAAATTCTACATCGGTCACGACGATGTGGCCGGAGCCGGTTTTGAAAGGATGCGCATCGACGCCGATGTACTGATATTCCCGAATCCTTCAGAAAATCGCATTACGCTTGTAATTAATCAGGAATATTCAAAGAATCTGAGGTATACCATATACAACATTAGCGGAAGGGCTGTTGAAAGCGGAAAACTCAGGTCCCCTGCACAGAATATCGACATCTCATCATTGAGCAGTGCCGTTTACCTTCTGGATGTTTACGACCGGAAGGAAAACGGGCTGGCCTCGGAGAAGTTCATCAAGGAATGAACCATCGCGAGAAATTGACCAGCTTCAAGGATTACAGCATAAGCACGGATTTCCCAGATAGGGCGCCCGGATTAATTGAACAATGAATCCGTTTACATTAAAAATTTTTTAGTGTGGCAAGTATTTTCTGCCCGGCCCGGCCATCTCCGAAAAAATTCCCCTGCGGACCGGTAATTTCTTTTTTCATGCATTCCAGGATGCTGTTTGAATCGGCTCCTGCCAGGATGTTCCAGTTGTTTTCAAGGGTTTCGGTCCACTCGGTTTCATCCCTCAGGGTAATGCACTGTTTCCCGTTAAAATACGCTTCTTTTTGCAAGCCTCCCGAATCGGTCAGTACTTTTTCCGAGCGGCTGATCAGCATCAACATTTTGAGGTAACCGACCGGCTCGATGATTTTAAGATTTTCTCCGAGCGGCAACCTGCTGAGAATATCCCGTATGCGCGGATGGGCCGGCAGCACAACGGGAAGATCCATTTCTGAGAAGGCCTCCAGGATTTGCTGCAGTCGGTCGCGCCGGTCGGTATTCTCCTGCCTGTGCACGGTGGCCAGGTAAAATCTGTCCCATGGAACCAGGTCTTGTCCCGAGAACTTCTTTTCAGCCAGCTGGCGTGAATGCAGAACCGAATCATACATCACATCCCCGACCTGGATGGACCGGTGTGCAAGTCCCTCTTTGGCAAGCAGTTCCATCGCGTTCCGTGTGGGAGCCAGCAGCAGGTCAGCCGTATGGTCCGTAACGATCCGGTTGATCTCTTCCGGCATGCTGCGGTTGAAACTTCTTAGTCCCGCTTCCACATGTGCAATCCGTAAATTAAGCTTCACTGCGGCCAGGGCCGCGGCAAGGGTGGAATTGGTATCCCCGTAGACCAGTACCCAGTCCGGCCGGATGTCCTGAAGGGTTTTTTCAATGGCTGACAGGATCTGGGCAGTCTGAACCGCATGGGTGCCCGAACCCACTCCAAGATTAAGATCGGGTTCCGGGATATCAAGCTCCCTGAAAAAAATCTCCGACATGTTCCGGTCATAATGCTGGCCGGTATGGATAATGACTTCTTCAAAATCAGGATTTCCCCTGATTTCCCGCGAGACCACTGCGCATTTAATGAACTGCGGCCTTGCACCTACTACGTTGGCAACTTTGATCATATCTCTGCGGGGGATGTTCCCGAACAGGAGCGTGAAGTTAGAAAAATCCGCAGAAAATCCGGAATTATCCGTCCGAAGCATTTCTGGCCGGTCGTAAAATCGTTTGGAAAAGTCTATGCGTTGTACAATTTCTTGGCGGAGGACGAACAATAATTTTGCCTTTCTGCAAATAAGAATTTACTTTACAATCTGTAATTCCCCGGATATGAAAAAAAATCCATCCCCCCTGGCCTGGCATGCAATCGCACTGGGCGTTTTCATTGGTATATCGCTGATCTATTTCAGTCCCATGCTCGAAGGCAAAAGAATGAGCACACCCGGTGATACGATGCAGTACCAGGGTATGTCGAGTGAAAAGACGGCATACGAAAACCGGTCGGATGAGGCGATCCTTTGGACAAACTCCATGTTCGGGGGCATGCCGACCTATCTGATCGGTGCTCCCAAGCCGCCGTGGCTGCTGAAAACCCTTAACCGGATTTTCCTGCTGAACGGGAAACTCAGGCCCCTCAGCTTTATCTTATTGTACCTGATTGGTTTTTACATCACCCTGATCGCTTTCGGGGTGAGGCCGCAGCTGAGCATTGCCGGGGCCATCGCCTTCGCCTTCAGCAGCTATTTCTTTGTGATCATAACGGCAGGACACGCATCCAAGGCAATTGCCATCGGTTACATGCCTCCCATCATAGGGGGAGTATACCTTGCCTTCCGTGGCAGGATCCTGCTCGGCTCAGTAATCACTGCTTTATTCCTGGCCCTGCAGCTTGTCAACAACCACCTTCAGATCTCTTATTATACGCTGCTAATCATCTTTGTCCTGGGAATATTCGAATTTGTCCATGCCATCCGGGAAAAGCAACTCAAGTTCTTCCTGACCACGGTAGGTGCCCTGTTCATCGCGGTTTTCCTGGCTGTGGGATCCAATGCCGCAACACTGTGGACAACCAATGAATACGGAAAGTATTCAACACGCGGCAAATCCGAGCTTCAGACCGATGCGAGCGACCAGACTTCAGGCCTGGACAAAAGCTACATCACCGGATGGAGTTACGGGATCGATGAAACCTTCACCCTTCTGATCCCGAATTTCAAGGGAGGAGCCTCCGCTGCACCTCTTCCCGAGAATTCGGAGACCTACAAGTATTTCAGCCAGGCCCAGGGAAGCCAGTATGCCCGGCAGGTCATCCGGTACATGCCGCTGTACTGGGGTACGCAGTCTTCCACAGCGGGACCGGTTTACGTTGGAGCGGTTGTACTGTTCCTTTTTGTATTCGGGTTCATCATGCTCCGGTCCAGGCTCCGATGGTGGCTCCTGACCCTCACCATCCTGGCCATCATGCTGTCCTGGGGCAGGCATTTCATGATCCTCAGCAATCTGTTTATCGATTACTTCCCCGGGTATAATAAATTCCGGACCGTGACCATGATCCTGGTAATCGCAGAATTCGCCATCCCGCTGCTTGCCTTTGTCGCCCTCGATCGAATGCTGCAACAGGAACCGAATAAAAAGGATTTCATGAAAGGGCTGAAGTGGAGCCTGTATATTGTAGGGGGACTGGCACTCTTTTTCCTGGTTTTTGCCGGGATGTTCAGTTTCACCGGTCCGGGCGACCAGAGGTACATGTCCCAGGGTGGATCCAATCCCTTTATGGATGCCCTGATGGCCGACCGTCAGACCCTTTTCAGGAAAGACGCCCTTCGATCCCTGATCCTGGTCCTCCTGAGCGCCGGATTGCTCTATGCGTTTTATTTCAAGAAGATCAAACAGAATTTGTTTTTCGCCGGGCTCGCCCTGCTGGTCCTGGTCGACATGTGGCCGGTGGACAAGCGCTACCTGAACAACAAGGATTTTGGTCCCAAAAGAACCCAGCAACAGGGTTTCCAGCCCATGGCTGCCGACCAGCAGATACTCCAGGACCCTGATCCATATTTCCGGGTTTTCGATGTCTCGGGAGATCCCTTCAACAGTGCACATGCCTCCTATTTCCACAAATCGATCGGGGGATACCACGGGGCCAAGATGCAGCGTTACCAGGACATCATCAGTTACCAGATTGCAAAAAATAACATGAATGTCCTGGATATGCTGAATACAAAATATTTCATTGTCCCAGTAAAGGACGGTGAACCCGTGGCCCGGCTCAACCCGGGAGCCCTCGGAAATGCATGGCTGGTGAGTTCCTACCGGATCGTTGAAAATGCCAACGAGGAGATGGATGCCCTGAATAATTTCGACCCGGCCACCGAGGCCATCATCGACAGGCGCTTTGAACAGTACGTCACAGGAAAAACTTTCAGTTCCGATACAGCAGCAGAAATCTCGCTTGTAAGCTATCATCCCAACCGCCTTTCCTATTCATACAAGGGAAGCAGGGAGAACCTGGCCGTTTTCTCGGACATTTATTATGACAGGGGATGGAAATCATTTGTTGACGGTGCAGAAGTCCCTCATTTCAGGGTCGATTACCTTCTCAGGGGAATGGTCCTCCCGGCGGGTGAGCACAGCATCGAATTCCGGTTTGAGCCTAGGTCGTACTTTGTCGGGAAAAAGATCGCTTCTGCAAGTTCCTACCTGCTCTTCATCTTCCTCCTGGGGGCCATCGGCTGGGAAGTGAGGCAGCGTAACAGGAAAAAAGATAATTGACACCTTGTTCTTTAGTATCGGTTCAGCCAGCGGTACCTGCGGGCGTTGTCACCGAGCTTCAGAGCGAGCACGATCTCATGTGATCCGTAGGTGTGTTTCTGGATGGCTGTGAACATATAGTCAAAGGCATAGCCGATATGCAGTTGTTTCACCTTCACCCCGGCAAGCACGATCAGGGTCCCGTTCGTCCGGAATACCAGTCCCCCCCAGAAATCGTTGTTATAAACGATCTTGGCACCGGCATCCAGCTGGAAGGCTTTCTTTTCGGTTGCCTTAAACAGGAAATTGGGTTCGAGTATGTATTTACTGCTCAACTCGAAACGGTATCCTCCCAGGAGGTAATAATGCCTGATCATCCGGAATTCCTCAAACTGCCGGTTCCCGATCCTCAGGTAGGACTGGAAGAGCTGGTTTACGCTAATCCCACCGTAAAACCGGGGATCTGAAACATAAAAACCAAGATTTGCATCGGGAACGTAGGTAACCTTCTGGTATCCGAGGGCGATCGGATCCTCCGTTGGCGAACCATCAAATTCATCGGCAAAGGTCAGGTCATTCTCGTCGATTTTAAACTGGAATATCCCTGCTGAAAGGCCAAAGGACATCTGGGTCTCTTTGATGAAGATATGATAGGCATAAGAAGCCTGCAGTCCGGTTCGTTCAATCGCCCCGTTCCGGTCGTCGTAAATAAATCCGCCTAGTCCCACTCTTCCTTTCGTACTCGGCTTAAGGCTGCGGTTATTAACCGACCGTGTCTTTATCACATGACTCTTTCTCAATAAACGCGTTTCCCCGCTGACCGAACGGCTTGCCGGTGCATCCTTGAATCCCAGCCATTGCTGTCGTGCGGTGAGGTTGAAGGTCGTATATCCGTCGTGGCCCGTAATGGCAGGGTTGAGCAGGTAGCCGTTCATGATGTACTGGCTGTACAGGGGCATCTGCTGCGCCCTGGACGGCAGTGAAAGAAACATAAATACTATGACCCAGATTACGGACCTCACCATTTTATAGTAGGTTCAGCGTTGTACGATATATTCCTTAAAAAGTTATTTGAGCACCGTCATATGACCGGTTATTTCCCTGTTGCCATTGGTGAAGCTTATGACGAAATAATATGAATCCACCGGCACCTTCAATCCTTTATAGGTGCCGTCCCATGGCCTGTCGGCATAATTCCTGGTTTCGTAAATGAGGTCGCCCCAGCGGTTAAATATCCTCATGGTGGCATCGGGATAATAAATCATTCCCTCGATCTCCCATCTGTCATTGTATCCGTCTGCGTTTGGAGTAAAGGCAGTGGGTATCTGCAGGCAGCTCTCCGCATCGGAGATCAGGACAATGGTATCACGGGTGGTACAGAAATGGTCATCCACCACCTCGACCCGGTATGATCCCGGTCCCATTGATTCCCTTACATCACTTGACTCCCCATCCGCCCAGTTGATGTAATAGGGAGGCGTGCCGCCGGAAAGACTCAGCCAGATGGAACCGTCATAGGAATCCGGACAGCCCGGCATGCTGAACTGTGGATTTATCTGCAATGAATCAGGCTGTTCAATTACCAGGGTGGTATCGTAGACGCACCGGTTCGTATCCTGCACAACCACATAATATTCCCCTGCAAGCAAATCGGTGATATGCGCAACGGTCTGGCCGCTCAGCCAGCGATAAGCATAGGGCGGCGTGCCTCCGGCCATATGGAAATCGATTGATCCGCTCGGTTCATTGTAACATAGCGCATCGGAAATATAGGACTGGGACCGCAGGTTTTCGGGTTGCGTAACTATGATTTCCGCCATCCTGGTACATCCGGATATATCCTGCATTATCACCTTGTGCCATCCTGTTGGACGATTGTACACTACACTGTCGGTGCTGACCAGAAGAGTATCCGGACCGTAATACCACCAGTACGAGAAAGGCCTCCTTCCACCTCCTGGATCTTTCAGCCCGAGAATGGCATCATCAGCCCCGAAACAGCTGATCATCTGGTTGTTGTAAAGGCTGAATGAAATTGTATCCATGCTGCCCTGCACTGGTGGAGGATCAGGGATTTCATTACTGTCCGCTGCGTAGCAATTATTAATATCCAACACCTGTATTGTGTACCTGCCTGCCGGCACACTATCCACATACATAGTTGTATCACTTAATGGAGTATTCCACAATATCCTGTAAGGAAGGATACCGCCATATATCGTATCCGTAAAGATTGCCCCGGTCCACGTTCCCGCACAGGCTGGTTCAATGGTATCAATATCCCCTATTACTAAAGGTTCAGGCATTATCAGGATGCTGTCAAAATAGGTTATGCATCCGTTCGTGTCAGTCACCTGGAGGGTATACGCATCTTCGGTTAATCCAGCCGGCTGGGCTTCGGTTGAAGTCCATCCACCGCTCAGCCTGGTCCAGTAGTAAGTGTATGATTCAACACCACCGGTAACGATTGTGGTATCAATGGCCCCGTCACTCAGACCAAAACAGGATATATTCACCCCATGATAATCGACTGGTTGCCAGTATGCCGCCAGGGGCTCGGGTTCATCAAGCCGGAAGGTCCATGTCTTCGGACAACCCAGTGAATCCGTAACGGTCAGTTGGTAATTCCCTTCGATCAATCCATAGATAGAATCCCGGCCTACAACCGGAGTTCCAGCAGGCTGGAGTGACCAGTCATAAGAATAAGGATCCTGTGCATGATAATATCCGCCGCTCACATTCACTGCAATCCACCCGGTTGCACTGTCTGCGCAGGTGATCGGGTAGCCGTTGTAATCGGAAATTGTTTCAAGCACTGCAAGGGAATCCGGCTGAATGAGGGTAAAGGTATCCCTGAATTCACAATTATAATTGCTGACTCCGGGTATGCTGTCATTCACGTACACATAATAGGTTCCCGCTGGAAGATTTTCCTGGTTCTTCGAGTTGGGTTCAGTAACGAACCCGTCTGTTGTAGTCCAGGTATATTTATGGGTTCGGTCTGTTCGTGCTGAGCCTCCTGAATTATCTGTAATCCTTATATATCCGTTCAGGCTGTCATAGCACTGCATGTTATAAATGCCTCCATACAAAGATGTGTCAATTGAAGTAAATTCGATCGGATCGGGTTCATTTAATACAAATGGAGTAGGATCACCAGGTTTGGGAATATTATTTTTACATCCCACTTCATCATAAATGGTTAAATAATAACTACCTGCCTGGAGGTTATGTATTTGTCTGCCGGTTTTGAAAATATCGGTGTCGGTTGTCGCTAAACGCCAATCATATTGAAAGCTTGCAGTATCTCCAGTCCCTCCTGTAACCCAGGTAATGCTAATACTTCCATTCGAATCTCCATAACATGCAATTTGATAATAGCCATATGGACTTAAGTCATATGAATATCCAATCTGACTTGGATCATAAAAACTGGTGCTCGCATCAACAAAACATTTATTTGTATCATAAGCCTCAAGGAAATAAGATCCCTCGATAAGTCCAGTCGGACTTTGTTCGGAACTCACGAAAACAGCATCTTCACCATATCCCCTGGTCCAGGTAAAGTCATAACCTGTTACGCCTCCTTCAACAAACGTATGAATTATCGCATCATCCCCTCCACCACAAAGGTTCGGAGTAATACTATCAACCCTTGCATAGAAAAGATCAGGCTCGGTAAGCTGGATGGAATCTTTATTGGTACATCCTTCAGTATCATTAATGTTAACTAAGTACCAGCCGGCGCGCAGTCCATTCAGATGCCTGTTTGTCGATATTGTGCCAACGGAATCTTTCCACAGGTAATCATAAAGAGGATCTGTCACCGTCCCAAGGAAGTATCCAAAACCTCCGTACGGATACAGATTTATACCGGCACTGTCCTGACCATAATAGTCCGGCTGATCAGGATTACATCTGAGGTCATGTCCACCGATCCAAACTTTGGCACTCAGAACTGAATCATTAAGCGTGGCAGCAACATATATTCTAATAATTGTATCAATCCCATAATCGCAATCATAACCGGAAGGTCTGATATCAAGGATTCTGGGTTTAAACCTGTATTCAATGATCCTAACCTGGTCATTATGATTGTTTGTGATTGTATCTGTGAAATCTTCAATGGCATATGTAATTGCAGGACTGACTCCTGATATATCAACCGGATTATATGTTGGATCCAGATCATAGGCAATTGTCCCAATAACATTCGATGTCTTTGTAGTGATTGTAAACTCAACAGGTTCTTCATTACAGTACAAAGTATCCGGTACTCTGACAGTAATCCTTGGAGTTGGATTCAGATAGACTATTATCAAAGTATCCGTTCCTCTGTCACAATAGGTACCATGACCTGGACGGTCATCAAAAATCCTGGCCCTGAACCTGTATGCCACAGTCTGGTATTCATAGGTATTATTGACCAGAGTATCTGTAATCGATAAGCCTGCAGCATATTCGCCGTCAGGCTGATATCCGGTCACCCTCGGATCGGATGCACTTGTTTCAAGATCATAAACCTTAACCCCTTCAACATTCAACAGAAGGTCGGAGATTGTTATCACATAACTGCTGCTGTCGCAATAAATTGTGTCATTAATTGAAACATGGAGACGCGGGATGGGATTGATATAGATCGTGATCGATGTATCCCTGCCCTGGTCACAGTACCCGAAGTTATTGCCCATCCGGTCATCACGGATCCTTGCCCTGAAGTTGTAGGTTACTGTCTGTACCTGGCGTGAGTGATTGATGAGCAGGTCATTGATATCCGTGCCTGCAGCATATTCCCCGTTCGGGGTGACCCCGCTCAGTGAGTCGCTGTCAAAGGTCGTTGTCAACGCGTAAACCTTCGAACCCAGGACATTAA
>CAYSJH010000041.1:0-41785 GCA_964431315.1 uncultured Bacteroides sp. | reverse complement strand
ATCAGCGCCGATGGTACTGCGTTAGCGGAAGAGTAGGTCGTTGCCGACTTTTAAAACCCGGGTTCTTTTTGGCCCCGGGTTTTTTATTGGGTATTCCCGTTCCTTATTACCGGGAAATGAATATTTTTAGGGATAAAGGAACATACCCCATGAAAAAATCATTCTTTTACCTGCTTTTTGCCGCCCTGTGGCTGGCGAAGATTACTGAAGCACAGGAATTTGTCCTGCTCTCTCCGGATGAGCATATCCGCGTGGCGGTCCGCCTGGATGACCGTATTGAGTTCAGCATTATCCAGGATGGAAAGGAGATCATCCGGGAGGTCAGTCCCCTGCTGAAGCTGGAGGCCGGCCTGCAGCTGGGGATCAATCCCTGGCTGAGCAAGGAATCAAGGCAAAGCCGGAGCGACGTTCTGGAACCGGTCGTGCCCCTTAAATCTGCCGAAATCCTGGATCAGTACAATGAACTTTTACTGGAATTCCGCGGCAAATACGCCCTGAGGTTCAGGGCTTACAACAACGGGATCGCTTACCGTTTTGAGACCGGTTTCAGGGATGAGATCGTGATCGGGAACGAGGGAATGGACATCCTATTCGGGGATGATTTCACGGTTCTGTATCCGGAGGAGACCAGCCTCGTTTCCCATTACGAGCGGGATTACCTGGTCCGCAAAATCTCCGGTATCCAGGACGGCAGTTTCTGTTCGCTCCCGGTGTTGTTCAAAACGGGTGAAAAATCTTCCCTGCTGATAACCGAAGCTGACCTCTATGATTATCCCGGTTTGTTCCTCGAAAGGACCGGAACGGGTTTCGGCTCGAAGTTTCCCCGCTATGTGCTCGGGTCAGTCCCGGCAGAAGGAAGATCAGGCGACCGGCAGGAGATCCTGACCGAAGCGGAATACATTGCGCGGACAAGGGGTACGCGGACCTTTCCATGGAGGGTATTTGTGCTTGCGGAAAAAGCGGCCGATCTGCCCCAATGCAACCTGGTCTGGCAGTTGTCCAGTCCCCTGAAACTTCAGGATACCGGGTGGATCCGGCCGGGCCACGTAGCCTGGGAATGGTGGAATGCATGGAACATCAGCGGGGTGGACTTTGAATCGGGGATCAATACCGACACGTACAAGTATTACATTGATTTTGCCCATGCCTTCGGGCTGGAATACATGCTGCTGGACGAGGGCTGGTCAAAGTCCACCACGAACATCAAGGAGCCCACTGAAAAACTTGATCTTGAGGAACTTATCCGGTACGGAAAGGAACGTGGAGTGGGACTGATCCTGTGGACCCTCTGGAAGCCGCTGGACCGGGATATGGATGCTATTCTGGATCTGTACCGGGACTGGGGCATCAAGGGGATCAAGGTGGATTTCATGCAGCGGGCGGATCAGTACATGGTGAATTATTACGAACGGGTGGCTCGTGAAGCCGCCGAAAGGCAGTTGCTGGTGGACTTTCACGGGGCGTTCAAGCCGGCGGGACTCCGAAGGGCCTATCCCAACCTGGTAAATTATGAGGGAGTTAAGGGGATGGAGCACAATAAATGGAGCCCTGATATTACCCCCGAGCATGACCTGACCATCCCCTTCATCCGTATGGTTGCGGGTCCCATGGATTTTACACCCGGTGCAATGGACAATGCACAGGAGCAGGATTTCTTCCCGCGGTACAACCGCCCCATGAGCCAGGGAACCCGCTGCCACCAGATTGCCATGTACGTGATCTATGAAGCGCCCATCCAGATGCTGGCCGACAACCCGACCTCCTATTACAAGGAGGAAGAGTGCACCCGCTTTATTTCCAGGATCCCGACCACATACGACGAAAGCCTGGTCCTGGAAGCAGCGGTTTCCGATTACCTGGTCATGGCCAGGAGGAAAGGCGATGCCTGGTATATGGGGGGTATGACGGACTGGACACCCCGTGCGTTCGAGATCAACCTTGACTTTCTGCCGGAAGGGACCTACCGGATGGAAATCTTACGGGATGGCGTGAATGCAGAAAAATGGGCCGGCGACTATAAGCGGACGGTGCAAACCGTTCAATCCGGCGACCGCATGCAGGTCCGGATGGCTAAGGGCGGAGGCTGGGCTGCTATTCTGACCCCGGAATGAAACCCGGCCCGGGATGGTCCGGAGGTCAATTTGTTTTTTTCATGTACATATGGACCTCATCCATGAACCGGACGGCGACGGGAAGGGTAAGGGGACTGTCCGAGTCCTCGATCATCGATTCCGGATGCCATTGGAGTCCAAGTACAAATGAATGTCCCCCTGTCCCGGCCGGTTCGATGGCTTCGATGATCCCGTCCGGAGCAAGGGCAGAAGCCCGAAAACCGGGCGCAATGCGTTCCACCGCCTGGTGATGCCTGCTGTTCACCAGTCCGCTGTCAATTCCCACGATGTTATGCAGAAGGGTCCCTTCCAGGATCCTGATCCAATGCATGCCCTGGCTGTTGTGTTCGATCGTTGTATCGAAATCGGCGGGAATATCAATGATCAGGCTTCCTCCCATGGAAGCATTCAGTATCTGGTTCCCGCGGCAGATGCCCAGCAGGGGGATCCCCTTTTCCAGGGCATAGCTGATCATGATCAATTCGAGGGAATCGCGGCGGTGATCGATGGGCCCGCAACGCTTCGTTTCAGCCGGTTTCCCGTATATCGCGGGATCGATGTCCGGTCCTCCGCTGATGATAATCCCGTCTGCGAGCGCCAGGTAATGGTCAATGGAGTCGGAACTGACCGGGTACATATCGATCCGCCGGATCGTGTTATCCGCCCTTGAAAGCCAGTTCATGAAACGGTTCCCGTATTCCCTTGACACCAGGATGACGGGTTTTGTCCCGGGTGAACTGCAGGCACCTGCAATGAGCAGCAGGATAAGGAGTGCATGGAGGACAGATTTGCGGAACATTGTGTAAAAATAGGAAAATTTGCGGGTCATTCTGCCGTTATAAATATGCTAACTTTGAAGGCATGAAGTACGTCCCGGTTCTCCTTTTTTTTCTGATCATCCCGCTTCCGGGGCATGCCCAGGGACCCGGGGGCACGGAAAATGCCCCGGGAACAGGGGACACTAAAAATGCGCTGGCAAAACGAGACACCACACCGGCCTTCGTGAGGACCTGGACCATGGCAGAGGACTTCACCGTAATGGAGGACTACCGGATGGATACAGCCCAGACGGGTTTCCAGGTCTCCAGTCCAATCTATAAAACAAGCATTTCGCAGGCATTCCTGGGGAATGTGGGACTGCAGACCAGGGATAACCTGTATTTTAACCGAAGCCTCCAGCCCGAATATTTTTTCCTCCGGCCGTTCATCCCTTACCTTTACACCCCGGATAATAACGTTTACTACAACATCACGAAACCCTTTACCCTGCTTGAATACTTTACCTCGACAGGGGACCGGCTTAAAAGGGAAGAAATTTTCCATGCAATTCATACGCAGAACGTTTCCCCCTTCCTGAATCTGGGTTTTGACCTGCGTCTCCTGACATCGGAGGGCAGCTACCTGCGGCAGAAAGCAAAATTCAACAGCTTCAGCTTCTTTGGCTCCTATACGGGTCGCGACTACACGGTCTATTCCAGTTTCCACGTGAACTCCCAGAATGCTCAGGAGAACGGGGGACTGAAAAACGACAGTGTATTTATGCATTCGAACAAGGATGAAAGAGCCTACGAGGTGAACCTTGAGAACGCGAATTCGAGAATGAGGAACATCAATTTCCATTTTACCCAGCGATACAAATTCGGGAAGGCCGAGCAGATCCCCGACACGACAAGCGAAACCGGCTTCCGCAGGCTGAGGGAGCGCACCACGAAAACAGGATCCCTGGTGCATAACCTGGAGATCCAGCGGGACTACAGGTTATACGAGGACCAGATTAACGACTTAAACCGTGACTTTTACCCGAACTACTACATTGACAGTGAGAATACCCATGACTCGACCTTTTACCGCTCCGTTTCCAATACCTTTCAACTGATGCTTGATGAAAACCCGAACCGGGCAAAGGATTTTGGGGCCCGGGCTTTCATCCGGCACGACTGGGTGAAGTATTCCTTCAACATGCCCGGCGATACATCCGTAAGCAACGGGGATACAACCATAACCCGGTACCGGGATTTCAATTATCAGAACGTTCATGTGGGAGCCAGCTTCATGCATACGGTTGGCTCCGGGTGGGACTGGCTTGCAATGGGGAGGTATTACCTGTTTGGCTACAAGGCTGGCGACATGATACTGAACGGGTACATCACCAAACGCTTCGAGGGAAAGAGAGGCGAATCCACCATCAGCATATCGGGCAGGTTTGCCATCGAGGAACCGGACCATTTCCTGACCATCTACGAGTCGAATAATTACCGCTGGAATAATGATTTCGGCAAGACCAAGGACATCAGGGGTTCCCTGACCGCAGGCAATGAGGCCATCAAAGCCCTGGCACAGTTTAACGTGGCCCTGGTCAGCGACCTGGTTTATTTCAATGACTCCGCCGTACCGGTCCAGCACCGTCCCGTGGTAACGGTCATCAGCGCGGAACTACACAAAGATTTCGAGGCGGGCATTTTCCATTCCAATCACCAGGTCCATTACCAGGTTAGCAGCGATAATAATGTCATCCGCATCCCGGATCTTTCTTATTATACTTCCAACTTCCTGGGTTTTACCGTGGTAAAGAATGCACTGACCGCCGAGATCGGCTTTGACCTTTACTATTATACAAAATACAGGGCACTGGCCTTTGCCCCCTCGAGCGGGACATTCTACAACCAGGACATCCGGGAGATCGGGAACTACCCTTACCTGAACCTATTCGTGAATGCCAAGCTGAAACACACCCGGTTCTACGTCCGCTGGGACCATCCCTATTCAGGGCTGATCCGGAAAGACTATTTCCATGTTCTCAGTTACCCGGACCGCGGAAGGGTTCTAAAACTGGGCATTTCCTGGACCTTCTACGATTGACCGGCCGGATTTTAAATTATTGCGTATATTTGATTTTAATCCGACGGATGATTATGCGGATACCGTACTTTCGTTTATCTCTGGTGCTGATCATTCTTGCATCCGTTTCATGCAAAAGTGATCCGGACCGGCCTCCCTCCCGGCGCAATGTCAAAGACCTCCCGGAAATCCTCGAACAGGGCAAACTGATAGCTATCACCGATTTCAACTCGACTAATTATTTTATTTACAGGGGACAACCCATGGGCTACCAGTACGAATTACTACAGGACCTGGCCGACCACCTGGATATCCGCCTTGAAGTCGTGGTAAGCAATGACCTGGAGGAAACCTTTAATTGTCTGCGGATGGGGGACTGTGACCTGATTGCGCTGAACCTTACCATTACGGGGGAACGTAAAAAACAGTTCGCTTTTACCATTCCTCACAGCCAGACCCGGCAGGTACTGGTCCAGCGAAAGCCCGAAGGCTGGGAGAAGATGAGCAAGAGCCAGATCGAAGCGGCGCTTATCCGCAACCAGCTGGACCTGGGGGGGAAGAAAGTGTATGTGCAGCAGAATTCTTCCTATTACGTGAGGATGATGAACCTTGCCGAAGAGATCGGCGATACCATTGACATCGTAGATGTGCCCGAGGATGCAGAGTCGCTGATCATGCTTGTGGCGGACAGGCAGATCGATTATACCGTGGCTGACGAGAATGTCGCCCTCGTAAACCAAACCTATTATCCCAACCTGGATGTGCAGACTGCCATCAGCTTTCCCCAGAACCTGGCATGGGCCGTGAACAGCAATGCCCACGAACTCCTGAAGGAGATCAACGACTGGCTCCTGGAATACCGGAAATCGGCACGCTATGCGGTCATATACAATAAATACTTTAAAAACAGCAGGTCAGCCGGGATCGTCAAAAGCGAACTCTTTTCGATAAGCACGGGAAAGATCTCCCCGTTCGATGATTACATCAAGGAATACAGCCAGGCGATCGGGTGGGACTGGCGGCTGCTCGCCTCACTCATTTACCAGGAGTCCCGTTTTGATCCCCGGGCCCGATCATGGGCAGGGGCATCCGGCCTGATGCAGCTGATGCCAACTACCGCAAGAAGGTTCGGGATCACATCGAATTCAACGGCCCGGGACCAGATCCGTGCAGGGACCCAGTTCATCCAGTGGCTCGACAGGCGTTTTGAGGAGGCTGTTCCGGATCCACAGGAACGCATAAAGTTCATTCTTGCGGCGTATAATGTGGGACCCGGGCATATCTTCGACGCCATAACCCTTGCCGAAAAGAATGGTGGCAACCCGGCGGTCTGGGATAATAATGTGGAATTTTATCTGCTTAAAAAATCGGATCCGAAATATTACCGCGATCCGGATGTGAAATACGGTTATGCCCGTGGAAGGGAAACATACGATTACGTTTCCCATGTGCTTGAACGGTATGAACATTACAAGAACCTTATTCCGGACCAGTCCCCTCCTGGTTCCTGACCAGATCCAGGAATTCTGAAAGGATCATGGCCGTTGCCCCCCATACCTTCTCCCCTCCGATGTTGAAGTAAGGAACCTTGACCACCCTGCAAAGAATGGTACGGTGTTCCATCCGGACATTGTCGGGTGCCATCAGGTCTGAAAGGGGCACCTCGATAAGATACTCAACCTCTGAGGGATCCGGGTGAAATTCCGGTGTACCCTGATAATACCCGACAAAGGGAGACACATCAATGCCGCTAATGGGGATGCTAAGCCTGCTGAGGCTTCCGAGAATCTGAATGCCTGAGTCATCAATGCCAAGTTCTTCGCGTGTTTCACGCAGCGCCGTTGCTTCCATGTCCTTATCCCCTTCTTCATGGATTCCCCCGGGAAGGCTTACCTGTTTGCTGTGGGCCCCCTCGTACTCCGGCCTTCGCATCAGAACGAAATGCCATTTCTCCGTCTTCCTGAAGAGAAGGATCAGCACAGCAGCATCCAGGTAGGATCCATGCTTGTTTTCGAGCCTGATCCCGGGTGCCATTTTATGATGGGATGCAGGTCCGGGAAGCTCGGTCTTCAGTGAAAGTCCTAATTTACCGATGAATCCTTCGATTTTATCCATGATCTCCGCGAAAATACATAATTCCCGCACATTATAGTCCATTGAACTCACCCCGAAATTTTCATATTTTAAACCGTTTCACTCCTGAACCGGATCCATATAAGAAGAATAATGATTGCCTCCATCATCCTGGCATTGGCCCTCAGCGTGTCTGCCGGGGAATATGACTCCATCCTTCTCCAGCGGGTCGATATGTTAAAGAAAGAAGTCGGCGACTACACCAAACTGGAAGCCAAAGTGGACAACACACGGGAGGCAATTGAAAAAGAGATCAGGGCCGGTTCATTGGTTTATTCGAAGCGGATGGCACGAGCGGGACTTATCCTGGAAATGACCATGGATGGTACGATCAGCATCAGGATGATGATGAAGGCCGTTCCAAGGTTCAGCGCAAGGATATGCAGCAGGCTGAAATTGATGGGTACGGTGGTCAGGTAATAGGAGGACTGGTCCAGTTTCATGAACCCGAAGTAATGCTGGATCATACAGATCCCTATCCCGATGAGGTTTCCCCACAGAAGTCCCTTCAGGATCATGAAACCGGACTGGTAGAGAAAGATCTTCCGGATGCTGACATTCGGACTCCCCAGGGCTTTCAGGATACCGATCATGTTGGTCCTGTCAAGGATCAGGATCAGCAATCCGGAAACCATATTGAACCCGGCAACCACGAGCATCAGGATGAGAATGATCAGGACATTCATGTCCTGCAGGTTCAGCCAGTCGAAGATCTGCGGGAACTTGTCCCGTATGTTGACCACCTTCAGCCTGGAGCCGTCTTCTTCAAATCCGAATCCCACGCTCGTCATGACACGGTAGGTCTGCTCCTCCAGGTTGTTGAAATCTCTCAGGTTTATCTCAAATCCGCTGATCTGATCCCCGGTCCAGTCGTTGAGCCGCTGGATGTGGCGGATGTCACCGAAAACAAAGACCCGGTCGAATTCCTCCAGGCTGGTCTCGTAAATGCCGGTCACCGTGAACCTTCTCATCCTGGGAGGGTCCTGGATGAAATACATCAGGAAATCGTCGTTCAGCTTCAGTTTTAACAGAGAAGCTATATACTTGGATATTAATACATTGTTGGTTAAAACAGAATCGGTGATCACCGGGATGCTTCCTTCAACCAGGTAATCCTTAAGGAAATCCCAGTCGTAATCCGGTCCCACTCCCTTTAAAACGACACCCTGAATATCGGACCGGGTCTTGATGATGCCCGCCTTGGTGGCAAAGACCTGGACATTCCGGATATCCTGGTCCCCCTTTAAATCGGCGAGAAATTCCTGGTGGCTGTTTATAGGCTGGGTTTCGTACGAGATGTTTGAATCAAAATTCAGGATCTGGATGTGGGCTGCGAACCCAACTACTTTACGGCTGATCTCGTTTTTAAAACCGGTTACCACGGCCACCGCAACGATCATAACCGCCAGTCCCAGAGAAATGCCAAAAATGGCCACATCCAGGATCGACCGGGATATACTTTTGCCACGGTCCCTGCCAAAAATCAGTTTCCTGGCAATAAAGATCTCCGTATTCACAAGACGTTTTCCCAAAAATGATTTACTTTGGGCGTTTGGTACCCCGGTGACAAATTTAGTCTTTTTGGAGGGAAACAAACACGATGGATTCACGTAATGAAGTCCAGGCTGCTCACGACCACCTTCCTTGCCATCACAGCATGCCTGTTATGGTCCACCGCCTTCGTTGGCGTTAAGATCGGCCTGAATTATACCACTCCGCTCCGGTTTGCCGGTATCCGGTTTTTCCTGGCGGGACTCTACATCCTGCCCTTCTGCGGGAACCTCAGGAATTCTCTTCGCATGATCGTCCGGAACTGGAAGGAGGTCGTCCGGCTGGGGTTTTTCCAGACATTCCTGCTTTACACCTTTTTTTACCTCGGGATCAGCCGGGTGCCCGCTTCCCTGACCGCCATCATAATCGGTGCAAGTCCCCTGTTCGCCGCCATCTTTGCCCACCTGCTTCTCCAGGATGACCGGCTGAATGTGCGTAAGCTCGGGTCCATTTCCCTGGGTATGGCAGGGGTGGTGATCATCGCAGCAAGCAGGGAGAATTTCAGCTGGGCGGAGGGGAAGGAATTCTGGGGGATACTCATCCTGGTGGCAGCCAATGTGGCCGGGAGCATTGGGAATGTCGTCGTGGTGAAGTACAGGAAGGGTCTTCCCCCCGTGTTGCTCAACTCCTCACAGCTGATGTTCGGGGGAATGGGTCTTCTGCTGCTTTCCCTGCCGTTCGAGGGACTTCATTTCCGGGTGAATGCATACCCGTACTACCTTTCCCTGGCATGGCTGAGCGCCATGTCCGCCACGGCATTCAGCATCTGGTTCATCCTCCTGCGCCGTCCGGGCATTAAAGTATCCGTGCTGAATATCTGGAAATTCCTCATCCCGGTATTTGGTGCGATGCTCAGCTGGATCATCCTGCCCGGCGAAAAACCGGAGGTCATTGCGGTGACCGGGATGATCCTCATAGCCCTTTCGCTGATCGTCCTGAATGCCGGCAGGCTCAGGGAAAACCGCATTAATGCGAAACAATTGGCTGAAGCCAGAAAGAAGTGAAAAAACAGTGAAAAAGCACAGTCCCATCGGTTTTATCCTGTTTCTTGTCCTGGTGCTGTTGCAGGAATGCACGGGACAGAAAGAAGTCCGCCCGGGGGCGGAGCGGATGGACATGTACCTGCCCCTGCTGGAAGGTAAAAGGATCGGGATCGTTGCCAACCAGACCTCCCTGGTCGGAAGTACCCACCTGGTGGACAGCCTCAGTTCCCTGCACAGCGATGTTCTGCGGGTCTGGAAAGTATTCAGTCCGGAACACGGATTCCGGGGGGAGGCCGAATACGGGGAAATGGTCGGGGACGGGATCGATCCAAAAACGGGACTGCCCGTCGTTTCGCTTTACGGCAGGAACCGTAAGCCGTCGGTGGAAGACCTGGGGGACCTGGACCTGGTCCTGTTCGATATCCAGGACGTCGGGGTGCGTTTTTATACCTATATTTCCACCCTGTTTTACGTCATGCAGGCCTGTGCGGAGAACGGGCTGGAACTGGTGCTGCTCGACCGGCCGAACCCGAACGGGTTTTATATAGACGGACCGGTCCTCGAACCCGGGTTCAGCTCCTTCGTGGGACTGCATGAGGTTCCCGTGGTCTACGGGATGACGATCGGTGAATACGCCCGCATGATAAACGGGGAGGGGTGGCTTGGCGGGGGACTCCCCTGCAGGCTGACCGTGATCCCCTGCTCAAATTATACCCATCACAGCCGTTACGATCTGCCAGTTCCCCCTTCGCCGAACCTTCCGGATATGAATTCAATCTACCTGTACCCATCGACAGGATTCTTCGAAGGTACGGTGATCAGTGAAGGCAGGGGGACGGATTCCCCCTTCGAGGTATTCGGGCATCCGGCACTGGAGCAGGGGGATTACTATTTTACACCTGAAAGCCGCCCGGGTGCTGCCACCCATCCCAAACTTGAAGGCGAGCGATGCCGGGGGATGGATCTCAGGTCCTACCGGGATACCCTTGACCGCAGTCCCGCTCTCAAACTATCCTGGCTGATTTTTGCCTACCGGAACTTTCCGGACAAAGAGAATTTTTTCATTCCCTATTTCGAAAACCTGGCCGGAACCGCCAGCCTGCGGCAACAGATCATTGACGGCCTGCCCGGGGAAAAGATCCGGGAAAGCTGGCAGCCCGGACTGGAGGCCTTTAAAAAGATGCGCCAGAAATACCTGCTCTACCCCGAATGACCGGGCAGAAATTCGCTGACTTCGGCATCTTGAAACGTCGTTGCAAAATTTGCATTGTGCCGGAAGGCAACTCCTGAAGCATGCAAATTTTAGTAGACGACTTTTTCAGGAATGCCTCCGGCCACACGCGAATTTCTGCCGGGTCAGGCGGTACGCCCGGGATATTTTTTCAGGGCAATCTCCAGGCAGGCCATGGCTTTTTCGAGGTCCGACTTTTTAAGCACGTAGGCTATTCTTACCTGCTGCCTGCCGAGCTCGGGTTTGGAGTAAAAACCCGATGCCGGGGCCAGCATTACGGTCTGACCCTCATGCTCGAAATCACTGAGGAGCCACTGTGAAAAACGGTCCGCATCGTCGACCGGAAGCCGGGCAATGGTATAGAAAGCGCCTTTTGGCAGGGGACATACCACCCCTTCCATCCGGTTGAGTGCCCCGACCATAAAATTCCTGCGTTCGATGTATTCGTTGTGGACTTCGGCGAAGTATTCGGGTGGTGTGTCCAGGGCGGCCTCACCCAGGATCTGTCCCAGGGCAGGGGGACTCAGCCGTGCCTGTGCGAATTTGAGTGCGGTTGAAATGATGTCCCTGTTTTTGCTGATCATTGCCCCGATCCTTACCCCGCAGGCACTGTAACGCTTGGAGACCGAGTCAAGAAGGATCACGTTCTGATCCGTCCCCGGGATGTGCATGGAAGAAAAATGTTCCAGCCCGTCGTAGCAGAATTCCCGGTAAACCTCATCGGAGTAAAGGTAGAGATCGTGCTTCAGGATGATCCTGCCCAGCTGCTCCAACTCCTCCCTGGAATAGAGGTAACCCGTCGGGTTATTGGGATTGCAGATGATGATGCCACGTGTACGGGGACCCAGATGTTTTTCAAACTCTTCGACCGGAGGCAGGGCAAAACCGTTCTCAATTTTCGAAACAATGGGACTGACTTTGATCCCGGAAGTGACTGCGAATCCGTTGTAATTGGCGTAAAAGGGTTCCGGGATGATCACCTCGTCACCCGGGTCAAGGGTAGACATGAGGGCGAATAAAATGGCCTCCGATCCTCCCGTGGTGATGAGCATCTGGGTATGGTCAATCTCGATACCCAGTCCCCTGTAATACCCTGCCAGCTTCCGCCGGTAAGTTTCCTTCCCGGCCGAATGGCTGTACTCGATGACCGTTTCCCGCAGGTTCCGGACGGCCTGCAGGGCAATCTCAGGGGTTTTTATATCCGGCTGCCCTATGTTCAGGTGAAATACCCTTATACCCTTTTTTTTTGCTTCTTCGGCGTAAGGGACGAGCTTCCGAATGGGTGATTCAGGCATCTGGCGGCCTCTGTCCGATATCCTGGGCATTGAATTTCTGTTTTTAAGAATTAAACATCCGAAACGCTGACTTTTCCCGATATGGTCAGTTGCTTAACCCCGTTGGCTGCATTTGAATATACATAGATGGTTTTCGAAAAGGCACCCACCCGGTGTGTGTCGTAGCTGACCCTGATCCTGCCCTGCTCGCCGGCTTTCACAGGCTCCTTTGACCATTCCGGCACCGTGCAGCCGCAGGTTGATTTCACATGGCTGACAACAAGGGGAGCCGCACCGGAATTGGTAAAAACAAATTCAAATTCGGCGGCTTCACCGAAAACGATCTGCCCGAAATCATGGCTGATGGTGTCAAACGCAATGCCGGCATCACCGCCCGAGCTTTTTCCGCTTCCCTTGTTGCATGAGATCCCGGCAATTGTGACCAGGAATAGAAATGCGATAAGTCCCGTTGTTTTCATTCTCTGAACCTGTTTTGAAAGCTGACCTGTATTTGCAGCAAACAAATTTAACCTTTTTAAGGGGCAAATCGATCCTGCTTATAAACATTTTCCTGACTGTATAAATCACAATAATTGTTTATTTTTACCGGATTTTATTAAGGATTTAGCCCGGATGATGGACATTCCCTCGAAATACGATCCCTCCAGGACCGAGGAGCGCTGGTACGAATACTGGATGAAACAGGGTTATTTTACTTCCAGTCCCGATTCCAGGGAACCCTATACCATCGTCATCCCTCCACCCAATGTGACCGGTGTGCTGCACATGGGACATATGCTGAACAATACCATCCAGGATGTCCTGATACGCCGCAACCGGATGGAAGGCAGGAATGCCCTCTGGGTGCCCGGTACGGATCATGCTTCCATCGCCACCGAGGCCAGGGTCGTCGCAAAACTGAAAGAGGAAGGGATACAGAAGTCCCAAATCACCCGCGAAGCCTTCCTGGAACATGCCTGGGAATGGAAGGAGAAGCACGGCGGGATAATCCTTGAACAACTCAAGAAGCTGGGTGCCTCCTGCGACTGGAGCCGGACCCGGTTCACCATGGATGAAGGATATTATGAATCCGTGATCAGGGTCTTTGTGGACCTTTACGACAAGGGTTACATCTACCGGGGTGTACGCATGGTGAACTGGGACCCCCAGGCCCGTACCGCCGTTTCGGATGAAGAGGTGATCTACCGTGAACTGCAGTCAAAACTCTATTACGTCCGTTACCTCGTGGAAGGATACGACAGGGGGATCACGATCGCCACCACCCGCCCGGAAACCATACTGGGCGATACTGCGGTGGCGGTTAATCCCAGAGACCCCCGGTACCGGGACCTGCATGGGAAAACAGCCATCATACCGCTCGTTGAAAGGAGGGTCCCCATCCTGTGTGATGATTACGTGGACCATGAATTCGGAACGGGCGCCCTGAAAATTACCCCTGCCCACGACGTGAACGATTATGAGATAGGGATCCGGCACAACCTGGAAAGCGTTGATATTCTCAATGACGACGGAACCCTGAGCGAGGCAGCAGAATGGTTCATCGGGATGGACCGGTTCAAAGCCCGTGAAGAAATTGTCAGGGAGCTCGAATTAAGGGGAAGCCTGGTGAAGGTGGAGCCTTATGTGAACAAAGTCGGATTTTCCGAGCGGACGGATGCGGTCATAGAGCCGAAACTCTCCATGCAGTGGTTCCTTAAAATGAAGGACCTTTCAAAACCTGCACTGGAGGCGGTAATGAACGGGACCATCCATCTCCATCCCGCCAAGTTCAGGAATATCTACCGGCACTGGATGGAGAACGTGAGGGACTGGTGCATATCACGGCAGCTCTGGTGGGGACACCGGATTCCCGCCTGGTTTATCGGCAATACCAACCGGTTCGTCGTTGCCATGACCGCTGAGGAAGCCCTTGAGAAGGCAAGGGAACTGGCAGGGGACCAGAACCTTGGCCCAGGCGATCTCCGTCAGGACGAGGATGTGCTGGATACCTGGTTCTCTTCCTGGCTATGGCCGATTGCCGTCTTTGACGGCATCCGTAATCCGGAGAATGCGGACTTCAGGTACTATTATCCCACCAATGACCTGGTGACGGCACCCGAAATCCTTTTCTTCTGGGTAGCCCGCATGATCATTGCCGGATACGAATATCCCGGTGAAAAACCCTTCCAGAATGTGTATCTCACCGGGATCGTGCGGGACACCCAGCGCAGGAAAATGTCCAAATCGCTCGGCAATTCCCCAGAACCGCTTGACCTGATCCGGAAATACTCGGCCGACGGGGTCCGGGTCGGCATGCTGCTCTGCTCGCCTGCAGGCGGCGATCTCCTGTATGAAGACAGCCTGCCTCTGCAGGGCCGTAATTTCGGCAATAAAATATGGAACGCCTTCAGGCTGGTGAAACAATGGAACGTGGACGAGGGCATACCCCAGCCGGAGAGTGCCGGAAGGGCCATCGAATGGTTCGATAACCGGATTAATAAAGCCCTGAAGCAGCTGAATGAACAATACCGGAAATACCGGATCTCGGAAGCCCTGATGACCTGCTACCGGCTTTTCTGGGACGAATTTTCCGCCTGGTACCTGGAAAGCGTGAAACCCGGCTACGGCAGGCCCGTTGATTCGGAAACCTGCCGCAGCACCATCAGGTTTCTCGATATGCTGGTAAGGATGCTTCATCCTTTCATGCCTTTTATTTCAGAGGAAATCTGGCAATACATCGGGGAAAGAAAGGAAGGCGAAAGCATCATGGTCCAGCCCATGCCCGGGGCCGGCAAATCGGACGCTGCCGTCCTGGAACAGTTCGAGGACATGAAAGAGGTGGTGACGGCCATCCGCAAGATCAAAAAGGACAAGAACCTGCCTGCCAGGGAGAAGCTCAGGCTTCTGGTGCGGGACCAGAATCACAGTTATCGCAGGCATTTCGAAAGCATCCTGCTGAAACTGGGCAACCTTGAATCGATTGAGGGGATCACGGATAAACCCGAAGGAGCGCTCTCTTTCCGTGTCGGGAGCGTGGAATACTTCATCCCCCTTGAAGGCCATGCCAGCTCAGAGGAGGAGATGAAGAACCTTGAGGAAGAACTTTTATACCAGAAAGGTTTCCTGCAAAAAGTCATGGCCAAACTCAACAATGAGCGCTTTGTTAACAGCGCCCCCTCACAGGTGGTGGAAAAGGAACAAAAGAAGAGGGAGGATGCAGAGAAAAAGATCAGCGTGCTTGAAGAACGGCTGGCGGGACTGAAAAAATGATCCTGCTGCTGCTCAGGGTGCCATCCTGCGGCAAATCCAACCTTCCGGATCACCTTTTGAGAATCGCTCGTATACCACCCGGTCATGCAGGCGGTCTTCCCGTTCCACCCAGAATTCCATGCGTTCCGGGATAAGCCTGTAACCTCCCCAGTGGGGGGGGCGGGGGACTTCCCTGTCCCTGAATTCGAGTTCTCTTTCACGAAGGGATCTTTCCAGGCTTTCCCTGGAGGGTATGGTACTGCTCTGTTCGGATGCCCAGGCTCCCAGCTGGCTTCCGCGGGGCCGGGTGGCAAAATACCGGTCCGATTCCCCTGCGGTGACCTTTTCCACCCTGCCTTCTATCCGCACCTGGCGTCCGGAATGCTGCCAGTATATAACCAGGGCTGCCCGGGGATTCCGCTCGAGTTGCAAGCCTTTCCTGCTACGGTAGTTGGTAAAGAACACGAAGCCCTTCTCATCGAAGTCCTTGAGCAGGACGGTGCGTGCCGATGGCCTGCCTTCCGTATCCGCTGTGGCCAGTGTCATGGTGCCCGGTTCGGGGATCCCGGCATCAACGGCTTCACGGTACCATTGCCTGAAAAGCAGGAAAGGATTCTGACCAATCATCTCATTCGTTTTTACCGCCCTCATTCCTGCCCGCCCTCGTTCCCCTGTTGCTTAACGTTTCCCCTGTCCACCTGGGCATTCTCCCTGTTCAAGAATCCGCTTTCGATTATATCGTCGTCAGGGTCGGGGTACCGGACCAGCTTGGCATTTTTAATGCTGGCGTTCAGTTCAAAACCGATCAGAAGGGCAAGGGAATTAAAGTATATCCACAGGAGGATGATCATAAGGGTGGAGATGGAACCGAAAAATTTATTGAACTGCCCGAAGTTATTCATGATAAACTGGAATATCAGGGAGGTGGCAATCACCAGTATGCTTGAGAGCGTGGATCCTGCTGAATAAAATTTCCATTTCATCTTTCGCGATGGCCCCAGCCAGTAAAGGAAGGAAAGCGCGAAGTAGATAAGTGCAATGATTACGATCCATTTGCTCAAGCGGAGTATCAGGATCGTAAAGTTCGTGTTGATCAGCTCATGTTCAACCAAAAGGTTTATGGACAGGCGTCCGAACAGCAGGAGGCTGACCGCAATGGTGATCAGGAAAAACAGGATGACGACCAGGAATATGGCCGTGGCCCTGCGCCGTATCCAGCTCCTGGTCTCTATGGTATGGTAGGTTGCATTGAATGCCTGGATCATCCCGTGTACCGCGTTGGAGGCAAATATCAGGGCGATCACGATGCCGAAGAACTGCAGGCCCTTACGTTTCACGAACATGTCCATCAGGGTGCTTTCCAGCACATCGTATACCTCCTTCGGGAGAATGCTTTCCATCAGGCTGAGGACGCCGGACTGGAAATTATCAATGGGGACGAACGGGAGGAGGGTGAAAAAATAGATCAGCGCCGGCAGCGATGCCAGGAAAAAGTGAAAGGCGATGGATGATGCACGCGTGGTGAGTGAACCTTTCTGAAGTCCCCTTACAAAAAAAACGATCACATCGTAGATCGGGATGCCTTCGAACCCGGGAATGGATATCCTTTTTGCCAGGCTGACCGCCCTGAGGGCTCTTTCCTCTGCAATCCTGGATGACCGGCTGACAAATGATCGGATCCCCATTTATTGAACGGCTTTTAGGCTGAGGTCCAGGCTGCGCACCAGGTGGGTCAGGGCCCCGATGGAAATAAAGTCGACGCCGCATTCGGCATATTGCCTGATGTTATCCAGTGTGATCCTGCCGGAAGATTCCGTTTCGTACTTCCCGCCGATGAGATCCACTGCCTGCCGGGTATCCTGGATGGAAAAATTGTCAAGCATGATCCTGTTCACTCTTCCCACGCGCAGGATTTCCCTGACATCCCGGAGGCTGCGCGCCTCAATTTCAATCTTCAGGTCCTTCCCGCTGCGTGAAAGGTATTCATGGGTCCGGGCAATGGCCTGTTCAATTCCACCGGCGTAGTCAATGTGGTTATCCTTCAACATGATCATATCGTAAAGGCCCATGCGGTGATTCATTCCCCCGCCGATGCGAACGGCTTCCTTATCAAGGATGCGGATCCCGGGAGCGGTTTTCCGGGTGTCCAGGATCCTGGTATGCAAGCCCCTGATCTTCTGCACGTATTCGAATGTCCGGGTTGCGATCCCGCTCATTCTCTGCATGACATTCAGGACAAGCCTTTCCGATCTCAGGATAGAGTGGATGCTCCCGTCTACGACAAAGGCGATATCCCCGTGCCGGATGCGGTCCCCGTCCACCAGCAGGGGATCGAATTTCAGTTCCGGGTCTATCCTTGTGAATATGCGCAGGGCGATGTCCATTCCCGCGAGAATTCCATCGTCCTTGACAAGCAGGCGGGCTGTCCCGGTTGTTTTTTCAGGAATGCAGGCAAGGGAGGAATGGTCGCCGTCCCCGCTGTCCTCACGGAGAGCGTTTTCAAGAAATGAATTAAAAAGATCTTCACTCAACATCCTCTTCTTCCTCGATCCGTAATTGATGAATAAGGGGGGATTCCTCCTGTTTTTTCATGAGGATGTAAATGCGGTAGGACTGTTCCGCCGTTTTCAGGCTGCCGATGGCATAACGGGAATTTTCGCTTCCCCCTTCATGGATGATCTTGAAGCTTACCGGTTTGTGCTCGAGGAAAAATTTACGGATGATCTGTTCGGCCTGGGTGCGGCTGTAAACATCCTCATTTTTAAGGATGATCAGCTCGACGTTGGAATGGAAGAATTTTGCCAGTTCCGCTGCATTGCCGCCCTTGAAGGAAAGTACGATGTTTTCAGGTATTTTGTTGGCCTGTGCATTCAGCGTTAAAACAGGGATCAGGATGGCAAGTACCAGTCCCCCGATATAAAGGATCTTTTTCATTTATGCACAATTTTTGTACATTTTAAACTCATAAATCATGCCATTGCCGGACGCAAGTTAGCAAATTAACGGATGCAAATACAATTACTTCTTACGGGAAAGACCAGATTTCCCTTCATTCAGGATGGAATGGAAGAATATCTGGTACGGATTAAAAGATATACGGATTTCCGGATCAGGGAACTGCCGGATATCAGGGCTACCGGTTCCTGGCCTCAGAACCGTGTCATGCAGGAAGAAGGCAGACTGATCCTTAAATCCCTCTCGGAAAAGGACTTTGTGATCCTGCTGGATGAGCGGGGGAAGATGATGGATTCGATCGGGTTTGCAGAATTCCTCGAACGCAAGCACCAGGATCAGACGCGAAGAATGGTATTCGTGGTGGGAGGTGCCTTCGGGTTTTCCCCTGAAGTCTACGAGCGGGGGAATATGCAGCTTTCCCTTTCCAGGATGACTTTTTCGCACCAGGTCGTTCCCCTGATCTTCATCGAGCAGTTGTACAGGGCTTTCACCATTATCCGGGGAGCGCCCTACCATCATGGTTGATGATTTATCATTATCTTCGTCCTTAAAGCAGCCTATCCCCATGAACAGAAGCTTTTACCGGAATCTTGGATTGCTCGGAGCCGCCCTCGCCCTTTTCGTCCTCTCCCAGCTTCTGCAGTATGTATCCTTTAATTCCCTGAATGAAAAAGGCAGGGTCAGGCGGTTTGAAAAAACCTTCCAGCAGAAGGAACTGCTTCTCTATTCCATTTTTGAGGAGTTGGAAGAGGACCAGGACCAGCTGGGCGGGCCGGATTATTTTACCTTTCTCTATCCCCAGATCATGGGAAAGATCAAGGGCAGGGGTATGGATGTATTCCTTTTTCTGGGGGATACGCTGGTGTTATGGACAGGGAATACGGTTTCCCCTGCTGATTTTGACGCGCACAAGGACCTGGAGATCGTTTTCCTGGGCAACAACTGGTCCGTTAAGAAGGAAAGGGTCAGCGGTGCACTTCGTATGGTGGGACTCATAAAGATCAAAAACGAGTATCCTTACGAGAACGTCTTCCTGGAAAACGGCTTCCAGGAAGATTTCAGGGTCCCGCCCGGAACACGGATACTCCCCGAGCCCGTCGAATCCGGTTACCCGGTCCATGACTCCTGGCAGAACGAATTGTTCTCCCTGGATTTTTCCGGGGAGCCGGAGTACAGTTTGTTCCAGTCCCAGGTATCCCTCCTGCTGTATTTCCTGGGGATCTTTCTGTTCCTGCTTTATGTCCGCCGCCTTATCCGGTCCATTTCGGACCGTACCTGGAAAAACATAGGGATATTCCTGGCCGCTGTCATCCTGATCCTGATGGATGCGATATTGATGAAGATTCCCGTTGCCCCGAACATGGCCGGAATGGACATTTTCAATCCCCGGCTGTTCGCAGCCTCGGACATCCTGCCCTCCCTGGGCGATCTGCTTATCACTTCCTTTTTCGTGTTTTTCCTGGTTTACATCTTTTATTACGAATTCAGGCTGGGCGATAAACACAAAGGCCGGGTTTTCCAGGTCCTCCAGCTGGTATTCTTCCTTGCACTGGTGCTCTATTTCCAGGGCATTGCCCTTCTTTTCAGGAGCCTGGTGGTCCATTCCAGCATCTCCTTTGAAACCTACCGGGTCCTGGATATAAGTGTATTCACCTTCATCGGGCTTTTTATTTTGGCCATGCATTTTGCCGCATTCACCCTGCTGCTGGACAAGTTCTTCAGCCTCTTCCGGAAGGCAGCTTCGGGCAGGTGGCTGGGCCTTTATGTACTTGCATTCGGCCTGCTCAGCTGGCTGGCCGGGTACCTGCTGCCGGGGGGACCGGATCCCGTCCTGATCATTCTCATCATGGGGGTTGCCGGCATTATTGCCATAGTCCGAAGTTCGGGCAGGGTGCCGATGCGGTATTCCACCTACATTCTGCTGATATTCCTGTTCAGCGTGATCTCGGTTTACCAGGTCAGAAGGTATTCGAATGAAAAAAGACATAACGAGAAACTGGTGCTGGCCGTCGATCTTTCCGCCGAACATGATCCCGTGGCCGAACTGCTGCTTAAGAACATGGAGGCGGAGCTTGAGGGGGACCAGGAGCTGGCCTACCTGATACACGAGGGGTACACGGACCACCTGGTGATCGACGATTACCTCAGGGGCAATTACTTCAGCGGGTTCTGGGAGAAATACGACATGCATTTTACCCTTTGTTCACCGTATGATTCGCTGTATGTTGAACCCTTCATTGACACCTGGTATCCGTGCTATCAGTTCTTCGAGGAACTATATGCAGACAGCCGCTTCAGGATACCGGGCTCCCGCTTTTATTTTGTCGATAACATAAACGGAAGGATCTCCTATTTTGGGGGTTTTACCTATTATTCCGCTGACAGTACCCAGGAGGCCAGCCTGTTCCTTGAACTGGATTTAAGGCTGGTGACCGCTGAACTCGGGTATCCCGAGCTTCTGCTGAGGGACAGGCCGCGCAAGGGTTTCTTCACCCAGGATTACAGCTACGCAAAATACAGCCACGGACAGCTGATCACGCAGAATGGCAATTATTCCTATTCCCTCAAGCCGGATCCTTATTCCAGCGGGAAGGCGGAGTTCGAGTACAGCGCCTTCGACGGGTACGAACACCTGGCCTATAACCTGGATGAAAATAACACCATTGTGGTGAGCAATCCGAAGATCAGCCTGTTAAACCTTGCCATCACCTTCACGTACATTTTTGTTTTCTTTTACCTGATCGTGACCCTCTACCTGCTTGCTTTGAACATTCCCTTCCTGAAAAGCAGCCTCCAACCGAACATCAAGAACAAGATCCAGTATACCATGATCGGGATCCTCCTGCTGTCACTTCTGCTGATCGGGGGCGGGACGATCCTGTTCAGCATCCGGCAGTACAAGGAAAGGCATTACGCCATCCTGGCTGAAAAAATCCAGTCGGTATACATCGAACTCATTCACAAGCTCGAATTCGAGAACGAACTGGACAGGGACTGGCAGGAAGGAGGCTACCTGAGCCTGGATGAACTGCTGGAGAAATTCTCCAACGTTTTCTTCACCGACATTAACCTTTACGATCCGCAGGGCGAGCTGCTTGCCACATCGAGAGCGGAGGTGTTTGAGAACAGGCTGCTCGGGCCCAGGATCCACCCCGCGGCATACCGTGAACTTACGATAAGGAATGCCGCCGAGTACGTTCAGGAGGAAACCATCGGATCGCTCCGGTACCTGTCGGCGTACGTCCCATTCCGCAATAACCAGAACAAGCTGCTTGCCTACCTTAACCTGCCCTATTTCACCAGGCAGAGGGTACTGACCATGGAGATCTCCAACCTGGTGGTTGCCATCGTGAATTTTTACGTGCTCCTGATCACCGTTTCAATCCTGATCGCCGTGTTCATCTCCTCTCAGATCACACAGCCCCTGCGGATGCTGCAGAGCAAGTTCGGGAAGATCACTTTCGGGGTGAGCAATGAGAAGATCCGGTATGATGCGAAGGATGAGATCGGGGGACTGGTACGCGAGTACAACCATATGGTTGACCAGCTGGCCGTTTCAGCTGAGAAACTGGCCAGGTCGGAAAGGGAATCCGCCTGGCGCGAAATGGCCAAGCAGATCGCCCACGAGATCAAGAATCCCCTGACGCCGATGAAACTCAGCGTACAGCATCTGCAGCGTTCGATTGAAAAAGACCCCGGGAAACAGCGGGAGAACATCCAGCGGATCACGCGTACCCTGATCGACCAGATCGACAACCTGTCCATGATTGCCACGGAATTCTCGAATTTTGCCAAGATGCCCAGGGCGAACAACGAGGAAGTGGACCTGGAAGAAAAGCTCGGGAAGATCTCGGAGCTGTTCCTGAATTCGGAACAAACCGAGATTGAAACCAGTTTTGACCTGAAAAAGCCTGCTATTGTATTTGCGGATCCTGAACAGCTTTCCAGGGTATTTATCAACCTGCTGAAAAATGCCATCCAGTCCGTACCGGAGGACCGGGAAGGGAAGATCGGGATCTCGCTTGAGACCGATGGGGATAAGGCCAGGGTAAAAGTTATGGACAACGGCCGTGGGATCCCCGGTGATCTGAGCGACAAGCTTTTCCAGCCGAATTTCACGACCAAATCGAGCGGCATGGGAATGGGACTTGCCATCGTTAAAAGCATCGTGGAGAACGCCGGCGGCAGTGTCCGGTACGAAACGGAACTTGGAAAGGGAACCACTTTCATCGTGGAATTGCCCCTGCTGCAAAAACCGCCGGCCTGATTGCCGATGTCTCCGGCAGGTCATTGTTTTTGATAATTCTGTTTTCATTTTTTTGTTTTTTCAGCTATATTCAGTCCCGATATAAGGTTGTCCCCCTTAATACTAACTGACATCAGATCCGCCCCGAAATACCGGCTGTCCCTCCTCCTGCTTCTGGCCTGCATGGCCGGACAGCAAGCCCTTTCGCAGATCACGGATATCAGCGGGGTGGTCAACCAGTACGGCCGGATCAAAAGGATATGGAGCTACAATGAAGACAACCCGGACAGCGTGATCGTGGATGGCGCCTCTGCCATATGGGACGGATCCTCCCCTTTCGAGATCGCCCTGTTTGTGCAGGTGAAGGGGACCGATGTTGAGGATCGTTTTAATAACCCGGGGAGCCCAAGTGCTTGGGGTAGAGCAAGGAATGGATTAATTCGCAATACAGGGAAATATTGTTTCATGCTGGTTGACCGGGTGGTGAACGATTCGATCGTCATTTTTTCAAGTTCACTCGTGATCAGGCCGAATGAACAGGGAAGCATACCCTTTACCGCTCAGCTTATAAAGGTGCCGTATGCTAAGTCTTTCAGGCTCACGGGCGACCTGGTGCCCCCTGAATGGGACCCGGTCACAAAAACCGGCGGGGTGCTGGCTCTTTTTGCCGCGCATAAGCTGGATCTTTCAGGCCATAACATCCGGGCTTCGGGTAAAGGATTCCTGGGCGGGGATACGTTGAGGGATGATCCAGGTCCGGTGATTTGTGCGAGCGAGGACAAAACCTTTTACCTGGACACGGCAGACCACCTGGCAGGACGCAGGGGAGCGAGCATCGTATATGAAGGATACCCTTATACCAGGGGGAATAATTATGTGCTGGGTGCCGGTGGTGGAGGTCAGGGCAGGTATTCAGGAGGGGCAGGGGGTTCAAATGCCGGGGTGGGCGGACGTGGAGGTTCCGAAGAAATCGCTTGCCCCTTCGGTTATTTTGGATGGATGGGTACCCTGAACTCTGCTTTTTACGGGAATGAGCAAAACAGGCTGTTCCTCGGATCAGGAGGGGGCGGGGCGGTACCTGAGCCGGGATCCACGGCTACCCCCGGCGGGAATGGCGGGGGAATCGTGATCATCATTACCGATACCCTGGCAGGACTTCCGGCGGAAGACACGATTTTTGCCTCAGGGGAATCTGTCATGGATCTCTCTTATACCGGAGGGGGCGGAGGCGGTGCCGGGGGATTCATTGTACTCGATATAAATTATATTAAAGGCATGGTCCACCTGGACGTTTCCGGGGGTAAAGGCGGGTATACTTATGACCCGGTATTGCTCCACGGTCCGGGCGGCGGCGGAGGTGGAGGAGTCATCTGGCATTCAGGTTCCGCACTACCGTCGGGGTTGACGGAAAACAAATCAGGGGGTGATAAGGGAGATCACCTGGGAATATCCGGCACCCATAATGCCGGAGGCGGAAACGCAGGCATCACCTTACCGGACCTCGTGGTACCCCTGCGGGGCTTTTACTTCAATTTCCTCACGGGAGACCAGGATATCTGCCAGGATAGCATCCCCACGATCATTTTTGGCTCATATCCCAAGGGGGATACGGCCTTCGTTTTTGAATGGCAGGACAGCATCAGCGGCGGATCATGGCAGAATATTACAGGGGCGGCGGAAAAAGATTATTCGCCCGATACCCTCACCGTGACCACCTGGTTCCGCAGGATCGTGACACCCGTGTCGGAGCCCACTGAAACCGATACCAGCGGACTGGTCCGCAAAAAGGTTTTCAACAGGCTGAGAAACAACGTGGTAGCAGCGAACGATACGATCTGTTACGATCTTATCCCGGCTCCACTGGTTCAGGCAGCTCCCCAGATCACCGGGGGAGACGGGGTCAGCCGGCTGTACCGATGGCAGGTATGGCAGAACAGCTCGCCGGGATGGGTAAGTGCCGGCTTCCTGGCCCAGGACGGGTTTGATGACAAAGCCTCGACATTCGTCTCCGACAGGCTTCGGGAAACCACGTATTTCAGGAGGCAGGTCATCTCCCATGTCTGCACCCATATCAGCGATTCCCTGACCATCACGGTCCTGCCGGACATCACCGGAAACGCCATCACCGGCATTGACACGGTATGCCAGTTCACACAGCCCGGTGACAGCATAAGGGGACCGGTTCCCGGGGGAGGCGACGGCGTGTATGAGTACCTATGGGAGGCGAGGTCGGATGCGGGGGACTGGACCTCCTCCGTTGCCGCCAGCAGGAATTATTTCCCGGGAAGCATGGATACGGTGACAACCCGGTACAGGCGAAGGGTATATTCCGGTAACCACCGTGCCTGCGAAAGCCTCAGCAATACGGTGAGCATCGAGGTCCACCCGATTATCCAGCAGAACAGCATCGCACCCGATACGGCCGTCTGTGCGGAAACCCCGACCCATGACATATACCCGGACGCCACGATATTCGGCGGGAACGGGACTTACCTCTACCGGTTTGAACGCAGTACCGATCTTGCCGGCTGGCCGGTGGCGAGGGACTGGTCCCCCGCCGGCCGCTACGATCCCATTGAGCTCCCGGAAACCAGCTGGTTCCGCAGGATCGTAGAATCGGGGAAATGCACCGACACCTCCAGCATCATTAAGTTTTACGTGGACACGGTGATCCTGAACAACCTCATCTCCCCTGACGATACCATCTGTGCCGGGACGGCCTCGGCTGCAATCATCGGATCGGTGGCTTCCGGGGGGGACTGGTCCGCCTATAGCTACATCTGGGATAAAAGCACCGACAGGCAGATCTGGACCGCAGGTATTCACGCCGGGAGCGACCTGCCATCGCAGGTGCTATACGATTCGACCTGGTACCGGCGAAGGGTCCTGTCGGGGGTCTGTTTCGATACCTCGGCCCTTGTGGTGGTGAACGTGCACGATACCATCACCGGAAACCTGGTCTGGCCGGACAGCATCCTGACCAGGGATGCCTGCGTCGATCTTCCGAAAATCATCCGGGGACAGAATGAGAATGATGGTCTGGAAGGAGGGACCGGCAGGCCGCAGGATTACCTTTACCTCTGGGAAAAGTTCGAATCCCAGTCCGGACTGTGGAACGATGCCCCGGCAGGAGGATACCTGTCGAATGATCACAATAATTACCAGACGGAAGTGCTGACCGATTCAATCTACACCTTCCGCCGCTTTGTCATCTCGGGCAAGTGCTCCAATACCTCCGAAGCAGTTTCCCTGGTTGTGAAACCACGGCCAGTGGGACTGATAACCTCCGATCCCACGCCTACCGATACCTGCTATACGGGTACGGATATCGGCATTGTTATAACGGTAAGGTTTGACGAGGGACTGAAACCCTATACGCTTTACTACAGCGATGGCCAGGGTGGCGCTGATGTGTTGCCGGAACCCCTGGATTTTTACGATGGGAGCTTCACCGTTTTCAGGGGATCGACAGATTCGTCCTGGTACACCATCCGGATCGACAGCATTATCGATGAGAACGGCTGCCGTGCGGTCATGCCCGGGGGGGGACAGGGATACAGGCAGATGATCGTATACCGGGACCAGCCACCTTCACTCGTCCAGGATACGTTCAAAGTGTGCGGCGGCGAAGCGGACATAGCCGTGGTAGGGGGACTGGGAAGCCTCAGGTACTGGGGACCGGACAGCGCCGATTACAGCATCACGCCGCGCAATAATCCCGCTGCCGTCCTGACGCTGAACAACTGGAGAAACGACACCGTGTTCTACACCCTTGCCTGGTCGCAGAAAAACGGCGTCTGCCCGCTGAACAGCGTTTCTACGATCCTGAACCTGTACCAGACACCGCTTCCTGCCAGGGTCGATCCAGAAACCATGCAGATCTATTTCAGGGAAACCATGCCCCTTTGGGCAGACAGCGCCGTCATCGGACTGGGGACCTGGAAGGACTGGGACTGGGAGGTCGAAAATCAACCACCAGTCACCGATATACACAATAACAGGGCAGAGGTCAACCTGGGGGGGACGGAAAACATGAAGACCCCCGTGACCAGGAAACTCACCTGGGTGGTGAATAACGGCGTATGCCCGGCTAACCAGGTGGAGGTTACCATCGAAAGGTACGACCTTCAGCTTTATTCGGCATTCTCCCCGAACGGTGATCTCTTTAACGAGTACCTGATCCTTGACGGCCTCGAGTTTGCGGATCAGTTCACCCTGCGCATTTTCTCAAGGTACGGGAGGCTGATAAAAACCGTAACCGAAGCGGATAAAATGACCAATCCGGTATCGGGAGAGGAGAATGCGGTCTGGGACGGCAGGATGGAGGACGGCTCCGAAGCGGAGGACGGGACCTATTTCTATATGATCGAAGTGATCCACGCGGGACAAAAATATAATTATAAGAACTACCTTGAACTGGTCCGGTCCGATCCGAACCGGTAAAAGGGGGAGTTAACGAATGAAATGAGAAGGTTACTGGTCATAGGGTTTGCTTTAGTGGTGCTCTGGGGAGGCATGTCTGCCCAGAACACCAAGAATTATACCCCGGTGAACATGTACATGCTGAACCCGCTTCTCATCAACCCGGCCTATTCGGGGACCAAGGAATCCCTTTCCGCCAATATGATGATCGGGGCGAACTGGCTGGATATCCCGGGGGCCCAGCTCGGCAAGGCTGATGCCGCCGGCTGGATGCAGTCCGGGAGCTTTGACCTTCCCCTGACCGAACAGATGGCCGTCGGATTCATCGTCCGGAACAACTCCTTCGGGGTGAATAATAACTTTGTTTTCTACGGCCATTACTCATACCGGATCATCACCGGGTTCGGGAAGCTGAGTTTCGGATTGCGCGCTGGACTGAACCATTATAACCGGAACCTGCTCAAGGCCAGTTTCCGGGATCCAATGGACCCGGTGCAGCAATTCGACTACAGCCGGATGTACCCGAATTTCGGGGCAGGGATATACTGGTACAACGATAATTATAACGTGGGATTCTCCATCCCGGATTTTTTCTTCCCGCCGACAGGTTCCGGGCTGTTTGACGGCAATCCCAGAAATTACAATTACACCCTGACGGGAGGCTATCTTTTCCAGATATCGGACAATTTCAAGATCAAGCCTTCCACAATGCTGACCTACAGCCTGAAATCCCCCCTGGCCTACCAGGTAAACCTGAGCTTCATAGGCTTCAAGGATATGGTCTGGCTGGGACTTGGATACAAATCACAGGGCTTTGTTATCCTGGCGGAATTCCAGGCGGCAACTTACCTGCGGATCGGGTATGCCTATGAGATCCCGACAGGAGGGGTTAGGGAATATGCCCCCTGGGGATCCCATGAGATCCTGATTCGTTTTGATAACAGCTGGGAGGTGCGCAATGTGTCACCTGTTTATTTCTGGTGAAGATGCTGAGGAGAAAACAGACATATAACCTGGTATTGTCGCTGCTGGTTTTCGGCGGAACGATTCCCGGTGGAACGATCGCCAGGGCACAGGAGCAGCCATTCAAGGTGGAAAGGGCCCCGTTCTCGGACCGCAAGTACGATGAATACTCCCCGGTATTCTTTGACGGGGGAATCGTATTCCGCTCCAACAAGCGCATGAATGTCATGAAGAAAACTTCCGACAAAGCGGGTAATACGGCAATGAACCTCTTCTTTGTCAGGGACCTCGGGGACGGGAAATGGTCGGAACCCGAGTTATTCTCCAGCTCCCTGAGCAGCATCAAGCAGCATTTCGGTCCCGCTACATTCAACGAAGAAGGCGACCGGATATGGTTCAACATGATCAACGAGGAATCGGCCAAGGATGCCGGGAAGATCGGCATTTATTCCGCTGAATATTCGGGGGGGGAATGGACGGACATTCAGCCCTTCCCCTACAACGACCCGAGGTATGATTTCATACACCCGTTCCTGAGCGAGGACGGCAGGATGCTTTTTTTCTCCTCAAACATGCGGGGGGGACTCGGAGGATATGACCTTTATGTCTGCTATCTCAAGGGCTCGCAGTTGACCGAGCCGGTAAACCTCGGTCCTAATATTAACACAAGAGGACATGAATTATACCCGGTTTATTACCCCGATGGCAGGCTGTATTTTGCTTCAAGGGGACAGGTTCCCAACCTGGGCGGTTTCGATATTTACTATTCGGTCCGCGATGTCGGGGACTGGAGTCCCCCGGTTCACCTTGACCCGCCTTTCAATTCCCGCCGCAACGATGCCTGGTTCATGCTGAACGACACATCCTATACCAGCGGGTATATCCAGTCCGACCGGGACGCCCGGATCTACAACATTTTTAGCTTCAGCCTGGATATCCCGGAAGACCTTTACGAGGAATGCAAGGTGGTGGAAAAGAACAGCTATTGCTTTACCTTCTATGAAGCAGGAAAAGTAGAGATCGATACCACGCAATACCGGTACGAATGGGTGATCGAAGGCAAAAAATTCAGGCAGGACGAGGTGGATTACTGTTTTCAGGGAGTCGGGTATTACATCATCACTCTGAATGTGATTGACCTTCTTTCCGGTGAAATCATGTTCAATGAGGCTACATACGACCTTGACGTCCAGGACATCGAGCAGGTTTACATCTCCTCCCCGGATACGGTTTATGTCAGCGATCCGGTCCGGTTCAGCGGCACGAAGACCTTCCTGAAGGATTTTACCATCGACCGGTACATCTGGAACATGGGGGACTACAACTGGGTGGCCGATACGGCCGTTGTGCACCGTTACTACAGGCCGGGGACCTATACCATCAAACTCGGGGTGGTAGACAAGGCCGATCAGCCTGAACAGGTGCAGAAGACCTGCGGCTTCAAGCGGGTGGTCGTGCTGCCAAGGCGGGAAGGTCCCGTTGCTTTCAAACAAGATGCCCCGTCGCCATCAAACAATAAGTGATCCAAAGCTTCGTTTCATACTTTAATATTAACAGGATACGCCCGTTCGTAAGCAGTTGAAACCTTCCGGTGAGGGAAATCACCCTGCTGGCTTTCCGGACTTATCAACAGTTAGATAATTTTGTATTGTCTTATTAATAAGTAAATTGCGGGAATATTAAATTTGCACGGTATTTGTAACCTGGTCAATACAGGAGTGCACCATATGGTGCTTTAATGAATTTTATTTATTTTCAGTTTGCCAATGTATCAGTATTTCCTTATAGCAATCATTCTGATCTTCTGCGGTTTGAGTGTCGATGGCCAGCCTGTGCCGGCCCCTGATGAAAACATACCCTACCTGATGACCTTTGGCCATAATGCCGAAAAATCCTGGGGGGACGATGATTTCAGCCAGACTTTTTTCTTTAAGATCCCCAAGGAATATACCGATCCGTTCTACATCCGGATATGGGACCCGGATTGCGCGGGTGAATTTGACGAGATAAACGGGTTTTTTGATACGCGCACCACATTCGAGATCTTTGGCGGCGAGGGTTGCCATTCGCTGGATGATGCCAAAGGAATAGACCCGGTAGGGAATTATAAAAGCGGCAACCTGTTGGCGTTCAAAGATTTCACAGACGAACCGGAGTACGATAACAACTGGTATACTTTCGGACCTTTCAATCCGACCGAAGGAGAGTGGCATGAATACTGGCAGGGGTATATTTTTAAGATCATCGTGGAAGGGGTCGAAGGGGACGACGGCAATATGTACCGCTTCTACCTGACCACCGATCCAGATATTAACCGCGACATTGAGGGGGGGAACGCGTTTGCCTACGAATACTCTTTCCGGATGCACAACAACCCGAACGAGGTATCCCATATTTATCCCTTTGTCGATGACAGGGCCATTTCTGTTAAACAGTGGAACTGGGACTGGGACAATGACGGGGTCATCCGGATTGTTTCGGTGGCAAGGAAGGGACAGCTAAGCAAGGTATCCGGTGATGATAACTGGATCGAAGACGATTTCCAGATCCTGGAAGGGGAAAAGAACACCTCTCTTGATCTGCAGCTTATTAAACGGAAAGAACCGCCGCTGGTCCGGAACAATAACGTGGTCATCAACGTGAGGAACCAGTATAACGAGGTCATGCCGTTTTTCGTGATTCCCATCGGAGGAGTGCCCAGGTACAAATATTCTATTGGTGTTACCAAGAAAACGAAATAGCCGATTGAGCTATGAAGCCTATGAAGCATTGCAGAACCTTTACACTGATATTCGGTTTCTTTTCCCTGGTCCCGCTCTCCACCCTTTTTGCCCAGACCTATAAATTCAGGCAACTCGGGGTTGAGGACGGCATATGCTATCCATTCGTTTACACCATAAACCAGGATGCCAACGGATACCTCTGGCTGGGGACGGGAGAGGGACTCTGCAAATACGACGGTTTTAATTTTAATGGCGATTTCAGCATGGATTCCCTTCCGGAAGCCTTTGTTAAAAAAAGCTACCGGGATTCAGAGGGCAATCTCTGGTTCGGGCATAACGACGGAAGCATCACGCTTTACGATGGAAGGAACTTCCGGGTTATTGACCCCGGGGTGAAAATTACGAGCACCATCAACGGGATTGCAGAAGATAAAAACGGCAGGATCGTTTTTGCCACGCAAAACCAGGGGATCATAATCATAAACAGGGAGCTGCAGGTTTCGGTCATCCGCGAACCCTTTAACGGGAAACTTCTGACTTCCCTGGCCTTCACTGCCTCCGGTGACCTGCTGGTCGGGGCTTACGACGGATTGCATGTCTATTCCTATGATTTTTCTTCTGCCGATACCATCGCATACCTCGGAAAGGTCGCAGGGGTCCCCCGTACACAGATCACCAGCATCGTATACGATGAGTCGGGGGACAGGTACTGGCTTGGCTCGCTGGAGGACGGATTGTACTGCCTGAAACTGGATCCGGGCAATCCGGCCAATTCCAGGGTGGTCAAAATAGGTCATGACGATATCCTGCGGAAAACGCCCGTGCTTTCGGTCATGGTTGACCAGGACGGTTACCTGTGGTTAAGCACCCAGGGTGAGGGGGTGTACAAGCTGCGCTTAAACAGGACAGACCTGCAAATAGAAGAAATGGTCAACTTCAACGAGCAGAACGGGCTGGGCATCCGGTTTATCCGCGAGGTGTTCCAGGATCGCGAGGGAAACATCTGGATCTGTACCTATGGCAACGGCCTGGCCGGTCTCTTCGATGAAGCGCTGACATTCCATGATTACAGTGACCGGGTCGGAAGCACGATAAGTTCGGTAATCACGGACGATGAAGGTTACTGGATGGCAGGTACCGGGAAGCTGGTCAGGGTCAGGATGGGAATGGACGCATCCATCAGGGAATACACCCCCGCGAACGGGATGCCGGACGATAAGATAACGGCCCTTTTCAGAAGTGGTGCGACGCTCTGGATAGGGACAGCCAGCCGGGGCTTGTACAGAATGGATATCTCCGCCGGCAGGATCCTGCCCTACCATTCCTCCGAGAATTCCCTCGAGAATATGATCAATGCCCTGGATGGAAGGGACGGCACTCTGTGGGTTGCCACTAATAACGGGGTCCTTGCAATTAATGAGTCTGACGGGAGCATACAGCGCCTGAGCACCTCGGACGGGCTCCCGCATAACCGGATAAGGGATATTTTTGTTGATTCCAAAGGAACCGTCTGGATCGCCACACGCAGCAACGGCCTGTATTCCGTAAACTCGGACAGGGCCTATGATATCACCGGTCCCGGGTCGTTCAGCCTGGAATTCGTTTCCATCACCGAAGATGATTTCGGGAACCTGTGGGCAGCAACCGAGGATAACGGGATTTTCCGGTTTGTTGCCGATACCCCGGATTACATCTCCACGGAACAGGGACTCAAATCCAGGTCCTGCTACAGCATCATGAACGATCGCCAGGGACACATCTGGGTGGGTCACCGCCTCGGGCTCAGCAAGATCGATGAGGACGAAGGAATGATCGTTGCCATGGGGACGGAATCAGGGATCAACGGGGACTGCCAGCCCAATGCCTCCGCAGTGACCCCTGAAGGGGTGGTTCTGTTCGGGACTTCAAAGGGACTGATAATGTACGATACGAAGAAAGAAAGAAGAAACCTGACCCCTCCTGTCACAAGCATTTCTTCCGTCATAATCTCGGACCGGGAATACGACTTCAGTAAACCGATTGTCCTTCCCTACGGCATCTATAAACTCCGGGTGGAGTTCATCGGGATTAATTATGCCGCTCCGGAAAAGGTTACCTACCAGTTCAAACTTGACGGGTATGATGACTGGTCCGATCCGGTCAATATCCGGTTTGTTAACTATGGCCGTATCGAGGACGGGAATTATACCTTTATGCTCAGGGCCTGCAATTCAGAGGGATTTTGCACGGACCTGCCCGCTACATTCAGCCTTCGTGTTAAACTACCGGTCTGGAAAACATGGTGGTTCATATCCATCTTGGTCGGTTTGCTGATCGCCGTTGTTTTCTTCATCATCAAGTACCGGGAAAGGAAAGCCAGGCAGTTCCAGGAGATCCTTCAGAAAAAGTTGGATGAAAGGACACGCGAGGTCGTGATGCAGAAGGAGGAAATAGAGATCAAGAACAAGGACATCACGGACAGCATCAACTATGCGCAGCGGATTCAGGCCAGTATCCTTCCCCCCATCAGCAAACTGCACGAGACGTTTTCCGGGTCCTTTGTTTTCTACCAGCCGAGGGATATTGTCAGCGGGGATTTCTACTGGTATGACCTGGTCGAAGACAATAAGTTCGTGATCGTATGTGCCGATTCGACCGGCCACGGGGTACCGGGAGCCTTCATGTCGATGATCGGAACGACCCTGATCAAGGACATCACGGTCCGCCAGGAAGTGGATTCACCCGCCCGCCTGCTGGCAACACTTGACATGGAGATCATGGCCGCCCTGAACCAGAACCTCGAAGCCGAACGTTCAAACGACGGGATGGATATCATAGTATCCGAAGTGAATCTGAAAACGAAAAAACTGAGGGTGTCCTCGGCGATGAGACCTATGATCATTTACCGCGATGGTGAACAGATCTATGTCAGGGGCAGCAGGAACTCGGTGGGGGGGGAATATGAAAAAGAGCTGAAGATGTTTGAGACCAATGAGTTCCAGCTTACGAAAGGGGACAAGATCTATATGTTCTCGGACGGGTACCCCGACCAGTTCGGCGGTCCCCTGGGTAAAAAATTCAAAATGGTCCGCCTGAAGAATATGCTCAGGGATATCCATGACAAGCCCATGGACGAACAATACAATTACATCAAGAATAACTTCGAGATCTGGAAGGAGGACACCGAACAGGTGGACGATGTATTGTTCATGGGCATCGAGATCTGATCCTGGGGACTCCTGATCCGGGGTGCTCCTGATCCGGCGGGCCACAGACCCGGAGTTCCTGTGACCTGGGGTTCCTCTGATCCGGGGGTTCCGGGTTCCTGCAAGTCCTACTGTGATTTCCAGTCCGTGAACACGATCTCCGTTGTGGTGTCCGTGTTGCTATGGTGGAATGCCCTGTCCATGATGTAGAAGGAATACTTCAGGGTATCGTAATCGATGGTGTAATACTCGATTTCCACTTCAATTTCTCCCCGCAGGGTCTTGTTCTGGCCCTCCCGGTCCAGCGGGGGAATCCTGTAAAAAGGCTTGGATTTCAGTTCGGAGGTCTCGATCTTCCGGTACACCCCGTTCACCTTTTCATGCAGGGTAAGGAAGAGATTGTATTTAAGCGTGTCGGGCAGGTCGAGGCTGTCCACCGATGCATTAAATCCTATGTCCCCGTCCCCGTCCTCAAAGTGAAAGTTCAGGATCCCGGTCAGGATATTGTTTCCCAGGGGATTGGATTTCTCCATCAGGAGAAAGCTCTGGAATTCCACCTCCGGGACATCGGGAAGTACCTTCGGGGCGGGACAGCCGGTGAGTAAAACAAGGGACAGGACCATTATGTAAGCGAACCTCTTCATGCCTCTTCCTGGACGGATTACAAAAGTACAACGAAAATCCCTGCCGGGAATTATTTCTTCCTGAAAAAAATCTGGATGGGAACACCCGTAAACTGGAATTCCTGACGCAGGCGGTTTTCAAGGTAGCGCCTGTAGGGTTCCCTTATGTACTGGGGCAGGTTGGCATAGAACGCAAAGGAAGGGGCATGGGTAGGGAGCTGGGCCACATACTTGATCTGGATGTATTTCCCTTTCTGTGCGGGAGGGGGATGCTCCCCGATGGCTTCCAGCATATACTTGTTCAGGGCGGGTGTCGGGATCCTGCGGATCCGGTTTTCGTAAACCCCCATAGAGGTTTCAAGAACCTTGAACACCCTCTGCTTATTTACGGCCGAGATGAACAGGATGGGCATATCCTGGAAAGGGGCGGTCTTTTCACGGATCAGTTTCTCGAACCTGGTGGTTGTATGATTATCCTTTTCGACCAGGTCCCATTTGTTTACCAGGATCACAACCCCTTTGCGGTTCCGGATGATCAGGTTCAGGATGTTGATGTCCTGCGATTCGATCCCCCTGGTGGCATCGAGCATGAGCAGGCAGACATCGGCCGTTTCGATGGAGCGGATCGAACGCAGGACGGAATAAAATTCCAGGTCCTCCTCCACCTTGGTCTTCTTCCTCAGTCCCGCCGTATCGATCAGGTAAAAATCATGATTGTATTTGGTATACCTTGTCAGGATCGAATCGCGCGTTGTCCCGGGCAGCGGGGTGACGATGTTCCTTTCCTTCCCGATCAGGGTATTGATGAGGGTCGATTTACCCACATTGGGCCGCCCCACGATGGCAAATTTGGGGATATCCTCTGCATCGGGATCCTCCTCCCCGCTGAGGTTCCTGACCAGTTCATCCATCAATTCCCCGGTTCCGCTGCCGTTTATGGAGGAGATCGGGTAGATCTCTCCCAGCCCCATGCCATAAAACACGGCGGCATCGTAGCGCCGCTGGTGATTGTCAACCTTGTTCACTGCCAGGAGTACCGGTTTATTCGTTTTCCGGAGCAACCGGGCCACGGCCTCGTCCAGGTCGGTTATCCCGCTTTCAACATCCACCAGGAAGAGGAGGATACTGGCTTCATCGATGGCGATCAGGACCTGTTTTCGGATCTCTTCCTCGAAGACGTCCTCCGAACTGGTCACGAACCCGCCGGTGTCGATCACCGAAAATTCCCTGCCGTTCCATTCGGAGCGGCCGTAATGCCGGTCGCGCGTCACCCCGCTCAGCTGATCGACAATGGCCTCCTTGCTTCCGGTCAGCCGGTTGAACAGGGTGGATTTCCCAACATTCGGCCTGCCTATTATGGCTACTATATTTCCCATGCTTCGGATGTTTTAAGCCGGATTGTACCCGGACTGCTTCAGGAAACGGGCGTCGTTCCTCCAGTCCTTTTTTACCTTGATCCTCGTTTCCAGGAACACCTTCTTCCCCAGGAATTTCTCAATGTCCGTGCGGGCCTGTGAGCCGACCTTTTTCAATCCCTTTCCCTGGTGCCCGATCAGGATACCCTTCTGAGAGTCCTTTTCCACGTAAATCAGGCAGCTGATATGGATGATTTTTCCGGATTCCCTGAAACTTTCTACCGCCACTTCCACCGAATAGGGGATCTCCTGCCTGTAATTCAGGAGGATCTTTTCCCGGATGATCTCCGATACAAAGAAACGCTCGCTTTTGTCCGAAAGTTCATCCTTGGGATAAAAAGGCGGCGATTCGGGCAGGTTCTCGAGGATCAGTGAAAAGACCCGTTCAAGGTTGAATTTCTCCAGCGCCGAGATGGGGATCACGATCGACCGGGGAAGGGCATCCTCCCATTGCCTGACCACCTGGATTACCTGTTCTGAAGTACTGAGGTCGATCTTGTTGACCAGTACCAGGACCGGCACCTTCAGTTTACCGAGCCTGACGAGCAGGTCCCCCGGCAACCCCGTGTCCTCTTCTGTATCAGTCATCAGCATTACTATATCCGCATCGCTGATGGCGCTTCGCGCATATTTCAGCATCAACTCCTGAAGCTTGTAGTTGGGATCCAGGATCCCGGGGGTGTCGGAATATACGATCTGGAAATCCTCCCCGTTCACGATGCCGAGGATGCGGTGGCGGGTCGTCTGGGCCTTGGATGTGATGATGGACAGGTTTTGCCCGATCATGGCATTCATGAGGGTGGACTTCCCCACATTGGGTTTGCCTATAATATTTACGAATCCTGCCCTGTGTGTCATCTGTTTTCCAATCCCCTGCGTCCGGGGGCGTTTGATTTCCCCTTATATGTTAAAACGCAAGGTGAATTTAAATGCAAAATTATCAATTGTTTTGGGAAGTGAGTACGGGCCGAAGCGATAAAACACCCCCAGCCCGTAGCCGACGATCCACGACCGGAGCAGGTTATTGAAAAGGATCCCGGATTCGTAGTATCCCTTTTCAAGGGTTTTTTGGTCCAGGTTAACATGCCTGCCGCCGTATTTTAATTCGCCGTATCCTGCGCTTGCTGCCAGGACGATGCCGGGCTGGAATTTCTCCCTGCTGAACAGCAGTTTGCCGAAATCCTGCTGGAAATGCAGGCTCGCAAACCGGTCCGATACAAATTCATTCATGCGCATGGTGGCAAAACTGTTGCCGGACTCAATGGTGAATACCCCGTAACTTCCGGCACCCGCATACAGCAGCGGGTAGGGCAGGCTCCTGTCCGCCCAGCCTCCGACGAGGGCAATTTTTGTCTCCCCGAGGGACCTGGAGACAAAGGTCTTGGTGATTTTTCCTTCCAGCCGGATGTATTCGTATTCTCCGCCAAGGAACGGGAGTCCCAGGTGCAGGTTGGCATACAGGACGGGGTAATGGGTGCCCAGGGAGATCCGGTTGCCCCTCGGGGTTTCCAGGAACTTTTCCTTATAGGCGTACTTCAGCAAAATACCGCTCTCGGTTATATGGAAACGGTCGGCCAGATGATCTCCTTCCGGCGTACTTACCAGGTAACGGTAATCTGTGGTCACCTGCCTTATATTCTGGTTCAGGTAGGTATTGACCTTGAGGTAACGCAGGGCCGGGAATTGCAATTCAACAGACTTTTCTTCAATCTTGTCCTTTCCTGCAATGAGAAAACTGCGGAAAACCTCGGAAGACGTGATCGGGGGTTTTTCAACGAATTTCCATCCGGCGGTTTCAACGACATCCCTGCTGTATGAGAATCTCAGGAAAGCGTCCTTTCGCCGGTTGAGGTTCAGTCTCAGGTGTCCCCCGTATTTAAACTCTTTATCGCGGGTGCCGTAGGCAAATTTTCCCCCGAGCTGTACCCACCGGGATATCCTGTTGTTGGTTTCAACGGCGGCGCCAAGCCGGAAGCCTTCGTAACGGTTCCAGTTGATAAGGCTTTGATAATCAAGATTCAGGAAGCCTATGGGTATGTATCCCGAAGCAAAGGTCTCGAAGACCTTAAGGGCACGGTCGAAGTGGGCCTCCCCGCCGATGCTGTCGATCAGCCGGTAAGTATTGATGTCCTTGCGGGTAAGGGGACTCACTCGGTACTGCTCCCAGTACAGGTCGTCTTTTTTATGTGCATCGGCGTCGACCTCAATTTCCACCTGGCTGAAATTCCTTTTACTCAGGTCCGGGTCCAACCTGATATCCGACAGGTAGATTTTCCCAATGCCGACCAGTGTTATGGGTTTTCCGTTGACTTTGGCGTTATCGGGACTGATCATGACATCCGTGTTCAGCTGGACCGGGAACCACTGCCTGTTTTCGACAAGATCGTATTTTTGCTGGATCCTTACACGGAAAATGCCCGAGGACTCGGCAGCCTCGGCGGTGACGTCCTGTATGGCATAGCCGTTCGAATTGATGTGAAGGATGCCCCGGAGGCCGTCGAAATTCTTTCCTTTCAGTGGCCTGAAGGAGATCACGAAAAGGGTGTCGCTGCGTTCCGTGTACATCGTATCTTCGAGGATGAACAGGTATTTCAGCGTACTCCCCGGGCTCACCGGGTTCAGGTATTTGCGGTCCCATATCATGAACAGATCATCGTAAAAACTGAAGGATTGGATCTGGGAAGCCAGGAGGGTGAATGAAGGGTCCTTTAAGCCGGAAATTCTTGAAGCCGTGACCGTTTCCCGGTTCCTGTCCGGGTAAAGGAATTCGCGCTGGCTGACGAATTCCATCAGGAACAGGTGGTTCTCCTCGAGGAATTCATCAAGGTCTTCACGCTCTTCTGGATTGAGGCTTACGGAAGCACTGTCGGGCCTTTCGTGATTGCCATGCAGGCTGTCCGCCCCGGCCTCCGAAGCGGGAACGGGGGCATCTGCATACATGGAATCCATATCCAGTGTAAAGTACATCTTGCTGTAAGAGGTGTAGGCAAAGGACTGCATCTTCTCGGGATTGTTCCGGTCGCGGTTCTCAAGTGCGAGTCGGATGATCCTGTGCGCGGGATTGATTCCCGGAAGGACCTGTACCTCCTCTATATCATAGGCTTTCTGCTCAAGGCGGACCTGGATCGTTCTTCCCGGCCGGATCTCTTCCTTCCCGATGGTTTTGGTCTGGTATCCGACATAGGAGAATTGCAGAAATTCCACATCGTCAAGCGAGGCAATGCTGAATTCACCATCAATGTTCGATACCATCCCCTGTCCCCCCGACCGGTAAACAATGTTCACAAAAGCCAGGGACCGCCTGGTCTGTGCGTCCAGTATCCTGCCCTCGACCCGCTGTGCCCGGATGTTTAGAACGGGAAGCAGCCCGGCACAGATCAGTATGATGTGAAAGATACGCTGCACTTAAAAGGTTTGGTTATGATTTCCCGGCGGGTCGGAAGGATTTTTTGCGGGGGACCGACATTTTGAGCATGCCGACCTCCTTCGGGCTCAGGTGTCTCCATCGCCCGCGTGATAGCCCCTTCTTTGTCAGGCCCGCATAATAGACCCGGTCCAGCCGGATCACCCTGTAGCCGAGGCGTTCGAAAATGCGCCTGACGATGCGGTTCCTGCCTGAATGAATTTCCAGTCCCAGCTGGCTCCTGTCCGACGCATCGACGTATTCAACCCGGTCGGGACGGATGAAGCCGTCTTCAAGTTCTAATCCGGCGGACAGCTTCTGCATGTCAACGGGTTCCAGGGGCCGGTCAAGGTAGATGTGGTAGATCTTCTTTTGCTGATGAGACGGGTGGCTCAGGGCCTCGGCCAGATCCCCGTCATTGGTCAGCAGCAGCACGCCGGTAGTGTTCCGGTCCAGGCGCCCAACCGGGTAAATACGCTCCTGGCAGCATCCGCGGACCAGGTCCATAACGGTTTTCCTCCCGTGCGTATCCTTTACGGTGGTAAGGCAATCCTTGGGTTTGTTAAGCAGAATGTATATTTTCCTTTCCCCCTGGATGGGTTTGCCCCGGTAGTTTACTGAATCCGAGGGATTCACACGGGTTCCCAGGCCGGTCACCGTTTTCCCGTTCACCTTGATGTGCCCTGCCAGGATCAGTTCATCCGCCTCCCGGCGCGAACAGATCCCTGTATGGGCGATGAAACGGTTCAGGCGCATGCCCGCATCAGGGCTCGTTGCGGGCGGGTGGCCTTTATCATTACCCGGTTTATTTTCCTTATTTGGCGCTTTCCTTTGACGTTCGGCCATTTCCCGCTGTCCCGCTGTTCCCGTCAGACCGCCCCGCCCCGGACGGGCAATTTCCCCGGCAGAACCGGCTTTTCCCTTCCATTTCTTATCGTGGATCCTGCTGCCTGGTTTCGGAGATGGTTTCATGCCGCTGCAAATGTACAAATTGTTTGCCTGGTTCTGCATTCTTTCCCATCTTTGTGTCTGCAATGACACTCATCAAATCGATATCGGGTATCCGGGGAACCATCGGCGGGAAGCCGGGAGAGGGACTTACCCCGCTGGATGTGGTGAAATTTACCTCTGCCTATGCCGCCTGGGTGCAGGAAAATGGCAAAGCTGAAGGGGGAAAGATCATCGTGGGCAGGGATGCCAGGACCTCCGGCGAAATGGTGAGGCAGCTTGTCTGCGGAACCCTTTCGGGGATGGGGATGGAGGTGGTTGACCTGGGACTTGCGACGACCCCCACGGTGGAAATAGCCGTTGCCATGGAAGGGGCGCAGGGAGGAATAATCCTTACAGCCAGCCATAACCCCGGAGAGTGGAATGCGCTTAAACTTCTGAACGGACGGGGTGAATTCATTTCTGCAGAGGATGGTCAGAGGATACTTAAACTCGCCGCGGATGAATCCTTTAACTATGCCGCAGCTGATAAGACCGGGGGGATCGTCGTCAGGGATGATTATGCACAAAGGCATATCGGCAGGATACTCGATCTTGAGCTGGTGGATCCGGATGCCATCCGGAAGGCCGGGCTGAGGGTGGTGGTGGATTGCGTCAATTCCGTAGGGGGACTCATACTTCCTTCCCTTCTCAGGCAGCTTGGCGTGAAAGAGGTGATCGAACTGTACTGCGAACCCAGCGGCCGGTTCCCCCATAACCCTGAACCCCTGCCTGAAAATCTCGGGGATTTGTCCCATGCGGTAGTACAGCATAAGGCTGACGTGGGACTCGCCGTCGACCCGGATGTTGACCGGCTGGCCATCGTGGATGAGAAGGGTAAAATGTTCGGCGAGGAGTATACCCTTGTGGCGGTGGCCGATTACATCCTGGGAAAAACACCGGGGAACACGGTCTCCAACCTTTCCTCGACGCGGGCTCTGAAGGATGTTACGGAAAAACACGGGGGACGGTATTTTGCCTCCGCTGTGGGGGAAGTCAACGTGGTGAACGTTATGAAACAAAACCGGGCGGTCATCGGTGGTGAGGGCAACGGAGGCGTAATCTACCCACGGATGCATTACGGGAGGGATGCCCTGACCGGGACGGCCCTGTTCCTCACTCATCTGGCCGGTGCAGGTGCCACGGTCAGCCGGCTGAAAACCCGGTACCCGGAATATTTCATCTCCAAGAATAAAGTGGGACTGGATCCTTCCGTTTCACTGGACAGGATCCTTGAAAAGGTTGCAGGGATCTACAAACGATATGAATTGAACAGGGAGGATGGCCTGAAAATTGACATGCCGGGTGGCTGGATACACCTGCGGAAATCCAACACCGAGCCCATCATACGGATATATACCGAGGCTGGGACGCAGGAAGAAGCAGGATCACTTGCAGAGGAGGTGATGGACCTGATCCGCGGCGACCATTCTGGTCCGGGTTGACCAGTCTGATCAGGGTTGACCAGTCTGATCAGGGTTGACCAGTCTGAT
>CAYSJH010000040.1:0-42466 GCA_964431315.1 uncultured Bacteroides sp. | reverse complement strand
GTATCCCCCTGCCCTTTTTCAGCTATGGAGGCTCTTCCCTCTGGGCCTTTACCATCCTTCTGTTTATTTTCCTTCGCCTGGATGCCAGCCGGATGGAATTGCTCAGATGATTTTTAAGGACCTTTCTGCCAGTGAATTGGCAATCAGGGCCTTGATTCATGCGGTACCTGGACTTTGAATTCTTCCTGTTTTTTTGTAAATTAGTAATCCTTTTCCCAAGGCAGTGCTGAACAGTACGGATAGGAGGTTGTCATGGATTACCGCACTTACACACTCAGGAATTTCAGGGATATCCCCCAGCTTGAAGTTGTTCCCGGGGAGGAGCTGGATGATATCGAAGTTGTCGGCAGGGTCCTGCCCTTCAAGAGCAATAATTACGTAGTCGATGAGCTGATAGACTGGGATAATTATGCCGACGACCCGATGTATCGTCTGAATTTCCCGCAGCGGGGTATGCTGAGCAGGGAACATTACGATTCGATCTCCGGGTTGATCCAATCGGGTGTGGACCGGAACCGGGTAAACAAGGCGGCATATGAAATAAGGGCTGAGCTGAATCCGCATCCGGCCGGTCAGCGTGAATACAATATCCCCACCTTAAAGGGGGAACCCCTGTCCGGCATTCAGCATAAATACCGTGAGACCATACTGTTCTTTCCCAGCCAGGGACAGACCTGCCATGCCTTTTGCACCTTCTGCTTCCGCTGGCCCCAGTTCACGGGTTCCCCGGAAATGAAATTCGCCATGAAGCAGATCGAACAGCTGGTCGGCTATCTCAGGGAACACCCCGAGGTTACCGATGTCCTTTTTACGGGCGGGGATCCGATGGTCATGAATGCAGGCAGCTTTTCCAGGTACATTGACGCCCTGCTGGATGCGGACCTGCCGAATCTGAAGAACATCCGGATCGGAACCAAGACCCTGGGCTTCTGGCCTTACCGTTATGTGACGGACAGCGATTCCAAAGAACTCCTAAAGGTATTCCGGAAGATCACCGATTCCGGTAAGCACCTGGCCTTTATGGCCCACGTAAGCCATCCTGTGGAATTGTCCACCAATATAGTCCAGGAGGCCATCGGAAGGATCCGGCGGACCGGCGCACAGATCCGGACGCAGTCCCCCATCATGGACCACATCAATGCCGATGCCGACATCTGGGCCCGGATGTGGAAAAAGCAGGTTTCGCTCGGCATGGTTCCCTACTACATGTTCATTGCAAGAGACACCGGCGCCAGGGATTATTTCTCCATACCCCTGGTCAGGGCCTGGCGGATATTCCGGGAAGCCTACAGCAGGGTAAGCGGGATATGCCGGACCGTAAGGGGACCGAGCATGTCGGCCAACCCGGGAAAGGTTCAGATTGTCGGCGTTACGGAGGTGAACCGGGAGAAGGTATTTGTGCTGAACTTTATCCAGGCCCGGAAGAGGGAATGGGTCGGCCGGCCGTTTTTTGCCAGGTACGACGAGCAGGCCGAATGGCTTACAGACCTGAAACCGGTATTCGGCAGATCGGAGTTTTTCTACACCCGGGAATTCAGGAAAATGCTGAACATGGACAACGAAAGCAGGGAAATGCTTGCGGAAGAGCTGAAGGAATTTTTCAACCGGTGTTCGGGGGACTGAAAACTTAGCCCATTCCCTTGTACCGGATCCGGTACTCCGTCCCCACAAAATCCCTGATATCTTCAAAAAATTCCCTGAAATACTCCTTCATAACATCGTAATGTTCCTGCAACTGGGCAACCGCGTATTCCGAGTGGTCGGGCAGGGAGGTCCGGTATGACATCCTTTTAAAAACCATGATGAGCCCCTGGAATGTGGTATAGGCCTCAAGCCAGTTGCTTTTGATGAAATAGGGGAACCATGCCTTTACCCCTGCCGGGAAAATGGAAAAACCTGAATCCAGGATCCTGTAGCGGTTACGGACATAGGTTTTCAGCGGCATGTCACAGTACAGATCCCAGTTCGCCGAAAGGAAATGATCGTAAAAAATGTCGACCACGATCCCTGCATAGAGGCCATACTTCTCGCGGACAAATCCCTTGGCATTCCGTGTAATGGGATGATTATCCGTAAACCAATCGATCTTGCGGTGAAGGAAAATCCCCTCCTGGATGGCCGGGGGATATTTCTCATAATCCTTTCCCTTTACATAATCTCCGATGAAATTTCCGATAAGGAGTTCCCTGGAATCCCCTGAAAGGTATATGTGTGCTAGAAAATTCATCAGCTGTGGAAGGAATTTAAAGATACTCATGATCTGCAACACATCCTAATAAAAATCATGAATAAGATCTGATGTTTAATGTACATTTGTGATACTTCTAAAACATGTTTCATCATAATCCTTTCAGCTATGGCCAGGAACGTTATCATCATCGGGGCAGCCGGGCGGGACTTTCACAATTTCAATACCCGCTTCCGGAACAATGAGAATTACAGGGTCAAAGCCTTTACGGCCGCACAGATCCCTGATATTGACGATCGCAAATATCCCCCGGAACTGGCGGGGGACCTGTACCCGGAAGGGATCCCGATCCATTCCGAGGAAGAACTGCCCCGGCTTATCGGGGAAATGGACATCCAGGATTGTGTTTTCTCCTACAGCGATGTCCCCTACTCCAGGGTCATGGCGGTGAGTGCCGTGGTAAATGCGGCAGGCGCTGATTTCATCCTGCTCGGGGGAAAGGAAACCATGCTGAAAAGCTCAAAACCGGTTATAGCTGTCGGCGCGGTCCGCACGGGCTGCGGTAAAAGCCAGACTTCCCGGCGGATCATAGAAATTCTTATGAGGGAGGGACTCAAAGTCGTCGCGATACGGCACCCGATGCCGTACGGGGACCTGGTAGCCCAGAGGGTGCAGCGGTTTGCAACGCTGAAGGACCTGGAAAAGAATAAATGTACCGTGGAGGAAATGGAGGAATACGAACCCCATGTGGTCAGGGGCAATGTCATTTATGCAGGGGTCGATTATGAAGCCATCCTGAGGGAGGCTGAAAACGATCCGGACGGCTGCGATATCATCCTGTGGGACGGTGGCAACAACGATTTTCCGTTCTACAGGCCTGACCTGATGGTGACCGTGGTGGATCCCCACCGGCCCGGGCATGAACTGAAATATTATCCGGGTGAAGTGACCCTGAGGCTGGCGGACGTTGTTGTAATTAATAAAATTGACACTGCAGGTCCGGAAGGGATCAACATCGTCAGGCAGAATATTGAACTCGTTAATCCTGCAGCCGTGGTGATTGATGCCGCCTCTCCGATCCATGTGGAAAATCAGGAGGTGATCCGGGGAAAGCGGGTGCTTGTGATCGAGGACGGACCGACCCTTACCCATGGAGAAATGAAAATCGGGGCCGGCGTTGTGGCTGCAAGGAAGTTCGGAGCCGCCAGCCTTGTCGATCCCAGGCCTTATGTCGTGGGAAAACTGGCACATACCTTCGAGATCTACCCCGACATCGGCATCCTCCTGCCGGCCATGGGCTATGGCAGCGAACAGCTGACGGACCTTGAAACGACCATCAATCAAACGGACTGCGATTCGGTCGTGATCGGGACCCCCATTGACCTGACCAGGATCATCCGGATCAACAAGCCGAGTACCAGGGTGTTCTATGACCTGCAGGAGATTGGCAACCCGAACCTTGAAGATGTGCTGGGGGACTTCCTGGAAAAAATGGATATGGGATAAGTTTCCCTTCCCCGGGAATGGATGAAAAGAAGGGACATACGGTTGATCTGAAAGTCCACTGCGACGGCAGGGTTGATACCATCAGGGCGGAAAAATACACTTTCCTGCTGCAGGTTTTAAGGGAACACGGATATGAGATCTATTCTCCCTGCGGAGGGAATGGCACCTGCGGGAAATGCAGGGTCTGGCTCAAGGGGGAAGGGGCCGTTGCCGCCTGTGGTTATACCGTGACCGAACCCGTTGAGATCCTGCTCCCGGACAGGAAGGAGGCCAGGATCCTGGTTGAACAACATTCGCATACCCTGACCGTACCTTTCCTACCCGGGCCATCGGTAAACCTTTCAAACTATCCCCACGGGATCGCACTGGATCTAGGCACCACAACCCTGGCGTTTTACCTCGTGAACCTGGTTACAGGTGCCCTGGTTGAAACCAGGGCCGTGCTGAATCCTCAGTCCCGCTTCGGCGGTGACGTGATCACCCGGATCAATTATTCCGCGCAAAAGGAGGGGGGACTTCAGGAACTCCAGTCGGTGATCCTGGCCACGATCAACGGGCAGCTGGATCACTTTGCACAGCTGACCGGGATATCGGCGGAGGATATTGTAAAAATAACCGTATCGGGCAATACGACCATGCTGCATCTTTTGCTTGGAGTGGATCCACTGCCCATTGCCCTGGCGCCCTTCACCCCGAAATTTACGGATGCGCAGATCCTTCGCGGCAGGGACCTGGCGCTTCACTTCCACCCTGACGGGGAAGTCAGGCTGCTGCCATCGATTTCGGCATACGTGGGGGCGGATATTGTGGGGGGACTGGCATCAATAAAATCCGAAGAAGGAAGGGAAAACTATCTGTTCATGGACATCGGCACGAACGGGGAACTGGCCCTGGTTACTCCCGGTGGTATTCTCTGCTGTTCCACGGCTGCCGGTCCCGCTTTCGAGGGAGCCCGGATCTCCTGCGGCATGGGGGGGTTAGAGGGAGCCATTTCGGCCTTCGGTCCAAGTGGATATACGGTCCTCGGGGATGTGCCTCCGGCCGGGATCTGCGGATCGGGACTCATCGATGTTGTTGCCTGCCTCCTGGAAAAAGGGATGATCGGCAATGACGGGCTGCTGAAGGAGGATTTCATCGTGGCTGAGGGGAATGAAACGGAAACCGGCACTGATATATCCGTCACCCAGCAGGACATACGGGAGGTGCAGCTGGCCAAATCCGCCATCGCAGCGGGTGTTGAAATCCTGCTGGACAATGCCGGGCTGCGGTTCGGAGCCATCGACAGGGTTTTCCTCGCGGGAGGGTTCGGGAATTACATCAATCCTGAAAGTGCCATGAAAATCGGGCTGATCTCACCCGGACTGGCCGGAAAAATCGTGCCGCTGGGCAATACCTCGGGCACCGGCGCCATGCTGGCACTCAGGTCAACCCGGTTTGACGAGGCCATCGGGGATGTGCTGGCACGGACCCGCTACATCGAACTCTCCGGCCATGAAGGCTTCACGGAAGCCTTTGCCCTTAATATGAATTTTTAGGGATGGCTGCATGGTGTGCCTCTGGATCGATTGACCTGACACTAAATCGGCCGGGCTACTTTTTCAGATATTTCCGGATCGCTTTTGTTTCTTCCTCGTAGCCCGGTTTTTCCAGCAGGGCGAACATGTTTTTCTTGTAGGCTTCCACGCCGGGCTGGTCAAAAGGATTGACCCCCAGCAGGTATCCGCTGATCCCGCAGGCTTTTTCAAAGAAATAGACCAGTTCGCCGAGGTGGTATTCGCTGATTTCAGGGATCCCAACCCGGATATTGGGCACTCCCCCGTCCACATGGGCCAGGAGCGTTCCCAGCTCGGCCATTTTATTCACTTCGCTGATCCGTTTCCCGGCAAGGAAATTCAATCCGTCGAGATTCCCTGCGTCTTCAGGGATCTTCAGGGTACTGTGGGGGTTTTCGACCGAAAGGATGGTCTCGAATAGCCTCCTTTCGCCTTCCTGAATGTACTGTCCCATGGAATGAAGATCGGCCGTGAAATTAACACTGGCCGGGAATATGCCCCTGTTCTCCTTTCCCTCGCTTTCCCCGTATAGCTGCTTCCACCATTCGGAAAAATAGTTTAACCTTGAATCGTAATTGGCCAGGATCTCCGTGGTCTTTCCTTTTTGGTAGAGGGCATTCCTGGTGGCCGCATATAGGGCTGAGGGATTATCTTCGAACCGGATCCCCGCGCCGGTGGCTTCCTGGAGGGACTTTGCCCCACTGATGAACCGGCGGATATCGCATCCGGCACAGGCAATGGGGAGCAACCCGACGGGTGTAAGGACAGAATACCGGCCACCGGTGTCATCCGGGATGACGAAGGTTTTGTAACCGCTCTGGTCCGCCAGCTTTCTCAGGGCTCCCTTCTGACGGTCCGTAATGGCTACGATAAGCCTGCCGGCTTCTTCGGGGCCGATCTTTGCTTCCAGGTGATTCTTCAACAGCCGGAAAGCAATGGCCGGTTCGGTTGTCGTGCCGGACTTCGAAATGACAATGATCGCATAGCTTTTGCGGTCCAGTATCCCCAGCAGCTCATGCAGGTAATCCTCGCCGATGTTCTGTCCCGCGAAGATCAGCCTGGGCAGCTTCTCGTCGAAGGCCTCGAAATTACTGCCCAGGGCAGATATGATGGCCCTGGCACCCAGGTAGGAACCTCCGATCCCCACCACTACGATCACCTCGGCGTGGGAGCGGAGCAGAGCCGCAGTCTCTTCAATGTCACGGATTTCTGCATCGGAGATCCGTGAAGGCAGATCCAGCCATCCGAGAAAATCCGATCCTGCCCCGGTTTTATCATACAGTTTACGAAGACTGGCTCCGGCCCCATCCCGGAAACCGAGAATATTTTTCTCCGATACAAAGGAATATACATTGGAAACGTCGAGTTTTAATCCCGTCATGGAAGTTGAGTTTTTACAGGTACTTTAAAGTTAAGGATTTTTAGTGACATACCCCGCACCTTCAGTGGCCGCTACCAGGTAGGGCAGGATGACCTCGTTCTTGCTCTCGCTTGTTCCATCGTAGGTGACGGTTACAACGGGCACTCCGGTCACCGATTTGATCTTCCGGGTCATGGCTTCGGTGATCAGTGCAGGGCAACAGAAGGCCGGATTGGCCTGGACAAAGAGTGAGAGTTCCGGGTGGTGCTCCAGGATATGGAAGATCTTCAGGAGGTTGTCGTGGGACTCCCCGCTGTGGTATGGTTTGACGTTGAATGTTTCCAGGTGCTTCTCAAGGCTCCGTGGATTGATCTTTTCTTTCATGCCCAGGGTGCTTTCCAGGTATCGGTAATACTTCTTGTCAAGTTCGTCGAGAAGGGAAAGCAACACCCGTGTCAGAACGGCTGTCTGGTAATGGCCCCTTTTATTGGCCCTCCGGATCACATTTTCGGAGCTGATTTTAACGTAATCATGGTATGGTGTGGTCACAACGACTCCACCGGCATTTTCTATGAACCGTATAAGGCCCTGGTTCACGATATCATGGTCGCGGACATAGAAATCCCCGAAAATGGCCACTTCAGGTTTGGTCCCGCCCTCAGACCGGGCGATCCCATTGAACCATGCGGCCATTTCCTTCACGGCTGATTCCAGGTCCCTTTTCCCCCCGAAAGCGCTTTCCAGGATTTTTAGTGAATCCTCTATGACACGATCTGTTTCGCCGGCCTTCAGTTCATATGGCCTGATCATGCACCCCATCTTGCGTATGAGTCCCCCGAGCATATAGACAAAATAAGACTGTGCAGCCACCACCACCGAGAGATCAAGATTGGCTATGTGGCCGAGGTAAACCCCGGCCTTTTCAAAACCATTCCCCTGGCTTTCGAGAAGATGCTTCAGGTATTCGGGGTACATCCTGAAATTACAGGTAAGTTTGGATTCCGACATCCAGAGCAGGGTTTTGCCCGGGTCCAGGTTATGTTTTTCCACGTAATCCATATAATCCTGGGCTATGATGTTGATAGGGGTGCACTGGCCCTTGTTATGGGCCATGCTTTTACGCATGGATGTTTCATCGGGTTCAAGTGAACGGGCATCGATGCCGTGCCTTTGCAGCAGGACAACCAGCAGGCGGTTTGAATACGCGTCCCAGTTGGGGACCAGCAGGGTTTTCCCGTTAACCTTATTTTCCAGTACGGGAAAGATTCGTGGAATTTCGGTTTCTTCATGATGCGCGGCTCCGGCGGCATGGTTCCTGAAAGACCGGAGGGCGGCTTCGATCCTGGTTTCGTAGCCGACGCTGGAGTCGTGCTCATCTATCTGAAGGATCAGGTAGGGTTTTTTCCGGGCATCCAGGATCTTTTTGAAAAATTCAATGATGAACGAATCCGGGGCACATTTGAATGCCGTCACCAGGACCGGATAAAGTCCGGGTGTACGGGCAATGTATTCCGCTGCTCCGAGGATCCCTGCCGCAAAGTGCCAGGGGACCTTCTTAAGGATCTCTTCTGCCACCCTGTCCCTTCGTATACTGCTTGGCAGCATATCCTGGAAGAAACAATTGATTCCCCGCTGGGAGAAATTTTCCGGGATGCTTTTGTTCAGTTCCGGGGAAAGGATCACATACGGCCTTCCAAGCAACACCACAGATAGCTCTTTACCGGGCCGGAACTCATCATGCGGCCGGAATTCATCACGGAAGCGGTCTCTCCAGTTCTGGAAGGCTTTGTTGAAACGATTTTCAGTATCGTCCCAGGCCCTGCTTATCTCCTCGTAGCTGATTTTATCCGCAAATACTTTTTCAAGTGCCTGATGCAGGGCTTTTTTATATGTCCGGGGAGAGCGGCTGAAGTCCAGCTCGGGAATAATGAACCGGTCCATCAGCCTTCCATCTTCCATTTGTGAAACAATAGAGGGACTGAACTGGGTGTAGTAACAGTAATTCCGCTCTCCTTTTGCAGGCTTTTCCCCTGTTCCATACCGTTCCCTTGATTCAAGCAATACCGGGAAGAAAATATAGTCTGCCTTTTCCTCCAGGTCCTTTACATGCCCGTACATGGATTCAATGGGAGCACAGAATTCCGCCCCGGCCAGGTGTTTCCCATCCCTTATCCTTGTTTTGCCCGGGTTGCTAAGTATGGTCCGGATCCCCAGTTGCGTAAGGATGTACTGCCAGAACCTGCTTTCCTCATACATATGCAGGACTGCGGGTATGCCGAGTATGGGGCCCCCCATTTCTTTTTTACTGAATGGAATCTGAAAGGCTTTTTTCCGTTCTTTGATCAGATCGAACCCGCTGCCTTCCCTGGCCTTGTACCTGGGCGTTTCATAATCCCTCCCGCAGAGAAATCCAAACGCCACCTCTTCATCCTGGACCCTGGCGATGGTCAGCTTGCAGTTGTTGTTGCACAGCTCACAAATTTCCGTTCTGACGGGCACCTTTTCCCTGTGGATGGATATCCCCCGGAACCGGCTTGAGCAGATCCCATCGTTTTTCATGGTAAGCGTTACTCCCAGAGCCCCGGTCAGGTGGCAGAACCTCGAGACGTAGATCTCCTGGCCCAGCCTCTGTTCAAATACGTTAACCAGTGCCCTGTTCTTGGCGGTGGCGCCCTGAAAACAAACCTTCCTGCCGATCATGCCTTCGATCGCCACTTTTTTAAAGTAGTTCTCCCTGACGGAATACAGCACTGCGGCAAGCAATTCCTCAACCGTATATCCCTGGTTGATCAGGTAATTCAGGTCCCGCTCCATAAAAACCGTACAGCGGTCGCTGGTCAGGGGGGATGGCTGGTTGATGACCCTTTCGGCATACTCACCCAGGGGCACTCCCAGCTTCCTCGCCTGCTCCTCGATAAAGCTCCCCGTTCCGGCTGCACAGACCGCATTCATCTGGGAGAACACCACTTCGCCCCGGTTGAGTACCGTAAACTTGGCATCCTGTCCCCCGATCTCGATGATCGTGTCAACATCGGGCTGAAGATGAACGGCAGCCTGGGCATGCGCTGTGATCTCGTCGAGGATCAGGTCTGCATTGAGTATCCTGCCTGCCAGTTTCCGGCCGGACCCGGTTGTGCCCACACCGAGGACCAAAGGTTCCCAGCGGTTCTCATGCATATACTGGTCCAGTGCGCCAAGTATGCTGAACACCGCTTCAATGGGTTTCCCCGATGTGTAGGTATAGTATCCGATAAGGGGACTGTTATCAGGCGAAGTGATGAGGGTTTTTGTACTGGTCGATCCGATGTCGATCCCGATGTATATTCCATCCGGCCTGGTTCTCGGCACGTCACTGAAAATTTCCACCTGCAGTTCGCCCGGGAATACCTTTACCAGGGGAGCCTGCAGCCGGAAACCGGCCGTGCTGAAATCCGGGTGGCTGTGCATGGCCGGCTTGAGGGGCGGGTAAAAATACCTGCGCTGATCCAGCGGCCTTGCATAATGTTCGATCAGGTCCCCTATCCCGATGCTACGGTCAACGCTGCGGTTCTCGATGTGGTCCTTTGTGCGGTCCTCATTGCTGTCCAGTTTGCGCAATCCCGCTCCAAGAGCGCCGAACAGGTGGGACAGGGGGTGAACCGTGATCCGGGCCGACAGCATATCCTCCAGGTACCTGACCACAACCTGGTTCATGGAAACCCCGCCTGTGAAAAGAATTTCCTCCCCGGTGGCAAAATCATGAAACAGCGTATCCGCCAGGTTCCTGGCGAGTCCCTTGCAGAGCCCATCACAGATCGCCTCGGGTGAATACCCTTCCTGCTGTGCATGGATCAGGTCGGTCTTGGCGAAAACCGAGCAACGGGAGGCTATTTCCGGCACTTTGCCCTGGTTCCTTTCAGCCATCCTGCAAAACTCCCCGATCGATGGAATATTCAGTCGGCCGGACTGCTGGTCCAGGAAACTTCCGGTTCCGGCCGCACAGGATGTGCTTGTCCGGGAGGATTCGTACCTGCCATCCGGTCCCCTTTTGATCAGGTAAAATTTCTCCGCCCCGACATGAAGGATGTACTGGTGGTTCATTCCCGGGAAATGGCTGGCCCGGATCAGTGCGGTCTGGATATCAAGGCTGTTAAATCCATTGATGTTCAGGTGGGTTGAAGAAGTCAATGCGATGGAGGGTCCGCCTTTCGCGCCGGTACCCGCGCCGGTACCCGCGCCGGTTTCCGCACCGGTTTCCGTCCCGGGTTCCACATTTGTTCCCACTTCAAATTTGCCGGCCAGATTCTGAAGTCCCCTCCCGATCTGGCCCTCGTGAGATTCATAGAAAGTCCCCCTGATATGTCCCCCCCGGTCGAGAAGGACCGCCGAGATCGCCATGGACCCGATATCAATTCCCAGTATCATGTGATTTAATTCAGTGAGAGATAAAACAAGGTTCCCCGTAACCGGATCGATGGAGCCGAATGAAATTTAGCAAGAAAAACCCATCTTGAACAGCCGGGCACCGGCTTCCTCTATTAATTAGAATGATTCAAAATAATTAGGTAATTTTGTATCGGGGATCCGCATGGACATAAAAGATGAACAGAAGGAAATGAGAAACAAGCCGGAGGAAATGAAAGAAAAGCAGCGAGCAGGGAGGCTGCCCGAATGGTTCCGGATGGAACGACCCGAAGGGATACAATACAGCAGGTTAAAGAACCTTTCGATAAAAAACAACCTGCACACCATATGTAAAAGCGGCAATTGCCCGAACATCGGGGAATGCTGGAATGCCGGGACGGCAACCTTCATGATCCTGGGGGACATATGCACACGGGCCTGCAAGTTCTGTTCGGTCAAGACCGGAAATCCGCTGGCGGTGGACTGGGATGAGCCGGCAAGGCTGGCGGAATCGATCCGCATCATGGGCCTACGGCATTGTGTGCTTACGTCGGTGGACCGGGATGACCTGGAGGACGGGGGTGCGGGATTCTGGGCAGCAACGGTACGCAAGGTGAAGGAAGTGAATCCGGGGATCACCATGGAAACCCTGATCCCCGATTTCCGCGGCAATATGGACGATGTCCGGAAGGTCATTGATGCCGGGCCCGAAGTAATTTCACACAACCTGGAAACCGTTCGCAGGCTCACTCCCCGCATCCGGAGCCTTAACCGATACGACACGAGTCTTGAGGTGGTACGTTATATATCGTCGAAAAATGTCGTTTCAAAATCCGGTATCATGCTGGGACTGGGAGAGACCGAAGCGGAGGTCCTCGAAACCATGGAGGCCCTCCTGAAGGCCGGCTGCAGGGTTCTGACCATCGGACAGTACCTTCAACCCACCCTCCTGAACCTGCCGGTAAAGGAATACATAACCCCCGATAAATTCAGGGAATACAAGAAAACCGGCCTGGAAATGGGTTTCCGCTTCGTCGAGAGCAGTCCCCTTGTCCGCTCTTCCTACCATGCCGAACGCCACGTGAAGGAATGAACACTATCAAATAAATATTTTAATTATATTACGATCTGTAATTATTAATTTTTACTGTTACCATGAAAATTCGATTTTGGAGTATTCTGCCGGTGGCCATGATTATCCTGGCCGCCGCTTTTCTCTCCTGGAGAGACATTCAGAAAGGATCGGAAATCCCTGAGGATGTTTTAACGATCCTCAGCACACATTGCTACACCTGCCATACCACCGGGGCAAGATCGGAAGATGCATTGAAGAAAGTGGATTTTAAGAAGTGGGATGAATATAACGATGTGAAGAAAATAGGGATTCTGAATGACATTAAGGAGGTTGCTGAAAAGGGGGAAATGCCCCCTGCAAAATACCTCAGCAGGAATCCCGATAAGGCTCTTTCCGCAGAAGACAGGGAGACCTTAATTGAATGGACGAAAAAAGCATCGGCAAAACTAATGGAATAATGCGCAGGACTTACCTTATCCTTGGCCTTATCCTGGCAGTCGTCCTGCTCATGCAGTTTATACGGCCGGAAAAGAATCTCGGGGAGATCGAGACCCAGGAGGATTTCCTGCAGGCTTCAGGGGTCCCGGATACCCTAGCCCGGATTTTTCTGAATTCCTGTTATGATTGTCATTCCAACAACACCCGGTATCCCTGGTACGGGAATATTGCCCCTGCATCATGGATCATGGGAAGGCACATCAGGGAGGGGAAGGCCCATCTTAATTTTTCGTCCTGGGGAATAATGGATAAAGCCCAGAAAATCTCCAGGCTTGACAAAATTTGCGAAGAATGTTCCGGGGGGGATATGCCGCTGAAAAGTTACCTGTTGATCCATCGATCCGCAGGACTCGGGCCGCACGAGATTGAAGCCATCTGCACCTGGTCGGAGCAGGAGGCCAGGGCGGTGATGTCAGCAGGAGAATGATTGACAGGTCCCGGTTCAGGCCAGGTTCAGTGCAAGGTTTAAGTGGGCCATGCCAAGCATGGGGCGGGCAAGTACCCCGTACGGGCAGGCATCCTGGCAGTACCCCGGACAATCCCGGCATACATCCGCCTTGCTGCCTTCGAGGGCCGTATATTTCTCCATAGCGTATTTTTCCTGGCCCTTGTTCTGGAAATAATAGTTATACCGCATAATGGTGCTGACCTGCACGTTATGGGGACATGCCGGTGCGCATTCACGACATCCGATGCGGCAGTTCAGGTAGCCAAACTTCCGGCGGTAAAAATCCAGCAGTGAGGCCTGTTCCCCTGTGAGCTGCCTTCCGGAATTGGAACCCCATTTTTCCACGTCGTTGATGCTCTTGAATGGCAGGCAGACCGTATGGGCATCCGGGTTGCCGATCACAAAACGAATAGCCGCCCCAAGCATTTCCTCGTCCCCATCCCCGTAACCGTATTTTCCGAACAGTTCCCGGGCAAGGTTATTTTCCTCCATCAGCCTGCTGTGCCAGTCCCTCATGGTATCATCCACCCGCTGGTTGCTTTCCTCCATCCTCTGTACGTATCCCTCGATGGCTCTGAAGGTGATCATGGGATTGGATTTCATGATGCTGGTTCCCACTTTCTTTTCGGCACATGCCCGCAGCACCCGCTCGGCTTTTTCCCGGTTGACGAAATTATAGGTCATCAGGAAAACGTCGAAACGGCCGTCATCCACAGCCGCAAGCAGGACCGCATCCAGGTCCTCCTCGGGGGGAAGGTACCAGGCCGAGCCGTGGCAGGAAACCCCGACATACCGGACCCTTCCCTCAGCCTTCAGCTGGTCCATTGCCCCGTGAAAGGCTTCATCCTTGAGGATCCTTGTATTATCGGCCCCGTGCAGCATCACGCAATCGACGTAATCCGACTGCAACCTCTCCACTGCTTTCCTGACCCTCCCGACAACATCCTGCCGGCTTTTATAGGGACCTTCCTCAAAGATCTTTGTACTTATGAATATCTTTTTCCGGTCAAAATCCCTGATCACTTTTCCGATCATGGCTTCATTGTTCCCGTTCCCGTATTGTTCGGCGGTATCGATGTAATTCATCCCGGCGGTAAGGGCGGCCTTCAGCACGGCTTCACTGGGCGGGGCACCGATGCCGATATCGGATACCCGGAATCCTGTCCGGCCCAATGTCTTATAAGATTTTACCAGTTGTCCACCGGCATCCGGGTCGTCATTTCCGGCATTTCCCTGCTGGTCCTCGCCGGCATTGCCCGGCAGGTGCTTTCCGGCATTTCCCGGCAGGTGCTTTCCGGGCAGCAGGAGGGGAGCGGCCAGGGCGCCCAGCGAGGTGTTTTTAATGAACGCCCTGCGGTTGAATGATTTTTTCATGATCGGATGGCTTTATAATTTCAAGGAGGTAGTGTTTCCTGAGTGCCTCAGTCCTGGTATTATGGTTCAGAAATTTACCCGTGACCATGGTTGTGTGGTAATGGTCAAATGCTGCAAGCACCCGGTAATCAACCTGCATCAGGCTGAGGCTGTCAAGGTATTCCCGGCTGGTGAAAACGAGAAAATCTCCACCTTCAGGCTCCCCTGCCAGGTCTTTCAGTTTCCGCTCCCTTACTTCGGCATAAGCGTTAAAATGAAGGGTAAAGGAAAGTACGCCGAGGCTCCGGATGGGCTTGCCGGGGTAGTTTTCGTTGGCGAATTCAGCCGCGCGGCTGCCGGACTGGTAGTAAAGCAGGCGGGGGTAAAAGACCAGATTCAGGTAAAAATTAAGCAGTACGGAAGCCAGGCAGGAATAATAAAGCACCCTGGCTTTGCCTTTCAACCGGAACTTCAGGAACAGGATTACCACGGATCCCGTCAGCAGGAATGCAACGATGGCCGCCGGGGAACGGCCCTCCGGCCGGAATTGGATCTGCAGCATGACTAAGGCTGAGAGGACCAGGAGGATGATCGCATACTGGGTCCACTTAAAGAAAGTCAGTTCTGCCCTGGATTTCATCCGGATAATGATGTCGGCTGTCAGGATCGCCAGCAATGGGAATATGATATTGGTATAATGGGGCAGCTGGAAGGAAGAGAGCGAAAATACCAGCAGGGCCAGGAGTGAGCCGGAGATGGTGTAAAATTCATCAGAGCGGTCCAGCACGGGGATATTCCGCCGGAACCTTTTGAATATGGCATAGAACATCATGATGCTCCAGGGAAGGAAAGCCCAGAGCAGGGTATGCAGGAAGAAAAAGGGATCGCCGGAACCTTTAATGGGACCGGTATTGAAGAACCTGCCGATCTGGCTGTCCCATAAAAAGAACCGGATCCCGGAGATACCGGTCTGTCCGAAGACGACTTTTTCGGGATGGCTGTCGAACTGGTGGTGAAGGGCGTATAACTCGGGACTTATAAACAGGATGATCAGTGACAGGCTGAGGATCCACCTCCAGCTTATCAGCGACTTCCAGTTCCTCTTAATGATAAGTTCACCGCCGACGGCTCCAATGATGGGTATCAGTGTGAAAGGTCCCTTGGTCATAACGGCCAATGCGGCAAAAAGGGAAGCCGGGACCAGGTTCCAGGTTCCCGAATTGCGGACGCTGGAGCCTGGAGTTCTGGAATCCCCCACCAGCCTGTGGTAATAATAGATACTGGCGATGATCAGTCCCGTCAGGTAAGGTTCTGCCCTCACGTCGTTGTTTGATATGACCAGGTGTTCGGCTGTGGCCAGGATCAGCATGGCCAGCAGGGCCGTTTCCCTGTCGTAAAGATCCCGCGCCAGTTTATAGGTGTATACGAGGGCCAGGAGGGTAAAAAGGATGGCCGGGAATTTATAGGCAAAGGTGTTGATGCCGAATATTTTATAACTGAGGGCCGTGATCCAGAACTGGAAATGGGGCTTATCGAGCCAGTCCACCCCGTCAAAGGTCAGGTCGAGAAAATCGTGGTGCTGGACCATCTCCTTGGCAATACTCGCGTAGAGGGCTGAGTCGGAGATGAAAACATCGTTCAGGAGTCCCGTTAAATGTACAAGGATTGCCAGAGCAAATACGGCAATGTAAATTAACCTGTCCTGTCTGGTGTTAAGGTCCATTATTTAAAGGCAATGGTAAGTCCCGCTATTCCACCGCTGAGCGGCCTGTGATCCACCTGGGTGAATCCCGCTTTCAGGAGCATGCTGCGAACCTCCGCCGGTGTGTAAAAATTTCTTGCCGAGGCAGCCAGGTAGCGGTATGCCCCCTTATGTCCCGACAGCATTCCCCCGAGGCCCGCCACCATGATTTTCAGATAAAAGCGGAACAGGCTCCTGACCACTTTATTTGAAGGCTGGCTGCTTTCAATGATAACAAATTTACCGCCTGTTTTTAAAACCCTGAAAATTTCGGCCAGGAAATTGTCGCGGTCCCGGTTTTTCCAGGTCAGGTTGCGGAATGCGAAACCGATGCCGATGGCATCCATGCTGCCGGAGTCAAAAGGCATATCCGCTGCATCCCCGTGGATGAAATTTATTTTCCCGGGGACTTTCCCTGCGGCCTTTTCCCTGGCGACTGCAAGCATGGGCTGGCTGTAGTCCAGGGCCAGCAGGCTTGTTCTGCCATTGGTATGGCGGGCCATTCGGAGGACCAGGTCCCCTGTACCCGTACAAAGATCCAGCACGCTGGCCGGATCGCCGGAAAGACATTCCCTCGCGGCCAGCTTTCGCCAGCGCTCATCCAGCCTGAGGGTGATAACCCGGTTTAAAAGATCGTACCTTCCGGGAACCTCGTTGAACATTTTTTGCAGCGGCCTCCCGCTTCGACTGACTTTGGGATTTCCGGGTTCCATATGCATTGATGGTGGGTCCAAAGATACTAATTTGGGGAGTTGGACTGAAATTTAAAGGTTTTTCCTAACTTGCATATACCAGTTTATCCGGCAGACCATGAAAAAATTACTCAAACGTATTTTATGGCTGATCATTATCGCGATTATCGTATTTGCATTCATTTATGCCTGGCCGAGGCTGCCGATCATCACTGCTTTTGCGGCAAAAGGAATGTGTTCCAGTGTTTTCGTTGCCGGTAAGGATCCGGAGCGGGTAATGGCAGAAGACCTGTCTTTTTTCCCGATCAGCCTGGCCAGGGCGAAAGTCAACTACAAGGAACAATCGGTAACCGCGACCGTATTCGGACTTGCCCGCCGCAAGGCGGTTTTTCGTGAGGGACTGGGATCCGTGATTGTTCTGGATGTGCCGGAAGATGAGCTCCGGGCTGCCTCCTTTAAAATTCCTGATCCGGGTTACAGCCAGGATACCATTCCATGGCCAAAGGGAGATGTCCTGCCCGGATCTCTTCCACAGGGCGTTAACTATATGAAGCTGGAGGCCATAATGGGAGAGGCGTTTGATCCACCGGATGCGAAACCGCTGAAAAAAACCCTGGGAGTTGCAATCGTTTATGACAGCCAGCTCATCGCAGAGAAATACCTTGAGGGCTATGATCAAAATACGAAGTTCCACGGGTGGTCCATGGCAAAAAGCCTTATTGGTTCGGTTGTCGGGATCCTGACAGGAGATGGCATCATGGATGTTAATGCAAAAGTAGATATCCCTGAATGGAAGAATGATGAGAGGGGTAATACAACCCTGGGGAACCTTCTTCAGATGAATAGCGGGCTGGATTGGGTCGAGAATTATTTCACCATTTCCGAGGCAACGGTCATGCTGATGCAGAGCAGCGATATGTATCAATATACTGTCGGCCGGCCTTCCGAATACGCTCCAGGTAGCCACTGGCGTTATTGTTCAGGGGATGCCAACCTGGTGTCAGGCCTGATCCGCAGGGCGGTCGGGAATGATGAACAATACCACCGGCTTCCCTATACCCGGTTGATGCATCGGATCGGTATGCTGAATACCCTGATTGAAACGGATGCAGCCGGCAATTTTGTGGCTTCCTCCTATTCGTATGGGACCGTACGGGATTGGGCCCGTCTTGGACTGCTCTACATGAACAACGGGGTGTTTGCTGGAGATACCATACTCCCCCCGGGCTGGACCGATTATGTTAGACAGGAAGCCCCGGATTCAAAAGGGGTTTATGGCGCCACTTTCTGGCTGAAGGAGCTGAATCCGCTGAATGACCTTAAGGATGCACCGGGGGACATCTTTTTTGCCGATGGATTCCTTGGACAGCGGGTCTACATTATTCCCTCGAAAAAACTTATCGTGGTAAGGATGGGCTACAGCCTGAAAAATTTCAATCTGAATGATTTTCTCAGTGATATCATCTCTGCACTGCCAGCATAATCCGGAATGTATAAAAAGCAGAAAATCCTCGGAATCGAGGCGGTCTATACCGCAAACGCCTTTAGCAACGAATCCGGATTTTACATAGGTGCCGGATCGGAAACACAGCCGGAGGTATACCTTTATAATATGTCTACCTGCGAAAAGAGCCCGATTACCAATTTACCCGGGGGGATGATGAGTTTTATTCCCATTCCCGGGAAACCGGACCTTTTCGTAAGCATCATGGAATTGTTTCCCCCGTTCATCGGGAAGGATGCGGGGATCTACCTCCATACCAGCATGGACCTGAACTGGGAATCAGGCAAAGCCCTGTCGCTGCCGTTCGCACACAGATGTGAAACCCTGAGCGTGGGGGGCAGGCATTACCTGGTCGTAGCGACGGTAAGTAAACATAAGAATGATCCGGGGGACTGGTCCCTGCCCGGTGAGCTGCACGTGATAGACCTTGAAATGTGCGAAATCCGGAAATGGAAATCGAAGGTCATTGACAGCAGCATTGTCCGCAATCACGGCATGTGCAAATCCAGGATCAATGGCAGGGAGGTGTTATACGTTTCGGGTGAGCAGGGAATATTCTACGTGGACAAAGCCGGAGATAATTGGAGCGTTAACCAGGTATTTTACGGGGAGGTGAGCGAGATGGCTTTCATTGACCTCGACGGGGATGGGAAGGATGAACTGGTGACCATAGAGCCCTTCCACGGGAATACCCTCAATGTTTACAAGCAGGACGGGGCGAACTGGGAAAAGCGGTTCAGCGAAAGTCTTTCGTTCGGGCATGGGCTGAGTGCGGGCATATTCAACTCGGAACCCACCATTGTGGCCGGTAACCGAAGCGGATCCCTTGCACTGGAAGCGTTCATTGTCACGGACCTGCTGAGGGGTAAGGCTGAGCGGAGGATCATCGAAGAATCCGCCGGTCCCACCCAGACCCAGGTATTCACATTCAATTCAAGGGATTACATTTTAAGCGCGAACCAGAAGAAGAACGAGGTGGCCCTGTACACTTGATGGACAGAAAACGGCAGACCGGTTTTTTCTTAAGATCTGCCGCATATCGTCATCCGGAAGTTGAATCTAAATGCAGCGGATCTATCTGGTCCCGAACAGGCGGTCGCCCGCATCTCCGAGTCCAGGTACAATGTACCCCCTGTCATTGAGTCCCACGTCCAGTGCAGCCAGTATGATGTCCACGTCCGGATGGTCCTTTTCGACCCGCTGAACACCTTCTGGTGCCCCCACAATGCAGACTAGTTTGATATTCCGGGCGCCATGCTTTTTCAGTTCCGTGATCGCGGCACTGGCCGATCCGCCTGTTGCAAGCATGGGATCAAGCAGCATTACCGTGGAGTCCGGCATGCTTTCGGGGAATTTGGCATAATAGGTGACAGGCTCCAGGGTCTCTTCATCGCGGTACAATCCCATATGACCCACCTTGGCGGTAGGAACCATCCGCCTTATCCCGTCAACCATCCCGAGTCCCGCACGAAGGATCGGCACCAGTACGATCTCATGGTTCACTTCATGGGTATCACAGGCCCCTACCGGGGTTTCGACCCTGGTCTCCTGCAGGGGGATGTCTTCCGTTATTTCGTAGGCCATCAATCCCGCGATCTCATTCATCAGATGCTGGAAATCCTTCGTACAGGTTTCCCTTCTTCTGAGCTGGGTGAGCTTATGGGTGATGAGCGGGTGTTTGAGGACTTTTAACATATGAAGCAATTTGAAAGAACAACTAAAGTTAACAACATCCTTTAAATGAAGAAAATCCTGTTCGTGATTAAACTATTCCCCTTATTCTGAGTCTAATTTAAGTTTGTGAATCCGTCCAATTTAAAGGAGTCCGATAAAGTTAATTTTCAGATATTCATATTTTAATCAAATCCAAGAAACATGAAAACAACTGTTAAAACGAAGCGCCGTCATGCATGGATGTTTGGCCTGATGACCGTTGCAGTTTTTTTGACTGCCGGTATGCTCCCTGCAAAATCCTTTGCTGCAAAACCTGACTTCACCGGCACCTGGAAACTAAACGAAGCCAAAAGCGAAATCGGGGAAGGCCGATTCCGTCCTTCTGCCACGCTTGAAGTCAAACAGGATAAAACCAACCTGACGGTGGTAAGGACCCGTACCGGAAGGGACGGACAGGAAAGGAAAATGGAATCAGTCTACAGCCTTGACGGAAAGGAAAAAACAACCTCGGGAGAACAGCGTACAACAACCTCAACGGCCAAGTGGTCGGAAGACGGGAATTCGCTTGTCATCAATTCAAAAAGCAGCTTCACCCGTGAAGGGCAGACCTTTGAGGTTAAAAATACCGAGACCTGGACGCTCGGGGACAAGGGCGCAACGCTTACGGTCAAGTCCCACAACAGCAGTTCACGCGGAGAATTCAACTCCACGGCAGTATACGACAAGGGTAAATAAACCAGCGGGCGGCTTGCATAATAAGGCGGTCCGGATCAGGAAAACCGAAACGTTTGGCCGGATCGCAGGATCTTGTTCGGAAAGTACGCACAATTTAATTTTTTTATAACTTGAGGGGGATTATTATACAGTACCTAAAACCCCTGAACATGAAAAATCCAATTCTTTTTCTTCTTGCTATCTGTGTCGCTTCAGTTCTTTCCTGCACTTCTGAGAAACCCTCTGATACCACGCCACTGACGGGTGTCTGGGAGCTGGTTTCGGGCGAGTGGAAAATGCAGGATACCACCTTTGTCCTTCCCGGTCCGGGTATGGAATTGAAATCCATGAAATACTACTCCAGGGATCATTTCTTTTGCATCGGAATGGGAGCGCCGAATATGGGTAGTTATGCATTCTCCGGAGTGTATAAGATCGATGGAGACAAGTATACCGAGTCTGTTACTTACAGTTCGGGCAATAATGTCGGGGATGAGTACCTTTTAAGCTTCCAGGTAAAGGGAGATGAATTGAAAATACAGGGCGACTGGTTCCATGAAACCTGGAAGAGGATCGAATAACCGGAAGTCTGAATATCGGTTTTATTTCTCTTGCTGCAGCTGCATGTAAATTTCACCGATTTTCTCTGCTGACATAGCTGTTTGTATCATTATCATCAGGGACAGCAGTTGTGTCTAATTTAAATTCTGTTATCCCTGCGGTGATATGGTCAAATATGGTTAAATAATCTCCTTCAGGGATTGTGTCATGCTGTGACCATGCAACCTCCGAAATAAAGCAGCAAAAAAAAAGAAATGAGGTAATTTTTCATATTGAGAGTTTTGATTGTCCAATCCACGTTTCCACAACCTGCGGATCCAGTCCTTTCAACCCAAGCTTCATTTTCTTGTTATACCCGTTCAGGTCATTGGCAAGTTTGCCTGGCTTTTCGATTCTCTTCAGTTTATCAGCAGAGGTGAACCCAAGTACTTTCAGTGGTTCGATCCATTCCTCGGGGATACCGAGAGCAATAAATTCTTCCGGATCACTGACCACAATCTGCGATCCAGCCTCGGACTTCATCTGCGGGAAGAAGATCACATCCTGGATGGAAGGGGAGTTGGTCAGGGTCATCACGAGGCGGTCTATCCCGATTCCGAGTCCCGCTGTAGGAGGCATCCCGTACTCCAGTGCCCGGAGGAAATCTTCATCCAGCACCATGGCTTCCTGGTCTCCCCGCTTGCCGAGCCGGACCTGTTCCTCGAAACGCTCACGCTGGTCGATAGGGTCATTCAGCTCGGAGAATGCGTTGCAGAGCTCCTTCCCGTTCACGATGGCCTCGAACCTTTCCACCAGGCCCGCTTTCTCCCGGTGCTTCTTGGCCAGTGGCGACATCTCGATCGGGTAGTCCATAATGTAGGTGGGCTGGATGAGCTTTCCTTCGACGGTCTCCCCGAAAATTTCATCGATAAGTTTCCCCTTTCCCATGGTCTTGTCCACTTCGACCGCCAGTTCCCGGGCCGTCCGGGACAGCTCTTCCTCGTTCATTTCCGAGATATCGACGCCCGTGAATTCCCGGATCGCACCGTACATTGTATACCGTTTCCAGGGACGCCTGAAGTCGATGACGTTTTTCCCTACGCTGACTTTTGTATCCCCGTAAAGATCCATAACTACCTTCTCGATCATCTCCTCTACCATGTCCATCATCCACAGGTAATCCCTGTAGGCGACGTAGAGTTCCACCTGGGTGAATTCCGGGTTGTGGTAGCGGTCCATTCCTTCGTTCCTGAAATCCTTGGAAAACTCGTAAACACCCGGGAATCCTCCAACGATCAATCGTTTGAGGTACAACTCGTTGGCAATCCGAAGGTAAAGCTTCTGCTCAAGTTTGTTATGGTAGGTGGTAAAGGGCCTTGCCGCAGCTCCCCCGTAGAGTGGTTGGAGCACCGGGGTTTCCACCTCAAGATAGCCGCGTTCATTGAGGAAGCCGCGGATGGAATCGATGATCTTCGAGCGTTTGATGAAAATTTCCTTCACATGCGGATTTACCACCAGGTCTACGTAACGTTGCCTGTATCTTTGTTCAGGGTCCGTAAAGGCATCGTAGACTTCCCCGTCCTTTTCCTTTACGACCGGGAGCGGGCGAAGGGATTTTGTGAGAAGGGTAAGCTCCTTCACGTGGACGGTGGTTTCCCCGACCTGTGTTTTGAAGACGAATCCCTTTACCCCGATGATGTCTCCGATGTCGAGCAGCCTTTTGAATACTGTGTTGTAAAGGGTTTTGTCTTCGGTGGGACAGATGTCATCGCGGCGGATGTAGATCTGGATCCGTCCCGATTCATCCTGCAGCTCCGCGAAGGATGCATTCCCCATGATGCGGCGGCTCATGATCCTGCCTGCAAGGCAGACATCCTGGAAATTAGTCTTTTCAGGGTCAAATCCATCCAGGATCTCACGGGCAAGAGCATTAATGGGGTATTCTTCGGAAGGGTAAGGTTTGATCCCCAGCCGGAGTATCTCCTGCAGTGAATCCCTCCGGATCTCCTCCTGTTCCGATAATTGGCGCTGGCTCATAAGGGGCATGAAAATTTGTGCTAAGATAGTCAAAAATTTCCGCTACATTTGTGACTGAATTTCCAGGAGTGCTGGCAGATACTTTCCCGCCCGGACGTTTCCATAACATGCAGAAGAACGGAAAAAATAGGATCCCGTTTCGTGACCTGGGACTGATCGATTACAAGGAGGCCTGGGACTTGCAGGAGAGAACCCTGGACGAGGTGGTGAGTCAGAAGCTGAATGGCGGCGGGACGTTTCCGGGGGGGGGACAGGTGGTTTATTTCTGTGAACACCCGCACGTCTATACCCTGGGAAAGAGCGGCAAGAACCAGAACCTGCTCATACCGGATGGCTTTTTAAAAAAGATCAATGCGGATTTCTACCGGATAGACCGCGGAGGCGACATTACCTATCACGGTCCCGGGCAGATCGTCGGTTATCCTGTCATAGATCTGGAGGCGCTTGGCATAAAGGTCAGGGACTATGTTTCAATGCTGGAAGAATCGGTTATCCGGACCCTTGACCATTACGGGATCGGATCGGGTCGCCTGGAAGGTGCAACAGGGGTCTGGCTGGATGCGGGAACACCGGAAAAAACAAGGAAGATCTGTGCCGTTGGCGTTCGGGTCAGCCGGTATGTGACCATGCACGGATTTGCTTTTAATGTCAATACCGATCTGAGATATTTTGAGTATATTAATCCCTGCGGTTTTACCGACAAGGGCGTCACCTCCATGCAGCAGGAACTTGGCAGGCAAATGGATATCCGTGAAGTCAGCGGGATTCTGAGGGAGAGATTGCAGGAACTGTTTCAGGTAGAATTTATCACACCTTAAAGGCGATGGAGAAAAACTGGATACTGAAGAGCCAGGGAGACGGTCAGGCGGTGGACCGGCTGTCCGCCGAACTTGATATTTCCAACCCCCTGGCTATTCTTCTGGTCCAGCGTGGCGTTAAAACCTTTGAAGAGGCAAGGGCATTCTTCCGCCCGGAACTTACCGATCTTCACGATCCGTTCCTGATGAAAGACATGGAGCAGGCCGTCAGCAGGATACAGGCTGCACTGGAGAATAAGGAGAAGATACTGGTTTACGGGGATTATGATGTGGATGGCACAACATCGGTTGCCCTGGTTTATATTTTTCTCAAAACCTTCTATGACTCGCTGGATTTTTATATCCCGGACCGTTATAATGAAGGTTACGGGGTTTCGCAGGCCGGCGTAGAGTATGCCCGCGAGACCGGGGCCTCGCTGATCATCGCTCTTGATTGCGGTATTAAGGCCGTTGAAAAGGTAAAATACGCAAAGCATCACGGGATTGATTTCATCATCTGCGATCATCATAACCCGGGTGAGGAGATCCCCCCGGCAGTTGCCGTCCTGGACCCCAAGCGTAAGGATTGTCCCTATCCAGACAAGGAACTGTCCGGCTGCGGGGTTGGATTCAAGCTGATCCAGGGATTTGCGTTGAAGAATAACATTCCATTCGAGGACCTGATCCCTTACCTTGACCTGGTGGCTGTGAGCATTGCTTCCGATATCGTTTCGATTACCGGGGAAAACAGGATCCTTGCCCACTTTGGACTGAAACAGCTTAACAAGGATCCGCGGACCGGGCTGAAGGCCATTTTGGAGCTCGCGGGGATTGCGGAAAAGGAGATAAGCATCGATGATGTGGTCTTCAAGATTGGTCCCCGCATAAATGCCGCCGGACGGATGGAGTCCGGTAAATCTGCGGTAAACCTGCTGATAGCCAGAGAAAAGGAAAAAGCCAAAGTAATCGGGGAAAAAGTCGATAACTACAACTCCAGCCGCCGCGACATCGACTCGCTCATCACCCAGGAAGCGCTCAATACGATTGGCGGGGATCCCGTTCTCCAGAAAATGAAATCCACGGTGCTTTTCAATCCCCGATGGCACAAGGGAGTGATCGGGATCGTGGCTTCCAGGCTCATCGATACCTGGTACAGGCCCACGGTCATCCTGACCGAATCAAACGGGTTCGCAACCGGCTCAGCACGCTCGGTTTTCGGATTCGATCTTTACCAGGCGGTGGATTCCTGCAGCGACCTGCTGGAGAATTTCGGGGGACATAAATATGCAGCGGGACTGACCATGAAGCTCGAGAACATTTCGAAATTCCAGAAACGCTTCGAAGAGGCTGTGTCCGCGACCCTGACGCCCGAGCAGATGATCCCCGTGGTGGAAATTGACACCGAGATCTCACTTGCCGACATCGATATGAAGTTTTTCAGGATCCTCAAACAGTTCGAACCTTTCGGCCCGGAAAACATGGCCCCGGTCTTTCTCACCGAGAACGTTGCCGATAACGGGACCGGCAAAGTAGTTGGCAGCACGGGTGACCACCTGAAGCTTAACCTGATTCAGGAGGCGGATCCTTACAAGGTTTATCCCGCAATCGCCTTCCAGATGGGGAACCTCTATAAAAAGGTCAGCAACGGGCAGGGATTCGACATATGCTATTGCATCGAACAGAACGAATTCATGGGCCGTACCAACCTGCAGCTCAACATCAGGGACATTAAGTTCGACTGACCGTTCCCTTATTTCACCGCAGGCAAGGAGACCAATGCAAAATCAACAGATAAGTCTCAAGCTCCAGCAGGGCAATTCTTCAGAACTTAAGCCGCAACTGTAAATTGATGTCCTGCCGGTGATGGCCCCGGATCTCGTTCAGGCCGCTGCTTATGCTTTCCCGGTCGGGGTACCAGCTCAGGGCATATTTGAACCATAGGTCGAGGTGGCGGCCGATGGCCCAGCGGGCGTTGAGGTAGGTGCGAATGCCCCGTCCGTACCAGAAGGGGATCGAAAAGGCATAGAGCACATCGTGCTCGTAGGTATAGATGCGGGAATCATAGCTCTCGGTGTCGAACATGGAGTAGCGGAAGGAAAAGCCCAGCGGGAAGTACACCGGCTTGTACAGGATGTCGTGGTAGGCCAGCCAGCCTTTTTCCCTGGTTTCTTTTTCGTAGAAGGAAAGCTCGAGCCGGTCCTGGAAGGTGAGGGCATCCGAAAGCCGGTAGGAGATGTTGAAGCGGAGCTGGGATCTGCGGGGGACTGGTTCGGCGGTGCCGGTCAGGTCCCCCGAATTCAGCTTTTCAGGCCTTTTTTTATAGCGAAAGCGAAGATAGGCGTTCAGGCGGTCGCGGTCCGTGTAATCGGCCTGAAGGTGGTAATCGAACCCGGAGTTCCCGTCGGCGATCAGTTCCACCAGGTAGGGGAAACGGTAGGCGTCCAGGTATCCTGAAAGCTTCCAGTGCGGGGCAGGGTGGACCTCGAGTCCCATGTAAAGCCCGTTCTCGTTGGAATTTGCCGGGTTTTCCCTGAATGCATTCCCGTAGAGGGCGTTGAATCCCGCCCCCAGGTAACGGTGAAGAACGGACAGGGAAACCTGCGGATGCAGCTCGAAGCTCGCCCCGTTCAGCATGGCCACACAGTCCATGAAATCTCCCTTCCCGCTGTTCAGGCTGTAAGAGAACTCTCCGAAAAGGATCATGCGGTTAAAGCTGAGGGTATAGTCCATTCCCATGTTGGAATTCGAACGGATCCCGCCTCCCGGAGGGGAAAAGGGTTCTGGCAGCGGCTGAATGGTGGCATCGTAGGCATAATGCAGAAAGATTGCGCCCAGGTGGATCCGATCGTGGTTCCAGGCCACGTTGCCCCCGCCGATGGTCTCGCGGATCGCGTGCCGGTCCTCGAACTCGCCCGGGGTGCGGTGGTAGCCGGTGGACTGAAAGGAGGTGATGACCGGGTCCCAGGTACTGGTGTCGATCTCCGTGTTGGCATCGATGTGTTTGATGGAGAAAAACCCGGTCACATCGAACTCTCCCAGTCCCATTGTAGCGGCTGCCCCCCTCATGAACCGGTTCTCGTCGACCGAGGTATAGGGATTCAGCGTTTCCCCCCGTTTGCGGATATTCACAATGTCGGGCGACTTTCCGAATGCCAGTCCCGACCAGAGGCTAAGTCCCTGTCCCGCTTTCGCCTGGTAATCCCCCGCCACGATGCTTTTGAATTTCCAGACGTCATTGACCTGGAAATAGACGGAATTAAAATCAAATCCCTTCTTATTCTCCCCGCTGAAGAAAGGCTCCCCGGGGTCCTTGTCCCCGTTGTACCCGATGAGCCATTTATCGCCCCGCTGGTACCGGTATTTTGTCATGAACCTGAGCCGGTTGCCCAGGTAGCGGGCATTGGGATTGGCTGCCAGGGCCGAGTCAGAGATATCCGAATAGCCTTTCTGCTCTTCCAGTACCGAGGAAACCCGCATCAGCAGCTGGTGTGAACCCTTTGGTTTGCCGGCAGGTGCGGCCCGGCCCGGGGGTTCCACCACCACAAACGGCTCGATGGTGCGGGCAAGCGATTCGCTAAAGCCATACACGAGGGGGAGTTCGTAAATGCTCAGCAGCGGCCCGTTTTCACGGATGTATTTCTGAAGGCTGAGGATCTGGAAATCGGTCAGCAGGTGCAGGCGTTCCAGCTCTTCCTTTGACGCCGTATTCAGGTTCAGTGGATGTTCCAGGTACTGGTAGACATCTTCAAAAAGGGTGTTGTAATCCAGCTCCTGTCCGGATTCCCTGGCGATCTTTTCGATCAGGTCCTCCACCACCACCGAGCGGGTGGAATAGAAATCCTGGGCGTGGAGGGAGAAGCCCGTCAGCAGGAGCAGGGCAATTGAAATGAGCCATCCGGGCCATGCGGTCTTGCGAAGCCATGCGTACCGTTCAGCCCGTGCCCGGAACAGAATTTTCACTTTTCTGCTACCGGAACGCATACCGAAGCGACAGATAAGGCGTGTATCCGACGATCTGCTGGAACGAAAAGGCCATATCCGCCTGAAAACGCTGCATATGGAAACCCAACCCGAATGAATGCTGAACATATTCCTGTACGCTGAGACCGGTCCGGACATAAATATACTCAATTACCCTGTATTCGAGTCCCACTTTATAGACCGCCTTCCCGATTTCCAGGTCCTTTTCAGTTTCCACCCCCAGGAAAAGCCTGTCGCCGAAACGGTAGCCCAATCCCATTCGCAGGATCACGGGTATCCGTTCGTTTTCAAGTTTTGCAAGGTGTGAAGCAGTCGGGTTGAAGACATGGAAACCGATCAGCAGGTTGTCGAGGGGTTCAGCCAGGATGCCGGCCTCGATGGCCACCGTACCGCTGCTGCCCAGTTCGTTGTCGATGTAGGTGTTCAGGTAATCGATCTGGAGTCCCGCTGCAAACCTCTCATGGAACGCCTTCCCGAGTGCCAGTCCGAATTTGTTCTCATGGTACCTGGTGTATCCGAAATGCGACCAGGAAAGGCCGAAGGTGCCGGTGGCAGTGGGCAGGGTAAGCCCGATGCAGCTGAGGCCGAATTCCGGGACTACAAAACGGTTCTCCTGGTGGATCCCCAGTGCGAAGTGGTTGTAGAATCCCAGTCCCGCCTGGTTATGCCAGAGAGACCAGAAATCCGGGTACATCACACTGACACTGCCCATGGCGGCTGCCCTTGCCCCGGCCGGGTAATTGTCGTTGGAAGCTTTCAGCGTGGCTGAAAGGGCGGTGAGCATAAGGATAATGATCCAGCGTTCAGAGGCAGGGTATTTTGCACCCGGGATCATCGTCCGTCGTTTTTCATTCCACCTAGTTAGTCTTGAATTTGAACGTCACCTTCTTCATCTCCTCGTTCGCCTTGATGATTTTATTTTCCAGTCCCGCTTTAAACTTCTCCACCTTGCGGGCGATCCCTTCATCTCCCGTACCCAGGATCTGGGCGGCAAGTATGCCGGCATTCTCGGCACCGTCGAGTCCCACTGTAGCAACAGGTATCCCCGGGGGCATCTGAACGATCGACAGCAAGGAATCCCAGCCGTCGAGGGAAATGGATGCCTTGATCGGCACGCCGATTACGGGGACCGGGGTAAGGGCTGCTATGACACCGGGAAGATGTGCTGCGCCGCCCGCCCCCGCTATGATGACACGGATCCCGCGCGCATAGGCACCCTTTGCAAAATCCATGGTCTGCCCGGGTGTACGATGGGCGGACAGGGCATTGATCTCGAAGGGTATCTCAAAATCATCCAGGACCTTTGCCGCTTTTTCCATGACGGGCAGATCGGAGGTGCTGCCCATGATGATGCTGACTTTAGGATTCATACTATCGGATTGTTAGGTGATTAGTTACCTGCAAAACTACATAAACTATCCGAACCTTGCCCCTTTATGACGGAATATGGAAATTCTCATTGTCTGGAGGAAATTTCCTTCAGCAACCCTGGTATTGCGGTAAATTTGTACTTTCACGATATGAAAATTAACCCTGATCTTAAGATCTCTTCCCTTGAGGGACCTCTGCAGAATTTCTGGCAGCTGGCTGCAGAGAAGGCGAAACTTCTTGAGCGGGAATACGATCCTTCCAGGGGATCACCCGTATTCACGGTAAGAGGGAAATACACTTCAAGAGGATGGACCGAATGGACCCGGGGATTCCAGTACGGCATTCCGCTTCTGGTCTTTATGGCAGCAGGCGATCAGGAATTGCTGGAAATCGGCAGGAAACATACCCTCGGGAACATGGCCCCCCACCTGAGCCATTTCGGGGTGCATGATCATGGTTTCAACAATCTCAGTACGTTTGGCAACCTCCTGCAGGCCGCAAACCGGGACCTTTTCAGGGCATCACCCGAAGAAAAGGATGTGTACAGGCTTGCCCTTAAGCTCTCCGGAGCGGTACAGGCCAGGCGCTGGTCACAGGTCAGGGAAGGAGGATACATATACTCCTTCAACGGTCCGCATTCACTCTTCATAGACACCATCAGGACCTGCCGGATCTTATTTGTGGCACACCGCCTGGGACACCGGATGCTTGATGAAAACGACCGGGAGATCAATATGCTGGAAAGGGCGATCACGCATTGCCTCACCACTGCGAAATATTCAGTTTATTACGGCGATGGAAGGGATAGCTACGATGTGCGGGGCCGGACCGCCCATGAATCCATTTTCAACATGAATGACGGGAATTACCGCTGTCCCAATTCACAACAGGGCTTTTCCGCCTTTACCACCTGGACCCGCGGATTGAGCTGGGCCATGCTGGGATTCGCAGAAGTCCTCGAATTCCTGGGATCGGAAGAGGCTGATGAATCCCGTCAGAAAGAGTTTGTTATGACGCTTCTGAAAGCGGCCCGGGCGACCTGTGATTTTTATATTGATCATTCGGCCCTGGACGGGATACCTTACTGGGACACAGGGGCACCGGATCTTCACATGCTTGGAGATTACCGCAACTCGCCTGCAGACCCCCATAACAGTTATGAGCCGGTCGACAGCTCGGCAGCTGCCATTGCGGCACAGGGATTTATCCGTCTGGGCAGGTATCTTGAAAAATCAGACCCTGAGAATGCGACAAGGTATTTCCAGGCCGGTACAACTATCCTGGGAACCCTTTTGTCCGACAAATATTTATCGAGAGCGGGAGATCACCAGGGTATTTTACTTCACTCGGTCTACCATCGTCCCAACGGCTGGGATTATGTGCCTGAAGGAGCAAAGATCCCCTACGGGGAATCCGGCATGTGGGGGGATTATCACATGGCCGAGCTGTGTTTAACGGCACAAAGCATCATCGAAGGGGATTATTATACCTTTTTCCGGGGAATTGAATAAACATCCCGGTCAAACCCTCAAGGTGCCTGTCCCGCAAACAGGTCAAATATTCTTTGTAAATTCGTCCGGACGATCACTGAATATCTCATCCATGGCCAGTAAAAAAATCCATGACAGGCATTTCGAGGTTTACATTACGAATGCCGAGATCCGGAAGGTCATCTCGGATATGGCCCGGCGGATCAACGAGGACCTTGCCGGGAGGGATGTGATTTTCCTTGGAATCCTGAACGGGGCCTTCATGTTTGCCTCCGACCTGTTCAGGGAGATCACGCTGGACTGCCAGATCACCTTCCTGAAACTGGCTTCCTATGCGGGGACTTCCAGCACGGGAACGGTCCAGAGGCTGATCGGGATCAACGAGGACATTTACAAAAAAACGGTGGTGATCCTGGAGGACATTGTCGATACCGGGGTCACCCTGGACAACATCATCAAACAGCTGAAAGGTTATGAACCGGAGGAAATACGCGTGGCCACCATGCTGTTCAAGCCTGAGGCCTACACCAAGGACCTGAAACTCGATTACGTGGGGATCGAGATCCCGAATGACTTTGTCCTCGGCTACGGCCTTGATTACCAGGGTTACGGCCGGAACCTGGCGGATCTCTACCGGGTGGTTGAAAGCTGAGGCGTGAAATTCCTATATTTACATCTTTTATATACCAGATAAATACTGAAAACATGCTGAACATCGTACTTTTCGGTCCCCCCGGCTCCGGCAAGGGAACCCAGTCGGAACTGATCATCGACCGCTACGGGCTGACCCATTTCTCAACCGGCGATATGCTGCGCGCTGAACTGGCCGCCGAGTCTGAACTGGGACTCAGGGCCAAAAGTATCATGGAAAAAGGCGAACTGGTTTCCGACGAGATAATCATCGGCATGATCCGGAACCGCATCAAAAGTGAATCCCAGGCAAAGGGATTTATCTTTGACGGGTTTCCCCGGACCGTGGCGCAGGCAGAAACACTGGACAAACTTCTCGAAGAGCTGGGGATGAAGATCGATGTTATGCTGGGACTTGAAGTGGAGCGCCAGGAACTGATCGACCGGCTCCTGAAACGAGGTCAGCAACAGGGCCGCTCAGACGATAACCTGGCAACCATCGAGAACCGGATCAAGGTGTACGGGGAACAGACCACGCCGGTGATGGACTATTACCGCACGCAGGGCAAGTACCGGGGAGTGAACGGATTGGGAAGCATTGATGAAATTTTCAACCGGCTGACCGGTATTATCGAAAAACTGAATAAGCCCTGATTCATTTAGGAGCCTGAACAAAACTCGCGATGCCAGGCCATGGCTGAATCCAACTTCATAGATTACGTCAAGATCTTCTGCCGCTCCGGCAAGGGGGGAGCGGGATCGACACATCTGCACAGGGATCGTTACACCCGGAAAGGGGGACCCGACGGAGGCGACGGAGGAAGAGGAGGTCACATTTACCTGCGTGGTAACAAACAGCTCTGGACCCTCCTTCACCTGAAATACCGGAAGCATATTTTTGCCGGGAACGGGGAGAACGGCGCATCGGCTTTGAAAACAGGCGCAGACGGGGATGATGTCATACTGGACGTGCCCCTGGGAACAGTAGCACGCGATGCTGAAACCAGCGAAATGTTTTTCGAAATAACCGCTGACGGGGAACAGAAGGTCCTGAAGCCGGGAGGGAGAGGGGGACTCGGAAACGACCATTTCAAATCTTCCACGAACCAGACCCCGCGATATGCCCAGCCGGGCGAACCCGGGCAGGAGGGATGGAACATCCTGGAGCTGAAGATCCTGGCTGACGTGGGACTCGTAGGATTCCCAAATGCAGGGAAATCAACGCTCCTTTCGACCGTCTCGGCCGCCACACCAAAAATCGCAGACTATCCCTTCACCACCCTGGTGCCGAACCTGGGCATCGTAAAATACCGTGACCACCTTTCATTCGTCATGGCCGATATCCCGGGGATCATCAAGGGAGCCAGCGAAGGCAAAGGCCTCGGGATCCGGTTCCTGCGGCACATCGAACGAAATTCCATCCTGCTTTTCATGGTGCCGGCAGACAGCGATAACATCCGGAGGGAATACGGGGTCCTGCTTTCGGAACTCGAAAAATACAATCCCGAATTGCTTGATAAACAGAGGATACTGGCAATCTCCAAGGCAGACCTGCTGGATGATGAACTCAAGGCAGAGATCCGTGAAGACCTGCCCGAAGTGCCCTGGCAATTCATCTCCTCGGTCAGCGGTGAGGGGATACAATCGCTCAAGGACCGGATCTGGAAAGTTCTGAATGCGTAACTTTGTATAAACAACCACCCTATGCTTGAAACCCTGAACAGCTGGGATATCCAACTTTTCCTGTACTTCAACGGGATGCATTCCCCGTTCTGGGATTCCGTCATGTGGTGGGTCAGCGGCAAGACCAACTGGATCCCGCTCTACGTGTTTATCCTGGGATATCTGGTATACCAGCACCGCTGGAAAGCACTCTGGATCCTCCTGGGAGCCGTTGTCCTGGTAACCATGAGCGACCAGGCATCGGTCCTTTTCAAGGATGCCTTCGAGAGGCTCCGGCCCTGCCACCAACCACATCTCGCGGGAATGGTCCACCTTGTGAACGATTATTGCGGGGGAACCTATGGTTTTGTGTCCAGCCATGCCGCGAATCATTTTGCCGTTGCTTTTTTTACTGCCCTGTGGATCAAGGAGAAATGGTACTGGATATTCATCCTGCTCTGGGCAGCACTGGTATCCTACAGCCGGATATACCTGGGAGTGCACTTCCCGGGTGATGTGATGGGCGGGGCCGTACTCGGGATCCTCCTGGCCTGGGGTATTTTCCAGATTATGATGCTGATCCCGGCGCTTAAACCAAAGCGATGATCATGCTGATCCTGGATTCTCCGTCAAACGATCCCCGCTTCAACATTGCCGCGGAGGAGTACCTGATGAAAGAGACCCAGGGGGAATATGCTTTTTTCTATATTAACGATCCATCCGTGATCATCGGCAAACACCAGAATGCCCTGGCGGAAATAAACATTCCGTGGATCCGGCAGCATGAGATCCCGGTCATCCGGCGCATGTCCGGGGGAGGCACCGTCTGGCACGACCGGGGAAACCTGAATTTTTCCTTCATCCTGAACGGGCAGGAGGGGAAACTTGTTAATTTCAGGCAGTACGCGGGCCCCGTGGTGGAGTACCTGAGGGGACTGGGCATCGGGGCTGAATTCGGCGAACGGAACGAGATCCTGGCAGGGGGACTAAAAATTTCCGGGAATGCAGAGCATATCCACCGCAACAGGGTGCTGCACCACGGTACCCTGCTTTACTCATCGGACCTTTCCATGCTTCAAAACGCCCTGGATACGGATCCGGACCTGTACGAGGACAGGGCGGTGCAGAGCATCCCGTGCAGGGTCGGGAACATCCGCGATCTCCTTGATAAACCAATGGATATTGCAGGTTTTCGCAGGCAACTGATCGCCAATGTCATGCTGCATTTCCAGGACTCGGAAATATTTGCCCTGGGGGAAAGGGAAACCGGACGGATCCAGGAGCTGGTCCTGGAAAAATACAGCCGTTGGAACTGGAATATGGGCTATTCACCAAAGTACCGCCTTCAGCGTGAATGGATGATCGGCAGGATATTGCTGAAAACCGAACTGGAGGTTGAAAAGGGACATATTAAAAATTGCAGGCTGACCGTGCTCAAACAATTTCTTTTCCCCGATAACATTCCACCTGGGGAAAGGAAAAAAAATATATTGCCGGATGATGCCATCGTAACGGGAGCAAGGAACTACGGTAACCTGGACGATATCCTTGGCCGGCAGACCCGGGACGCCGGCCCGGGGAAAGAACCGGTTGTGGATCTTACCCGGGGCGCCGCCCGATCAAAAATTGCGGCTGACAGCGCGATACGGGATGCCAGCCGCCTGAAGGTCCTTGCCGAAGGACTTATCGGTGTGCCGCATGATCCGGATGCCCTGCGGACGGCCATATCGGAAAGGGATCTTGTGAAACCCGGGTGGATTGATATTTTTGTAAAAGGACTTTTTTAGTATACCTGACCATCATGAAAAAGGCCGGCCTGATCCTGTATTCCATCCTGCTGTGGACCTTCTTCCTGATCTCCTCCGTCATACTGTTCTCAATTGCATGCCTGATATGGCTCATCACCCGCTGGTTCGACCGGCGGCTGCTTGTCCTCCACCTCTGGTCCTGTTTCTGGGGTTCCTGGTACATCTGGTTCAATCCGCTCTGGAGGGTCAGGATTTCAGGGAGGGGAAAAATCCCCTGGAAACGGCCCTGCCTGCTGGTTTCAAACCACCAGTCCATGCTTGATATCCTTGTACTCTACCTCCTCTTCGTTCCCTTTAAATGGGTATCCAAGAAGGAGAACTTCCGCATACCTATCATCGGATGGCTGATGAGGCTTAACGGTTACCTGGAGATCGAAAGGAGCAAGACGGACAGCATGCTTAAATTGATGCGCCGGTCCGGAGAACTCATCCAGCAGGGGAATTCGATCATGATGTTCCCCGAGGGCACCCGTTACCCGGGAGGCACCCTGGGATCCTTCAGGGATGGCGCATTCAGAATGGCGCTTGACAACAAGGTTGACATCATTCCCATCCTGCTGGACGGAACGGCGAAAGCCCTGCCCAAAAAGGGGGCCATCCTGACCGGGTTTACCAGGATCCGCGTCAGGGTGCTCGATCCCATACCCTACCGAAGTTTTGCCGGCAAACCGGTCCGGGAGCTGATGACTGAGGTCAGGGACCGGATGTCGGAAGAATATGAAGGATTAAAGTTTTCCTAATTAACTGTAATATAATACAATAAGATAGTACAAAAATTGTATTATACAGAAAAGTGTATTAGAAAATTCAGGCGATTATCTCGTATTAATAATGAATGCCAGATGTGAAGTTCTCCCGGGGAAAATAACTTCCTTCAACTGCCGGGTTCGTTGAAAAAAAATTGATCTGCCTGATCCACAGCCGGATTTCAGAAGGCCGGATGTTAATTCCGGTGTTAATAAAGAAATTCAGGAGCCACACATCTTTTATCTATATTTGTGCAGACTGGAAAAGCTATGTCTGCGCAGTATACAGAAGAACACATAAGGACTCTTGACTGGAGGGAACACATCCGCCGGAGGCCGGGAATGTACATCGGCAAGCTGGGTGACGGATCCTCCCGTGACGACGGGGTGTACATTTTACTGAAGGAGGTACTCGACAATGCGGTGGATGAATTCATGATGGGATTCGGCAGGACCATCGAGATCGAGATCCATGAAAAGAGGATCAGCGTGCGGGATTACGGGCGCGGGATCCCGCTTGGCAAGATGGTCGAGGCGGCTTCCAGGATGAATACCGGGGCCAAGTATGATTCAAAGGTTTTCAAGAAATCAGTGGGACTGAACGGGGTTGGCATCAAGGCCGTGAACGCACTTTCCTCCACATTCGATATCCAGAGCATCCGGGAGGGGAAGATGAAGTCCGCCGAATTCTCCTGCGGAGAGCTCCTGGGGGAAGCAAAGGATTCGAAGACCGAACTTGCCAACGGAACGATCGTATCCTGGATACCCGACAAGGAAATGTTCGGGAACTTCCATTACATCCTGGAATACATAGAAAGCCTGGTTAAGAATTATACATATCTCAACACCGGGCTTACCATTGTTGTGAACGGGCAGAAATTCTCATCAAAACACGGCCTCCTTGATCTCCTGAACGAAAATATGAGCAGCGAGGGACTGTACCCGAGCATCCACCTGGTGAACCATGACGTCGAACTGGCCATGACCCACGGAAACCAGTACACGGACGAATACTTCACCTTTGTGAACGGGCAGCATACAGCACAGGGGGGTACGCATCTTACTGCCTTCAAAGAGTCATTCGTAAAAACCATACGGGAGTTCTACCGGAAGGATTTCGATCCCGCCGATATCCGGCAATCCGCCATCGTGGCCCTCAGCTTGAAAATCGAAGAGCCGGTGTTCGAGTCCCAGACCAAAACCAAGCTCGGTTCCAGGGATATGGGCCCCGAAGGCCCCGGCGTCCGGAATTTCATCAATGATTTCCTGAAGAAGCACCTGGACGATTACCTGCACAAGCACCCGGAAACAGCCGACATACTGTTGAAGAAAATCCTTGAATCGGAGAAGGAGCGCAAGGCCATCTCCAGCATCAAAAAGATCGCCCGGGAAAGGGCCAAGAAAGCCAGCCTGCATAACCGGAAGCTGAGAGACTGCAAGGCGCATTACAATACCAACGACGAGCGGCGCCTGGAAACCACGATATTTATCACCGAGGGCGATTCCGCCAGCGGATCGATCACCAAATCCCGCGATGTGGAAACCCAGGCCGTCTTCAGCCTGAAAGGCAAGCCCCTGAATACCTACGGCCTTACTAAGAAAATCGTTTACGAAAACGAGGAATTCAACCTCCTTCAGTCGGCGCTGAACATTGAAGAAGGACTCGACAACCTGCGGTACAAGAACGTGGTGATCGCCACCGATGCGGACGTCGACGGGATGCATATCCGCCTCCTTCTGATAACCTTTTTCCTCCAGTTCTTCCCTAACCTGGTGAGAAAAGGACACCTCTTCATCCTGCAGACCCCCCTGTTCAGGGTGAGGAATAAAAAAGAAACCCGTTACTGTTACTCCGATGAGGAAAAGATGAGCGCAATCGCGCAGCTGGGGAGTAATCACGAGATCACCCGGTTCAAGGGACTGGGAGAGATCTCGCCGGACGAGTTTAAAAATTTCATAGGAAAGGATATGAGACTGGAACCCGTCACCCTGAACAGGAGCGATGCGGTTTCGGAACTGCTTGAATTCTACATGGGTAAAAACACACCCGAAAGGCAGAATTTTATCATCGACAACCTGCGTGTTGAGGAGGACCTCGTCGAGGCCTGAACAAAACCTGACATATGAGCATTGAGGATCTGGAAAATATCGAGAACTCCGAAGAGTATATGGATGACGGACCTTTTGAACCCGGGGAAGAAGTTGAATTGAGCTCCGATTCGGATGACCTGCATACCGTGGTGCACCTTTCGGGGATGTACCAGGACTGGTTCCTTGATTATGCCTCCTATGTGATCCTGGAGCGGGCGGTGCCGCACCTGAACGACGGACTCAAACCGGTCCAGCGCAGGATCCTTCATTCCATGAAACGACTCGATGACGGGAGGTACAACAAGGTGGCCAACATCATTGGCCATACCATGCAGTTCCACCCCCACGGGGATGCTTCCATCGGGGATGCGCTGGTGCAGCTGGGACAGAAGGAACTGCTGATCGATGCACAGGGCAACTGGGGGAACATCCTGACAGGCGATGGTGCGGCTGCACCCAGGTACATCGAGGCAAGGCTTTCCAAATTCGCCCTGGATGTGGTCTTCAACCCCAAAACCACCGAGTGGAAACTCTCCTACGACGGGAGGAATAAAGAGCCCGTGACCCTTCCCGTAAAATTCCCCCTGTTGCTTACCCAGGGTGTGGAAGGGATTGCAGTGGGACTCGCTTCCAAGATCCTTCCTCATAATTTCAACGAACTGATCGATGCCAGTATACTTTACTTGAGGGACCAGGAATTCGAGATCCTGCCGGATTTCCCCACCGGCGGGATGGCGGATTTTTCGAGGTATAACAACGGACTCCGGGGGGGACTGGTACGGGTCAGGGCAAAGATCGAAAAACTCGACAAGAAAACCCTGGTGATCACCGAAATACCTTATGGCAAAACCACCACCACCCTGATCGAATCGATCGTCAAGGCCAATGAGAAGGGTAAGATCAAGATCAGGCGCATCGACGACAACACAGCTGCGCATGTCGAGATCCTCGTACAGCTCGCTCCCGGTGTAAGCTCCGACAAGACGATTGACGCGCTCTACGCATTTACCGACTGCGAGGTCCCCATTTCCCCCAACAGCTGTGTGATTGAAGACGAGAAACCGGCATTCATGGGGATATCGGAAATGCTCAGGCGGTCCGTTGACAACACCGTTTCCCTGCTCAAAAAGGAACTGGAAATACGCCTCGATGAGCTGGAAGCGGATTGGCATTTTTCTTCCCTCGAAAAAATATTCATCGAGAAACGGATTTACCGTGACATCGAGGAGTGCGAAACCTGGGAAGCCATACTGGAGACGATTGACAGGGGACTGGAACCCTATAAAAAACTGCTGCGCCGGGAGGTCACCCAGGAGGACATCGTCAAACTTACGGAGATAAGGATCAAGCGCATCTCGAAGTTTGACTCCTTCAAGGCGGATGAGCATATCCGGGGGATTGAGGAAGGCATCGAGGAGGTTAAAAACCATCTTGAGAACATCATCCCCTATACGATCAATTACTACAAGCAGATCAAGAAAAAATACGGTGCCGGGAGGGAACGGCGGACAGAGATCCGGAATTTTGATACCATCGTTGCTACCAAGGTTGTCGCCGCCAATCAGAAACTTTACGTAGACAGGAAGGAAGGCTTTTTCGGGACATCGCTCAAAAAAGACGAGTTCGTCTGCGACTGTTCAGATATCGACGATATCCTGACCATCCACAGGGACGGGACTTACCTGGTGACCAAGGTGGACGAAAAGGTTTTTGTGGGGAAGGACATCGTCCATATTGCCGTTTTCAACAAAAACGATGCACGAACCATCTACAACCTGGTTTACCGGGACGGGAAGAGCGGGAGTGCCATGATGAAGCGCTGCGCCATCACCGGGCTCACGCGGGACAAGGAATACAACCTGACCAGGAACAACCAGAATTCAAGGATTCTCTACCTCAGTGTAAATCCGAACGGAGAGGCCGAAACGATCCGGGTGAATCTGAAACCCCGTCCCAGGCTGAAAAACCTCAGCTTCGAAATGGATTTCTCGGAGCTTGCCATCAAGGGGAGGGATGCCCAGGGGAATATCCTGACGAAAAATGCCGTGCTTAAGATCACCATGAAGGAAAAGGGGGTTTCCACCCTGGGAGGAAGGAAGATCTGGTTCGACGAGGATGTGCTGCGACTGAATGCTGACGGCCGCGGTCGTTTCCTGGGAGAGTTCGGTCCCCGTGACAGCCTGCTGGTCATCACCCGCTCCGGCAGGTACCGGATCAGTTCCTTCGACCTGGAAAACCATTTCGAGGACGATCTCCACATCCTTGAGAAATTCAGGCCCAAAAAGGTCTTCTCGGTGATCTACTTCGATGCAGAACAGGATTTTTACTATGTAAAACGATTCCGGTTCGAAACCAATGAAAAACTTTCCAGTTTCATCGGTGACGATCCCGAATCAAAACTGATCAACATCACGGAGGTGGAATACCCCCGTTTCGAGATCAGTTTCGGGGGGAAGAACAAGGACCGGGTCCCTGAAATAATTGAAGTCGCCGATTTCATTGGTGTGAAAAGCCATAAGGCAAAGGGGAAGCGCCTGACGAAATACCAGGTGGAACTGGTGAAGGAGATCGAATCCTTGCACGAACCGGGAACCAACGGGGAATCCGAAGAAACCGGTCAAGGGGACGATTCCTGGACTGCTTCCGATGACGGGAACCAGGACCTTCCGTCATCCGTTTCAGGCGGAGGCGATCAGCCAGAAGAGGAATCCGGACCGGCAGTTACGAACGAAACAGCAGGCAACTCAGCAAAAGTAGCCGAAGGAACCCGAATATCCGGGCTGAAGGCTGCAACATCAAAAAAAACCGCGGCAAAAAAAGCCGAAGCTAAGGCTGAGAGCGGAAAGTCCCCCCGGAAACCGGCAGCGGAACCGCGATTAAAGGTCGAACCAGCACCAGCACACAAGGCTGAACAGGGACCGGCACCCAGGGCTAAACCAGCAGCGGCACCCAAAGCAGAACCCAAAAAACCTGCAGTGAAATCCACCGGCCGGAAGGACAAATCCGGCGGCAGGGAATTCAACGGGCAGATGTCCCTTGAATGGTGATGAAAAATCTAACAGGCACCGAATGATCATTTTCCTGATCGGTTTTATGGGATCCGGTAAATCAACCACCGGTAAAAAGCTGGCCATGCGGCTCGGGTATGCTTACCTGGACACGGACAGCCAGATCGTCAGCAAGTTCGGGATGAGCGTGAATGAGATCTTTGACCGGCTGGGAGAGGAGAAATTCAGGGACGCCGAGTTCCGACTGCTGAATGAACTGATCCGGAGAAAGAACATTGTCGTATCGACCGGGGGGGGATTTCCCTGCCATGGGGAGAACATGGAGATCATCAACCGGTATGGCTTTTCCATCTATCTGAAGGTCAGTCCATCCGACCTGTATCAGAGGCTGTCCACCAGGAAGCAAAAGCGTCCCCTGATCCGGGATCTTTCCGACGCCGATCTCAAAAGGTATATCGATCAAAAACTTGCGGAACGGGAGTCCTATTATTCCCGGGCCAGGCATACCGTGGACGGACTCCATGTCAGCCAGGATGAACTCATTCGGCTCTTACACGGCTGAGCTTAAAGTCTTCCTCCCGGTAACCCGCCAGGGTGTCGACCTCGAGGTATTTTGTCAGAAAACCCACACCGAGGTAAAAAGGAATGGTATCCAGCAGCGCCGCGACCATCTTGAATACATAATTGCTGAGGATCAGGATAACCAGGCTGTGAACAATGGTTACCCCCGGGGTGATGTGAATGGCGCTCCTGGCGGTAAAATAGGTGACGGTGATCACGGCTAGTGAATCAACCATCTGGCTGGTCAGGGTGGAACCGTTGTTTCTCAGCCAGAGCATTTTCCCGCGGGAAACTCTCTTCAGGGCATGAAAAAGATGAACGTCCACGAACTGGGCGGTAAGGTAGGCGATCATGGAAGCAAGGGTGGCTGAGACGGTCCATTTGCGGATCTGGAAAAAGATCCTGGCCGGGTCTTCAAGAGCAGGAAGCCCGTTCTCTGCCAGCTCCGGATGGGGGGGAAGGGCACCCCCGAGCCACAAAATGAAGATCACCCAGATGTTCAGGATCAGTCCCACCCAGACTACGGTATTGGCCCTTTTCTTGCCGTAAAGCTCCGAAATGAAGTCCGTGCAGAGAAACGTAACGGGATAGGGAAGGACCCCCACAAAAACCACAAAGGGAATGTGCATTCCCGCGAGGGTGAAGGACAGGTCAATCTGGCGGGATATCCCTAGAATATTCAAAACCGCGAGGGTTCCGAGGAAAAAACCCGACAGCAGGATGAATATGACTTCCCTTCTTCGTTTGATATGGGGTTCAGGATTGTCGTCAAATTCAAACATAGATCCCGGAATGAAAATTCAGGCACTCCTGATGGTGGCAATTAGACCAATGCCTGAGGGTTTTTTTGAAATAAAAATATGGTTTTCCCGACTAAAAATAACCAAATTTTGAAACATGCCCTGGTTCGAGTCGTTATATTCCCCGTATTTTGATATATTTCATATCTTGATAGATTATTTTAACCGTGGCTGATGGCCCGAGAATTTTACAAGGCTCTCAATATTAAATCCGGGGAAGAATCAAGCGTTATCCTTTTGATCTTCCAGTCGGTC
>CAYSJH010000039.1:42333-43428 GCA_964431315.1 uncultured Bacteroides sp. | reverse complement strand
GAAAGCCGCATCGATCTTGTAGCGGATCTCGCTCTTGATGAACTCGACACGGAAGGTTTCGGTGGACCAGAAAAACAGCTGGAAATCAAGCGAGGAATCTCCGAAGTCGTTGAACCTGACAAAGGGCTTCGGTGAAGAGGATATCTTTTCCTGGTTCTGGGCGCATTCAAGCAGGATCCGGGTAACCTTGTCCACATCCGAGCCATAGGCCACCCCGACATCAACGTGGAACCGGGTTCTCTTTTCTATGTGGCTCCAGTTGATCACGATATCGGTAACGAATTTCGAATTGGGTACGACCATGACGATGTTGTCGCGCGTCTCGATCTTGGAGGTGCGCAGGCCGATCTCAACTACCTTCCCCACGAGGCCTTCCTGGATCTCCACAACGTCGCCGACCTTCAGGCTCCCCTCGAACAGGATGGCCACCCCGGACATGATGTCCTTGAAGATCTCCTGGAGCCCGAGTCCCAGTCCCACCAGCAGGGCCGCCGACCCGGCCAGCAGAAGGGTCAGTTTTATCCCGATCGTTTCAAAGGCGATCAGAATGGCCGCCACCCATATGACGTACTTCAGGACCTGGAAGATGGCATGGCTCCTCCCGGGGTCCAGGAACTTGCCCTCTTCGCGCCTCCGGAAAATCCTCGAAAGCGCCCTGATCAGCAGCGAGGCGATCACAAGCACCAGCAGGCTGATGAGCACCTCGTAGACCGTAATATCGAAGTCTTCTTTATCGATCAGCGCATAATTAAGGAATTCTTTCAGGGTCATCTGTTGTCTGAAAATAGCGGTTAACAAGCTCAGAAATTTACAAATAATTATCCGAAATTACTCTGCCTCAGGTGCCTGTTTTCTGAGGATGGCCCCATCAGCTCCAACATGCGGGTCTTTCGCACGGAATGCCTGCAGCCTTCAGTTTTAATAGCATTCCCTTTGAATTTATCAAACTGTCTTTTATTTTTAATGTACCGAAGTCTCCTTTAATTTGAAGAAGTCCCCGTGAACAGGATGCTGATAACCCTGTGGCTCTTACTGCCGGTGGTTTCTGCCGGGCATTCCCTGGAAGCCCTGGAATCCCTGGAAGCCCTGGAATCC
>CAYSJH010000039.1:9264-42233 GCA_964431315.1 uncultured Bacteroides sp. | reverse complement strand
GGTTTCTGCCGGGCATTCCCTGGAAGCCCTGGAATCCCTGGAAGCCCTGGAATCCTCGCAGCCGTCCATTCACAGGCTGGAATGGACCCGCACGGTGAATTACACGAAATCCGATTACCATGCCGACATCCAGAACTGGAGCATTACCCAGGGCGAAGACGGGATCATGTATTTTGCAAATAACGAGGGACTCCTGGCCTTCGACGGTTCGGAGTGGGAGCTTTACCGTCACCCCGACAACCTGATCATCCGGTCGGTGGCAAGGGGACCGGGAACCAGGATCTACGCCGGCACATACGAGGATTTCGGATACTGGGAAAAAGACGCTTACGGGACTATGAGCTACCATTCCCTCGGGGCACAGGTAAGCGATTTTGATTTCCATAACCAGGAGATCTGGAAGATCCTGGTGAATGGCGACTCCGTTTGGTTCCAGTCCTTCACGGTCGTGTTCCTGTATGCCGGGGGAGTGGTGAAAACCATCCCTTCCCCGGGCATGATTACCTCCTTTTCCGATGTGGGAGGCAGGATCTATGCAGTGATCAGCGGCAGGGGACTGTTCCGCCTGCAGAACGGGGATTTCAGGCTGGTGGATGATTCCCCGTTCTTCAGGGACAATATGATCCGCGTGATCCTGCCTTACGGGGAAGAGGGACTGCTGATCGCCACCTCGGTGGAGGGAATATTCACCTTTACGGAAGCGGACGGGATCCGGCCCTGGCAGCCCGGTAGGACCAGGATGATGAAGGACAGGGTGGTTAACAGGGGACTGCTGGCCCCCGACGGGATGATCATTTTCGGGACCCAGCTTTACGGGATCTATATCTTTGACCCCGAAGGCAATTTCCAGTTCAACATCAACCAGGGGAACGGCCTGCAGAACAATACGGTCCTGGCGCTTTACACGAATGACCAGGGGTATCTCTGGGTGGGACTTGACAACGGGATCGATCTTGTGGATCCCGGTTCCGGGATAAGTTTCTATCGCGACAACCAGGGTGAAATCGGGGCGGTTTATTCCCTGCTGGTTTACGGGGATCTGCTTTTTGCAGGCACCAACAAGGGATTGTTCTACAGTCCCATTTCAAACCTGGAAAATGCGGGAATTACAGAGCTGGATTTCAGGCTCCTGCCGGGATCAGAAAGCCAGGTATGGTCGCTCGAACGGTTCGGGGACCAGGTATTCTGCGGACACAACGACGGCACCTACGAGGTGCAGGACCTCGAATTCAAACAAATCTCCGATGTTTCCGGCGGGTATTCGATTAAAACCATGTATGCGGGGGATGTGCCCTACCTCATCCAGAGCACCTACACGGACCTGGTGATCTATGAAAACAGGAACGGCCGATGGGTTTTCAGGAACAGGATACGGGGTTTTAACCAGCCGGCAGAGTATATCGAAGCTGATCACCTGGGGTACATATGGGCGGGACATATAATAAAGGGACTTTACAGGGTGGAACTGAACCGGGAACTTACAGAGATCGCCCGGTCGGTGTATTACGGAAGCGCGAACGGCTTTGCCAGCGATTTCAGGATCGGCGTATTCAACATCAACAACCGGGTGGTCTTTCTGAATGAAGGGAAATTCTATACCTACGATGATCTGAACGACACCATCCTGCCGTATGAGCTTCTGAACCAGTCTGTCAATCCGGGTGAACGCTTCCACAGGGTGGTCCAGGCCAACGCGAATGAATACTGGCTGGTATCGGAACGCAGCCTGATGCTTTACAGGATAGGCCAGGAATCGGCGGAGCTGGTCATCTCCTATCCCTTCGATGTTTTTGATAACCGGCAGATCAAGTATTACGAGAACCTCAGGCAGATCGATTCATCCCGGTCCATTCTCTGCCTGGACAACGGATTCGTACTACTGTCCGAAAGGGAAAGCGGCAGGAGGAAGGTGGAAAAGCTTCCACTGATCAAGAAGATCAACGCCACGGGGGGAAAAAGGAGCATTGACCTTCCCCTGGAACAGGCAGGAATGAGCCCGGTCCCCGAATTGCCGCATCATCTGAACAGCCTGCATTTCCATTTTGCATGCCCGGTTTACGGGACAAACATCCGGTATCGTATACGGCTGGAGGGACTGGACGAGGATTGGATCCTTCTGAATGCCTCCCAGTACAGGTATGACAGGCTTCCCGCAGGAGATTATGTTTTTCACCTGATGGCCCTGGACGGATGGGGCAGTCAGACCGGCGAGGTTACCTGGGGCTTTCATATCCTGTCCCCCTGGTACTGGTCCACCGTCTCAAAAATAGTCTACCTCCTTTCCATCGTCCTTTTCCTGCTGCTGGTACGAAGATATTATGCGATAAGGCTGGCGGCACAGGAAATGAAACTGAACGAGGAGAAGGAGAATGAGATCATTAAAGTCAGGAATGAGCAGCTGCATTCGGAAATCTCCTTCAAGACCAAGGAACTTGCCAATACCACCTTCAGCATCATCAAGAAAAATGAACTGCTCCTGGAGATCCGCGATGCACTTGACAGGGAATTAATTTCGGCCGGTCCGGAACAGCGGAAATCCCTCGGCAAAATTGCGAGGCTGGTAGACAGGAATATTTCAAACGAGGAGGACTGGAAAGTCTTTGAAAGCAATTTTGAACAGGCCCATGAGGAATTTCTTCACCGGATCCGGGATAAATACCTGCACCTTACGCCCAGCGACCTTAAATTGTGCGCCTACCTCAGGATGAATCTTTCGACAAAGAAGATCGCCCTTCTGCTGGGCATCAGTGCAAGGGGCGTCGAAAACCACCGCTACCGCTTGCGCAGGAAGCTTGAGCTGGACCGGGAGTCAAACCTGACCGAGTTCCTGATGAGATTCTGATTTCAGCCTCTTCAGCCCGGTCATTCCATACACTTTCAGCATTATTTTCATCACCCGGTTTCATTTTTCATTCTCTAGTAATAGACTGTTAATCAATTGTTAAATATATTATGGTGTAGTAAAAGTGAGGTGCCGGATGCCTACCTTCCCGGCTGGTGTATTTTTTGTGAAGCCGATAATTTGCTTTTGGCTTTATTGAGTCTTAATTTGCATAAGCTTATTGTCATGATTGGCCATGATCCGATTAAGCTAACTAAACTGATAAACCTATGAACAGAGGATCTTTTTTAAAGATTCAGTTCCTGCTTTTACTTCTCTTTTCTGCGGTCACACTGGCTTCCGCCCAGACCAGGACCGTCACCGGTACCATTACCTCGGCAGAGGATAACAGTCCCCTGCCAGGGGCGAATGTTTTCGTGAAGGGTACCACAAGGGGAACTGTAACCAACCTGGACGGGCTGTATACCATTGATCTGCAACCCGGCGATGAAATTCTTGTATTTTCCTATATCGGGTATAAAGACCAGGAGATCTCGGCAGCGAGCCAGTCGGTCATCGATGTGGTCCTGGCACCCCAGCCGATAGGGATTGATGAAATTGTGGTGATCGGGTACGGTACGATCAGGAAGAGCGACCTCACCGGTTCGGTGAGTTCGGTCAAGGCGGATGACCTGGTTAAGATCACTTCGGTGAATCCGGAACAGAGTCTCCAGGGGAAAGTGGCAGGGGTGAATGTGACCAGCACGTCCGGTGCGCCGGGAGCGGGACCGGTCGTACGGGTTCGCGGAGTGGGAACCTTCAACAACTCGTCCCCCATTTTTGTCGTCGACGGGGTAATACTGGATAATATCTCCTTTTTAAACTCCGGAGACATTGCCTCCATGGAGGTGCTGAAAGATGCTTCGGCTACTGCCATATATGGATCGAGGGGGGCGAACGGCGTCATCATCATTACCACCAAGTCGGGCTCGGTGAGCCAGGCAAAGCCCGTTTTTAATTTTTCTTCCGAGGTGGGTCTGCAGCAGCTGAATAAAAAAATTGACCTTTTGAACGGCAGGGAATTCGCCATCATATCAAACGAGATACGGGCAGGCTCCTTTAATAACATAGATGCCGTGCCGAACACCGACTGGCAGGACCTGGTGTTCAGGACGGCTCTTATGCAGAACCACCAGTTTTCCGCCTCCGGGGCCACCGACCTGGCAACTTATTATTTCGGGGTGGGCATATTACTGCAGGATGGCATCATTCCGAAATCCAGCTACAGCAGGATCAGCCTGAAACTGAACAACACCTACAACCTTTCGAAAAACATAAGGCTGGGCAATAACATTACCGTTGCCCCGTACAAGCAGCGGAATGCCCCGAACGTGACCTACTCCGTTTACAGGGCACAGCCTGTCCTGGAGCCTTATTACGCGGACGGATCCTTCGGGGTGGTCTACAACGTCGGAAATCCCCTGGCGGACCTTGCCTATTCCAATGATTACAAAAAAGGCATCCGTGGCGTCGGGAACATTTTCGGGGAAGCTACCTTCCTTAAGTCATTCACGTTTAAAACAAGCTTCGGAATGGATGCTGCCTATAATAAGACAGAAAGTTTCACACCGGCCTATACGGTATACAACCCTGACGGGACGGCCTCGCAGCAGCAGAATGTTTTGAGCGACCTGAACAAAGGTTCCACGGAAAACCTGACCTGGATATGGGAAAATACCCTGCATTTCGATAAGGAATTTAACAAGCACGGGCTGAACGTTCTTGCCGGATATACCATGCAGAAGTCCTCGTCCGAGGAATACCGGATCCCCGGGGAAAACGTGATCAGGGATACCAGGGATTTCTGGTACATCCTTCCATCCTACATCATCGACGAATCCAATAATGTCAATACCCTGCAGAAAATTTATAACGGGGTGGATCCGAACCAGTACTATTCCATGATCTCTTATCTTTTCAGGGCGAATTACACCTACGATGGCAGGTACATTCTCACGGCCACATTCAGAAGGGACGGCTCATCCAAATTCAGCAAGGAGAACCGGTATTCCAATTTCCCTTCCTTTGCCCTCGGGTGGAACATCGGCCGGGAAAGCTTCATGCAGGACATACGTTTCATATCCAACATGAAACTCCGGGCCAGCTGGGGAGTGATCGGCAACGAGAAGATCAGCTACTTTGACCGCTATGCAAGGGTACAGTCCGACATCATCGCCGTCTTCGGAACCCCCGATAATGCTTACCCGGCCGCCTCCTACGGCAAGAGCGGGAACCCGGACCTGAAATGGGAAAATACCAAACAGATGGACGTAGGATTCGAAATGGGTGTGCTCGGGAACAAACTGACCGGGGAATTTGATTTTTATCGCCGGGTAACGGATGATATCCTGGTGGAGCTGTCCACCCCCGGGTACATCGGCAACGGGCAGGGACAGAAGATACGGTACAATGCCGCATCGATCCTGAACCGTGGAGTAGAATTTTCGCTGAACTGGCGGGAAAAAAGGAACGATTTCAGTTACAGTGTGGGCGCGGTGGGCTCAACCCTCTATAATGAGGTGCTGGAGATCGGCGGCAGCAGCGGGGTCGATTCCACCCTGATCGGCGGTTACCTGGACAACGGGCAGCCGGTGACCCTGAGCCGGGTGGGACTTCCGATCGGTGCCTTTTACGGCTACGAGACGAACGGGATTTTCCAGGACCAGGGTCAGCTGGACAGCTATCCCCATGATGCTCAGGCCGAACCCGGGGACCTGAGGTTCGTCGATGTAAACAATGACGGGGTGATTAACGGACAGGACCGGACCTACATCGGGTCACCGATCCCTTCCCTGATGTTTGGATTTTATTTCACTGCGGATTACAAGGGATTTGATTTTTCTGCAGATTTCCAGGGACAAACGGGGAATAAAATATTCAACGGCAAGGATGTTGTTCGCCCGGATCCCTACAATTTTGAAAAACACGTAATGGACAGGTGGACGGGAGCCGGGACGAGCAATACGGAACCACGTCCTTCTTTCGGGGGATACAATTACAGGCCCTCCGACCGTTTTATCCAGGACGGCAGCTTCCTGAGACTGCGAAACCTTTCCCTGGGCTATACCCTGCCAACGCAGTTCTCAGAAAAGGCATTCATTAATAAATTAAGGGTCTATGTCAAGGGAACCAACCTGTTCACCCTTACGAAATTCACAGGTTATACGCCCGAGATCGGGAGCGAGGATGTGCTGTCGAACGGCATTGATAAAGGCATCTACCCGATTACCGCAATTTATTCAGTTGGTTTGAACCTCATTTTTTAACGGCCATGAAAAGAACGGTTTATTCCTATGCAATATTCATCCCGCTGATCATTCTGATCACGGGATGCGAAGGATTCCTGGATATCAGGCCCCAGGGCCAGCTTACCCAGGAAGCCTTCCCGACGACCGCGGCCGATGCCCTTCTGGCCGTCAATGCCACATATACCACCCTGAGGCAATGGCACTATCATTCGGGGGGTTACCCCATCCTTGACATCATGTCAGACGATGCGCACAAGGGCAGCAATCCCAATGACCAGCTTCCCACGATCGGTCCCTACGATACGTTCGAGCACACCGCTACCCAGGACGGGCTGGACAGGTGGTGGAGCACGCTTTACGAGGGGATCAAGCGCTGCAATGTGGTCATAGAAAAAGTACCGGACATAGCCATGGACGCGGATCTGATCAGCAGTTGCGTCGCGGAGGCTAAATTCATCAGGGCTTTGCTTTATTTTGACCTGGTACGAGCCTGGGGAGGCGTGCCCATCGTATTGACCACCACTCCCCCCATCCGGCTGGAGCGTTCCTCGGGCGATGAGGTCTATACTCTGATCATTGATGATCTATTAGCCGCCATTCCCGACCTTGGAACAAGGAGTGAGCAGTCCCCCGACCAGCTGGGCAGAGCCACCTCCGGTGCAGCAAAGGCGCTGCTGGCCAAAGTCTATCTGTTCAGGAAGGATTTCGTCAATGCCGAAAAATATGCACTCGAGGTGATCAACTCCGGGGAATACGAACTGGAGACCCTGTTTGAGGATGCCAACAGCAAAGCGGGCGAGCATGGCGTTGAATCGGTATTCGAGATCGGGGCCATGGAAGTGGCAGGGACAGAAGGCGGGGGCGACCAGTATGCCAACACGCAGGGGGTCCGCGGCACACCCAACCGGGGCTGGGGATTCAACCGGCCCTCCCTGGATCTTCAGTATTCTTTTGAGTCCGGCGACCCGAGAATGGATGCGACCATCATTTTCCTCGGCGAAGTCCTCGACGGGGTCGAGATCAGGGGCGACGGTACCACCCCTGATGAGATCAGGGATGATCAGGGCAACCTGCTGGAGATCGAGTGCTACAACCAGAAAGTATGGATACCGGGGACAACGACCATTACGCAGTTTGGCCACAACAGGAGACTGATAAGGTACGCCGATGTCCTGCTGATGGCGGCGGAGGCGCTGAACGAAAACGATGACCCGACGAATGCGCTGGACTACCTGAACAGGGTCAGGAAACGCGCAAGGCAGGGAAACGATGCGATCCTTCCGGATATTACGGAAACGAATAAGGACAACCTGAGAGACCTCATACTGGAGGAAAGAAGGCATGAACTTGCCCTGGAGGGGCACCGGTACTGGGACCTGGTCAGGACTGGAAAAGCGGTCGAGGTGCTTGGCCCCCTGGGTTTTACAGCCGGAAAGCATGAGCTTCTGCCCATCCCCCAGAACGAGATCGATATTTCGCAGGGCGCCCTCGAGCAAAATCCAAATTGGCAATAATTTTTCATGTTTAATTATTAATTTTTTATGTATTATGAGAAAAACAAATGTTTTGTTTAGTGTTTTTTTACTGCTGGGAGTACTGGCAATTGCGGTAATCAGCTGTAAAAAGGATGAGCCGGTCGATATGGCCCTTGTCAGCCTGATGGCCGGGGACATTGACCTGAACGGTGCCACCGCACCGGATAATGTGCCCGTTAGTCCCACGATAACGGCCACCTTTACGGCAAATGTGGATGTCTCAACCGCCACCGCTGCCAACATCACGCTGACCCAGAATTACGACGACGCGGACATCGCCATTACCATCAGCGTGTCGGGGGCGACGATAACCATAACGCCCGATGAGACGCTGGGGACAGGCACGCTGTTTGAACTTGATCTGGGTGTGGGAATTGAATCCACCGACGGTAAGGCTCTGACAGCTCTTACCCGGTCGTTCACCACCAACGGCACCTTTGCCCCGGCGGGCGTGATTGCCCACTGGACCTTCGAAGACAATGCCAACGATGTGGTGGGAAGTTACGACCCGACTGCAAACGGCATCGTGGCCATCACCTATACCGCTTCACGTAACACCGAGGCAGGCAAGGCCGCCACATTCGACGGGAATACCAGCATCATCGAGATCCCGAACGGTGACCAGCTGATCAATACGACAGAGTTTACGATCAGCTTCTGGGTCAAGACGAACTCCACGGGCCATGTAAATGAGAACGGGGACCCGGCCGGGCATTTTGTACTGGGACTTGGGGCCTTCTACGGGATAGAGTACGAGATATACGGTGCTTACGACGGGGGAAAATTCGCCGTCCAGTACGACCTGGGAGACGGAACCTCCACCTCCGAAGACATGTGGTTTCCGAGCCTTGCAACCGACAATACCAACGGCGGCTGGCAGGGATGGGATTTTGCCAAGAGCCTCACGGTCGAAGAGATGCAGGCCATGCTGAAGGATACATGGCTGAATGTTGTCTATACCTTTGACGGCAGCACGAAAAGAGGCACGCTTTACTACAACGGGGAGAAGATGAAAAGTTTCGACTTCAACCTCTGGGATGTAACCGATGCCAAGCATGGTGTGGTCGGAATGAAGTGGGGCGGAACCGCACCGGATGTTGTGAACGAGCTTGCCTTCGGGTTCATCCAGTCCAGGGCAGGTACCATGTGGGATGCAGAGCCCTGGGGAGGATACGATATTCCCACGTCCAACCATTTCAAGGGACAGCTTGACGACGTCAGGATCTTCCACAAAGCGATCTCCGCGACCGAAGTACAGCTGATGTACGATTCGGAAAAACCGTAGATCATTTCAGAACAACAGTTTTCAAAGGGGTTTCCGGTTGCGGAAACCCCTCTTTCTACAAAATTTTAATGCTCGCTTCGTGAGAAGGATACGGCTATTTTATTGGCTTTTACCGGGCATACTCTTACTGGTCTGCACCTGCGAAAAGAAAAATGACAACGGGAACAATGCAGGGGTCCTGCAGCTGGTCGGGACCATTATCGGGCCGGAAAAGCTGGTCCCCGGGGATACCCTTGCGGATGCCCCGGTCGATCGCTCCATTGTCATTACCTTCAGCAGCCCGGTCGATACCGGCACGGTGAGATCCGGCCTGGAACTGCTGAAGGATGATGCCGTGGCTGTGGAATACTCGCTTTCTTTCGACGGGCAGATGAAAACCATTACCCTTGACGCTGAAAGCAACCTGGAATACATGACCCTGTATGCACTGCGGATTTTGCCGGAACTTAAAGGCAGTTCCGGTGAGCAATTCCCGGGGATTGAATACTTTTTCCGGACACAGCAGGGGGAGATGCATCTGAACAGCATCCAGATTAACGGGAAGGATTTCAACGGAGCAGGTCCCTATTATTATATTGATTACAAAGATCTTAAGATCGAGGCGGAATTCTCGGCAGCACTGGACCCGGTCAATTACCAGTCCTTTTTTACCCTCTCGGGAAACCCGGATATGAGCTTCAGCCTTTCCGGGCAAAACCGGAAGGTGACCATGACCAGCCTGGAGTCCCTTAAGGATTATTCCATCTACTACCTGGTCATTTCCTCCAACCTGACCTCTGCAGCGGGATACATCTTCAGTGGATTTTCAAACCAGTTCATTACGTCGCTGGATTCCAGCTATAAGTTCCCGGAGGTCAGTGACGGGGAATTGCTTACCCTTGTGCAGGAGCAGACCTTCAAATATTTCTGGGACTTTGCCCATCCCGTGAGCGGACTGGCAAGGGAACGGAATACCTCGGGTGAAATCGTGGCGATCGGAGGCTCGGGATTCGGGATCATGGCCCTGGCCGTGGGTGTGGAAAGGGGATTCGTCACCCGCCAGGAAGCGCTGGACCGGATGCAGACCATCCTGGATTTCCTTGAAAATGCGGACCGGTTCCACGGGGCCTGGCCCCACTGGATGAACGGGTCCACCGGCAAAGTACACCCGTTCAGCACAAAGGACGACGGTGCCGACCTCGTTGAAACATCTTACATGGCCGCCGGGTTGCTGGCCTTCCGGCAGTACCTTGATCCTGACGCACCCGGTGAGCAGTCCCTTGTTGATCAGATCAACCGGCTGCTGGACGGGATCGAGTGGGACTGGTTCACACGTGGTGAAGAAGCCCTGTACTGGCACTGGTCCCCCGACTACGGCTGGGATATGAACATGAAGGTCAGGGGATGGAACGAGGCCCTGATCACCTATGTCATGGCCGCCACATCCGCTGCGCACGGGATCGATTCTGCCGTTTATCACTCCGGATGGGCCAGCAACGGCGGCATCGTGCTTAACAGGCAGTATTACGGCTATAACCTTCCGCTTTCCTACGAGGCTTACGGGGGACCGCTGTTCTTCTGCCAGTATTCCTTCCTTGGCATCGATCCCAGGAACCTGCATGACCGGTATGCCGATTACTGGGAGCAGGTGGTGAACCATTCCCTGATCAACTGGTCATACTGCGTTGATAATCCCAAAAATTATGTCGGGTACAGCGAATCGTGCTGGGGACTGACCGCCAGCGACAACCAGTACGGGTACAGCGCCCATTCCCCCACAAACGACCTGGGCGTGATCTCGCCCACGGCCGCCGTCAGTTCCATTCCATATACGCCCGAACAGTCCCTTAAGGCCATCCGGTTCTTTTATTACCTGCTGGGGGACCGCCTCTGGGGCCCCTACGGATTTTACGATGCCTTCAACGCAACGGTCGGATGGTATGCTACAAGCAACATTGCAATCGACCAGGGACCCATGATCGTGATGATCGAGAATTACCGCACGGGACTGATCTGGGATCTTTTCATGTCCGCCCCGGAAGTTCAGAGCGGACTGACAAAACTGGGCTTCACTTTCGGAAATTGACCGAATCATGCATAACGAAATAAAAATACGGTCCCCGTTCGCCGTCTTCAATCTTTCCGCCATCAGGCTCCCGGTCCTCCTGGTCGCACTGGCCATCCTGGTCATAACGGGCGGATGCGGGGGGGGACAGAAATCTCCGGCGGCCGCCACGATTTCCGATGATTCCCTGATGAACCTGGTCCAGTATACCACCTTCCGATACTTCTGGGACGGGGCCGAGCCGAATTCCGGTATGGCCAGGGAACGTTACCATGAGGACGGGATCTATCCTGAGGATGATAAAAATGTGGTTACCTCCGGAGGTTCCGGCTTCGGGGTAATGGCCATCCTGGCCGGGATAGAAAGGGGATACATCAGCCGGGAAGAGGGACTCGAGCGATTGACACGGATCGTTGATTTCCTTGCACGGGCCGACCGGTTTCACGGGATGTGGCCCCACTGGATCTATGGTGAGACGGGAAAGATAAAGCCTTTCAGCAAAAAAGACACCGGTGCGGATGCCGTGGAATCGGCCTACATGTTCCAGGGACTCCTGGCGGCCAGGCAGTATTTCAGGGATGGCAGTGCACCGGAGCAGCAGCTGGCGGCAATAATCGACAAACTCTGGAGGGAAGCCGAATGGAGCTGGTTCCGGAAGAACGGTGAGAACGTGCTGTACTGGCACTGGTCCCCCACCGACGGGTGGGACATGAACCACAAGGTGCAGGGCTATAACGAATGCCTGATCTACTACATACTCGCGGCGTCCTCACCCACTTACCCGGTGCCGGCCGAAGTGTACCATGAAGGCTGGGCCAGGGGCGGGAAGATAGATACGACGGTTGTAGCCTATGGCTACACCCTTACCCTGAAGCACAACGGGGCGGCAAAATACGGGGGTCCCCTTTTCTGGGCGCATTATTCTTACCTGGGACTCGATCCAAGGGGACTGAAAGACCGCTACGCCGATTACTGGGAACAGAACGTGAACCAGACCCTCATCAACCGGCAGTACTGTATTGAAAACCCCGGGAAATATGCCGGGTACGGGCCGGAATGCTGGGGACTTACCTCAAGCTATACATGGATAAGAGGGGGAGGTGTGGGTTATATGGGACACAGGCCCGGGGACGATAACGGTGTAATTGCACCGACTGCTGCCCTTGCTTCCATTCCCTATACCCCTGAATATTCCATGCAGGCCATGCGTACGTTTTATGAGGTTTACGGGGAAAGGCTCCTGGGGGAATACGGGTTCTACGACGCTTTTTCACCGGAGAGGGACTGGTTCCCGCCACGCTATCTTGCCATCGACCAGGGTCCCATTGTGGTCATGATGGAGAATAACCGGACCGGGCTGCTGTGGGACCTGTTCATGTCCTGTCCCGAGATACAGGCCGGACTGGAAAAACTCGGATTTGAGTTCAGGAAGCCGCGCAGCTGAACTGTTTGAAATCTCTAAAAACGAATTAAACCTGATTGCAACATGTACTTGAAACAATATATAATCCTGCTGTTTGCTACCCTGTTATTCCTTCCTCTTGACTCATGCCGGAAACGGGAAAGGAAAGATGATACGGACCGGAAGGTGGACTCGGTATTGTCCCTTATGACCCTGGAAGAAAAGATCGGGCAGATGACCCTGTTTACCAGCGGGTGGACGGTCACCGGTCCCCTGCTGGATGAACAGTACGAGGATGACATCCGGTCCGGCAGATGCGGGAACATATTCAATGCCCACACGGTGGAATACAACCTCAAGCTGCAGAAGATGGCCCTGGAGGAAACACGCCTGGGCATACCCCTGCTTTTCGGCTACGATGTTATCCACGGCTACAAGACCATATTTCCCATACCGCTTGCCGAAGCCTGCAGCTGGGACCTTGAGATCATTGAACAAACGGCCAGGCTTTCGGCAAAGGAAGCCACCGCTGCCGGGTTGAACTGGACCTATAATCCCATGGTCGACATCGCCAGGGATCCCCGCTGGGGAAGGATTGCCGAGGGATCAGGCGAGGATGCATGGCTCGGCAGCCGGATCGCCGCTGCAAAAGTCAGGGGCTACCAGGGCGATGACCTTGCCGATCCTTCAACCATGGCGGCATGCGTCAAGCATTTTGCCGCCTACGGTGCGCCGGAGGCAGGACGCGATTACAATACCGTTGACATGTCCGGTCTCATGCTGAGAGAACAATACCTGCCACCCTACAGGGCGGCCGTTGATGCCGGCGTTGCCTCCGTCATGACATCCTTCAATGAACTGTTCGGCGTTCCTGCTACCGGCAACCGGTTCCTTTTTCAGCAAATTCTGCGGGATGAATGGAATTTCAAGGGAATGGTGGTAACCGATTATACGGCCATAAACGAGATGGTTAACCACGGGTTTGCCAGGGATGAGAAACATGCAGGGGAACTTGCCCTGCTTGCGGGGATTGATATGGATATGCAGGGCGGCGTATTCAGGGATCACCTGATGGAATCCTTCGGGGAGGGGATCATCACCGGGGAAATGATCGACCGGGCTGTACGAAGGGTCCTAGCACTGAAATTCAGGCTCGGCCTGTTTGATGACCCGTACCGGTACCTGGATCCCGGGCGCGAAAAGGCAACCGTGTTATCTGGGGAGATGCTTGAGCACAGCCTTGAATCGGCCAAACGGTCCATCGTGCTGCTGAAGAACGAGCCTTTCCACGGCAAGCACCTTCTCCCACTCGACGAAAATGTCATAATGATCGCGGTCATCGGTCCCCTTGGAGACAACAAAGTGGATGTTATGGGCACCTGGCACGCTTCCGGTGTAAGCGATTCCGTTGTTACGGTTGTCGAGGGACTCCGGCACCGGTATCCCGGTGCAACTATTTTATCTGCAAGGGGATGCGGTTTTGAGGGGAATGACCGGAGCGGTTTCGATGAAGCCCTTGCCATCACCCGCAGAGCGGACATCGTGATCCTTGCCATCGGGGAGGATTTCATGCAGAGCGGTGAAGCCGCCTCAAGATCGGTCATCGATCTTCCGGGTCCCCAGGAAGCCCTCGCCAGGGCCATTCAGTCCACCGGCAAACCCATCGTCGCCCTGATAATGGCAGGCAGGCCCCTGACCATTAACTGGGTGGCAGAAAATATTCCGGCGGTGCTGAATACCTGGCACCTGGGAACCCGCTCAGGAGATGCCATAGCAAGCGTCCTCTCAGGCGATTATAATCCCTCGGGCAAACTGGTGATAAGCTTTCCGAGGAACGTGGGACAGATCCCAATCCACTACAATGTGAAAAACACCGGCCGGCCCATCAGCGAGAATAAATATACCAGCAAGTACCTGGATGTCCCCAACGATCCCCTATATCCGTTCGGATACGGTTTGAGCTATACCACCTTCAGCTATTCGGACCTGCAGCTTTCATCCGGGCAGCTCGAAATGAACGGGGAAATTGAAATATCAGTGAACATAATGAATACAGGTGATTATCAGGGCGAGGAGGTGGTGCAACTCTATGTGCGTGATTTGGTTGGAAGCGTCACCCGGCCGGTTAAGGAACTGAAGGGATTCCGGAAGATCAGCCTGGAACCCGGGGAAAGCAGGACCGTAACCTTTAGGCTCGGAGCGGATGACCTGCGGTTTTACAACCAGGATCTCAAATTTGTTTCCGAACCTGGGGATTTCAGGGTATTCGTGGGGACAAATTCCAGCCATTGCCTGGAGTCGGGTTTTACCCTGCTGCCAGGTTCATAGGTTAAGTTAGTTCAGATAGGTTAGGTTTGGTTAGGTTTGTTGGTTAAGTTGGGACGGGTTTTGCACTGGAACCCCTGCCGGAAATTCCGGCAGGGGTTTTTTTACGATTTTTGTTTTTATGAAAGTAACGAACCTCTCAAATGCCGAAGCAGCCCTGCTGGGACTGCTTTCGGAAAAGCCCATGCATCCTTACCAGATCGAGCAGGAGGTTAAGTCCCGTGACATGCGAAGTTGGACCGATCTGTCCATGTCATCGATCTACAAGCTGATGAGGAAGCTTGAAAGAGAGGGACTCGTGATCAAACAGGTACGCAAGAGTTCCGCCAACAGGCTGCGGAAACTTTATTCGATCACGCCTGAGGGGGAGAGGAACCTGAAATCCAGGATCAGGGAGCTGATGGCCGCACCCGGCCGGTATACCTGCTAGAGGCGGAGATCAGCTGGGTGAATTCATTTTTAAAACATTTCTCCTAACTTTAAGGTTCTGTAACGGATAAGATCATGAAAAAATCAGTCACGCGCGTATTCAGGGCACTGCATCCCCTGGCCCTTTCCTCGGCCCTTACCCTGATCTTCTCCCTGGCCTTTTTCACGACGGCGGCTCAGGATATCACCCTCAAGGTCTGGCCCGACGGGGTCCCCGGTTCCATTATCGATCCCGGTTACCAGATGGAGACCACCATGGTCAACGGTACAAGTCCCCGGGTATCAAAGGTAACCGATCCCACCCTGGAGGTCTGGCTTGCTCCCGCTGAGACTGCAACGGGTGCGGCGGTGGTCATCTGTCCCGGCGGGGGATACAGCAGGCTTGCCATCGACCATGAAGGCTACCAGGTGGCCGCCTGGCTGAACGATCACGGGATAACGGGCATTTTACTGACCTACCGGCTTCCCAGCGACGCCATCATGAAGGACAAAAGCATCGGTCCCCTGCAGGACGCCCAGGAGGCCATCCGCATCGCACGACGCCACAGCGGGGAATGGAATATCAATCCTGACCGGATCGGGATCATGGGGTTCTCTGCCGGGGGACACCTGGCTTCAACGGCCTCCACGCATTTTAGTGATGTCGTCTGTCCCCCCGGTGACGGCTTCAGCGCCCGGCCGGATTTCTCCATCCTGATCTATCCTGTGATTTCCATGGACATGGAATTCAGCCACCGCGGTTCCAGGGAGAACCTCCTGGGGAAGGATCCCTCGGTAGAGTTGATCGACCGCTTTTCCAACGAGAAGCAGGTAAAGGAGGACACCCCCCCGGCTTTCCTGGTCCACAGTGTGAACGACCCGGCGGTCTCGCCTGAGAACAGCATACGTTACCTGCTGTCTCTCCGCAAATACGAGATCCCGTGCGAACTGCATCTATACCAGGAAGGGGGACACGGATACGGGCTCGGACAGGGACAGGGTACCCAATCCGCCTGGCCCGATGCCTGCATAGCCTGGCTGAAGATGAACGGGTTCATCGAATAATTCCCTGACCCGCCCGGTCCGTCAACGCTCTTTCCTGCCGGTCGTTTAGAAAATCAAGGACTGTGAATTTTCCTGATTGACTGCCCCTTTCCTCAAATTCTCCTACGGCATATCCGACCGCGGGACTTCGATCCGAATCCCGGTAAGCACCATAGAGAACGGATGGAAAGGACGTCTTTGAGGACAGGAGGCCTGCATCCAACGCGGACCCTTACAAGGTCGCTGCCCGCCTTACCTGCCCGCCTTATCTGTCCGCTCCTCTCTCTCGTTCCCGTCTACCGGTGCCCCGTCCTGCCGGTTCGGTCGATTTTATGAAGTTTTCCTTTAAATTAACGTTAAGTAATCATTAATTTAAATAATTTTAGCGTCTTAAGTACTTTTGATAAGCTTGGCATCCGTGACAGTTCCCATGAAAATTCCCATGACCAGGAGGTTTTACGGCAGGCTGTTACCAGCGGTTTTGGCAGCAGCAATCCTGCTGCTTGCCTCCTGTGAAAAGCCGGAGGGCCCGGGAGGGAAATGTACCATCAGGGGCCAGGTGATCCTGCGTTCCTACGATAAAAAATTCCGGGTACTGCAATCCGTTTACCCGGCAGCAGACGAAAAAGTCTATATCCAATACGGATCCAGCCAGACCATTTCCGACGACAGGACCACTTCCCCGGCAGGGATATTCGAATTCAAATACCTGAGCAAGGGAGATTATAACGTTTTCATTTATTCGGATGACAGCACGGGCAATTCGGCTTCCGGCATGATCGCGGTTGAACGTTCGGTCAACCTTTCCTCGAACAGCCAGGAAGCGGATCTTGGACGGATTAATATTTACAGGACCCTCGATGTTGATGAGGGACAGGCGGTTATAACGGGACTCGTAAGGCAGGTGAATTACTCGAAGGATTTTATTTATGCAGTGGATACCATAGCCGGCCAGGATCTGGATGTGTACCTGGTTTATGAAGATGACCCGAATTATTCAGACAGGATAAGGACGCTCCACGACGGGAATTTTGCGTTTCCGAACCTGATAAAGGGGAGTTACACCGTTTTCGTCTATTCTGAAAATACCAACCGGTCACCGGAAAAGGTCCCGGTCATAAAAAACATTAACGTGGATGATCTGCAGGGGATGTTCGATGCCGGGACCCTGTATATCGCGAAAGAAATCTGATATACTGAACAAACCAATTAATGACAAATAACGATTTATTGATGGACCATCAATTATTAAATATCGGGAGCCTGGTGGAACTGTTGGTGAAATTTGCCTATCACCTGGTTATCCTCCTGATCATCGTGCGATGGCTGTATTACAGCCAGGCCAAACGCAAAGATTACCTTTTCAGCTACATACTGATCGGAAGCGTGGTATTCCTGCTCTGTTACACCCTGGTGAACGTGAACCTGCAGCTGGGATTTGCACTGGGACTCTTCGCCATTTTCGGCATCATCCGTTACCGGACCAGGCAGATACAGATCAAGGAAATGACCTACCTGTTCCTGGTCATCGGCGTATCGGTCATAAATGCCCTGGCCCACTCACAGATCTCCTACATGGAGCTTCTCCTGACGAACATCCTTATCATCGGTCTTACCTGGGCGCTCGAAAAGGCCTGGCTGTCAAGGCATGAGACATCCAAGATCATTGAATACGAGAAGATCGAATTTATCCGCGAGGAGAACCGGGATAAGCTGATCAGTGACCTGGAGGAACGGACGGGGATCAAAAACATCAACAGGGTGGAGATCGGGCCGGTCAATTTCATTACCGACACGGTGCGCATACGGATCTACTACTATGCCAAGGACGATGTTATTTTCAACGACAACAATAATTCCAGGAAAAAGGGCCGGCTGACCTAGGAATTCATGAAAACCCTCAGATACCTGCTGTTGCTTCAGGGCCTGATCGCTGCGGCATGGGCCTATCCGCAGCATACGGGGGAATGGCTGGGTGCAGAGATCGAATTCGACCTTCCGAAGAAATTCACTCTTGAAACAAGCATTGAGGCGAGGGCCTTGAATGCGGCTGGAATTCAGGTAAGCAGGTACCTGGCGCAGTTCGGCCTGAACTACAAGATAAGCAAACACTTTGACATCGGGTATAAATACCGGTTCGAATGGAAGCTCGAGGAGAACCTGCATTATTACTACCGGAACAAAATGATGCTCGACCTGAAATTCGATTACCCGGTAGGCCGGTTCAAGATTAATTACCGGGCCAGGTTCGAACGCATGGCAAAAACCTATATCAACAGCGAATCTGACCTTGTGCCGGACCTTCACTGGCGGAACAAACTTGAACTATCCTACGACATCCCCAAAACTCCCCTTGAACCCGCCGTGTTCTGCGAGACCTTCACGCCCCTGAACGCCTGCCGTTTCAGAAATATTGACCAGATCAGGACGGGTGCCGAGGTAAGCTACCCGGTAGCAAAGAAACAGGACCTCACCGGGGGGATCATGTATATAAACGAGCAGTTTGAGGTCTGGCAGTCGGGCATCATCTTTCAGCTTACCTGGAAGTTAAAGGTGGATTAGGGGAAGCGGGACTCAGGGCTTCAGCCGACGAGGGAATAGATCAGCCAGGTGATGAGGATGGCCGTCGATCCCAGGATCAGGCTTGCCACGGTCAGCAGCCGGTAGCCCGTCTTTACGTCCATGTTCGAGAACTGGGTCAGGATCCAGAAAAAGCTGTCGTTGGCATGCGAGACCACGATGGCGCCTGAACCGATGGCAAGGACCACCAGGGCTGTGTCCACATCCGACGTAAATCCGAGGGTCGCCATCAGGGGTGACAGGATGGAAGCTGCCGTTATCAGGGCCACGGTCGAGGAGCCCTGGGCGCTTTTTATGGCCGCCGCAATGAGGAAGGGAAGGAAGATCCCCAGGCGGATGTGGGCCAGCGAATCCCCGATCACATCCGCAATGCCCGAATTCCTGAGGACGGTCCCGAAAGACCCCCCCGCTCCCGTGATCAGGATGATGATGGCCGCGTTCACCAGTCCCTTTCCCACCCAACCGGTGGTGGAAAGCATCTTTTTCTCCAATTTTTTTGGCAGCAGGAAGGAAAGCATCACCCCGATCAGCAGGGCAATGACCGGCTGGCCGATAAAGCCCGTGAGGGTTTTCACGAAGCCGGTCCCCAGCGGTGCGGAAGGAATATCCGAGACCGATTTCAGGACGATCAGCAGGATTGGAACAAGGATCGGCATGAAGGCCTTTACGGCCCTCGGAGCCTGGGTGAGTTTTTTCTTCAGGTCCTCTTCGGAAAGATCCGGGTTCGGATCGATCCAGGTCCGGCTGGCAATTTTTGTAGCATAGAGCCAGGCCACGGCCAGGGCAAGGGGAGCGATGATCAGTCCGAACAGGATGACCAGCCCGATGTCCGCCTTAAGGATGCCGGCTGCTGCGATGGGACCCGGCGTAGGGGGTACCAGGTTGTGAGTGGACATCAGTCCCATTGCAAGCGCGATCGTCGCACCCGCGAAGGAGATCCCCGCCCTTTTGGACAGTGCCTTATTCAGGGGGGTCAGGACCACGAACCCGGAATCTGCAAAGACCGGGATGGAGACAAAAAACCCTATGATCGACATGACAAGGGGGACATGTTTTTGTCCCACGATCTTCAGGATCCATTCCGCCATGGAATAGGCCCCGCCGGATTCCTCCAGGAAGGTCCCGATGATGCACCCGGCCACGATCACGATCCCGATATAGCCGATGGTGCTCCCGAATCCCCCGTTGATCGATTCCACCAGTTCACCCAATGGCATCCCCGAGAACAATCCGTACAGGATGGCGGCCAGCAGCAGGGCCAGGAAGGGATGCAGTCGCAGGCGGGTGGTCGAGACGATGATGAACAGGATGGCCAGTATGAGCAGGATGATCAGCAGCATGGCAGATGGTTTTTTGTCGCGTTATGGATTCACGGGTCATTTCCTTTTCACTTCGACGTGGGCCAGTTTTTCCCAGTACTGGATAATGCCGCCGTGGTCATCCATCCCGTGCCCGTCTTCCTTCAGGGCTTTCATGAATTCAAGCACCTGGACCGTCAGGGGGATGGGGGCGCCGGTCTCCTGGGCGGTATCCCGTACGTTCAGCAGGTCCTTGGTATGCATCAGTATGGGTCCCCCCGGCTTGAAATTGCGTTCCAGCACAAGGGGCATCTTGGCATTCAGCACAGTGCTGCCTGCGAGTCCCCCGCGAATCGCCTGGAACACCTTTTCCGGGTCCACCCCGGATTTTTCGGCGAACACCATGGCCTCGCTCATGGCCGCCAGGTGCAGGGCGACCATGATCTGGTTGGCGAGCTTGGCGGTGTTCCCGCTGCCGATGTCCCCGACAAGAATGGCGGATGCGCCCATGGCAAGCAGGATCTTTTCCATCTTTTCAAAGACTTCCTTTTTGCCTCCCGCCATGATCGAGAGGGTCCCGTCTATGGCCTTGGGCTCCCCCCCGCTGACCGGTGCATCCAGCATTTCCACGCCTTTTTCCTCTGCCTTTCCGGCCACCTCGATCGCCGTCAGGGGGGAGATGGAGCTCATATCGACAATGATGCTGCCTGGTTTCGCCCCCTCCAGGATCCCGCCTTTCCCCGTTACCACTTCCTTTACCTGGGGGGAATTGGGCAGCATGGTGATGATCACCTCGCAGTTCGCGCCGATGCTGGCGGGCGATTTCCCGTCCAGCGCCCCGGCGGCTGTGACCTCCCGAACCGTTTCGGACCGCAGGTCATGGACCATGAGCGTGTACCCCGCGCGGATCAGGTTGAGGGCCATCGGCTTTCCCATCACGCCCAGCCCGATGAAACCGATCGTTATTTTTTGTGTCTGCATCTTGAAGCAGTTTAGTGTTGGCGGATATATCCGTTGCTGTAAAATAAAATAAAAAATCGGGCTGTCCTCGTGACAGGCCCAAAAATTAAGCCTGATCCAATTTATTTAATCATTTTTGAATAAATTATTTCCCGGATTTGATTTTCGGATGTGGAATTAAATTATTTTTATCCTATCATTTTGGTAGGAAATAAAAGCGGTTGAAATTCAATACTAAAACTCGCTACGGTCTGAGGACCATGCTTGAACTCGCCCTGAATGAAGGGAATAAGGATGGGGTATATCAGAAGGACATAGCTGTTAACCAGGAAGTATCGGTGAAATACCTCGACCATATCATTGCCTCCTTAAAGAGAGCGGGACTGATAAGGAATGCGGGCGGGAAAAAAAGCGGGTACAAGCTGGGAAGACCTGCCACCGAGATCAGCATCTATGATATTTACAGGGCGTTCGGGGAAGACCTTGCCATTATCGACTGTCTGCTAACGGCAGGGAAATGTCCCAGGAAACAGGACTGTGTCCTGAAGGATTACTGGTGCGGGTTAAATCAGGTGATCAAGGCAAGCATGGAATCCATGACCCTGGATGAACTTTCAAGGAGGCACAATAAATAATTCCCAGTAATAACAATTAATAATGAAGCAATATGGTTGATCCGGCCCTTGTCCTTAAAGGACAGACAATTGCTTACACCTGCTACTGCATCGTGATTCTGCTTGTCATGGGATGGTTCGCCCTGAAGATCACCAGGGGAACCAGCGGTGTGGTTAAGCCGGGATTGTTTTACACCTTTGTGGGTTTCCTGATTGTGCTCGGGGTCTCCCTGCACATCATTACCTACAATACCATTCCCTGGTCCCCAGTTGACCTGCACCGGGGCAATTACACCCCCGACAAAACCTTCGAGATCTCGATCGCGAAGCATGAGTTCCGCCTTCCCTCGGAAAAACTTCTCGTCGACTGCAATGACCTTGTGCTGTTCGATGTTACCACGGAGGACCTGACGTACGGGTTCGGCCTCTTCCGCGAGGACAATTCCATGCTATTCCAGATGCAGGTAGTCCCGGGCCACAGGAACGACATCCTCTGGAAATTCAACAGTCCCGGCACCTATACCATCCGGTCAACGGAATATTCCGGTCCCGCTGGAATTCATATGGTCGTGAAGAATGCAGTGGAAGTAAGGGGCTGCAATTAACCGTTATACCACAGGAAAATGAGTTTTACAGAGACATTATTAAACGGGGAAGAGGGACTTTTCAAGCCGAAAACCCTTACCCCCATGCAGAAGCTGACCCTGCGATTTGTGGTGGTAGGACTTGTTTACTACCTCTTTGTTATCATCGAGGGAATGATCATGCGCCTTTACGAGATCAGTCCCCTGCCCTTCGTGTCCGAGAAACAGTTCTTTGCCATTCTTACGGCGCATCCGCTGGTTGGTATCTTCGGATCGACCTATTCCATCGTTTGCGGGGCCTTCCTTTTCCTGGTCCCCTTCCTGATGAAAAAACCGCTCTGGAGTTTCCGGCTGGCCAACTGGACCTTCCTGCTGATTGCCATCGGAACCTTCGTATTCTGGTCCGCCGGCTTCATCTCCCATTACGCCCCCCTTTACACCCTTTACTGGCCGCTTCCGGCCGATTTCAGCCAGTTCGCGCCGCTGGGAGGGGCATTTTTTATCCTGGGAATCGCACTCATCATGCTCGGCACGGTCTTTTTCGTGATCAACGTTTTCAAGACGATCGCCTATACACCGGAGGGATGGGAAAAGCAGCCCTCCGGAGCCCTGATCGCTTCCGCCCTCGGGGTGAGCGGCGCCGAGAACCTGTTCCGCAGGAAAAAGAAGGAGCACCTGGTTTCCCTCCCGGTGGCAGCCATTGCCCGGGGAACGGTTGACATGGCCCTGAACTCCGCGGTCATCCTGTTCACCGGGGTCCTGATCCTGGTTTACATGGTGGCGGCACTTCTGGGCCACAGCCTGAAGGATACAGCCATCGATGCCCTGCTGTACAAGAACTGGTTCTGGTGGGGACTCGACCTGATAGCAGACGGACTGGTTCTGATCTTCGTGGCGGGTACCTGGTATCTGCTGGCCACCATGATCACCGGGCGCAAGCTGTTCATGCAGAACATCGCCCGGGCGGCCCTGCTTCTTGAACTGGTCGTCTCGTGGACGGTCTGGTCACATCACCTGCTTGCAGACCAGGCACAGCCTGCCTTCCTGAAGGTCATCTCCGGGGAGTTCGTAACGGCCTTTGAACTGATCACCCAGGGACTGGCCTTTTTTATCACCCTTGCCACGCTCTGGGCCGCCCGCCCGCTGAAAATGACCAATCCGCTGAAATTCCTGCTCGGCGGACTCCTCGGCTTTGCCCTGGCCGTTCCGGCAGGGATCATGCAGGCGGATGTGGGACTGAACCGGATCCTGCACAATACCCAGTGGGTTGTAGGCCCGCATGTGCACGTGGCCGTCCTCGTGGGACTCACCATGACCCTGTATGCAGCGATCTATATCCTTTTCCCGATACTGACAAACGGGGCTAAACTGTACAGCCAGAAACTGGCGAATGTGCATTTCTGGTGCCACCTGATCGGCGGGATCGGTATGGGGGCCTTTATGGGAATGGCAGGCCTGCAGGGAATGCTCAGGCGCACTCTCTATCTCGATGGGGAATTTAAGACTTTCATGATCCTGGCAGGTTTGTCGGGTGCCCTGCTCCTGATCGCCTTCCTGTCGTTCTTCTGCAACATCGTGATGAGCGTGGGAATCAAAGGCGTCATCGGGATCTTTACCCGCTCGGAACTTGACCGCGGTACACTGCTGCCGGAAGCAAAGGGCTGACGGGGGCAGGAGGATGACAGGGGCATGGCACGCAGAATCGGCCCATGGTGATGGTGTTGCTATTTTTGCTATATTCGGATATCGTAAAAAGCGAATCGTAATCAGCAAATCCGGTATCTGTGAAAAAGCACCATGGCATGCGACCGCTGGATTTAGTCGTCCTGCTCAAGATCATCGCTCTGGACCATTGGGAATGGTATATGAAGGATCTTGCCTACAGCCTGGGGATCAGCCAGTCGGAGATCAGTGAATCCCTTAACCGGTCCGCACTTTCCGGCCTGGTGCACAAGGAAAAAAAGATTGTTAATAATAAGGCTCTTATGGAATTCCTTGAATTCGGTTTAAAATATGTTTTTCCTGTGCAGACCGGGCCTTCCTCCAGGGGTATGCCAACCGCGCATTCCGCACTTCCCCTGAGTTTACTGGTCAAGGTCTCCAGTCCTTATGTGTGGCCCGATGCGTCTGGCAAGATATACGGCCGATCCGTGAGCCCACTGCATCCCGGAGTACCGGAAGCATGCAGGGAGGATCAAAGGCTGTACCGGCTGCTGGCGCTGTCGGATGCGGTCAGGGTTCCAGGTGCAGGGTACCATGAAACGGCTGTAAAGGAGCTGAAAAGGATTATACCGGTGCCTTTGAAAAATCATTAATCAACCCCCTGAACCATGATACGTAATTACCTCCTGGTCATCTTCCGCAACCTGTTAAGGAACCGGGTTTCCTCGCTGGTGAATATAGTGGGACTCGCTGTCGGGATGGCGGCGTTCATCCTGATCATCCAGTTCGTAAGGTACGAGCTGAGCTACGATGATTTTCATGTGAACGGGGATCGCATTTTCCGCATCCAGCAGGACCGTTATAACAAGGGAGTGGTGACCACGCAGTGGGCAGCTGGTTGTTCGGCGGTGGGCCAGGCCCTGTTCGAGCATTTCCCGGAGGTGGAAAATTTCACGCGCTTTCAGAAGATCGACGGGGTTTTCGCATACGGGGATAAGAAATTCAGGGAGGGAGAGATCTACATCGCCGACACCTCTTTTTTCAGGATCTTTTCCTTTCCGATTGTACATGGGGATCCTTCGACCATACTGAAGAACCCGCTGGAAATGGTCGTCTCGGAATCCACCGCCCGCAGGTATTTCGGCGACGAGGACCCGGTGGGTAAAAGCCTGCGGTTTAACGGGGGACCGGAAGTTATGATCACCGGCATTTTCAAAGATGTACCGCGTAATTCCCACCTTAAGCCGGATTTCGTGGTATCCTGGGCAACCATGGTCCAGTTCCGCGGACCGGATATCAATACCGCCTGGCAATGGGACGGGTTCTTCAACTACATCCTGCTGAATCCTTCCACCGATTACAGGGAGTTTGAGGCCAAGATCCCGGCATTCGTCGAAGCCGAGATCGGGGAGGATATGAAGCAATGGGACGCCGGGGTGGTCTTCAAGCTCCAGCCGCTCAGGAGCATCCACCTGCATTCCGATTTCATGTTCGAGGCCGAACCCAACGGGAATGCCCGCTCGGTGTATGCCCTGATGGCGATCGCGATATTCCTGGTGATCATAGCGTGGATCAACTACATCAACCTTTCCAGCTCGAGGTCCCTCGAACGTGCCCGGGAAGTGGGGATGCGCAAGGTGACGGGTGCCGTGAAAAAGCAGCTCGTGATGCAGTTCCTTGTCGAATCGTTCCTGGTGAACATCCTGGCGGTTATCCTGGCAGTGGTGCTGGTCATGCTGCTTGATTCCCCGTTCAACCGCCTGACCGGTGAATTCCTTAATTACAGCCTGCGTGCAAACCCGGGATTCTGGGGCGGCGTGCTGCTGATGTTCCTTGCCGGGTCCCTTTTGTCGGGGATCTACCCGGCCATGGTCCTTTCCTCCTTCCGCCCGACGGTCGTTTTCCAGGGGGTTTCCGGGCTTAAGGTCGGCGGGGTCGGCATGCGCAGGATCCTTGTGATCTTCCAGTTTGCCACATCCCTGCTGCTGATCGCAGGGACCCTGACGGTTTACCGGCAGATCACCTTCATGAAGAACTACGACCTGGGGGTGGACATTAAGAATGTGCTGGTGCTCAGGGGACCGAGCGTGAACGATTCCACCTATGCCGAGACCTTCAATGCCTTCAAGGCGGAACTTTCACGCAACCCTGACATCGAAATGATCACCGCCTCTACCGAGGTCCCCGGCCGCCAGCCCCAGTGGAATGCCGGCGGGATCCGGCTGCTCAGCCAGGGACCCGACGAAAGCAACCAGTACCGGATCATAGGGTTCGACTACGATTTCGCCGGTTTTTACGGGTTGGACATCCTGGAAGGGCGGAATTTTTCAAGGGATTTCGGGAACAACAGCGGGACCGTCCTGTTCAACGAGAATGCCATAAAGCTGCTGGGTTTCGAGGATTTTGCCTCCGCCATGAACCTTCCGATCTACTTCTGGGGGGATACCTTCAACATCGTGGGCATTGTGAAAAACTATCACCAGGAAGGCCTGAAGGAAGCGTTCGAACCCCTGGTCTTCAGGTTCTTCGAGAATGCAAACCGGTACTGGTCCATCCGGGTGAACCCGCAGAAAACCGGCGAGGTCCTGGACTTTGTCGAGGAAAAGTGGTATGCCTTCTTCCCCCGGAACCCCTTTGAATTTTTCTGGCTGGAGGATTATTACAACGAGCAGTACCGCAACGAGATCCAGTTCGGGAAGGTATTCGGACTGTTTGCCTTCCTGGCCATCTTCATTGCCTGCCTGGGACTCTTCGGGCTTTCTTCCTATACCACCCTTCAGCGCACGCGTGAGATCGGCATCCGCAAGGTGCTGGGATCCTCCTCGGGGAATGCGGTCCTCCTGCTGGTCCGCTATTTCATCATCCAGGTGCTGATCGCGGTGCCCTTCGGCCTGGGAGCGGGGTATTACATCATGTCGCGCTGGATCGAGAACTTTGCCTACCGGATCAGTATCGGGTGGTGGTTCTTTGCGGTCCCCCTCGTTGTGGTCCTGCTGATCGCCATCCTTACGGTAAGCTCGCAGGTCCTGAAAACGGCATCCACCAACCCTGCCGAATCGCTGAGGTATGAATAATTTTCATGTTCACAATCTATGTGCATCAAAATATGGCAATGCACAAATAAGAAGCATTAGCATGGTTGATTATCAGGAGACCGAGAGTAATTCGTAAAGCCTGGTGTTTCTCCAGTATCTGCATTTTCACCAGACGGTTCATTACCTGCTAGATTATTCGCTGGAGCACCTGGAGGAACTCCTTGATCCCGACCAGTTTTTCCGGATCAACCGCCAGTACCTGATCCGGTATTCAGCCATCCGGCGCATCCACATCCTATCGAAAAGCCGCATCAAGCTCGAGGTGCAGCCAGTCCCCAAAGAAGACCTCCTGGTCGCCACCGCCCGCACCCACGAATTCAGGTTGTGGCTTGACCGGTGATCGAATGAAAGGGAATTCCTGTTTTTATTAGGGGAAGGACATTATTCAAATTTTAAACTATCAGGATCTTGCCTGTTGTCATAAATTCGAAGTACTTCAATATAATTCCTCCTATTGCGGTAATAAAGTGTGTTGTGTTTTGATATTACACACTTTCTAATATTAAATTTCCTGTGGATGTGTGGAAATTGTTTCGGGTTAATATTTGTTTAGGCATCAGAATATCTCTTACGAATTTTAGAGATCACCTTCTCATTTGGAATACCTTGGCCATCATTTAATTCGTCAATTGCATCCAGAATTCCCTGTTTCTGTGCAGAAGACATCAAATTCCAGTCATCCAGATCCTTCTCACCTCTAACAAAGTTTTGCAAATAGCCATAAACTTCCTGGAGCTTATTTTTTTCTAACGAATCAATCTCTCTAAAAATCTTCAATTTTAATTCTGATATATCCATGTCAAAACCTTTTGTCAAAAATACATACAAAAAAGCTGGTGATCCATCGTAAAGCTTCTTTATCAGTAATAGCTTTTCACACCATACAACGAAAGAGTCAATGATATAGACATATTGAATTGTATTTCAGCGAATATTTCGTTTCCCCTTAATGGCTCAACCAACAGAATATCATATACCTGTGATCTCGGACCTGCAAATAACATGTTTGAAGAGCCCGGATGCTATCGCCCGCACCCACGAATTAAGGCTGTGGCTTGACCGGTAATCGAATTAGGGTTAATTATAGTCTTCAGCCTTGTTTGAAAGTTAACTGCAGTAATTCAACCAATGGAAATGTTTAAATGCTTACCCAGTCCTGTTTCTATCAATTTATAGTAAGTTGAAATCTGGATATCACTTTGTCCCCTCTCTATCCTCGAGATGTAGCTTTTTTTTGTGCCTGTCCTGTTAGCGAGTTCTTCCTGGGTGATATTTGCCTCCTTTCTTGCCTCCTTAAGCATAACACCCAGCCTAAATGCCAATGAACCAGCATCATACTTGTCTCTCTTCGCTGTGCCTTTCTCTCCGTACTTTTTTTTAAGCAAGTCTTCAAAATCAGTAATGTTCTTCACTTTTAAATCCTCCATATTTATCAATCATATATTCCTTTTTTAATCGCTCAGCTAATTTTATCTCATATCTCGGTGTCTTCTGAGTCTTCTTAATAAAGCAATTTGTTAGCACCAATAAATCTCCTTTATCGAAAAAACATAAAATTCTGATTCCCAAAAATGTGGTTCTGACTCGTATTTCATAAATCCCATCAGTATCATCAAGGTATTTGAAAAACTTCTTTGGAACCTGCTTTTCAAACCGAATAAGGTCCAACACATATTCAATTTTTTTCTGAGCTCCAGAATCCCTTGATTTATAAAAATTTAGAAAATAATCTTCATATGAAATTACCTTTCTGTTCAAAATTTAAAGTTAACTAAATAGTTTACAAACTCCAAATGCTTATTCTTATTCTCCGGGTATTGTGGTGACCGTTGATGTTATTTAACCACATTTTTTCTTAAACCTTAATGGCTCAACCAGCAGAATATCATATACCGGTAATCATAGAACCGCATGTTACACGTTTGAAGAACCTGCCTGCCACTTCCCGAACCCACGAATTCAGATTGTGGCTTGACCGGTGATTGAGTACCTTCTATTGAGACCTTTTGATAAAATTCCCGGGCAACTTCATTCTCAACGCGCATCAGCAAGCGGTAATGTGTCCAGGATAATTCAGGACGCAGTGCGTCACGTTTGACCAATATCATGCAGGCGAATCGTACCATATAATTATTCAACGGATTAATTATTAGTTAAAAAATTAAATTACAGATCATTACGCAGAAAAATATTTATCGGAAACAGAGGTCCTGGAAGATTGTAGAATAAAGTGAGGTAATGCTGGACTTGAGGTGCCAGTTTTACCTGACATATCCTGGTATAAGTCAGATTGTTGCAAATATTGAACTGCCAAAATCTGAAATAGGAAAGCAGGAAGATGATAATATCGGAGTAGCTCCGCAGCTATTTATCATCCTGATTCCACCTTGATCACATATAAACAACAGTCTCATAATCAATCGATTGAAATTTATACTAAAAGAAAAAGTAGAGGCAGAATGGGAGATAAATGCTATAGTAGGTCATATATGATCAATGATGAGATAATTGAGTTTAAAATATATTAAGGCTAAAACCTTAAAAAATGCTTGTAAATATCAGGTTAAAGGCTTAAATTAGCTAAAATAATTTAAGGCTATAACCTTATGGATAAGAAAAAATTGATACAGGAACAGATTGACAGAAAGATTGTTAAATTCAGAAACCTGGAGAAAGTGGTAATTCCTCCGAATGGATGGATTTATTCAATCCGGCATGGAATTAATATGTCGCTTAGACAGCTGGGGCAAAGACTGGCCATTACTCCGCAAAGTGTGAAAGAAATTGAGGACCGGGAAAAGAATGGAACAATTTCCCTGAAAGTGTTAAAACAAGTAGCTGCGGCCCTGGATATGCATTTTGTTTATGGATTCATCCCGAAGGATAAAACACTTGAGAAAATGGTCGAAAGAAAAGCTTTGGAACTTGCCAGGGAAATTGTTGAGAGAACATCTGTTCAAATGAATCTTGAGGATCAAAAAAATTCAGAAATAAGAATCCAGAAGGCAATCCGGGAAAAAACAGAACAATTAATAAATGATTTACCTTCAATATTGTGGGATTAGATCTTGAATATATAAGAGGGCAGACCCCGATTGATGAAGAGGTAAAAGAAGGACTGAAAATTAAGACGATCTCAACAAGGGGTGAATTGGATGAATTTGAACAGTCCAATATAGAAAAAGCAGTCGAATGGAGTATGAAGAGAAAGAATCCTCATGATCGGATTTTAACAGTTGATTTTATTAAAGAAGTGCACAGGAGAATGTTCTCGGAAGTCTGGGATTGGGCAGGCACCTTCAGAAAAACGAATAAAAACCTGGGAGTGGACAAGCATCAGATCCAATTACACCTGATTTCGCTGTTGGATGATTGTAAATTCTGGATTGAGAATAAAACCTATTCTGAAGATGAAATTGCCATAAGATTAAAATTTGGATTGGTGAGGATACATCCCTTCCAAAACGGTAATGGCCGTCATTCGAGGTTATGCGCTGATATTTTAATTTCGCAGGCATTGAACAAACCCGTTTTTACCTGGGGAGGCAAAGGTCTCACAAGGGAAAATGAAAACAGGACCAGGTATCTTTCAGCAATCCGTCAGGCAGATGATGAGATAATTGAGCCTCTTATAGCATTCGCAAGGTCCTGATACTTTGAGACTGACAATATTTTCGCAATATGTCGTACGCCGGGAAAAGGATGGACACAGCGGAAACATGCCTGCGTATCGTATTGTGATCTCAACCGGGCAGTACTTCGAGGAGGGAATTGATATCAATAACCTGTAATGCCTTTTCATTGTGTATCCGTTTGCATTTACGGGGAAACTTGTACAGTAACCACCTGTCATTTTCGATTACAGGGATCACAGGATCGAATATTTTGAAAGAATGTTCCTCCAGAGGGAAAAGTATTACAGGAAATTGCTTCATAAAACAGATGCTGCCATTCAGTCCAGCTGAACCGTATAGTACCCTTTTCCGTCACAGTCAGGGCAATCCGGGATCCTGCCTTTGCACCTGCAATCAATCATGATCTCGGTCGTTTTTTGCGACGGGGCGCCGGGTTTCACAGTGGACTGTTTGCCCAGCCAGTCCTTCCAGTCCTGCCATCCCTCGTCCCTGAAAGCAATATCGGGATAGGTATAAACCTTTGCAGGTTTTTTCGGTTTATGGGGAAGGTGGCCGGCGCAGTATTCAGACCATTCCTTTTCGCTCTTCAGTTTAAGGGAATGGACAAATTTTCTGGTGGTCTTATAATCATTAAAACCGATGTCAGTGCCCAGCCAGTCTTCCCATCCCTTCCATCCGGAGTCTTTATACTCGAGGTGGGGCCTTTCCGGCAGCACAAAGTGATGGTCCCTGATCAGTCCGGCATGCTGCTCCAGGAAGTCCCGCCAGGCAGCCTGGTCAGGGATCCTGCACGACCGGACAAATTCCCGGGCCATGTTGAACCCGGAGTATTCCACCTGCTTTTCAGGGGGAACGAGCCAGTCCCTCCATCCCGTCCAGCCGACATGCCGGTAAACCCGGTGCGGATGTTCCGGGATATTGTCCGGCAGGGGTTCCCTTCCGGGGAATTTCCCGCGGGTAAACAAATCCCACTCCTCCTCATACTCAAAGCCATATTCCCTTGCTATCCTGCGGGCATCGTGGAAATTCATCCATTTCGAACCTTCCCTGCCCGACCATAATCCGCCGGGCGGATCACCGGGGAAAAGGGTTTCGCGGGGCGCTTCCTTTATCTTTTTATGTACTGCAATGCCCAGCCAGTCGTTCCATCCCGTCCATCCGAGGTTTTGATAAACGCTTTCCGGGTTCCCGGGAACTTTTTTCCCCTTCAGCTTTCCCCCTTCCACGTATGATTCCCATTCCTGCTGACTTTCCAGTCCCAGCGACCGCACATATTCCCTGGCAACCTTAAACTCTTCCCATGGAGAGTCCTGTTTCCCGCTCCATAAGTCTAATTGAGAGGATTCCTGTTGTTTGGACTTTTTCATCCCTGATCATGATTTCCACCGGAAATGAAAATACGGATTTTTAGCGAATTGTGACCTTTTGCCTGTATAATATCCTGCGGATCAGTAAATCCTGAGGTCAGAGCTCCAGCCTATATGGAATCAGGCAGATCGCGGACAAAATCAAAGAAGTCTGAAGTCCGGTGCAGCCTGGCCAGGTATTCGTTGATTTTCACCGTATAGTCGATCCGGTAATCTTCGTGCATTTTTTTGGTTACAAGCTAATCACGATGTCCTCCAGGTCTGTTTTTGGCAGGGATCTGATCCGCTCTTTATCCGTGGCGCTTAATCCGGGCATAGGCTGGAACTTTTGCACAAAATAACCAATAATATCAAAATTTTGGTTTGAGGCTGGCTATATTGAATCCGGCCAAAATATAGATTCGTCAGGCGGTGTCGAGAGTAAAAAGAATAATAGAGGTATCTTCCCAGGCAGTATGCTTACGTGGCAGCCAGTATCTTTGTTCCTGCTGCTTGCGACTGGGAGATATTGTGATAACCAGGGTTTCAGTTTCTTGGGATCCTGTCTGTTGTCAAAGAGGGTAATGACCTGGATCTCTTGTTCCTTGATTCTGTAATAGAGGGTAGACCTTCAGGGACCATTCACTCTCCAGGTAAGTCAACAATTTTTCCAGGCTGTTCCTGGCTCGTTTTGAGAAAAATACCGTTTTGGCCATTACCTGTGCTTTGCCATTATCTCTTCGTAAGGGAACTTCTTTCCATTGTCAAGCTCTTCTATGCCTTTCCGGATATCTTTTTTTTCTTCCTCGGATAAGGTATTCCAAAAGTCAACACTTTCTTCTTTTTCAAAGATCCTCCGGATGCTTGCAAGAACGGATGGTTTCTTGGTATTTAACAGCATCCTGATCAGCTCGAGCTTTTCTGCCTGTATATTCATGGTTTTCATGTTTGACTCCTTTTACAAATTTAAGGATTATTATTTCATCAGGTAAGCTATTTGCGATGTTAAAGCTTCAAAGGAAT
>CAYSJH010000039.1:0-9164 GCA_964431315.1 uncultured Bacteroides sp. | reverse complement strand
CCACCGGCTTCAATAAAGCCAGGGACAGTACTTCCTCGCAGGTTCCTGCAGGTTCCTGCTTCCGACCGCTTCCGCGGTTCGATCCACATGCCATCTCCGTCCGCCCGACGGTTATTTTAAAAGCCTATCTCAAATATTATCCGGGACAAGCTCTGGTACTTAATGTCAACTAATACTAAATATCGAAGAATGTTCAAAATATTTTCCATATCCTTATATCCCGCCCCTTCTGAAGCGAGCGGGTTTTATGGACATGCGGATAAAAAGTGAATCTGAATAGATATCGTAAAGCACTATCTTTGAGCTTATGGATAAGAATAGGTACATATTGTCAGAGGTAAAACATAAGATAAGAGAGATCGATCCTGATGCCAAAGTAATACTCTTTGGTTCCAGGGCAAGAGATGATTATCATATGGATTCAGATTGGGATTTCTTGATTTTGACAAGATTAATTGTCACTCAGGATTTAAAAAACAAGATCAGCGATTCTCTTTTCGAAACAGAATTGGCAACGAACAGTGTTTTAACAGGGCTTGTACAGAATATTGACTCATGGAACAGTTATTCAGGTGCGCCAATCTTCAAGAATATATCAAAGGATGGAGTTGAAATATAAGAATGAAGAATTAGCAAAATACCGTATATTCCAGAGCAAAAGAAACATTCGATGAAGCTATTTTATTGGCAAACGGAAATCACTGGAATACTGTTGCGAACAGGTTATATTATGCATGTTATTATTTGGTAATTGCTTTTGGATAAGGTAAGCTAGGACTTGTGTACGGATAGGTGCTCATCGAGCTGCTGGAAGCTGGCCATGGCGACGGCGGAGGTGTGGATGTAGGGCTGGGCCAGCACCCATTTTACGGCGCCGGGGTAGGTGGCTTCGGCGTCTCCCTCGCATTGCCAGGTGCCGCCGAGGCATGTCTTCATGGCCACGATGCCGGTCCCCGCATCCGCGGCCTTTTTCAGCTCCGCGATCAGGGCCTGCTGGTCCCACTTCTCATTCCGGGTTATCCGCTGGTATCCCGCGTGGGGATTGAACGAGGCCATGATCACATCAAAAAACTTTTCGCTGTTGTGCTTTTTCACGATTTCCACCAGGTTGGAGTGCACGGAAAACCCGGCGGCCAGGATCTTCCCCTCCTTTTTTGCATTTGTGAAAGCCTCCAGGACCGCCTCGTGGTAAAGGAGCTCATCGTCGCCGTCGTGAAAAAGCATAACATCGATGTAATCGGTCCCAAGAGCCCTGAGGCTTTCCTCGACGGATTTGTTGAACTGGTCCCGGATCTTTGCGGAGACCGATTCCCGGTTCGATTTCCCCTTCCCCCGGTCGATGTTGATGTTCAGTTTTGACTGGATCACAAAATCCTTTCGCTTCCCCTTTATCACTTCCCCTACCATCTCTTCATTCTTTCCGTTTGCATAACGCCTTCCCGTATCGATGAACGTGATGCCGTTGTCCAGCGCATACCTCAGAACGCTGGCTTCCTGTATCCTGGGTGCGCCGATGCCCAGCTTGGTTACCGTGAGGCCCGTACTGCCGAGGGTGGCGGTGGCAAGTTTTTTCCCGTCTGCCAGCAGCCTGACCGGTGCCCCTGCCATCATTCCCGTTGCCAGGGCGCCCATGGACGAGGTTTTAATGAATTCCTTGCGTGTGAACCTGCGTTTCGGACCTTTCATAGCGGTAGGTGTTTTTATGACCGTGATGGAATTTGCATCCGGCAAAATAATGAATTGGGACGGTTTATGCCAGAGCCATACCTGAAAACTTTTGTACATTTAGGGGAATAAATCAAAACGAATATCCGATGATAAAAAGCGCAAAACATCTGGCAATCCTGGCCGCCGGCCTGCTCTTAATGGCATCCTGTGCGAAGGAGAACAAAGTTTTACTGTTTAACGGGAAAGACCTTGATAACTGGGAAATGGTCCTCCTGGATTCAACCGCGGATTTGGCGGATGTATTCCAGGTAAAAGACGGCACCATGCTGGTTACCGGCACGCCATACGGCTACATTATTACCAGAGATCCATACAGCAATTACAAACTTCATGTGGAATGGAGATGGCCGGAAGAGCCGGCAAACAGCGGGGTGTTCATCCATGCACAGGGGATCAATCCCGCAGGGTGGCCGCCCTGCATTGAAGCCCAGCTGGCCAATACGAAAGCCGGTGACCTGATCTTTGTCGGGCCGGGAACCGGGCTGCATGTCGGGGATTCAACATATCTTACCCTTCCGGGAATGAGCCGATCCGCCAGGGTAGGGAAATTCGAGGAAAGCAGTGAAAAGCCCGCAGGCGAATGGAACGTTTACGAGATCACATGCGATGCTGGTAACGTTGAGGTTCTGGTAAACGGTGTCTTGCAGAACAGCGGTACAGGCGGAACCCTGACTTCGGGCCGTATAGCACTGCAGTCAGAGGGGGGGCCGATTGAGTTCAGGAATGTTTACCTGGGACCATTATAAAAGTCTTCAAGACTTACGCGCTTTCAGGGATGCCCCTGGCCTGTGCGGAGAACAGTTCGAAAAGTTCTTCCAGTGCGATCATGGGGTATTTTTGAATATTTGCCAGGTCAAGTACTGTACCGGCCAGCAGCAGGGTTACAAAAAACAAAGCAAGAAGATAGGTCTGGGTAAGGTCTCCCCATTTATAATCTCTTTTTTATTTTCTTGCCTGTAGCACCTACCATCATTTGCTCAACAAACTCATATTGTTGCGGGATCTTATATAATTCCATACGCCCGGTACAGTGTTTTCTAACTGCATCAGAATTTAAATGCCTGATTCCGTTTTCGGAAACGACCAGTATGGCTTTGAGTATTTCTCCAAGATGTTTATCCTCAGCAGATTCAATTGAACAATCTATTACTTCCTGAAGCTCAAGGATCACGGATTCGATTTCTTTCGGGCTGATCCGTTTCCCACGAACTTTGATAATTTCCTTTTTCCTGGCAGTCAGATAAATATACCCGTCCGCATCAACCGTTCCCAGATCTCCGGTATATAGCCATCCATTCTTTAAAACGGCAGCCGTCCCTTCATCATCCTTAAAATACCCTTTCATAACATTGTCGCCTTTTGCAATCACCTCGCCAATCTCACCGGGCTTCACATTTTCCCCTGATTCATCAACCACCCTCAGGATCACTCCCGGAATTTCCTTTCCAACAGAACCTTTTCTATCCTTAAACAGTTCCGGAGGAAGATATGATAATCGTGCGGTTGCTTCCGTCTGACCGTACATTACGATAAACTTTACACACGGGTGAGAATGCAGGAACTCATCTATAAAAACGGTTGCAAGCTTTCCACCTGCCTGTGTAACATATTTTAAATGTGGAAAATCTGTTGTTTTAAAGGTGTCTGATTTCCGCAGTAGGATCTGGAAATGACTCGGTACTCCAGCAAACCCGGTGCATTCGTATTTTTTCAGGTCGTTTATAACAGATCCATAAAACATGAATGAATTATTAAACACAATGGAAGCGCCAACTCTCAGGTGGGTATGCAAAAGCGAAAGTCCATAACAATAATAAAATGGCAACACAACAAGCATCCTGTCACGCTCATTCAGTCGCAAATATTCTATTATTGACCGTGTATTGGCGATCAGGTTCCTATGCGTTAACATTACTCCGTTTGGAGTACCTGTGGATCCGGAGGTAAAAATTATTTCTGCTAATCTTTCCTCGTTGAAATTTTGATCCGTACGGGTATCTGAATAAGTCACTTTCTGAGGGAGATCGGATGGAAAGAAACATTTCTTTTCCTGAAGTGACAATCGTTTCATCACATCGGGAGTGATAAATAACATTTTTGATTCTGTTAACTCATGGATAAAATTGAATCCATCGGTTCCGATCATCGGATCGAGAGGAATAACACAATTTCCTGATTTAATAATTGCCAGGTAGGCTATAAGGAAAAAAGTATTGTTGGGTGATATGAGAATGATGTTGTTATTCTCGCCGATGGTTTTGCCTATCTCGTCCGACAAGGCAAGAGATTTCTGATATAACTCCTGGTAAGTCAGAGTTTCCTCGCCGACAAGAATCTCTTTCTTAAGTTTAAAAGTATTTTCGAAAAGGTAATCAAACACGTTCATTGGGTGACTATTTTCAGCATAGGATTTAAATCTGAGTTGAAACTTACCGGGTTATCAGATTAAAAAGATAAAAATATCTTAAATATATACGATTCCGTACACTTTGTGTTCGATTTGAAACTTAAATTTTCAATTATTGCTTATCAGGTAAATATGTAAACAGTTTGATATTAGACTGTTATGTTAACTGGCATGAGGGTTGATAAATTAATCCTGGAACTGAAAGATACCAGAAATGACAACGAATAAAAAATTAAGGAGATTTACTGAACCGCTGATTTATGTAGTACTTGTTGCAATTTTCGGGTTTATCACAACTATTGTTACCCATCGTTTAAAAGAAAATCAGATTAAGGAGCCTGATTTGGTTTCCCTGACACTTGATCATGAAATCGAGGCTCTCTTTCTTCAGGAAGGGGTAGAAGTTAGCTTATAATGACATACGGAGTCAAGTAGATAAATTACAATCCTCTAACATTGATAAATTTGACTATCAGATATTTAATCGTGCTGATAATGTTGACAAAGTACTGATAATATTTGACTAAAATTTTGGGTTCGGAATATATAATATCGTAAATTTATAATTGATAAAAAAATTATGCCATGAGGGCTATTCGAATAATTATTGGAGTTGTTGCGATATCATTAATTTCAACTGGAAGCATTTTTGCTGCAATGTCGACAGTTAGTGCACCTCTTGATGGTGGACTGCTTAGTATTTTAGGAGCAGCCGGGATTTCTTATTATCTGGTACGCAAAAAGAAGAAGTCTTCAGGAAAGATTTAAATACTGCACGGTAAAATAAGAATTAATTAAAACAAAGACAATGAAAAAACTACTGATACCAATTTTTATTGTCATGTTAACAACGTGGCTTTCCTTTGATGCTCAAGCATTTAATGGTTTAAACCTTAGAAAGAAAAATTGTCCCGCTAATCATCATGGCCCAGTCAGTGCTCCGTTGGACGGTGGTTTACTGGCCCTGCTTGCAGCTGCTGGAGTTGGTTATTACTCAGTGCGAAAGAATAAGGTCAAGAAATAATAAATTAAAGACTTTACCTGGGACCTCTTTATATTCTTATAAAGGGGTTTTTTATCAACCTGATCATCTATATGATAGTATTTATTCTGTGGATCATATGGTTTGAGAAGTATTCTGATATTCGAAGTAGTACAAAGGAATTGAATGAGTAACAGATATGATTGTTATTTGGTGTTGAGTGTTATACTATCCAAAGCAGAATAATAAGCATTTCCGGGGAGTGTCGGATAGGCCATTGAGCTAATTCTGTAGTAATAGATATTCCCAGGATCAGTTTCCGCATCCGTATATGTACCAGTAATACTTGTTGTAATCCTGGTCAGTTCCTCCCAGTTTATGGTACTGGTGTCTGTTTCAATCTTTTTTTCGAGCCGATAGCCTGAGTACCAGTTATTGTTATTTGCCAGGGGTTCCCAGAGTAATCGGATTGAACCATTACTTTGCACAGTTCCTCTGAAATTATCCGGTGGTTCAAGATCGGGCACTTCTAAAATGATTTTCTGTGCAGCCGGCTGTGATTCATTGTAAAGATCATTTTCAGAAATTGCAAGAACATAGTATTCTCCTATTTGCCCTGGTTCAGTATTGAGCTGATAGTTTCTGGTCCCCGCTGTCAGTAAAGGTGATATCCATGCCCAACCAGTATCATTAAGATTTTCTACGACCCTGAATCCTTTATAATAGCTCTCAAAACCGGTTGATTGCCAGCTGAGTATAGCACTGAAAAAATTATTATAAGTAAATAGAGTACCGGCAGGATCCGGGTCAACCACATTGATTAATTCAATATGGGTCCATTCGGAACGAATACTGGGTTCTCCGTTTAAAGGTATTGATTTTAAGGCATAAAATACATCCGTGAGACTCTCCTGAACAGTTATTTCCGTTTCCTGTGGATTTATGGTCCGAATCAGGATTGCCCCCGTTCCATTCAGGTCAGTCGCTTTGTAAAGTTCATGATAATTAATCAGGCCCGGATTTTCGTGCTGAATTGAGAGTATGGCCTGTCTTTCGGGAAGAACCTCGAAACTTGTAATTGTGGCAGGTGTGCTTGTATAAAACAATATATTACCCAGGTGTTGATGACTTCCTCCTGATATGGTAATCTGCTGGGCTAGTTCTGTGGCCCAGGCAAAAGGCACATTTAAAAATTCCAGGCCGTTACTTCCCTGTGGCAGGAAATCCATGTAAAAATAACCCCCGTTATCAGACGTGTCTCTTTCCCCGGTGCTAGTCATAACAATTACATTGGGCAGAGGCATCTGGTTTTCATTGAGAATATATCCCGAAAGTGAACCATAACCGGTAGCTGGTGATTTCACTATCCTGATTATCCGTTCGGCAATATCCGTATGCCCCATGAATGTTGCAGTTAATTTGATTTTTACATCTCCAATATAGTTGGAGAGGGGCCTGTATATTGTCTGAACAAGGGTGGGGCTGTCAAAACTGCCCAGATCGCTTTCCCATAAAACGCTTGGACTTCTTTCGTTAGTTGTCCCTGTGATAATAAAAGATGCACTTATGTTTATGGGGCTTCCCTGGACAATTACATCGGACGTCAGGTTTATGGAGGCTATCTGGAAAACGACCCTCTTTTGTAATTGTTTCTCGCAGGCCTGTAAAACAATAACCATGCAAAGCAGAATTATGGGACTATATTTTATTTTATCCATGACTGAAATAATTATTCTGAAGAAAGAAGAAACTTATAGGTAAAGTTAACCGGTTTTTGGCAAAAATAGTTACAAAACATAACATTAAACTCCTGTATTAGGCTAAAATATGAACTAATTCTTAATTTTGCATACCTTTAATTAAGTAATAACCTCTGATTCGGATAAGGCACCATGGACGGGAAAGAGAAAATACTGGTTTTACACGATACTTACTACCCTGAAGTAAATGATTATTTCAAGTCCTGGCTTGCGGAATTCAGGAACAGTATCAATTCTGCGGTCCGCAGAATCCCCGGTCCTGAGAAGGAATTTATATTCAGCAGCGACCTGGTCGAATATCCGGAAGATATCCCGGAGATAAATGCCAGTTCCTATGATTATTACCTTATCCTACTGCATGAGGAGATCAGCCGCACTACGAATCTGAAGGACCAGTTTGACCAGTTACTTACCGTGTTGAAAGGACTTCCGCAGCATATTCAGAAAAGGAAGACCACACTTATATTTCTTAAGGAAATACCCCTTGACCATGAGATCCTGCAGATCTACGTCGAGAAGATCATTAAATTTTATTCCCAGAGCGGTTTTAACATTTACCAGCAAACCGAACTGATGAATCCGAACAGCAGGGAATACTGGGATAAAATATTGAATGTCCTCGATATTATCTCTCACAGGATTGATGTAACTGCCCAGAAGCGTGAGGTATCAAGCCACCCGACCATTGTTTTTCTCGGGAGGACAACGCCGGATCTTGAAAACAAGCGGGAGTTACTATATAACGAGCTCACCAAACTTGGGATAGAAGTTCTGCCTCAGCCACAGTTTGACCATATCAAGTACCCTGACCATGACAGCCTGGTGGATGTCCTTGAATATTCCGATCTTATCATACAATTAATTGGAGGTAAGAGCGGCCCTGTAACAGGAAATTTAAAGAAGACTGACCTGGAACTGGAATACGATACCATAACCCGTTTTATGTCCGGCGAGATCAGGCGCCGCATTGGTCTGGAGAAAAGTTGCTCGAGGGTGATCTGGCTCCCCGAGACAATGGATATCAAGGATACCCAGCAGGAAGAATTTATTTTAAGGATCAAGAAGCAGATCAGCTATTCCGGATGGGATTCGGAAGTGATCACCGGCTCATTCGAGCAACTAAAGGCTTATATTTCCAATACATTAAAAACCAGGGTCCTGCACAGGTCAACCAGGATCCAGAAAAACTACAGGAACCATCTTTACCTGATCCATGAACAATCCACATACCAGAAAGCCCTGGAACTTGCATTTCAGCTTCGGACAAATCCAGTTCATATCGTAATGACCCATGATCTGTACCTTGAGCAGAATTTCATACACTCACACCTTGAGACGCTTCAGACATGCGATGCCGTGCTCATTTACTATGGGCTGAATAATGTATACTGGTACGAGAGTATGGTAAAGGACATCATGAAAGTTAACTGGTCACAGCGGAAGAAACCATTTCGTTTCAAGGGCATGGTTTATGACGATGATGCCCCTTTGAACATCGTAAAATATGAAGATTTCATATATTTAAGAGTGTCTGAGCTGTTGAGCCAGGAATTTTTCAACAACCATCTTAAGAAAATGATCGGCTGAGTATGGCGAAATCTCTTTCAATAAGACCTTCTAAAGAAGAACCGGAGGAAAAACTTCAGACCAATCCATACCCGGGACTTCGGCCGTTCAACCTTACGGAGAAGCATTTGTACTACGGGAGGGAAGGCCAGAGCGAGAGAATTCTTGAGTTGCTGACTACCAAACGGTTTGTAGCTATAATTGGTCCGTCCGGATGCGGAAAATCTTCCCTGATCAACTGCGGGATCATACCCCAGTTGTATGGAGGGTATCTCTATGAAGCTGGTTCCCGATGGAAGATCGCCCGGATGCACCCTGGTTATTCCCCGATTGAAAGTCTATCCATTACCCTGACTGAGACTTTTGCCAGCCAGAAAATGACCGAGGAGCAGATCGAGGCTGAAACCAATATGAATTATGTGCTTTTCACAAAAAAGGCGCTCGAAATCAGTTCCCTGGTAAAGAAAATTGAAAATTACAAGGATGAGAACATACTGATTTTCATCGACCAGTTCGAAGAATTATTCCGTTTTACAGCCGGAATCGATCGCCAGAGGACCGAGCTCGACGAATCGCTCATGCTCATAAATCTCCTGATTGAAGCACTCAAACAGAAAAAGGTACCCGTTTATGTGGTAATCTGCATCCGGTCGGATTTTGTCGGGAACTGCTCAAACTATGAGGCACTGACGGAATACATTAATCTGAGCCATTACCTGGT
>CAYSJH010000038.1:20846-43977 GCA_964431315.1 uncultured Bacteroides sp. | reverse complement strand
GGAATGCCAAATTTCGCATGCTGGATGATGCCGGTATCGTCTGTCATGCGCAGGACATGATTCAGGGAAAAAGGCGGCATAATGAGGAAATCCAGTGCAGTGACTTTCTTTACGATTGCCTTAACGTCGGCGCTGAGGACCTTTTTGGCAAGAGCAAGATATTTTTCCCCGGTCTTTGGCCAGGTGATATCCCGGCCATATTCGTATGCTTTCTTCTTTAGCCCGGTCAGATCTTCCGGTTTATCAAGGAGTTCATTTATAATCAAAGCGAGGTTTCCGGAATCATTGAAGTTGAAAAGCCTTCCCCTTCCTTCTGCCAGCAATTCTGCAGCATGCCAGTAGGGGGTTGAAATCACGGCCGAACCCACTCCGATGGCATACGAAAGCGTTCCGCTTGTGATCTGGGCCTCATTCAGATAGGGAGTGATGTAAATATCCGCGGCGGACAGGTATTTGAACAAATCCCGGGTTTCTATGAACTCGTTAAGGAAGAGGACATGGTTTTCAAGCTTCAGGCTTTTGGCCAGGCGTAACAGGGAAACACGGTATTCTTCACCGGAATAACGCAGCACATGCGGGTGGGTCTTCCCCAACAGGATATACAGGACATCGGGGTGTTTCTTAACTACGGCGGGCAATGCCTTTATCACGGTTTCAATGCCTTTGTTGCGTCCGAGAAGACCGAACGTGAGCAGCACTTTTTTTCGTTCCAGCTTGAACTCCTTCTTCGATATCTCCTGGCTGAAATGAATGTCCGGCACGCCGTGTTCAATAAAGGCGATCTTCTCCTGCGGTACATTGTAAATGCCCGTCAGGAACTCAATGGCTTTCTGGCTCATCACCACCACTTTATTTGCCATTTTGCATATTTCCTGAAGGACCGCCTTCTCGTTATAGGAGGGGGATTTGAGTATGGTATGGAGCGTTACGATGAACGGGATTTCCAGCCTGTAGAGTAAGGGCAGGATGTATACCCCGCTCTGACCCCCAAAAATGCCAAATTCATGCTCCAGGATGCATAGGTCGGCCCCGCTCAGGTTAATGAATTTAACCGCCTTCAAATAATCTTCCTGGTGATCCTGCCTGATGGTCAGTTTAACCTCTTCAGGGTATTCGTACGTCAGGTCAAAGTCGTTTAAGGCAACGACATAACCCTTGTTCCCGGATTCCCTGCTTCCGTTGCTGACCAGCATTGAGTTGAACAGGTCCATGGTGAAGGTGCCGATGCCGCATTCCCGGGGCGGATAGGTGCCAATAAAAGCAAATTTCATTCTTTTCCCCATTTGTTCGGGTGAATACTGCCGGTTAGCCGGGAATTTACCCGGCCGATTTTTTCGCTCGTTTGGCTTCTTTTTCTGCTCTCTTCTCCTTCAGGGTTCTGAGCGGTGCTTTTTTCCCTTTTTTTTCTCTTCCTTCTTTCTCTTTTACCATGATCCTTAGATTTAAGATTGATCTATAAAGTTATTGATTCCCGTGGGATAATATCATCAGACCACAGGTTTTAAATGCTGCCGTCTTCATACCCGCTTTTAATGACAGTCGAAATCATTTTAAACCGCTCATGGCCTTAACGGTGTTAGATGCGTGGGCCGGTATTATTATGCTCTGACCTGTCCGGAGCGTATTGGTTTTTTCATCGATCACTACTTCGGCTACCCCTTCAATAACCTGTATGTATGTGTCGAACGGGGAGATTTTCTCTGCCAGAGATTCATCAGTGTCAATGGCCACAACACTGATATTACCGGTCGTTTTCCGGATTATGGTTTTGCTAATTACTGAATGGGGGACATACTCAATGATTTCAATGAGGATATGGGATTTCGATTTTTCAATTTCGTTAGCATGCATGGCTTTACTTTATAAGTGATCGCATCGTATGTTTATTTCTCAGGCCGTACACCGTTTGATAATGATAACCATAGACGGTACAGGCGATGGCATTGGCAAAGTGGCCGGGCCGGTTGAACAGCGTCCATATCAATAATTTCCAGTATTCCCATCTCCCCCTGTTCAGGAAGCCAATTATTAGAACCGCTTTAAAGAAAGCCCTGAGATCCGAGAATGTGATAGCTGTCTGCCTGGTATTCAGCCGGTTATAATTCTTTAGCATCCGGCGGATCCTTTGATAATAGGGTTTGGTGGAATAGATATTTTGAATGATGTTCTTGTATCCCGATAAAAGTTCAGCCTGATCCATTTTGGGTATGAAGTTCATGGACAGATCGGTGTTATTCCCGGTGGTTTCGGCTGTCAGCCTGTTCTCCGCCTCCATACGTTCGTACAGGCGGGTGTTTTTGGGTGCATTCAGCAGTCCGACCATGGCAGATACAATTCCGCTTTTTTGTATGAAATCAATCTGTCGTTGAAAAATCCCAGGGGTATCGCTGTCGAAACCAACAATAAACCCACCCGATACCTGCATCCCGGCCTTTTGTATTTGTTTAACGCTTTTTATCATGTCGCGGTTTTTATTCTGCACCTTATTGCAATCCTGGAGAGATTTTTCCTCCGGGGTTTCAATCCCGATGAAGGTGGAATTGAATCCTGTCTCCACCATCAGCGACATCAGCTGCTGGTCATCTGCAAGGTTAATGGAGGTTTCCGTATTAAACGTGAATGGGAACCTGTGCGCCTGCATCCAGTTTTTTATGACCGGAAGCAAACGGTTCTTCACTTCCTTTTTGTTCCCGATGAAATTATCATCAACAATAAATACGGATCCACGCCAGTTAAGATCATACAGTGTTTCAAGCTCTTTAATAACCTGCCCGGGTTCTTTCATTCGCACCTTGTGGCCCAGCAGGGTGGTAATTTCACAGAAATCGCATGAAAAAGGACATCCACGGGAGACCTGCAGGTTCATAAAGGCATATTTTTCTCTTGCCAGCAGATGGTAATCCGGAACCGGTGTTTGTGTTACATCGGCATATTCACCGGTCATGTAAAGTCCCCCGGGCTGCCCGGCAAGCAGATCATTCAAAAAAAGCGGCAAGGTAATCTCCGCCTCGTTGAGAATAAAATGATCAATTTGTGGATAGCTGTTGTATTCCTGTGTAAAGAGGGGGCCACCGGCAACTATTTTTTTACCAAGTCTCTTGCAATGAGCTATCACATTGTCGACCGATTCCTTTTGAATGTGCATGGCACTTATAAAGACGTAATCGGCCCATTGGATGTCAACGGTCCGGAGTGTCGATACATTCATATCCACCAGTTTTTTTTGCCATGTCGGTGGGAGCATGGCCGATACGGTTATTAATCCGAGCGGTGGTACCGCTGCCTTTTTGGATATGAACTTCAGTGCATGTTTGAAACTCCAGAACGAATCAGGGCACTGCGGGTAGACCAGCAAAATTTTCATTTGGGCGGATTTCATTTTTCAGACCAGGTAAAATTCGCAAAACCATGCCGGAGTTGCGTTACACAATTCCTGATAAAACTTACATAATTCACACGTCTTCCAGTGTTCCGCGCCTTTTAATCTTGAGTTTTTTAAAGTAGGAGGGTGTCAGCCCGGTGATCTGTTTGAATTGATTCGACAGATGGGCCACGCTGCTGTAATGCATTTTATCAGCTATTTCGGTAAGATTAAGCTCGTCATAAACAATCAGTTCTTTTACTTTCTCAATTTTATGGATCAGATAGAATTTTTCGATTGTAATACCTTTCACTTCCGTAAAAAGATTGGCAAGATAGGTATAATTGTAACCGAGTTTCTCGCTCAGGAAATCCGAGAGGTTAATCTTGATCTGTTCATCTGTATAGTGCACCAGTTCTATGATTGCACTCTTGACTTTTTCCACCAGGATACTTTTTTTATTGTCCATTAGCTGCAATCCCGATTTTCTAAGTGCGGCATCCAGATGGTCCAGTTGTTCCGGTTGCAGATCCCCATTGATAGTTGCTTCTCCGATCTTAACATCGCTATATTGTAGACCGAGTTTCTCAAGCTCTGCTTTCACCACCATCTGGCAGCGGATACAAACCATATTTTTAATGTACAACCTCACTGGAATTAAGAAAACTATTTGATTTGTATTTTTTGGTAGAATAAATTTAAGGAAAATTTTACATAAAGTCAGCTTTGGTCGGCAATTACAAATTACTTGTAATAAAGATATTCTATTCTATCAACCAGATGGAAAATTGTTGAAAGATGAAAGAGGAGTTAAATCCTTTTCTATGCTAAAATTAGAAGTAACCTGGCTGTTATTCAAATCATTAAGCAACATGGGGCTATGTCAAACATCAGAAAAAAACAACAGGAATAAAAATGGAATATCCGCAAGGTTGCAATTATCCATAAGTACATCCTGTTTCCAGAAGTTTGTAATTCGTGGATCAATTTGATATTGTATAATTTTTCAAAAAAGTTACATCATTCACACCCGGCGACAATTCCAGTTTAAAAGACCCCGGGAGAATTCTGGCCGAATCTACTATGGAATACTAATGTATCCAATCTTCCCAGCGCTGTTGCAAACCAGCTTCCTTTACATAAAGATTAATGTTGCCAGAGAATCAGAGTGGTTTCAAGGGGAACTGAAATACCTGGCAGATTCGGTATTACCCGAGGTGTATAATCCGATACGGGACGGGCTGAATCAACCGATGCATCATAATGATATCCGTTGTTCGTGCCTTCTATTTTTTTACCACGAGCCATCTTTTGCACATCCGGTGCTTCTTCATTAATTCCATTGGCAAATAGTTCAACATGAACTGTATCCGGGTCAAGATCATTGAAATAAATCTGTACATCGAAATAATGTTGATTCTCAATCGTTTCGGAATTCAATTCACCAAAACGCATCGAGTCCCACTTTTGCTCAAGGGTATGCAGAAGGTCATTAATTTGCTTTCCCTTTTTCCCTTTATTGACAGAGCGCTCAAGATATGCTGTTGCAGCAGGCAGGTAGTGTTGCCCGGTATATTCCCGCACTGACCTGTCGGCAGAAAACCGGGGTGTTAATTGTGCCATGCTTTCCCTCATTCGCGATATCCAGAAAGTTGGGATTCCTTTTTCATTGCGGTTGTAAAATTCAGGCACTACTTTCTGTTCGAGGAGTTCATATAGTTGTTCGGCTTCCATGGTATCCCAGACCGGATCGTCACCATGCTCATTACCATCTCCTAAGGCCCAGCCCACTTTCGGTGTGTATGCTTCAGCCCACCACCCATCCAGTTCAGAAAGGTTAACACCTCCATTTACCAGCACTTTCATGCCACTGGTTCCGCTGGCCTCCCAGGGGCGTCGTGGCGTATTGATCCAAACATCGACTCCCTGTACCAGATTTTCTGATAGATGCATATCGTAATCACCCAGAAATATTACAGGAGTTTGGAAACCGTTCTGCCGTATAAATTGTATCCATTCTTTTATTAATTCCTGGCCTTCCTGATCGGCAGGATGTGCTTTGCCTGCAATAATAAGTTGCACAGGAAACTCAGGATTTGTTAACAACCGGAGCAAACGTTGCTGATCATGGAGCAATAAATTGGGCCGTTTGTAGGTGGCAAAACGTCTTGCAAAACCAAGTGTTAAAATTTCGGGATCAAATAAATGGTTTACCCTTTCAATCGATTCGGCTGAATGCCCTGAACCATGCAATTGCTTCGAAAAATATTCACGGGAAAATTTGATGAGCGCCTTTTTTACATTGGTACGCAGCTCCCACAACTTTTCATCGGAAGCCTGTCGAATATCCTTCTCCAGGGTTTTATTCATCCCGTCCCATCTGTTTTTACCGCAAAATTCCGTCCAGACATCATCCGCTTCTTTGGAATCCCACGATGGCATGTGCACACCATTGGTTATGTGTCCAACAGGCACTTCGCTTGTCGGCCATTTGGGGAACAGTGGTTCAAAGATGTGCCGGCTGACTTTTCCATGAAGACGGCTAACCCCGTTTACTGTACCGCTTCCCCTGATTGCCAGGTAGGCCATATTGAAGGTTTCCGATTCGTTCAAGGGATCCTTCCGGCCCAGGGCCAGCAACTGATGTTGTGTAATACCAAGCTTCTGTTCAGCGTATTCACCAAGGTATTGTCCGATCAGAGAGGATGAGAAACAATCGAATCCGGCTGCAACTGCCGTATGCGTGGTAAAGAGATTTCCAGATCTGGTAACTGAAATAGCGACATTAAAAGGCTGACCTGTATCTTTCATAAAACAATAAGCACGCTCCAAAATGGCAAATGCTGCATGTCCCTCGTTGAGATGGCATACCTCGGGCTGAATACCAAGAGCCCTGAGCAAACGCCATCCTCCAATCCCGAGCACCAATTCCTGTTTAAGACGAAGCTCAGGTCCCCCGCCGTATAATTCACTCGTTATTCCACGGTGAATGGGGAAATTTGCCGCATCGTTGCTGTCTAACAAATAAAGTTTGATCCTGCCTACCCGGACTTGCCAGGCCCGCAACCATACCGAGTGACCAGGAAGCTCAACCTCTATTCGCAACCATTCTCCATTGGTTTTACGCAGGGGTGTGATCGGCAATTGTCCGGGATCGTTATATGGGTATAGAGCCTGTTGTTCTCCGTTTTTGTTTATATCCTGGCGAAAGTATCCCTGTTGATAAAGTAAGCCTACCCCGATAACAGGCACTCCCAGGTCACTCGCAGCCTTGAGTTGATCACCGGCTACATTGCCCAGACCTCCGGAATATATAGGCAGCGCTTCACTTAACATGAATTCCATGCTGAAATAGGCTACACAGGTCAGATGAGAATTCGGATGATAATGTTGAAACCAGGCCGGAGCTGTATTTGCTTGCTCCTTGGATTGCATCAGACCATCAATTTTTTTTAGAAAGAGAGGATCGGACATCACGTTCTTAAGTTGATCCCTTGAAACTGTCTGCAGAACCACCCATGGATTTTGGGTGAGATCCCATAAAGCAGGATCGAGTTGGCGCCAAAGCTCATCGGCCTCATGGTTCCAGGACCATCGCATATCGAGGGCAAGCTCTGCAAGAGAATCCAATCCCTCGATATCATCAGGAAGAAGACTATATTTCAGTTGGTCAACATAGGATGGTTTTTTCATAGTAAATCTTTCTGCATGATATTTTACCGGGGATCTTCCCGTCTCAGAAATGTTGAAATCTCACCACGATTAGATTTTAATACCAGTTCGTCTTGCTTGAAGGCGACGATCGTGCTGGAAGCAATCCTGTTCTCCGGATCCTCGTTTTTCACACCGGTGATTTCCAATGTGATAATTGGGCCGGTTATATTCCAGGTTCCTCGAATGGTTCCTGGCACACTTTGTGACAGAGTGTTGGCAATGAATCCCATAGGATACAGTTTACAGACGAATGTGCCATCTACGTTGATTGACATTGTTTCTTTATCATCGCCGACCGTACCTTGCCAGAGCCCGACGATTTTCTCCGAATATTCCGCCTCCGGGACAGGTGGTGAATTATTTACACAGGACGTTATGCAAAATCCTAAAATGGCTACTTGGATTAATCCTGTACATGATAAGCTATTGGTTTTCATAACATTAACATTTTTCATTTTTTCCTGATATTTGCTGTGAACGAAGTCAGGGGCTGCAGTATTGTTCACAAGTGTTTGTGCTTCTGCAAGGATAAGGCGAAGATGATCCGATCATGAAAATCTTTCTGATTAAATTTAATAAATATTTTCCGTTCCGGACGGAGGCGATGCAAAACATCCATATCAAGACTACTTGATATATAAGAGATGTAATTATTTAAATAATCATCTGAATTACTGATTGTAAGCAAGTTATTTAGGTTTTTTAGTTGGTATGATGAAAAGCGGAACAGAAGTGTGATTTAACACTTTTTCGGTTACACTTCCCATGACGATATTTTCCAGCCATTTCCGGCTGTGAGAGCCCATAACAATAATATCTGCATTCATGTCTTTTGCAGCCTTTAATATGGATTCAGCAAAATCACCCTCTCTTACAATCGTTTGAATTGTTTTATCATCAAGGTGACGTTTTAAATTGTCCAGATAAGATTGAGATGCCTTTTTAAGACCATCACTGCTTTCTAATTGCACCGGATTCATATCCATGAAACCAGTAAAACCAACTATCGGAGAATATTCAAGCGAAGAATAATAATTAGCTTCTGCAATTACATGCAGTAAAATAACCTCAGCGCCCAATGTTTTAGCCAATGCAAAACCTGTTTCTGCTATTTTTTTGGCAGTTGGATCGTAATCCAGCGCAATCATTACTTTTTTCATTTCATTGTGTTTTAAAGAATTTCAACTTCATTTAAATTAATCTGTTTGTATTAACTTATGAAAAATGACCCACTTGTATGGGGATTTGTCAATGGAGCTGCCTGCTCATGCCATACGCAGTTGTTTGGATATGGATGAAATCCCATCCCGGTAACCCATGGAAAAAGCGTATAACCAAAAATGCATAAAAAAATCCGGATAGATTTGTGGAAATTCCCCGGGATTTTTATCCATACGTTTACTTTTGCGAATGTACATGTTTAAAAGTTCTTTATACTTATTTTTTCTTCGGTTCTTTGTTGTGCAACATATTACCTTCAGTATCAAAGAATAAAATCTTTTTCTTACCATCCTTTTCAACTTTCACACTATAGTGTTTTTTATCGGTTTTTCTAATGCAATAAAGGTATTTCCCTGGACTACCTTATATGTTACATTTTTTTTAAATAATATTACATTATTCACACATTAAAAGGTGCTTTTCCATTATTTGAAGGCACATCTTCAAGCATTTTCTGCACTGTCCGGTCTCCCGGTCCTTAACGGTATGGCATTAACAGATAAGGCATGCCAGTGATTGCAGGTGGAAATGGAGGCAAGGTCTATGTCCTTGTCGTCGAACATCTTAACAGACTCCTTCCGCTTCTCCGACTACAACACTATTGGTGTTAAAGGGCTTCATCAGGAATTATGGTCGGGTGTACTCCGCCGGACACTACGGTTTTAACTCTATTTTCAGATTCCTGGCAAAGTTCGTATCTTCCCGGTGCGTTCGCCGTCTTGTAACTTATTCCAACCAGATCGCATTCCCGATTCGGATTAACGTGATCCAATTCTTCCTCTAGGGATTCCTGCTTCATGCCCGGTGGAGTTAATCCTTTCAAAGTCCTTTATTGGTTCTTTTCCCTGCATCAACGATTAAGGAAATCAGGTATAAATTCATAAGGAACCAGGCCTGTGGCTAAGCATTTGATGGGACAACATAATAAATATTCAGGAAGATATGATTTATCATTGCCGGGAGTAAAGCATTCAGCAATATCCAATTTAATTGTAACTTTAGAAGCGAACCATTTATCATTCACCGATCATGAAACGCCAAGGCATACCAGTCCTTGCAGCCTTCATCGCTGTTCTTATGATTACGGCCTGTAAAAAGGATGACCCCCCGATCCCCGTCTACGTGGGCACATGGAGCTTTTCCTGGGGATACGTGGATGGGGCCGATACGATCGATATTAAGGACATCATTACTCTTGAGGCCGATACGTATGAAGAGATCATCCAGATGAGGAACCGCACATATATGGGCAGCCTTACGAGTTACATGGGGATGAAGGGAGCCCTGAGCGTTGACGGTTACACCATGACCGTCTCCCTGAACAAGGTCGGTATATCCTCGGCCGATGATAACGGGATGCCAACGGGAAACATAATGTGGTTCTCAAAGGGCGAGCAGGATTACTACCAGCTGATTTATGAACTGGGACTGGCCGAAACATTCAATTATAACTTCAGCATTGCCGGTGACGTTATGACCCTGCTGATCGACAGCAACCATGACGGGGACTTTTTCGATCCGGGGGAGGCGACCATCTACGCCAGGCAGTGATGTATCGCGGATAGAAGATCCGGCCCTGTAAAGCGTCTGACCCTATAAAAGGATCAACCGTGTTCACCGCAGGCGGATTCCATACCATCGATGTGGTGGACCTGGCAGTCGGGATAGGGGCGGACCTGGGGTATGATTTCAGGGGACTCTTTGAGATCTATGCAGGCTTTCACACCTTGCGAAAATTCTACGGAGGGGTGAGGGTTCCGGTCCCTGATTTTTAGGGAATTCTTGTACGGGATTCAATATCCATGAGTATTGGCTGATAACTTTTCGTGCCTCAGTATAAAATGATTATTTTTGACTGAGCACCTGAAACCAAAATGATGACTTTTTCTAGTTGCAGCATTACCCTGGAATTGAGTCAGATATTCAGAATTTTAAAAAGTTCCTGGAAGAAAAGTACAAGGCATAAATAATTACATCATTTATACCCATTCACTGGCCTTCGTAAACCGGCTTTCCCACTTTTCCCATGAACAGGATTGCCCCCGTTGAGTTCTCTTTAATGATGTAGAGGAATGGCCTGTCTGCTCTGAAAAGCGGTGGTCCGCCTGCGGAGGTTTCCCTCAGTTCGACTATGGTTGCGGCAGCGGCCTCTGTGCCCTCTTCCTGCACATCGATGAAGGACTGGTGGATCACACGCGAGATGTATAGTCCCCCTCCCGGAGTTATCCTCGAGAAATCCGCACCCCCCGAAAATGCAATGCCCAGTCCCAGGTTAATCAGTGGATCATTCAGCAGGTCCTTGAACCCGTATTTGAACCTGGGCAGTTCGATCTGTACATTTCCCGTGGTGAGGGAAGCGGAAAGGGTGTTCCATGCGCTGATGTCCATCCCGCTGAGCAGGTCTCCGGTCGTTTTACCTTCTGCAGGAAGGATCACCACCATGCTGAAGCTGCTGTCCCCGTACGGCATTTCGACAGCCGAATAATTCTCCGTGAAAGCGTGACTGAATGCCCCGCTGATTTTCATGAAATTTGCAGGGTATGTGCTTCCGTCCGACGGGTGAAAATTTCCCTGGTAGGTATCTTTTTTATCGAACTGGTATTTCCATTTAGCGTTGAAATAGATCGCGTTGATCAGGTACATCACGGCATCCGGAGGAATGAAATCCAGCATGTCCTGGATCTTATCGTTGGTCTTCTCCTCGATCCAGCCGTTGATGATGTCGACGGACTGCGGATCCGAGAAGTCCAGTTCACGAACCGCCGCATCGAACCAGGTTCTGTTTGTGGTCACAAAATCCTCCAGCACATTGTACCCGAGTTTGTACCAGATGCTGTTGGCGATGGAGAATTGCACCTTTTCATCCAGGCGGACGATCTGGTCCATCAGGTCCCTGAAGCTCTCATTCACCTCCTCGTTGGTGAGCTCCCCGAAATGCAGGACATCATAGAAAGCATCCAGGGTGGTCCCGGCCGACCCGTTCATGGTCATGCCCAGTGCGCAGGATACGCTGAGCGGGGAGATCATGATGTTATCCTCCTCGCTCAGGGAACAGACCTCGCCGAACAATTCGAAAGCGAACTGCTGGTCGGCCTCGATGATCTCGGCCGCCTTCTTGTTCAGGACGATCTCCCGGGGCTCATCCTTCACCGGTCCGTTGGTCTCGCAGGCGGGCATTAAGCCCAGGGCGAGCAGGACCAGGAAATAACGGCAGATATGACCTCCGGCGCTGCGGGCATCAACCGGCATGGGTAAAGTTTTACGTATTCGGCATGTATTCATTAACCTGTATCCACAAGATGCTGAATAAGCCGGTGGGGTTGCGTGGTCATTTCCTTATCAGCATGATGTTTTTGGTTGTCGACATTCCCCCGATATCGACCCTCACCAGGTGCAGGCCGGGACTGAAACTGCTCAGGTGCAGGGTCCGGTAGTATTCCCCCGGGTAGGAAACGGATTGTTCCCTGTACACCAGTTTCCCGTTCATGTCGTATATCCGGATGCTTAGGTCTGCCTGCAGTTCGTATTTGTACACTACGTTAAATGCCCCGTCGCTCGGGTTGGGAAACAGCAGGAGGTCATCTTCCGTTTTGATCTGAGGGAAGGTATCCGGCTCGACCGTCCAGGTGGCCGAGAACAGTCCCCTTCCATGTGTGGCCGCAATGACCGTATTGTCCGACTCGCGAAACTTCAGCATGTCCACCCTGACATTCGCCATGGTATTGAAGGCCGGCTCCCAGGTAACCTCATCTGCGGTTATGTCCCCGGTTGCCCAGACCCCGATCTCTGTGGCGATCAGGACATTCCTCGTGTTCAGCGGGTGCATGAGGGCCCAGCGTACGGGCATGTCCGGTAAATTCCCGTCCTTTTCATCCCAGGTGGTCCCGCTGTCGTCCGAGTACCAGATCGAGGTGACGCCGTAATTCGAGAAGATCACCAGCAGTTCCGCCTCGGACCTGCCGATCGCGATGCAGGAGAGGTAGGCATCCGGGAAATCCAGGCTCCCGATGACATCGACCTCGGGGATCCGGTTGGCACTGCGTACCCTGAAAAGCCTCCCGGATTCGGTTCCCAGGTAAAGCGTCGTCAGTCCCTCCGGCGACCAGGGCGATACCTTCACGCAGGAGAAGGGGACGAGGGTGCGGGTATCCAGTTTCAGAAGGTAGCCATTCGGGGAGGTGCCCGCATTCCTGATGATGAGGATTTCCGACCGGTGGGCTCCCCAGGCAGTGGTTGCATTGGCGTACAGGGTATTCAGCCTGGAATCGTAATCTGCCGGGGAAATGAACGTGCCGGTTTCCTGGAAGAAATCTTCCACGTCAGTCTCGCTTTCCCAGTAATCGTTCGTAAAACCATAGAGGTTGAACTGTACCGACCCGATCTGGATGTTGGGCTCATCCCTGTCGATGAAACAGAATGCCCCGTCCCCGCCCATCACGATATCGTAATGTGTTACAATGTCCTTTTTGAAGTTCATTGTTGAATTGTCCTGCATGCCCATCAGGAACTGCCGTTTCCCGGCTTCGGGGTGGATAGCGCAGGTATATCCCTGAAGGGTATTGAATGAACGTGCCCTTTCCTTGAAATGGGGGATGGGGGCCGTAGCATTCCGGGTGTAAAACACCCCGCCATCGTTGGTGAACACCATTTCGTCTGAAGTGCCGGGCCGGAAGTTCATATTGTGCTGGTCCACATGCACATAGGTTGTATCATCCCCTGATTCGGGCCAGAATCCTTCCCCTGCGCTCAGGCATTTCCAGGTCAGTCCCCCGTCGACCGACCGGTGGATGTTGATCCCCCCGACGAAAATCGTGTTCGCATCGTACGGGTCGACCTTTCCGATCAGGGCATGCCATGCAATGTAGGCCCAGTTGATGGTGGAGGTTGGATCGTCGAGATGAAGCGGTGTGGATATCTGCATCCAGGTTCCCCCTCCATCGTCCGACCGGATCAGGTAATTGCAATGCCCATAGGGGTAAACATCCGGCATGATGCTTTCCAGCAGGGCGTATACCCGTAGAGGATCGGAAGGCGCAGCAGCGACGATCACCCTGCCCGGGTTGTTATAGTAAAGGTCATATTCCGGGTATCCGTGGATCCTGTCGTTATCAATGATGACGGCGTAATCGTCATAGACCGTCCAGTGGACCGCATCATCGGAATACAGGATCGTCCCACCGCCCTTCCCGTCAAGGTTTTTCTGGGAACCGACGTAGATCCGGTTATCCGCCCCCAGGTCCAGGTCCGCCGGGGCATAGGGTTTGCCGGTATTCCCGATCTCCGGGAGCACCTGCTGCCAGGTCCCCCCGCCGTCGGTGGAACGGTACAGCCCATCCGTGGGGAGGGACTGGAATTTCTCGCCTTTATATTCCCCGGAGACCACCCCCGCGTAGACCACGCTATTGCCTTGCTCGGCCCGGACGATGATATCCGTTATGTATGCGAAGTCCTTCGTCGAGGGAATGAGGTTCCATGTGCTGCCCGCGTCCTCCGACTTCCAGATGCCGATGCCCCTTCCCGAGGATTCGCGGTAGGTGACCAGGGCCGTCTGAGGTTCGCCGGTCCCCACATAAAACACCTCCGGGCTGAGCGGGTCGCATGCCATGCAGCTGATCACCAGGTTGTCCCAGAAGTCGTTCACCGGGATCCAGTTTGAGCTGTCGCTGGTAATGTCGTCTGTATACCATAATCCGCCGGTAACGGCGCCCGCCCAGACCTTTTTATTGTCCGGATCGGTGGGGTCGAACATGACGGCGCGGGTCCTTCCTCCCATATCGGCCTTCTGTTCCTCCCATGACAGGTTAAATGCAAGTTCACCCGCCTTCAGCCGCTTCCTGTATTGCCTGGTCTGTTCATAGGCGGGCCACAGCCTTTCGGAGGGGACCCTCCCGAGCGAAGGATCGAGGGTCATCTTGAAATCCCGGAAAGCGGCCATTTCAGGATGGTCTGCCTCGTATGTGCTGTCCTGCATGCGAAAGTGGGGGCGTGCCATCGAACGGTACTGCTCCAGCAGGAAGCGCTCATACTTTTCCCGGGCCGTAGGGCGGGTCCAGGAAAACAGGACCGCAGCGGCGACCAGAAACACCGTAACGCCGGTGACCAGGATCGGCCTGGTATGACCTGGTTTTGAATGGGTCATAGGTTCTGACCCCGGGGATACCCTTAAGTCATTAGTGTAAAAGTCGGTAATTATTTACTGCATATCAATATGGTATCAGTTGAAGTTTCCAACCGTTCATTCCAGGAAGTCATGGAAATTTTCCAGGTTTATCATCCGGCCTCATCCGGAACTTGATGAAGAATGCCTTCCGTCCCTCCAAAACCCTGGGTGAAGAGATCGATTTTGTCAGAAGATACCTCGAGATCGAGTCTTCCCGTTCCGATCTTAATCCCCGGGAAACCGGCACCCTGGTTACGATTGAGATCCGCTGACCGCCCCATCGAATCAATCTTCCCGTGCAGGAATAGCCTTATGCCATAATTTTAATTCTCTCAGTCGGCAAACGAATCAAGTTTTTAGGTAATTTTACCTTACGCTGGTCCGGCTTCGGCCGGAAACTGACATGCTGTTGATCTGGCTTGAGAATGTATTTCAGTACCGACTTTCAAAATCCGGCGCTTCCAGGGATAACTAAGTAAAATCGGAACAAATGAAAAACAGACGGTTCTCCTTAACTGCCATCTTCGTCCTGTCAGTATTCATAGTCTTTTACCTGGTGTGGGACTACATCCGGGACGAGTCTGAAATAAAGGTGGTCACCCTTTGCAGCAATGCCTGTAAGATTGCAGATGACGACATATTATACCTTAATTATACCAGGTCGTGGCAGGCGCTTGGTTCAACCTCCCGGTCGTGTGATACGGTCGCCATTCCCGCAGCAGAAGGGGACCTGGTGATGTTCAGCGGTCCCTGGGATGCTTTCGACTATTTAAGGTACAGCTCATCGGACGGACAGCAGCTTACCTTTGAATATGACACGCTGCTGCCCGGGGCAACATTTATGAACGGGAAACTGCTTTCAATTTTAGTGGATCATGAAAAAAAATGGAAGCATGAATTGACGGATCAACAGATCCGCGAGCTGCGGGTGATCCATACCGGGGAAGATGCCCTGACCGAAGAGATGTATGCATTGCTGGACAGGATCGCGGCGGTTAAAAAAGACGTGGGACTGGTATTTGAAGGCGGTGATAAGAAGGAATTTTATAAGGTAGTCTCGAAGTTCGAACCCGAATGGATGGCTATCACGGACAGCCTGCTGCCTGCAGCGGATGACGGGCTGCTGAAAAACCTGAAGGATCTGGATCTTTTATACCTGGCAGGTACGGACCCCGGGAATTATGAAATTCCCGGCAGGCTCACCGATCTCGAATCCCTGATCCTTGATTATTCATCAAGCTCCGACACGCTGCCCATCCATCTTGAAAAATTAAGGGGACTCGAATCCCTGACCCTTGTGGGTTATGATGCGCCGTTGCTCACCGGGTCTGATCTGCCACAGAGCCTTAACGGTCTTTACCTGATCTCCTGCGAATCAATCGAGGATGTCAGCTGGCTGAATAAATATCCCATGCTCAGGGAGCTGGGCCTGGCAAGGTGCGATTCACTGAAGGAATTATTCGTCCTGGATGAAATCCCTTCGCTCCGCTGGTTATCCCTTCCCCCCGGGATCAGCCAGGAAGTCTTTAACCGGATCATAACCCGGTATAAGGACCTGGAAGGACTGGAACTGATTGGTTGTGAGGAAGTGACCGATCTTTCTCCGCTGAACCAGCTGAAAAAACTGGAATCCCTGGCTGTTGATCTCAGGAAGGTTGATTTCGGATCCCTGAAACAGCTGCCGGCCATCAAACTCATCGTGATCAACGAGAAACATTTTACCGACGAAAAGGCTGAGATCGCGGGTTTAAAAAAGGCACTCCCGCAAACCTATATTGTCCCCGGTTCCGGTTATTGCCTGGGATCCGGATGGTTGTTGCTCATGCTCCCATTCCTGTTCGCGGCGGTCCTGCTCAGGGTGATGTTCAGAAGATGAAAAGAATCTTACCGTACCTTGAGTTTTTACTGATTACCGGGGGGATCCTTGTATTCGCATGGTTCGCTCACGGGAAGGGCATTTCATTCCTGGTAGCCATGGCGGGCCTGCTCGTCTCATCCGCCGGCATTGCTGTCAGCCTGTTCCGGTCGGCAGATCCATTGTCAGTCCTGGGACTCCAACGCTTTAACCTGAATACCCTACGGCTCTCCCTGCAATTTTCAGCCGTTGGCATAGCCATGACAGTCCTTTACAGGTATAAATCAGGAATGTCCCTGTTCCCGCATGCCCTGACTACCGTGGCCCTTATCACTCCTTTCATAGGCATGACGGAAGAGCTAGTTTTCAGGGGATTTATACAGGGAAGGCTGAGGAGCACCGGATTTTTCATTTCAATTCTCCTGGCATCGGCGGGCCATGCATCTTATAAATTCCTGGTCCTGAAATCCCTGCCCTTTGACCTGGGAACAGACCTGCCGTGGCTGGCCCTGAGCACCTTTGCTGTGGGACTGGTCCTTGGGGCCTTCCGTGAGATCTGCGGGACCGTGGTACCGGCCATGATCGCCCACGCGGCGTTTGACATTTTCCTCTACGGTGATTCGGTTAAAATGCCCGCCTGGGTCTGGGGATAGTAAAACCAGCAAAGTGCCTGTCAGAATTCGATCTTGTAACTTATGTTCGGAAAGATGAACCCTTCCCCGCTGACCTCCACGGTCTGGGTCTCCCGGTTGAAATAGTGGTCGTAGATTGATTTTTCCAGGAGCAGGTTTTTTACCTGGATGCCCCAGATGGAGGCGTAGCGGGACTTATTCACCCGGAAGGTTACCGTAAAATCGATGAAGAAAGTGTTGGGGAAACGGCTTTCCCAGGCCCTGGAATAATCGTAAACCACCTTTTGTTGCAGCCTTGAGGCCTCCGCATCGACCGGGTGGGTCCGCTCACCTCCCTGGAACACCATCCGGGCGTTTATTCCCAGTATCCTGCTCTTATCCTTGCCGAGAAAGAACTCCCTGCCTCCCAGCAGGTTGGTAACGTACCCGTAATCCCACCGGGTCTTATATGTAATTCCATCACCCCCTGTGTACCTTGAATCGAAGAGCGACCCGGTTACCAGGAAATAATACCTGTCCCTCAGGTATCTCTCAATGGTCAGATCGATCCCCAGGTTGCGGCCGGTTCCCCTGTTTACGAGCGTATCCCTGACCAGGTAATCGTTTTTAAAGTTGATCATGGAATAATTACCGCCGGGGGACACGGGAACCCTGTACAGGTGCTGGTAATAGGCTTCAAGGTTCATGACGAGTTCTTTTGCGAGCAGGCGTTTATAGCCCAGCACGAAATGATGCGACCGGGTGGGGGCGAGGGACAGGTTGGGTTTTGAAACAATCCCGGGAGAAGCCTCGATGCTGTAGAAATAGGCGGGAAGGGGTTCGATCTGGCTGTGATTCCCGTAAGCCGCGCTGAGCCGGTTCTCATCCAGGAACCGGTACTCGATCCCCAACCGGGGTTCGAGGGTGAATGATCCGTTCAGGAAAAAGATCATGGAGTTCAGTCCCCCCGTCATCGAAAGATCCTGGCCCGGCGACCAGCGGAATTGCGAGAATGCCTGCATGTATCCGGTTTTGCCCTCCCCTGAATTTTCCTGGACGACAGGCAGCCCCGGCAGGTCCTCATCCGACTCGCGTGCCAGGATGTCGTAACCGGTCCTCCCGAATTCCAGTCCCGAGCGGTTGCTCAGCTTCCGGCTGAACCGGTGGGTCAATACCGAGCGCAGGCTGAGCTGGGTGGTACGGTTGCCAAGGTATTCGTATTCGATGAAACCGTTCCCGGGGACCATCAGTTCGACCCGGTCGCTGAACTGGTTCAGCGCTGCGGCCAGGGAGGTGTTGACCGAGGTTTTCCCCGAGAGAATGATCTTATGGTTGATTCCCCCCATGGCGATCTTTCCCCTCCAGGTATACCTGCTCTGGTCCCATGAAGATTTCCAGTGTGATGAATCGGCCTCCGGCTCCGAACCGTTCCGGTCAATCCCGCCCAGCGCCCAGACGGAAAAAATTCCCGCTTTGCCAGCCGGGAAATTCAGCTTGAGGTTCAGGTCCTGGTAAACCGGGAGCTGCCCTTCGGGGATGAGATCCTTCAGGATGGCGGTCGTGGCGTACCGGTAATTGAACAGGTAGGAACCCTTCTTTCCCTTTACAAACGGGCCTTCACCGAACACTTCGGCCCCCAGTGTGCCGAGCTGTATCCCCCAGCCCCTCTTTTCGTTGTTGCCCACCCTGAGGTTCATGTCGAATACCCCGGAAAGTGCATTCCCGTATTCCGCCGGGAAGGCCCCGGTATAAAAATCCGAATTGTTCAGCAGCTGGGCACTCAGCAATGAGACGATGCCGCCGCCTTCGACCAGCATCCCGGCAAAATGGTTGGGATTCGGCACGTTCACCCCTTCCACCCTCCATGCCAGTCCCTTGGGTGCATTCCCCCTTATTGACAGCGCGTTGTCGTTGGGACTGCCGCCTGCCACCCCTGCAAACGAGGCGGCCATCCGGCCCGGGTCGTCAAATCCACCGGCATACCGCCGGGTTTCCTCAACCGTGAAGGTCCTGGCACTTAGGGTGGCCATCCGGTTCAGGGGAATGTCCTTGCGCACCTGCACCCTGACCTCTACGGATTCAATTTCGCTGACCGCTTCGGGCAGCCTGAATTCAAGGACGACCGGGCGTGCCGATGTCACCAGCACTTCCGTGTATCCCTGGGGTTCGTACCCTACGAACCTGGCTTCAACGGTATAGCGTCCCACCGGGACCCCGGGTATCCGGAAAACGCCATCCCTGTCGCTGACCGCTCCTTCTGAATACGCTTCTGAATGGAGCAGGACCGTCGCACCTGGCAGGGGCGCCCCCGTGTTCCGGTCCACCACCGTGCCGCGTACCACCTGCACCGGGCTCTGCCCATAGAGGGAGCCGCAGAAAATCAGCACAAGGAGGATGGGAACACTATGGAGCCCGGGAGCACAACCGGGGAACCCTATCTTAAGCGACCGGACTGAAAATGCCATAACGCAATATATGGATAAACCCAACTGCCGGCGTCCAGGCCGTGTGGATTGGATTAAAATTTAATTTCACGGTCTGGCTAAAAAATAATATTTTCAACAACTGTTCATACCAAAATCCTGTATCAATGAATTTCACTTTCAGACTCTCGGTGCTTCTCCTGGCTGCGATTCTTGTTCCCGGTGCCTGCGGCCATACGCCAAAAAAACCTGCCGAAACAGGGGGAAATCCTGCCGGGAAGGTCAGGAAAACAATTGTCAGCCTGTCCGGCGAAAAGATCCATATAAACGGCAGTCCCACCCTGGAGGGCGTCACCTGGGACGGCATCGAAATGGAAGGCCTGCTACCCAATTCCCGGATGGTTCAGGGGATATTCGACGATCTCAATCCCGAAACCGTATCGATGTGGAAATACCCGGATACCGGGGAATGGGACCCGGAAAGGAACACCGCGGAATTTGTCAGCGCTATGCCGGAATGGCGGGCACATGGACTGCTCGGGTTCACCATCAACCTGCAGGGCGGGAGTCCCCAGGGATATTCAAATCACCAGCCCTGGCATAATTCGGCCATCGATTCGGCAGGAAACCTTCGTGAGGATTACATGAGACGGCTCGAAAAAATAATGGACCGGTCGGATGAACTGGGCATGGTCACCATCCTGGGGATCTTCTATTTTGGACAGGATCAGCGGCTTACAGGGGATGAAGCCGCAAGGGATGCGGTCAGGAACACAGTGGACTGGCTGATCGGGAAGGGATATAAAAATGTCCTGCTCGAAATTGCCAACGAATGCAACGGCAGGGATTACCAGGTCCCCATCATCATGCAGGACCGGGTGGATGAGCTGATCCGCCTGGCACAGGATTACAGCGAGGCAAGAGGATACCGCTTCCCGGTCAGCGCCTCGTTCGGCGGGAATATCCTTCCCACAGCCAATGTCATTGAAGCGTCCGATTTCATCCTCATGCACGGGAACGATGTGATTGATCCTGCACGGATCACCGAAATGGTTGACCTCGTAAGGGCCATGCCGCAGTACCGGCCCATGCCAATCATCTTCAATGAGGATGACCACTACGATTTCGACAGGGCAGAGAACAATATGCTGGCGGCCTTCAGGGCAGGGGCCTCCTGGGGTTATTTCGATTACCGGCGGAAAGGGGAGGGATTCGATGCCGGGTACCAGAGCGTGCCGGTGGACTGGGGCATACGGCACGAAAGAAAACGTGCGTTTTTCGGGAAACTGAAGGAGATTACCGGAGCGGAATAGCTGTGCCGGATATTCTCCCAGTCTGTGAAATACAGGTTTATTCCTCTTCAGGGTGTTTGTTCTGCACGTCCAGTTCCCCGTGCATGGCCTTCCTGAAGAAGGCCCCGCTCTCGGTCAGTTCATAGGTGTCCCACGACTTCAGCATGCGCGGTCCCCATTCGGGATCAAACACCCAGCATATCCAGCTGATGCCTTTCGATTCCAGGTATCCGATGATCTTGTACCCGTAGTGATCCTCACTCATGGTCTGGCCGGGCCGGATGCCGAAGCCGAACTCGGTGGCCATCACTGGGTAGCGGTCTGCGGCAAAGCCGAAATCCTCTTCCCATTTGGGTTCCCAGGGCTCCTTCCGCTTATGCTCGTATGGATGGCTTACATAGCCGATCCCCTCCGCATTCACCGGGTCGGTGCGCAGGGGGCTGAGGTCGTAGGCCCAGTCGAATCCCGCCACCAGGGGGATGGTCTCCGCGTCATACGAACGGATCAGGCGGATGATCTTTTCATTGATCTCCCTCCACTCGGGCCATGTCATGGTCCCCAGCTGTCCCCTGTAGATCGTCGGCTCGTTGAAGATCTCGTAGAATGCCACGGTGTTATTCCCGCTGAAATGCGAGGCAATGGTCCTCCAGAACTCGTAGGTCTCCTGCCTGGATGTGTTGTACATCGGGTTCTGGAAGAGCTCCATTCCCAGGTTGCCTATGGAATGCCAGTCGATGATCACGTACATACCAAGGTCGGTGCACCATTCCACCGCCTGGTCGAGCAATTCGAGGTATTTCGCGGGGGTGCGCTCGCGCCAGGCGACCGGGTGGACCGGTATGCGGACTGCCATGGCTCCCATTTCCTTTACCTTCTCGAAATGTGCCTTTCCCCAGTGGCCCTGTCCCTCGATCTTGTCCGGGTCGGAGATCGAGAGTCCCCTGAACAGGACGACCTCCCCGTTCTCATTCATGAATTTATTCCCCTCGACCCTGATCAGGGGGAGCAGTTTTGCTTTCGGATTGGGGACCGGCCGTCGCCATCCCCCGGATTCATACCATGCTTTTCCCGCTTCCTGGGCATTGAGGAGTGTGGTTACAAACAGCAACAGCACAAGGATTAAATTCCGGTTTTTCATGGCCTGATTGTTTTATGCGATTGATTGAAATGATTTTATTAATCCGTTAAGTTAGCTAATTTTAGTCTTGTAAAAGGTAACCTCCTGCCCGAAATAATACGCACCCGAACATCCGCTGCCATGACCCTGGAAGAACTGAAGGCCCATTTGAATGCCGGACGAGGCGAACAGCTTGAATTTTTTGAATGCAGGTCGGGATTCGATTACCGGATGTTCGATACGGTCTGTGCGTTCCTGAATTCCAAGGGGGGACTGGTCGTGGTAGGGGTGAACAGCTCGGGTGAGTTGAAGGGGATCGAGCCAGGCAGCATTGACGCATACCAGAGGGAAATCATCAAGGCTTCCAATAATCCAGGCATAATCAATCCCCCGTTCATACTGCATCCCGAGCGATTCCGGATCGATGGGAGGGACCTGATCGCAGTCTGGGTCCCCATCAGCTCCCAGGTGCACAAATACGGAAACCGGATCATTACCCGGATCAATGACGTCGACATGGAGGTCACCGGGAGGCAGATTGATGAGATATACAGCCGGAAAAGGAACTTTTTCACGGAAAACAGGATCTATCCCTTTTTAAGCAGGGATCATTTCAACCAGGGACTGCTGAACCGCTCCCGCAACCTGATCCGCAGCCACAACCCCGACCATCCGTGGCTTGCGCTGGATGACAGTGAACTGTTGATGACAGCGGGACTCGATTCCTTTGATTTTACGAACGGAACGAAAGGCTTCACGCTGGCATCGGCCCTGCTTTTCGGAAGGGATGACGTCATTCAGAAGCTCCTGCCCCAGTACCGCATCGATGCCATGGTCCGCATCGTAAATACCGACCGCTACGATGACCGCCTGGTCATTCAGACCAACCTGATCGAGGCCTATGAGCATCTCATGGAATTCACCGCAAAGCACCTGGACGATAAATTTTACATGGAAGGCGATACGAGGATCAGCCTGCGCGAAAGGGTTTTCCGGGAAGTGATCGCAAACCTGATCGTGCACAGGGAATACACCAACGCCCACACGGCCACCTTCATCATTTATGAGGACCGGGTCGAGATTAAAAATGCCAATAACCCGAGGGACTACCGCAGGCTGAGGATCGGGAGCTTCGAACCCTTCCAGAAGAACCCGAACATCGCCAGGTTTTTCCGCGTACTGGGCAGGGGAGAGGAGATCGGTTCCGGCGTCAGGAACGTCAATAAGTATCTTTCAATCTACACAGGGGGACTTGAGCCCGTCTTCGAGGAGGATGCGATCTTTACCACCATCATCCCGCTTATGCGGGAGGATATCCGGATCGTCAGTGAGGGAATAAACGAGGGATTAAATGAGGGAATAACCAAGGGAATAAAC
>CAYSJH010000038.1:9655-20746 GCA_964431315.1 uncultured Bacteroides sp. | reverse complement strand
CAAGGGAATAAACGAGGGAATAAACGAGGGAATAATCGAGCCCGTTTCGGATGGGGTGAAAGAAAACCTGTTTGCCCTGGTAAATTTCCTGTACCGGCAGGAAGGCGCCGGGGCAGGGGACCTCTCCGGAGAGCTTGGCGTCTCGGATGCCACCATCGAACGGTACATCAGCATCCTTAGGAAAATCAAGGTCATTGAATATTCCGGCTCCAAAAAGACGGGTGGATACTATCTCACCTCACAATTCAGGAGCCGGATCGAACGTTCTTGACATAACAAACTCAAAAACAACCGCAAATGAAAACCAGACTGCTTCTTATCCTGCTCCCGGCAGTGCTGCTGGCATGCAAGCAGCAAACCGACGGGACCATGGCCCTGGAGGACCGGATCGACAGCCTTGAAACAAAGCTCGCGGATGCATACCTGCCCGGGTTCGGGGAATTCATGGGCTACATCCAGGTGCATCATGCCAAGCTGTGGTTCGCAGGCCGGAATGAGAACTGGGCACTGGCCGGTTTCGAACTGGACGAGATCATGGAAACGATGGAAAACATCCGAAAATATGAAACCGGAAGAAAGGAAAGCAAACTCATCGGCATGATCGATCCCGCACTGGCAAAGGTGAAAGATGTCATTGAGAAAAAGGACCCGGCACTGTTCAAAAGCAGCTACACCCTGCTGACCAATACCTGCAACAGCTGTCACAAGTCCACCGACTATGGATTCAACGTTGTGAAGATCCCGGAGACCCCTCCATTCAGCAACCAGGACTTCAGGAAAACTGATTGACATGTTGAAGCAGCTCCTTCGTGCCGGCAACTCGAAAGTGACCATCCTTATACGGCTGATGGTCGGTGTGGTATTCCTCTCGGAAGGCCTGCAGAAATTCATATTTCCCGCGATCCTGGGTGCAGGGCGCTTTGAGATCATCGGCCTGCCCTCACCGGAATTCCTGGGTCCCTTCGTAGGCTCGTTTGAGATCCTCTGCGGTACACTGGTCCTGCTCGGCCTGTTCACCCGGTTTGCGAGCATTCCCCTGATCATCATCATGCTGGTTGCACTGTTCACCACAAAGCTCGAGATTCTTTTAAACGATGGGTTCTGGAGCATGATGCATGCGGCCAGGACGGACTGGTCCATGCTCCTTGGCAGCATCTTCCTGCTGAGCACCGGAGGCGGCCGCTGGTCACTCGACTTAAAACTTTTCGGAATAGCAACGACAGACAACTGAACAGTTCATGAAAGAGGTAATACTCACGGATAACCTGGCAAAGCACTTCGGGAAGGTAAGGGCGGTGGACGGGGTATCCCTCCATGTGGGGAAGGGGGAGATATACGGTTTCCTGGGACTGAACGGGGCAGGCAAGACCACGACCATCCGCATGCTCCTGGGAATGATCCGTCCCACCTCGGGAAGCTGTTACCTGAATGGGAAAAGGGTCCATGCAGGCATATGTAATCTCTGGAACCAGGTCGGCTACATGGTGGAAATACCCTATTCCTACCCGGAGCTGACGGTTCGTGAAAATCTTGAGATCATCCGCCGCCTGCGCCTTCTGTCCGGTCCCACGACCGTGAATTCCGTGATCGAAAAGCTTAAACTTGGACCCTATCGCGACCGGAAGGCAAAACACCTTTCCCAGGGGAATGCCCAGCGGCTGGGCATCGCCAAGGCCATCATTCATGATCCGCAGATCCTCCTGCTCGATGAACCGGCCAACGGACTGGATCCTGCGGGCATAGTGGAGATCCGGGAGATGCTGAGGGACCTGGCCTTTAACCGGAGCACAACCATATTCCTGTCCAGCCATATCCTCGGGGAGGTCTCCCGGTTCGCCTCAAGGATCGGGATCATCCATGAGGGACTGCTGGTGCAGGAAATCGATACCCATCAGATGGACAGCCTCCGCAAAAGGAGCCTTCATGTCAGTACGCATAACAACCAGGGTGCCATGGAAGCCCTCGCAAAGGAAGGGTACACCGCTACACCGGCCGGCGGGACATACATGGAAGTATCCGGCAAGGACGCAACAGGCAGTCCCGCTGAAGTGGCCACCCTGCTTGTCCGGGCAGGATTCCCGCCTTCCATGCTCAAGGTCGAGGAAGAGGACCTGGAGTCTTATTTCCTGAGGATCATTGGTGAAAAAGGAGGTGTGGAATGAGAGCATTTTACGAGGCATTCCGGACCGAGAGCCTGAAGGCATTCCGGTCAAAGATCTTCCTGATAACCATCGTGGTTTTCGCATTTATTTCCCTCATGATCGGCTTGCTGGTTTATTTCTCCATGCACCCCGAGCTGATCAGCAACTCCGCCCTGATGAGCGCCAAGGCCACGATCCTGGGACAATCAGACTGGAGGGGTTATTTCGGCTTGCTCTACCAGCTGGCGGCCATGCTGGGGATGATCGGGTTCGGGTTCGTGGCGGGATGGGTTTTCGGCCGTGAATATTCCGACCGCACCGTAACGGACCTGCTGGCTTTGCCCGTATCCCGTTCCATGATCGTTACCGCAAAATTTGTGGTTACGATCATCTGGTCCTTCCTGCTTGCCATGGTGATGTTCATTCTCGGGCTTGCAGGGGGGCTATTGATCAACCTTGAAAACTGGTCGGGGGAAGCGGCACGACACGCATTTTCCGTCTTCATGAATACCTCGGCCCTGACCATCCTGGTCAGTTTCCCGGTGGCATTCTTTGCGAGCTGGGGAAAGGGGTACCTGCTTCCCATCGGGTACATCATCCTTACCATGATCATGACCCAGTTCATTATTTCGGGCATACCGGGACTTACATCGTATTTTCCCTGGGCGATCCCTGCGCTGTACTGCGGGGTGGCCGGACCAGGGGGACCGGGACTTATCCCGGCAAGCTGGATCATACTGGGCATGACCGGTATAGCCGGCCTGGCCGGCACCCTGGCCTGGTGGCGGTATGCGGACCAGAAATAAGGGGTGTATTATTCGTACCTCAGGGATTCCACGGGATTGCTGCGGGCGGCTCGCCAGGTTTGCCAGCTGATGGTCAGGGCGGCAACCGTGACCGAGGCCAGGGCTGCCAGGGCGAAGATCCACCAGTCCAGCCCGGTCCTGTAAGCAAAACCTGCCAGCCAGCGGTGCATGAAATACCAGCCTGCCGGGATCCCGAGAAGGATCCCCAGGACCACGTATTTAAGGAAATCCACGTTGAGCAGGAGCAGGATATTCCCCGTTGTGGCACCGTTGACTTTACGGATCCCGATTTCCCGGGTCCGGTTCCGTGTGCTGAACTCAGCCATGCCGAACAGTCCCATGCAGGACAGGATCACCGCTATGATGGAAAGCAGGCGGATGGCCCGGGCACGCTTTTCTTCCTGCAGGTAATGCGATCCGAGCCAGTCATCGTAAAACTCGTAAGAGAAGGCAAAACCAGGCGCATTCTTTTCGAAGATCTCCCGTATGTCTGCCAGGCAACCCGATACATTTCCGGGAAAGAACCTCACATTCAGGTGTGAAACATCATTTTCATTCCGGACCTGCAGGTTTCCAATGGGCTCGTAAAGGTCCTTGAAGTGAAAATCACCGATGACCCCGATCACCTGGCTACCGAATATTTTCCTGTTTTCTATCGAATCCCACCCGCCGAGGTCCTCAAGCATTTTTTTGTTGATCAGGCAGACACCGGCCTCTTCACCCTCACGCATATTCCTGCCGTACAGGAGATCCAGTTGAAAGGTCTGTATAAACCGGTAATCGGAAGCAATCTCCGAGGCTTCCACACCGTCTGAACTAGAATAGTTATAGATGGCGCCCGGGGTGCCGTGTGTGGCGCAGGCACTCTTTACGCCGGCCAGTTTCGATATCTCGTCGAGAAGAACGGGTACATAGGGCTTGATCCGCCAGTGCACCGGTATCCTTACCAGGAGTTCGGTATTATACCCGAGATCTTTGCTCAGGACATAATGCACCTGCTTTACCAGTGTAACCAGGCAGATGATCAGGGTGACCATTGCCGTGAACTGGATGATGGTAAGGAATCTGCGAATATCAAAAGATTCCCGGATGCTGACCACCTGTTTCAGGAGCATGAGCCTTGGCTGCAGCTTCAGGATGGCCAGAGCCGGATAGAAACCGGAAAGGAGGGTAATGCCCCCGATACCGGCTGTTATCAATAACAGGGTTCCGGGTTCATGCAATAAGTGGGAGACCCGGATGTCTTTTCCAAGGATCCCGCTTAGTAAAGGTTTGAATAAGATGGTCAGGACAAGAGAAAAAATAAGTGCCAGTAATACCTGGTAAAATGCTTCCCGCAGGAATTGTGCAACCAGATGGAACCGGTCCGCCCCGAATACCTGCCTGACGCCCAGTTCATGCAGCCGCCCGGTGCTCTGGGCAATCGTCAGGTTGATGTAATTGAACACGGCGAGAAAAAGGATAACCAGGGCAAGCCAGCTTAACAGCCTGATCAGTTTTACATTGGCATGGGCGAGGTCATCATGAGGGATGCTGGTGTCGAAATAAACTTCTTTAAAGGGTTGAAGCGAATATTCACCCTCCAGCCAGTCCATATCATAGCGGTCTATGGTCTCCGATATTTTTTTTTGCAGTTCCCCGGGTCTGCTGTCCGGGCTCAGTTTCAGTAACATTTTGTACAGGTAAACATCCTGCCGGTCATTCGAGGATCGGCTGTAACGGATTTTCAGGTCAGTTGAGCAAAACATCTCGCCCTTCAGCGAGCTCTTTACCGGCAGGTCCCGGATAATGGCTGCAACCTGTACATCAACCCTATGGGAAACATTCAGGATCTGTCCTACCGGGTTTTCATCACCGAAGACCTTCCTGGCACAGCTTTCCGTCAGAACGGCCCGGTATGGGTCCGCAAAGATATCCTCCCGGATCCCCCCGGTAAACGAGGTTGAGAAAACTTTGAAAAAACTGTCATCTGTATTTACGACCCGGACGTTGAAGTTCTGGTTTTTCCAGAGGACCGGCTCCTCGCTGATGATCACATTGGTGGCGGCCAGCACCTGGGGAAAATCGGACTCGATCCTTTCCCTGGCCTGTTCCGGGACAAAAGCCGCATTTTTCGTATGGATGACCCGGTAGACCTGGTCCAGGTCCGGTATGGAGCGGTCATACTGTTTCTCGGACCGGATGAAGGCCAGCAGCAGGATGACAATGGCCAGGCTGATGGAAAATCCCCCTGTGGAAATAAGGAAAAAGATCTTGTTGCGAGCAACGATCCTGTAATAGATGCCGAAGATCTTCATAATGCCATGGTGAAAACGGTGATCAGCAATTGCCTGTATCAAATTTAACGGATATTTCCCATTCCCGGGTTAATACCGGGTCAATGTCCGGTTAATGTATTCGGAAGGCACCTCGCATCCAATTGATCTTCTTTCATCCCGATATTAATGTCATTTACTTCAACAATTTTATTTCCAGGCGGGTATGTAAAGACCGAAATATTTGTATATGAAAACGGTGCCACCGATACAACGTGGACAAAGGAAATTACCGTGAATTGAGGGTATCCGTCATAGCTCCATGCTGACTATGTAGATCCGGCGACTTACCTGTACTTCAACCATATGAACCTCGGGTGGTAGATGGTGGCGTCTTTCTGGATGTCCTCCCAGAAATTGAAGGTTATGGTATTGTAGCTCACCAGCAGTTCTCCCGGCCTGGAAAGGTGGTAATGTGCCTTGGCGTTGTAGGGCAGCAGGCCCTTCTCGGCGTATTCGGGACAGGTGTACACCTCGTGGATCTCCCCGAAGGGACCGACCGGGCTTTCCCCCACCTGGATGCCCACCTTATCTGAGAGTCCCAGCACCGTGAAGGTAAGCAGGTACCTCCCGTCCCCCGTGGGGGTAACGCTGAGCTCGTTCGAGACGCCATCGGTGATGGATGCGGCTTCTTCCTTTTTTTTGACCCATTCCTGCCCGTTCCAGAAAGTCCATGCATCAAACTCTTCAATCTTTGCGGGCCTGACCCTGGCTGCGATGAGGGACTTTCTCCCCTCCATGATGCCGTAGATGTAGACGTACCCGTCCGGATCGGGAGCTTTGGCTTTCCTGGTATTGACAAATACCCCGCTACCGAAGTACACCCTGCCTTGTTCGGGGTGCACGTAGCCCAGTCCCGTTGCAAACTGTTGGTAGGATTTGATGCCTTCGGGGGTCGGATCCTTGATCTTCAACAGGGCAACGTTGGTCGCTTCAAAGTCGAATACACCGGGACCCGTTTTATGCACATGGTAGGCGAAGATATACAGGGCATTGTCCTTTTCCTGGTTTATGAACCCGTCCCCCAGCCAGAAGTATTCCCCCGGTGCGGAAGCTTCATTATCGGGGATAAAATAGGATACGGGTTCCCCCTTCCCGTTTGTATTATATTCAAAGGAAATCGCATCCGGGCGGGGCTCACAGCCGGTCATCCAGGCAACGGAATTGTTCACCATCACGTTCCCGGGCTGCGGTATGTTATTCTCCACTTCCCCGATGTAGGTGTCGCTGAAAATAAAAAGGGTCTTCTTACCGTCAACCCCTTGCTCTTCCTTCCCGTCAAGGGGTATGCTGAATATCCCGTCCCCACCGAACCAGCCCGAGGTCCGTTCCATCAGGGCGGTCCATTCCGGCGCTGGTTCGCTCGTAAAGGTCAGGGGTTCAAGGGATTCAGCGGATGCGCGGCCATGACCTGCACTGTGTCCCGGTTTGCATCCATGGATAAGCGGCAGGATCAGTAAAGGAAGAAGTATGCGGGTTTTCATAATGAGGGTTTATTATCCAAAGATAAGAAACTATCCGGGGCCTTTTCATTCCCGTGGACAGCTCCCGTTACCCGGATCCGGCTTACTGCAGGAGGAAAATGGTATATTTGTTATCCATAAACCAACCATTCATGAAAATATACACGACACTCTTGATCACTCTTGCGGGAGCGCTGATCGCCGGCTGCGGGCAGAGCAAAGTGGAAAAGGAGATCTCCGGGGCCGCTGTTACCGGTCTTATCAGGATCAACCAGGACGGGTACTTTCCTTCCCTGGAAAAAAATTTCACGGTTGCCGGCAGCCTGGCCGAAGACTTTCAGCTGGTCAACGATAAAGGCAGGGTCGTTTTCAGGGGGAAGCTTTCGGATGAAGGGAAATGGGGACCATCAGGGGAATACCTGAAATCCGGCAGCTTCCCGGAATTCAGCAGGGAGGGGACCTACCGCATTTATGTACCCGGCACGGGCAAATCCTACCCCTTCAGCATTTCTGGGCAGGTTTACCGGCGTGCGGCTGTCGACGCCATGGAAACGTTCTTCTTCATGCGGGCTTCGATGGACATGGATGAAAAATACCTGGGCAAATTCAGCCGCAGGGGAGGCCACCCGGACGACACCTGTTATTACCACGAATCGACGGGACACATGGGGGGATTCCGGTCTTCCCCCGGCGGATGGTACGATGCGGGCGATTACGGGAAGTACATCGTAAATGCATCCATCTCGACCGGGACATTGCTGGCCCTGTATGAAATGCTGCCGCAGGTGTATGAAGACGGGACCCTGGATATCCCCGAGGCCGGCAACGGCACCAATGACCTGCTGGATGAATTGCGCTACGAGTTTAACTGGGTGCTCACCATGCAGGATGATGATGGGGGCGTATTCCACAAGCTCACGGCGCTGTGGCATGACGGGGTCACGATGCCCGACAAAACCCCGGCAAAACGTTACATCATCGGCAAATCAACGGCGGCAAGCCTTGATTTCGCGGCCATGCTGGCCCAGGCTTCCCGGCTTTACCGGGAGCTTGATCCCGGTTTTTCGCAGCGCTGCCTTGATGCTGCCGAAAAAGCCTATAGGTGGGCAGTGGATCACCCCGACCGGTATTTTTCCAATCCGCCGGGGGTGGGGACAGGGGAGTACGGGGACCGCATTTTAAAGGAAGAGTTCTTCTGGGCGGCGGCGGAATTGTTTTGCACCACGGGGGAAACGGAATATTACGATGCCATAAAGCCCGACCTGGGGAATATCCGTTTCAGGCTGACCGAGAGCTGGCGGAACTACGTTGACAACATCGGTTATTATTCCCTGTGCATGAGCGATCTGCTGGATGAGGGGGACAGGAAGGACGTGCAGGACGGCATCATCCGCCTGGCCGGTGAGCTTCTCCAAACTGCCCGGACAAATCCCTATGGCATCCCGGTATCCCATTTTGAGTGGGGATCAAACAGCGATGTCCTGAACACGGCGATCGTCGAAATCTTCGCCCACCACATCACGGGGGACAAAAAATACCTCGATGCCGCGGCGATGTTCACGGACTACATCTTCGGGAGGAATGCGACGGGATACTGTTTTGTTTCCGGGCAGGGGACACTCTCGTCGGGCAATTTCCATCACCGCCTGCTGATGGCCGATGATAACGAGGAAACCTTCCCCGGGTATGTCGCGGGAGGTCCGAACGGTGACATGCAGGACAGGGAAAACCTTGCCCGAGCGGGGGTCTCGTACCCGGACACCCTTGAGGCAAAAGCTTACATCGACCATGCCGCCAGTTATGCATCAAACGAGATCTGCATCAACTGGAATGCCCCCCTGGTCTTTGTTCTGGCTTACCTGGACCAGCAGGAACATTAGGCAGGGTTTCTTGTCCGGAACGGGCTTTCCATGATCCGGGTTTCCTATTGTTTCAGGATCATGAACTGCCGGCTGTATCCTGTCCGGTCAGCCAGATTCAGAATATACATTCCTTCCGGCAGGCTTTCCATTTCAAGTTCCATCCGGCCGGTGAAATCCTGCTGCCTCAGCCTGCGGCCGGAGAAGTCAAATAACTCCAGTGTGAGACGGTCTGATCGCCGGCTTAAAATGTATAGTTCCGATCGGACCGGGTTGGGATAAATGACGACAGGATCATCACCTGCAGGATCTATTGGGATTGCCGAGGAAACGGTGTCGGCAGCATGCCACAGGGTATCAACCCGGTGGATGGTATCAGTATGCCTGACAGTATCCGCATAGCTGATCGTGTCGCCAAACCTCTGGCTGCTGAAGAAAGTTATGATATCCTTATACCGGATACTGTCTGTACAGGTGATCGTGTCTGTATAGATGATCACATCGGTAAGGACAATACTGTCCTGTGCCACTATTGTATCTGCATGTACCACAGAATCAATGTGCACATCAATGTCAAACAGCACCAGGGTGTCAAACCGAACAAGGGTATCTGAAAACACCGAGTTATCGAGAACCCGGGCTGTATCCAGGTTCGTGATCATAATGTTATCGAACCAAAGGGATGCGCTGTCGAGTCCCCCGCTCTCCGATACAATTTCAAAGCGGTCCACGGCCTTCCAGTCAAATTTACCCTCCTGGTTGTACCAGGTCCCGCTTTCCCAGGCCCCCGATTCCCAGAATTCCGAAAGGGGAATATGAAGATGGTGCCATCTGCCATCCATAGTCATGCTGGTGCCGTCTATTCTTGTGCTGATTCTCCACGGATGGTCTGCAGTTCCGGCATCGGTATCCAGGAACCTCATATCGAAGCTTGTGCCAGGGAGGTGTCCCCTTGCCATTAAATCCAGGGCATAGCCGCTGTCAACCAGCATGGACAGATCCTTATCCGGCATGAAATCAAAGCCGATTATCTCGTATTGTCCCGGCCCTTTCCAGCGAATGCAATATTTGTCATTGTTGGGACGGTCTCTCGAAAAAAAAAATCTGGTCCCCTGGCCATAACTTGATCCAACTATACCGGGCCCGATGTAGTCGCTGTAGATCAGGAATCCCGTACTGTCAGGTTTTAATTCAAATTCAGTCTGTTCCGGGGTATTCAATCCCACTGCCTCAAGCAGGGGCAGGTTCAGGTCGTGCCGGAACAGTCCGTTTCCCCCTTCCCTGAATATCCCGAATCCCCCGTGGTAGTCCCACATGGTCCATGCCACCCCGTTATCGGTGAGGTAACGGGTCACCAGTTTGTACCACCTGACCCGGTCATCGTTTTCACTGTTGGGAATGTAAACTCCCAGTTCTCCGCAATAAATGGGGACCTGCCGCTCATTGCTGAAAGATATGGCTATGTCAAGCAACTCCTTTACTTTCTCATCATTGCCGGTATTGCGGTAATCATTGTATGCGCTCCCCACCCATGTGCCCACAAGCGAGGCAGGAAGAGCGGGCATGCTGTCGGCATGGTAGGGATACGGAACACCCGACAGGGGTTCCATAGAGGGGGTTACCCAGCCTGCGCCCTGGTGCGTGAAAAGAAAAGGGTCATAAAAATGGAAGGTATAGATCAGGTTGGTATCGGCGTATGCCGGAATGGCGGACAGGTTATTATAGGAATTCCAGCCGGCCCCTCCCACGATAATCGTATGGGTGCTGTCCACCTTTCGGATGGCATCGATCACTCCCTGCTGGATCGTATTCCAGGTATTATCATCAATCCCGTGTGGCTCATTCAGGACCTCATAATAAAGCTTGCCGTAAGCATCCCGGTAATGCATGGCCATCTGAGTCCATACCTTTTCGAGGATCGTGCCGACAGCCGGATCGGTATTGCTGTTGACATCGAAGGTATGGTTGTCAAGAATGAGATGAAGGCCCAGGTCTTCGGCCCAGCCGACGGCATCGTCCAGGAAATCCAGGAATAAAGGATCCAGGTTATAATCAGGCGCACCGCCGGTCATGAAGTGCAGGTTTATCGGCAGCCTGATCACATCACATCCCAGGCTCGCGATATTCTCAAAATCCTGGTGGGTATATTTGGTAAACTGAATTTCCCCGGGGCTTCCGACCTGGAACCAGTTGGTCAGGTTGACACCCCGGCTGAAGGGCGCCTCCCGGGCAACTGAAGTCTGCACAAGCGTAACAGAGAACAGCACCAGGGCAGTAATATTTATTACCGTGAAGGGTTTCCACCGTTTCAGATGTTCTGGTTTACGGATCAGTTTCATCATACGAATTTTTATCACAATTCCGGTACAGGGTACAGTGGGTAAAAATATAAATATAACAGCATTCGGCAACAAACAGAGGGGGTCAATTATGCCCCCTTTAACCTCGTGCACGCGTAGATATCCGGATTGCCCGGGAGATGCCTGATGCGGGGTTGTCCGGGAGAT
>CAYSJH010000038.1:0-9555 GCA_964431315.1 uncultured Bacteroides sp. | reverse complement strand
CGCGTAGATATCCGGATTGCCCGGGAGATGCCTGATGCGGGGTTGTCCGGGAGATACCTGATGCGGGACCGACCGGTTACTCAGGCCTTTTGCTCCTGTTTAAGGTAATCAAACCATTTCGGGAAGGTCTTTTTCCAACCCAGGATGAAAAGCCCGATGGCGTACAACCCGATGTTGAATATTCCAATGGAGAATACCCCTATGGAAAAGATGCCGATGGAGAAGATACCGAGGGAAAATTTTCCGGCGGCAAATACCCCGCAGGCAAAATCCCCCGCAGCGAAATAATTAAAAGCAAAATCCCCTGCACTGAACTTGTTGCCGATGGTGAACTGCAGGATCAGTCCCACTAAAAGCAGAACCGCGGCCGTAATAAGAATCCATGTTTTTTTCATGATGCGTTGTTTTAAGTTAAAATTGACAATGCAAGATTGGGATTCCGTTATTGGTTGCGGTTAAATGTGGGACAGAATGCCCGCCGGAATGATGGATTGCAGGCTGCCGGGATAAAATGCATGATCTTCCGGGATGAAATGCATGATTGCCCGGGATAAAAGGAAAGGATCAGGCCTTCCTTCCGATGGCTTCCCTGAATGATTTCGAATAATTTCTTGCCACCGGGACCTCCCTGTCGAGGTATTTCATCTCAAGGCGGTAACCCTGTGAGTTCCCTTTCACCTTTTCCACGTATCGCAGGTTGACGATAAAGGCCCGGTGGCATTTGAAGAGGTCGCCTGCATTTTGCACCTGGAGTTCGATTTCCTTCATGGTGTTGCGCAGCATCGACCGCACAATCTTTCCCTCCTCAAGGTAAAAGGCATTAATATAGTTCCCCACCGACTCCAGGCAGATCAGGCCGGATGCCGCGGTCTCGATTTTCTGGTTCCGGTTTTCCGAAGTTATCACCAGTATGTCATCTAGTGTCGTTGAAGATTTCCGGTCTGCGATCTTTCCTTCGATCATCCGGTTGATTTCCTGCGCTGCGGCCAGGTTTTGCTTTAGCAGGCGGTTATGAGAAATCATAATGCCCCCGATGATGGGGAGGATGGCTATGGCCAGGGTAAAACCGGTAAAGATGAAGAATCCCTGTACCCCGACCCATGCACCGATGGAAACAAGAACGGAATACACGTAATTACCTGCGGCAATAGTCAGGACGATCCAGGTTAAAAACAGGGCTTCATCCAGGACGGTCCATCTGTCTTCATTGAATATCCCGGGAAAAATTAGTGGCAGGAGGATCAGATCCAGGAGCAGCATCAGAAAGGTAACCAGCCCGTAACCCGTCAGGAGAAGGAATTTATGGGCGATTTCGAGCTGCTGCAGGCCGAAGGGCTGAAAGATCACCATGAACAGGGAGACAAAGACACTGATGATCAAAACGATCGCCCACCTGTTATGGCTGTGCGGGTAAGGTTTTCCGGCAAATTCAGAAATATTCATCCCTTTAAATTAATAAAAAATTGACCTGGTGAAATGATCTTCCTTAAGCTTCCTGTTTTCGTCACCCCTTTCCGAGTGGTTTTTAAAAGTAAAGCCAATCAGCGATACAGGTCTTCGAATATAACGTTTTTGGGTGTCCCGCTATCTTGCCGTCATGATTTTCCGGAGAAAGAAGCAATCAGAGCGGAACGGTGAGAGAACAGATAAGCAAGAGCCCTCGGACAGGATCCTATGAAAACCAGCCAGGGTATCCATCTCGCGAAAACAGGAAGTTACAGGGTTGTGACTTTCTATGATTATGTGACTTCCCTGCTCTTTAAACCTTTCAATCAATATAGCCTAATTGCCTTATATTTAATGATATAGAATTTTTTCAAAAGAGAGGCAGATATTTCATAGATCACGACATTAAGAAATAGCCACAGGGTTGTGACTTCTTAAAAATCGAAAAAATGACTGCCACGTTTTTTATCTCTTGATCACATGGTACCGATGACGAAAACAAGAGCATCTGATGATCAAAACGATCGCCCACCTGTTATGGCTGTGCGGGAAAGGTTTTCCGGCAGCTATCATTTTTTCACGCGACTTCGCTTGAAACCATCCATATGCAGGTGAACATCAAGGTTGGGATCGTAATTTTCACGGTCGGTATAGATTACGTTGCCCCTGTCGTCCACCCACCTGTAATCCCACTGGTTTGATCCGGTCTCCACCTCCTGGGTATAGGGATTGACATAATCCTCCTGGGCGGTCAGGTTCAGGTAGGCCTGGTGATTGATCTTTGAGTTGGTTTCGGCATGCCCCTTCTGGATCTCCTCACCGATACGCGCGATGTCCTGCATGGTCCGGATCATGGTATTGCCCCTCTGCTGCTGGCCCTGGAGTTCGGTCGTGACCCATTCCGGGTTCAGCACCACGGAGGCACCGATCTCCTGGAACACGGGCTCCCATGTGCTGAAGGCGCTTTCCGGGGTGCGGATAATAACGGTGCTCCGGTTCTTCCACATGCCTGCGGTGTACGGTCCCATGTCCTGTAAAATGCAAAAGGCCCTCTCTTTATACCTTACCCCGTTTTCATCGTAGGTATAATCTATCAGGGCGGATGAATACCGGTTACCCATCTGCTTCATTCCATCCAGGTTGTAGCACAGCTTTTCAACCTCCGGGAGAGCTTTGGATGAAAGAACCCTGAAGTTAACGGCATCCCTGTGTACCGTCGGTACCAGGTATTGTCCCAGGAAATCCAGTGCATTCATTTTATGCAGGACCGGCATCCCGTTGTAGGTGCTGCCTTCGGGGTACATCCCTGCAACGTAAGACCCGCTGAGATCGACGTAATAGATGTCCGGGAGCCAGTGGATCATGACCGTTCCCTTCCCATCCATCTTAAGGGTAAAATCGATCTTGGCCTCGATGGCGTTTGCCGCACCGCCGGAAGTGAGGGGGTCCCAGCGGACAATCCCCCCTTCCACCTGCCAGCCGGACGGTTTAAGGATTGTGAAGGCTTTTTCTTTCGGTTCAAAGATCCTTTCAAGGAACAGTCCCTCAGGCTGCTGGGCCGGGAGCCGGAGCCCGCTCAGCAGGCAGGCACAGATGCATAAGACATGAAGTTTCATCCCTTTAAATTAATAAAAAATTGACCTCGTGATATGATCTTCCTTAAGCTTTTATCTGCGCAGCAATTTAATGAAGTTGCCGGCAGGACCTGTTGTGAAGCTGCGGGAATTACCTTGAGCGTATCTCCCTTCTCATAAATGAAAGGTACGAGAGCACGAAGCAGAGAAGTGTCAGGGCGATCAGGCCGGTAAGCTGGGGCCAGACGATCAGCAGGCTCTGGCCGACCGGCAGGGGACCGGGAATGGCGCCGTGCAGCTGCTCCATGGTCAGGGGTCCCAGGCTTCGCACACCGGGCATTAAGAGCGCCGAAGTGATTTCGCTGAATAATTCGTTGGGAATGATCTGGACCAGGCTGAACCTGAATTTCTCGTAAAGATAGAGGGCTGCCGGTGGTGCAAATTGAGACGGCTGGATACTTTTCAGGATGACGTTTATGATCAGGGGATAGAATACGGTAAAGAACAGCCAGACGGCCAGTCCTGACAGGGCGGAGGTGGCCGGTTGTTTCATACGCACTGAAAACAGGATTGAAAGGTTCAGCCAGAATGAGACGTATACGACGCTCAGCAGGGTGTAAAAAATGATGCGCAGGAACTCTTCGGGGGTAGGGGGACTCCCAAGAACGATCAATCCCGTTCCCAGCACCAGGAAGGCTAGTGTAAAAAACATGACGGCTGCCACGATCACACCCGCTACGAATTTTGCATTGAGCACATAATCCCGGGGGATGGGCTGGGCCAGGATGCGGCTCAGGGTTCCCTTGCTCTGTTCCGAATTGATGGCATCAAATCCCAGGCTGATCCCGAGCAGGGGACCCAGGAAGGCAACAAATACAAAGAAGGAGGGCAGGGTTCCGTCCGACAGGGTGAATAGATTCAGGAAAAAGAAGGCATTTTCCCCGTTACTGGCGCCACCTGATTTCATCATGCTTGAAAGCGAGGAATAAAGCGAGCCGATGCAGGTAAGAACGATGATGCCCAGGAGAATCAGGAACCGCCAGCTCCTCACGTGGTCGGTGATCTCTTTCTGCACCATGGACCAGAACGGGCGCAGGGAAATTGTGTCACGGTAAGGTTTGTTATTCATGGTTGTTACCTCCTCCCTGGAAATAGTGATTATAGATGTCCTCCAACCCGTACTTCTTCTTTTTCCCCTTTTCGGCCGGGAACAACTGGCTTGCCAGGGTATTGATGTTGCCTTCGGCAAGCAGTTTGCCTTTGACAAAAATGCCGACCCGGTCGCATACCTGCTGAACCTGGTGCAGGAGATGGGAAGACAAAAGAACGGTAATCCCTTCCTCCCGGCTTAGCTGTACGATGCCTTCAAGGAACTCCCTGACGCCTGCCGGGTCAATGCCCAGGGTCGGTTCATCAAGGATGATCACTTCCGGGTTCTTCATAAGCACATCGGCCAGTCCAAGCCGCTGGCGCATGCCGCGTGAGTACTCCCCGGCCTTTTTATCCTTCTCTTCGGTCAGTCCCACCCTTTTAAGCAGCTGGCCTGCCCTCCGTTCCCCCTCTTCCTTCGGGATGTCGTTCAGCCGGGCCGTGTATAAAAGGTTATTGAGTCCCGTGTAGTCGTCATAAAAACCAACGTCTTCCGGCAGGTACCCAACTTTCTTCTTGACCTTTATCGGGTGCCGGAAGGGATCCAGCCCACATACCCTGGCAGTCCCCGCATCGGGCTCCGACAGTCCCAGCAGCATGAGGATCGTGGTGGATTTCCCGGCGCCGTTCGGGCCCAGCAGACCGAAAATTTCACCCTTCGCGATGGACAGATCCAGGTTATCCACGACAGTATGCGTCCCATACCTTTTGGTCAGGCCGGATATCTCTATAACCTTTTCCACAACTTACCTCCTTCCGTATTTCCGGAACAGAATATAAATTACGGTGAGTGTTCCAACAATGATAAAGATACCCAGCCATCCCCATAGCAGCGGCGTTTTCACGGACACCCGGAACGCGGCCGATGTAGACACTTCGGGGGTCTGGGCGGTAATGGTCGTTGCATAGTCCCCCGGTATGGCTTTTTCTTCGGCTGTTATTGTGGCAAAAACCTGTGCATTGCCTCCCGGCTCTAGGCGGGGGATGGTATCGGGACTGAACTTCACATCCCAGTCCCTGGGTTTGGATGCCCTGAAAACCACATTCTTCAGCTCACCCGAACCGGTGTTAGTGACCAGCAGCTCGACCCTCTTATCTTTTCCCGCGGTGACATCCATGCTCAGCAGGCCGGTCGGGGTTGAAAGTTCCATTTCATAAGATCCCGTGATCACCACTTCCAGGTCCAGTGCCGCAGCGGTGGAATTGTTCGCGGCCTGCACAGGGATCTTAAAGGTACCGGCCCCAACATTGTACGGAGGTTGAATTTCAATGGACATACTGGCTGTATTATCGGGCTCTACCTCAACCGCGGTCGCCTGCTTGTAGTTGGGTTTGAAAACCACGGTCCATCCCCTGGGTGCAGCCGCCCGCAGTGAATACATTTGCTTTTCGCCGGTCCGGTTCGACAGTTTCGTGGTGAAGGTGAAGTTTGATTTGGAATTCCCCTCCATGTTGATCTGGTCGCAGGTGAATTCCGTTTTAAAGGTGCCCTGTTCCGACACGTTAACCACCAGCGGGAGACGGTCAAAATTCCCGGCAACAACGCTGAACGTATGATTGCCCTTATTCACCTTCAGGGGCACTTCCACCTTGAGTGAAACTGTTTTTCTCTCCCCTGGAAGGATCGAGATCTGGCTGATGAGGTAGCCACCCGCTTTCAAGGTGGAATTCCAGCCGCGCGGCAGTCCGGTTACCGCCAGATCGACATTTTTTAACTCGCTCCCGTCATTTTTAACATCGATGGAATAATCAATCGACTCCCCCGGGGGCACCGAAATCCTGGTGTACGGGGTGTACAATCTTACACCGTCAGCGGCCCGGACACCGGCGCTGAGGAATAAAAAGACCGCAATGGGAAGCAGAAAATTTCTGCGAAGGTGCGCACAGGTATACATAAAAAAATCCTCCTAAATTTTTGAATGAATAAAAGTACGGTTGACAAAAATATAATAGGAATTACGATTTTAAAATAGCCAGGCTGGCGCCCGGGAGTTGAAGATGACGGGAAATGGTCTGTAAATGCCTGTTTTTTAGGTATTTATGGTCAACTGTTAAAAAAACTTAAAGGTTTATTAACGGCAAGGGAAGGAGGAGTTTTACATATTATTGAGGGGGTTAATTTAGAATTATGGAATTTACAGGTTAATAAACGTGTAGTCAACCTGTCCGTTATTGAAATGCAACTGGAGATAGCCTGCATAGCTCAGTCCATCCATCAGGGCATCCATCGTGATGTAGGCCGTATTTCCAAACCATTGGACGTCCTTCTTATGATCGTGCCCGGTTATGACCAGATCCACCCGGTGTATGGTGAATAATTCAACCAGGACATGCAGCTCCTCAACAGGAGGGTTGGTGCTTACGGTGTGCCTGGGACGGAACAGGTTATTATGCGTGAACACGACGCAGTGGCGGTAATCCGGGCGAAGGTCCGCCAGTATGCCTTTCAGCCAGTCCATCTGTTCACTGCCCAGGGTGCCTCCGCCTGAATCCAGGCAGATGTAAAGGTCCGTTGCCGCCGGTGTTTTTATGGTGAACAGGTACGTCGATGATCCGAACCGGGAATAGAACTGTTCCCAGCCGTCAAAATAAAGCTCGTGGTTTCCCACTAAAAGGAACGAAGGAATTGTATCCTGCGGGGGCAGATGCTGCTGAAACACTGCATAATCCTCCGCGTGCCCGGTGGTCAGGTCACCAACCATAACAAGTGCGGTGGCTTTCAGGATCCTGCCACGGTTTATAAAGGTGTCAAGGTTCTCTGTTCCCCCCGAATGACTGTCTCCCATGCTCAGGATGAAATAATCATCGGAGGGTACGGAGATTTCGCGGAAGGGATGCATCCGGTTCCATTCCATGGATTGTTTAAAACGCTGATTCGCGGTCTGGTCCGACAGGAACATTCCCGTGAAATCGAGTTCTTCGCAGGCCGTAAAAGCCAGGGACAGAGACAGCGAAAGGAGCAGGGCTCCCGGTATTTTCATCGGATGTCCCATACGATTCCTGCTCTGAAGAAAAATCCAAAATAATTGACACTCAGGCTCAGTGCACCTGCCCGTTGAAACCAGGTTTCGGCGAACAGTTCCAGGGGGGGACTTACCACATACCGGCCATGCAGGTTAAAACAGGGATTGGTTTCCTGGTTTATGATAAAATGGTCGATGTTGGTCATGGTCAGGCCAATGTTCCATGGATGCTCCACCGGTTTCAGCTGGCAGCTGAATGAATACATCAGGTTGAAATTCTCCCTGATCCTGGTCCCTCCGTCCAGCCCGTACTGGTCCACCGCCTCCCGGGTAAAGGCATAGGTCCTGAAATTAGTTCCGGCGCTTACTGCAAAATGCCTTCGCTGCATATCGAGCAGCAATCCCCAGTTGCTTTCGCGCAACACACCGGAAAAGCTTGTCCCAAAATAAAATGCCTGTATCCCGAACGGGAACTCCCGGATCAGCATCTGCCTGGAGGCCCTGAAGCTGTACCCGGATAATACATCCCCGTTATTGCTTTTCAGATCGAGCTGTATCCCGGCCTCTGCCCGGTACTTTCCAAACCGGCAGGATCCCAGGGCTGCCGATCTTATATAAACTCCTTCCGACACCTGGGTCGAGCCCAGCTCGGCGTAGCCGGAAATTATGGCCCGGGTGTTCGTTTGATGAGTTTCCAGTACCTGGGAGCTCAGTTCCTGTGCTTTCGGTTCCTGTGCTTTCGGTTCCTGTGCGTGCAGTTCCTTTCCCGGCAGGAAAAATAGAAAAGCCAGATAAACCGGTATGCTGATTCTGGCAAAATTCACTTTAAGCCGGGGTGTTTGTTGATCTGGTATCACAACTGGAATGAGCCGGCAAGTTCATTGAGGTACTCTTCCAGGTTGGTATACCCGTCCCTGTCGGGGTCGCCGTTGCGATCGCCGGGGTTATCCGGGTCCAGCCCGTGCTGTTTTTCCCATGCATCGGGCATGCCGTCCAGGTCGCCATCTGCCGGGGCGGGCAAACCGTTGCAGGCCGGCCAGCCCCCAACCTGGGCCTGGCTGTCGATGATGGAACCGGTACCGTTTTTCACATCACGGACGATGCGTTCATCCACCACGTCACGCACCAGGGATGCCCCGGCATAGGCCAGCACATGGGTGAAGGCATCCAGGGCGGATTCGGTCGACATGGGACCGGTTGAAAATGGAACGTCCTGTTTGTATGCCTTTAACTCCGCATCCGACCATTTGCCCTGGAAATTGACGAGGCTCCAGGGATCGGCAGGGATGCTGCCGTAAAAATAATTGCCGCTGTAATAAGCCTTGAAGTATTTACAGTCCGCACTGTAGGCCCATCCCCTGGGTTTTGAGTCCGGTCCCGGCTTGCCGTAATTGCCGACGTAATTGTAACGGCATACGCTTTCTGCGTCGGCATCATAGCCCGGCCGGTCGCCCCCCCAGTTATACATGACATTGTTGCGGAAATCAAACTGGAGCCCGAGCGGGTCTCTCTTATGGTTGTTATAATTGTAATTGCCCGGGCGGGGATTGCGGCTCTGATTGTGGGCATAGAGGTTGTGGTGATAGGTGTATTTCGCTCCGTAACAGCCGCGTATCAGGGACCCGTAACCGTGGGGGCCCTTGCGGTGGACGCTGTTGTTGAGCGCCTCGGAAATGATGCACCACTGGACGGTGATGCTGTCGATCTGGCCTTTCATACCCGTGGAACAGGAAAAGACTTCGTCGACGGACCAGGATGCCGAGCAGTGATCCATAATGACATGGTGTCCCTGGTTGATGGAAATTGCATCGGTTTCCTGCCGGGATTCATCGCCCAGCCTGGAACGGATGTAACGCACGATCACGTGATCCGCCTCGATCGCCAGCCGGTTGTCCCGTAAGCATATGCCGTCGCCCGGAGCGGTCTGTCCCGCTATGGTGATGTAATTTTTATCCACCGCAAGCTCGGACCGGAGCCTTATGATGCCCGAAACGGCAAAGACGATTGTCCTCGGTCCCCCTGCCGTCCGGATTCCGTAACGCAGGGAGCCCGGACCGTCATCATCCAGGTTCGTCACCCGGTAGACATCGCCTCCGCGGCCGCTGTCCCTTCGTCCAGTAGCGACGCGTTTGCGATCTCCATTCCCGTCAGGTCGGAAACGACGGTTTGGAAGTTGAGCAGCGCCTCAAGTCGTCCCTGTGCGATTTCGGCCTGGTATGGAGTGTACTGAGTGTACCAGCCTGGATTTTCCAGAATGTTTCGCAAGATCACCGGTGGGGTGATCGTGTCTGAATAGCCCATACCGATATAGCTACGAAATATGCGGTTCTTCGACGCCATTTTTCGCATGTCGCCGAGAATCTCGTATTCGCTGCGGCCATTCTCTCCGATATTGGGATCAACTCCATCGAATGATAGGGGAC